>MAAI01000087.1 GCA_002163115.1 Methylophaga sp. 41_12_T18 | reverse complement strand
TACCAACGTCTGATCTTTTTGCAAAGTCCAACAACGTAAGTACCCACACAAATTACTTGATACCATATTTTTAAAGAGCGTTTGCTGCGTGTTCGCTGCAACAAAGAAGCGAGAATTATACAGCGTCTCACCAAACTGTCAAACTTTAATTTTCCTGCCATCCCGCACCACAACTGGGTTGCATGCGATATGAAGAGGTGCATTCTACAGTGAAAAAACCATCCGTCAACAGGAAGTTTCTCCCATTCACTCAGGTTGCTCTGTAGCTCTATGAAACTACATAGTTTTTTATTTTTTACCCTGTCATAAATTTGTAAAATTTAAGACTTCCAAGAGGCAAAAGCATTGAATACTTACCATCTATACACAAAAAATCTCGGACTATGCCGATCTTTTTTGTGTATCACAGTACTTATTTCAATGTCACCCAAGCTATTTTCTTCTTGCCTGCTTGAATCAAATACTTACCTTGCCCTAGTTTCAAGCTAGACTCCACAGCTTCCCAGTCAACCTTTACTCGACCATTTTTAAGCATATCTCTGGCTTGAGCAGAATTAGACGCTAAGCTTGCCTTATTAATGATTGCTGCAATCGCCAGCTCAACTTGCCCATCTAGTTCAACAGCAAGTTCTGCTGTTCCTTCAGGTACTTCACCTTCAGTAATGACATTACCTGCACCTTTATGTGCACTTGCTGCCGCTTCTTCACCATGAAAACGAGCAACAATTTCACGTGCTAACTCAATTTTCACATCGCGAGGGTTAGCACCACCTTCAATACTAGCCTTCAACTCGTCAATCTCTTTGAGAGATTTAAAGGATAATAATTCATACCAACGCCACATTAGTGAATCAGGAATCGATACAATCTTTTGAAACATCGTTCCAGGTGCTTCTGTGATACCTATATAGTTATCTAAAGATTTCGACATTTTCTTAACACCGTCTAAACCTTCTAACAACGGCGTCATAATGACCACCTGTGGATCTTGTCCTTCCCCTTTCTGGAGCTCACGGCCCATTAATAAGTTAAATTTCTGGTCTGTACCACCCAGCTCGACATCTGCTTCCAAAGCCACAGAGTCATAACCTTGAACGAGCGGGTAAAGGAATTCATGGATAGAAATAGACTGGTTTGCCTTAAATCGCTTTTTGAAATCATCGCGTTCAAGCATTCGTGCCACGCTTAACTTGCCAGCTAACTTAATCATAAAGTCAGCACCCTTGTCGCCAAACCACTCTGAATTAAAACGCACTTCAGTTTTAGCGGGGTCTAAGATCTTGAACACCTGTTCTTTATAGGTTTGTGCATTCGCTGCAATTTCTTCAGCAGTCAAAGCTGGTCGCGTCGCACTCTTACCAGTTGGGTCGCCAATCAAACCAGTGAAGTCACCGATCAAAAATAAGACTTTATGGCCCAAATCTTGAAATAGTTTTAGCTTATTTAATAGAACTGTATGCCCGAGGTGCAAATCAGGTGCTGTTGGATCAAAGCCTGCTTTTATACGTAAAACCTTGCCGCTCTCCAGTTTTTCAACTAGTTCACTCTCGACCAAAATTTCTTCTGTTCCACGCTTAATTTCAGCAAGGGCTTCTTGTACAGGAATCATCACTGCTCTCCAACTCATATAAATAGTGTGGCGCGAATAGTATCACATCAGACTGAAGGTCAGCTCTTCCAATTAGTTGTAAATACTGCCAGAATTGTAGGAATTATCGTTATCACTAGAGTTTGCAAATGAAACGCAACAAACTTATAGCTTCTTCGGCACAAACAGGCTTATTTACCACGGCTAGACCAAAGCGCGGTCATCTTTTGGCTTTGTCGCTACTCACCATCATTGGTATTTTTATTACCACTATTGTATTAGCTACTAGCAAGCCCAGTTCATCGCTCACTCAGTCTCAAGTTATAGATTTACCTAACTTACCGGCTGAATTACAAGCTATTGGACAAAACAGCACTCCTATTAATAGTACCGTTACACTGCCTCGACCAGCAGTGGCAACCATACCTGTTGAGAGTAACAGTGAAACTGATGACGCTACTATTAATGATATAGCACTTCAGGAACATGCTCAGCTAGAACAACTCGCCATTAACAATATTGAAAAGCAGTCTCAATCATTACGTTGGCAAGAAGTCACCGTTAAATCTGGCGATAACTTATCATTAATATTTCCACGCGTTGGACTTACAGCGCGTGACGTTTATAACGTTGCCCAGCTTGATAAAGCGCTAAAGCCGTTATTAAATTTAAAACCTGGCCAATTAATTCGCTTTGGTTTTGACTCAAACGTGTCCGATAAAAATACATTAAAGCAACTCGACTTAACCCTGAGCCAAACTCAAAACCTTATTGTTAAAGCGACAGAGTCCGGTTATGAAGCACAAACATTCACTCGCGAAGTTGAACACCGTCAAACACATGCCGTGGCACAAATTACCAGCTCATTATTTGAAGCAGGCATTGATGCTGGCCTTTCCGATAAGTTAATTATGGAATTAGCTTACATTTTTGGTTGGGATATTGATTTTGCCTTAGACCTTCGTCAAGGCGATCACTTCAAACTTATCTACGACGAAAACTACCTTGATGGCGAAAAAATAGCCGATGGCAATATTCTTGCTGCTGAATTTACTAATCGTGGCAAAACATTTCAGGCAGTACGTTATACCAATGATAAAGGACTGAGTCGCTTTTATGCTCCTAATGGCGATAGTATGCGGAAAGCCTTCAGTCGTACTCCGGTACACTTCTCACGGATAAGCTCTAAATTTAATCCTAACCGTAAGCACCCCGTATTAAAGACAAGTCGCCCTCATCGTGGAGTTGACTATGCTGCCTCACGTGGTACACCTATTTTGGCTACTGGTGATGGTAAAGTCAGTTTTGTAGGTACTAAAGGCGGTTATGGTCGCACCGTTGTCTTATCTCATGGTGGTAAATACACTACCTTATATGCTCATATGTCTAAATACCGGAAAGGGTTGAAGCGTGGCAAACGTGTTAGACAAGGCGACACCATTGGCTACATTGGTAGTAGTGGCCTAGCTACAGGTCCTCATCTACATTATGAATTCAGAGTAAATGGCGTCCACCGCAATCCGCTTACCGTTAGCCTACCAAAAGCAGAGCCACTAGCGAATAAGTACCATGCTGACTTCAAACAAAAAATGCAGCCATTAGTGGCCGGCTTAAAAACATTAAGCAATACTGCAGTCGCATCTAACGAGTAAAAAATCGAGTGACTTATTATATAGGTGTAATGTCAGGTACGAGCCTTGATGGCATTGATGTTGTCATCATCGAGCAACAAACGGCTATACCAAGTAAGCTTATTGCAGCTCAAACCTATCCCTTTGAAGTTAATTTACGACTAGGGTTACAGCAACTTATAGAAACACAGCAGTGTGAACTTAAACGTTTTGGTGAACTAGATATCGCACTAGGCAAAGCTATCGCGACTGCTATCAATAAGCTTATTGCAACTACAACACTTACAGCAACAGACATTGCGGCTATAGGTAGTCATGGCCAAACTGTATTTCACCTACCAGACTCACAAAATGCCTTTAGTTTGCAGATTGGCAACCCGAATGTCATTGCAGAATTCACCAACATCACTACCATTGCCGACTTTCGTCAGCGAGACATGGTACTAGGTGGTCAGGGTGCCCCTCTTGTTCCAGCCTTTCACCAAGGCTTATTTCAGACAGCGGAACAAAACCGGGTGATAGTAAATATTGGTGGAATTAGTAATGTTACTACCTTACCTTCAAGCACCGAACAAACTGTACTTGGCTTTGACACTGGGCCTGGCAATGCCTTATTAGATGCTTGGTTCTCTCGCCATCATGATGGTCAAGCCTATGACTATGATGGTTTGTGGGCATCAAGTGGCAACGTTAACCAACAGTTACTCAACATTCTTCTTGAAGATAGCTATTTCAAACAGGCTATTCCTAAAAGTACTGGCCGCGAATATTTTCACTTAAACTGGCTAGATCATATTCTAGAAAAATGTGCTCATCTAGCATTACTACCCCAAGATATCCAAGCAAGTCTTGTTTCTTTAACCGTACAAACTATTGCAGCTGATATCCAACGTTATGCAGATAACTCGACTGCAATATATGTTTGCGGTGGCGGGGCTCACAATAGTTATTTGATGCAACAATTACAACAAGCCTTACCTAACAAAGCAGTATTGACCACCAGTGAACTAGGCTTGGCGCCAGATTGGGTAGAAGCTTGTGCATTTGCTTGGCTAGCAAGCCAAACCTTAGCTAATAAGTCAGGTAATTTACCCGCTGTTACCGGGGCTAGCAAGGCAACAGTTTTAGGCGGTATTTACTCGTCTAACGACGCTTCATAAGCTTCTGAAGATAATAAAGCTTCAACATCTGCTTGATTATCCGGTTGAATTTTGAATAACCAGCCCTCACCAAAAGAATCTTGATTGATAATCTCAGGCTCTTCATCTACCTGACTATTAATAGCAACAATCTCGCCACCCACCGGCATATAAATATCTGAAGCAGCTTTAACCGACTCTAGCAGCATGCATTGTTCTTTTGCCGCAAAGCGTTGACCCACTTCTGGTAACTCAGCAAAGACTAAATCACCTAATAAATCTTGTGCATGGTCAGTAATACCGATAGTTAATTCCCCCGTCGTTTCGACTCTTACCCATTCATGGGTTTCAGCATATTTTAACGATATTGGATTACTCATAGTTTAATTACGTCCATACAGTTCATTTAATTTTCTTAATTTTGGTGCACACGATTCATTCACCATTTCCCAATCAAACTGCCAGTTCCAATTACCTTCAATTGTGCCAGGCACATTCATTCTATGTTCACCGTCCAATTCTAAAATATCTTGCATAGGAATTACGGCTAATTGAGAAACCGATCTTAATGCAGCTTGGATTAACAACCAAGGCATTTTTTGCTGCGGCTCGCCAAAATACTCATGTAAGTGATGTTTTGTTCTATCATCTAACTCGTTATACCAACCAAGACTAGTATCATTATCATGAGTGCCGGTATAACTTACGCTATCACGACAATGTTGATGTGGCAGGTATGGATTGTCCGCATCGCCACCAAAAGCAAATTGTAAAATTTTCATGCCCGGCATTCCGTACTTGCTTCGTAATGCGGTGACTTCTTTAGTAATAATTCCTAAATCTTCAGCCACTAGAGGTAGTTCACCAAAATGAGCTAACAAATTGTCAAATAATGCTTCACCCGGAGCGGCTACCCACTGCCCCTCAATAGCTGTTTCACAAGATGCAGGAATTTCCCAACAAGCCTCAAAACCACGGAAATGATCAATTCGAATTAGATCAAATAACTCTAATTGTGTCTGTAACCGCTGCTGCCACCAAGTAAACCCTTGCTCAATATGCTGTTGCCAGCGATACAGTGGGTTCCCCCAACGTTGACCTGTTTCAGAAAAGTAATCCGGTGGGACCCCAGCAACAGTTTCCGGCTGTCCATATTGATCTAATGTAAACAATTCTGGTGCTGCCCATACATCAACACTATCGTGAGCGACAAAAATAGGCATATCACCAAATAGCATCACATTACGTTCATTGGCATAGTGCTTTAGTGCATGCCATTGTTGAAAAAATAAAAATTGTTCAAAACGTCTAATATTGAGTGCATCTTCTCGTTCAATACGAACTTTATCTATTGCAGCCGCATTTCTATCACGTAACTCTTCAGGCCAGTGATACCATGCCGTTGAATGGTGTAAATGTCGAATTTCACAAAAAAGCACGTAATCATCTAACCAAAAATTTTGCTGTTGTTGAAAGTCAGAAAAAGCTTGTTTATCACTCTCATTCGCTTGCGTCATAAACTGGCGATACGCATGAGCAATCATCGTTGAAAAGGTTAAGCCAGTAAGCTCTGATTCATTGGCCCACGATTGTTGCTTAACTACGTCAACACTAATTAAATCAACATTAGCAGCGTGAGCAGACAAACACTGATAAGGCGAACCTTCACTATGAGTTGGCCCTAATGGCAGCATTTGCCAAACCGACACGCCCGAATGATGTAAAAAATCAACAAATCGATAGGCATCTGGCCCTAAATTAGCAGAAGGTAGACTGGTGATATGTAATAAAACACCACTACGACGTTGTTCAAAAATATGGGCTTGTTCCATTATTTAGCTTCCACGTCGCATCGTTCCACCTTGTTCAATACCACCACCACCTTGTGAGACAACTGCAGATAGGTTTTGCGGTACTTCTTCTCCTAGCATTTGATACAAATTAGACAAATGCATCCGAAATAAACGCTCAAAATCACTAACACTGTCTGAGGCATTATAATCACCAAACCACCAAAACCAGTCAGATCCTTCACATATAGCTAATTGTCGTAATAAGGCCTGCATAAAGTCAGGCTCAAATGTTTTTTCTATAATGACTCGGTCAAACGTTTGTTTTGCCGCACTTAATAGATCCCAACCATGGTTTTTATCAGGCTCACCTATCCAAGTAGAAAATGAACCATAAACCCAGCTGCCAGCCATCATCTTAGGTAACTCTGCTGATTTAACACCTGCTTTAAGTGCTTCTGAAAAAGTCGTTAATTCTATTTCCGGATGGTCAGCCAAGCGGCTATATAGAGCTTGTAAGAAATAGTAGCCATTATACGAATAATATTCCCATGCATTTTCACCGTCTAAAATGATAGAAACAACACGGTCTGGTTCATCTTCCGTCGTTGATTTAATGGTTGTTAAATGATGAATAAAATCATTTACCGCATCATCTGCGCCCCACTTAGTATAACTAAAGCCAATTAAATCAGATAAGCCGTCGTCACGGAAAAAACATGCGGGGGAGACACCCGGTAATTTATATGGTTTATGAATATTTTCACCAGCCATATCTGAGATATTAAGGCTATTACGTAATACATTTTCACCAGTTGCCGCCCAATCAAAACCATGTTGAGCAATTAGTTTTAATGTATCTTCACAGACAGCGCCTTCAGATGGCCAGCAGCCTTTCGGTCTGAAACCAAAATAGGATTCAAAGACCCGTAAGCCCTCTTCCATATGCCAATGAGCCCGTTCCTCACCACCCGGGTAGTTAGTGGCTTCAGGTAGTGGTGCATCAGGCATCGCCTCTAAAGTACTATTAATATCAAGTAATAACGGTACGATTGGATGAGCATAAGGTGTCACTGACAATTCGACTCTACCTGATTCAGCTAATCGTCGAAAACGTGGAATTAAGCCATCTAATAACTCACCAATAACAATCATTAATTGTCGACGGTCATGGAAAGTATATTTTTTGCCTTTCTTCATCAGTTCCTGAATGCGAACATCACTGCGTCTTACCGACTCGCCCATCCAAGCTAAGTGATACCACACCACCATATCGATCATAAATTGATCATTAATGTAATCAAGACGTTCAGGTTTATCTAATAACCAACGCGCAGTCTCGGCCAATGATGCAAAACAAGGAAACGGTGCAATCAGCTTCTCTTCATTGGCTCGCAAACAAGCATTAATAAGTGTTTTACGCTCTTCGGCTGAAGCAGGTTGTACCGGTGAATCTAACGCAATTAATAAGGGATCCTTTAAATGGCCAGTGCCTTTAAAGCGAGACTTTAATTGTTCATCATAATCGGCGATTTGTTCAATTAATGTTGGCGCGAAATTCACCACTGCTTTGGCATTAGGAATACTCTCCAGATGCCATGCCATATCGACATAATCTTTAATCGCATGAAGATAGGTCCATGGTAATTGATACATACCGCCCATAGGTTCGCTGTATTGAGGTTGGTGCATATGCCAACATAAAACAACTTTTAACTTATCTGACATAACGGTAATTCTGTCCTAACATCTCTGGAGTTACTAATACCACACCATTTGGTGAAACATGGAAACGCTGCGCATCGGCTTCTGGATCTTCGCCAATTACTGTACCTTCTGGAACTTCACAACCTTTATCCAATACCACTTTTTTCAATCTACAACTGCGGCCAATAGTTACATCAGGCAAGATCACACAATCTTCTACGACAGAAAAGCTATTAACTTCGACATTCGAAAACAATACTGAGTGACGAACGGTGGAGCCAGAAATAATACAACCACCAGAGACCATTGAATCAACTGCGGTACCTCGTCGCTCATCATCATCAAAGACAAACTTCGCCGGTGGCTGTTGTGCCTGATGAGTCCATATTGGCCAGTTATCGTCATACAAGTTTAATTCCGGTGTCACTCCGATTAACTCTTGATTTGCAGACCAAAACGCATCAATGGTACCGACATCACGCCAGTAGCCGGGATCGTTACCTTGTACATCTTTAAATGGGAACGCAACGACCTTATGGTCAGTAATAAGTGATGGAATAATATCGTGGCCAAAATCATGAGTAGATACAATATTATCGGCATCTTTAATTAATTGTTCATATAGAAATGCCGAATTAAAGATATAAATTCCCATTGATGCCAAAGCAACATCATCACGGCCAGGCATCGGGTTGGGCTTATCGGGCTTTTCATCAAAAGCGACAATGCGACGATTCACATCAACCGACATCACACCAAATGCTTTTGCTTCTTCTAATGGCACTTCAATGCAACCGATTGTCATATCAGCACCTTGAGCAACGTGCTCGGCTAACATATCACCGTAATCCATTTTATAAATATGATCGCCCGCTAAGATCAATACATATTCTGAACCATGGTTTCGTAGGATATCGATATTCTGATAGACCGCGTCGGCAGTACCGGTATACCAGCCTTGCTCGGTACGCTGTGATGCGGGTAACAATTCAACAAACTCGCCCAGTTCACCCCGCATAAACCCCCAGCCTTGCTGGATATGCCTCATCAAAGAATGTGCTTTGTATTGCGTCAAAATACCTACTCGGCGAATTCCTGAGTTAACACAATTAGATAAAGGAAAATCTATAATGCGAAACTTGCCGCCAAAGGGTACTGCTGGTTTTGCTCGCCAATCAGTTAATTGTTTTAACCGTGAGCCGCGACCGCCTGCCAATATCAATGCAAGGGTATCGCGAGTAAGACGACTAACAAAACGCGTGCTATCATTCTTTGACATAAAACATCTCCTGCTGGTGATTTAAAATGTTTGCTAGATGGGTTTAAGCCTACATAAGCAAGGGATATACAGCAATAAAAAACTTGAAAAGGATCACAACTCTATGGTTTTACAAAAAAAATTATCTGACGATTTAACCAAAATCATAGAAGCGCGTCACCATGATCCATTCTCAGTCTTAGGCGCCCACCCTGAAGGCTGCAACACTACAGTACGCGTTTTCCTACCAGATACCGAAAAAGCATGGCTAAATGATGATCTTGAACTCAGCAGAATTGATAATACTGATTTATTTGAATGGACTGGACAGACTTCACAGCTAGATATCCCGTATCAAGTTCACCGTGGTAGCAGCCAAGGTGAACAAACATCAAAATATGATGCATATTGCTTTTCGCCCCAGATTTCCGACTTTGATCTACACTTATTTTTAGAGGGTAAACACTGGCATGCCTATCGAATATTAGGTGCTCATCGCCATGAAATTGATGGTGTTAGTGGTACCTTATTTGCCACCTGGGCACCTCATGCGGAACGTATCAGTGTCGTCGGTGAATTCAATCAGTGGGATGGCAGGCACTATCCTATGCGAGCACGTGGTGATACTGGCGTTTGGGAAATATTTATACCAGAGATTAGTGCTGGTGAGCTTTATAAATTTGAAATTAGAAATCGTGACGACGGTTCATTGCATCTTAAGATGGATCCCTATGCACAGCAAACAGAACTTAGACCAGGCACCGCGTCTGTTATTTCTCAGGCCAGCCAACATGAATGGTTAGATGATGATTGGATGGACCTACGAGAAAAAACAGATTGGTTACATCAACCACACTCCGTCTATGAGGTTCACTTAGGTTCTTGGCAACGAAATGAACAGGGTGAATTTCTAAACTATCGGGAGTTTGCTGAACAACTGGTTCCCTATGTAAAAAAAATGGGCTTCACCCATATTGAGTTATTACCCATTACCGAACATCCACTCGATATTTCTTGGGGCTACCAAACTACAGGCTACTTTGCACCGACTAGCCGTTTTGGCTCACCGGATGACTTACGTTACTTCATTGATCAATGTCATCAGAACAATATTGGCGTCATTCTTGATTGGGTGCCAGGCCACTTCCCTAAAGACAGTCATGGCTTAGCAAAATTTGATGGTAGTGCACTTTATGAACATGCTGATCCTCGACAAGGTGAACATCAGGATTGGGGAACATTAATCTTCAATTATGGCCGTGCTGAAGTCAGTAACTTTTTATTATCGAGTGCTTTTTTCTGGTTAGAAGAGTTCCACATTGATGGCCTTCGTGTTGATGCTGTCGCCTCGATGTTATATCTCGATTATTCTCGAGAAGAAGGACAATGGATTCCGAATGAACACGGTGGTCGTGAAAATTTAGAAGTCATTAAATTTTTACAGCATATGAATACGGTATTACATAAGGAACACCCTGGTTGTATTATCGCCGCTGAAGAATCAACCTCATATCCAATGGTTTCTCGCCCAAGTCATATGGGAGGTTTAGGCTTCTCAATGAAATGGAATATGGGCTGGATGCACGATGTTTTACAATATATGCAACAAGATCCTATTCATCGTCATTACCATCATGATTCACTCACTTTTGGCTTGTTATACGCCTTCACTGAAAACTTTGTATTACCGTTTTCACATGATGAAGTTGTCCATGGCAAAGGCTCGATGGTCAATAAAATGCCCGGTGATGAATGGCAACAGTTTGCTAATCTTCGCTTGTTATACACCTTAATGTTTACTTATCCAGGTAAGAAGCTACTGTTTATGGGCTCGGAGTTTGCTCAAGGTACAGAATGGAACTGCGAACGTGCCCTTGATTGGTATACCTTAGATTATCCCAATCATTCCGGCATGCAAACGCTGGTTGCCGATCTAAATAAGCTTTATGTAGAACAGACACCGCTACACAAGCATGATTTCGATCCTCATGGTTTTGAGTGGTTAGACTGTAATGATCGACAGCACTCGGTACTCAGCTATATTCGTAAGTCTGAAAATGATTTTATTATTACCATCTTTAACTTCACACCCGTTCCTAGACAAAATTACCGAATTGGTTTGCTAGAAGCTGGTGATTATGAAATATTGCTTAGTTCTGATTCAGAGTTTTATGGTGGTAGTAATGTTAGCAATCACAGCATACTAACGGCTGAACCGACACCATGGTCAGATAGGCCGTACTCTGTTGAAATTAACCTGCCTCCACTAGCAGGCCTGGTCATTAAGAAAATTCGCTAGTGCTGAAATAGCAGTAAGTTTCAAATAAAAAAAGAGCCGATAATCAAATTATCGGCTCTTTTTTTTATACATATATTAAAACAGAATTGCCAGTTAGCTTTGTCGTAATTCTCTAATTAATTTAATCATATTTGTTGTAGAACTATCATGAGCAGAAATTGCTGCATCATCAGCTAAGTCAGGCAAAATAGCTTTTGCTAATTGTTTACCTAACTCAACACCCCATTGGTCAAATGAGTTTATATTCCAAATCGCACCTTGTACAAATACTTTATGTTCATACATCGCAACTAATTGACCTAACATTTCAGGGGTTAATTTAGAGAACAACAAAATATTACTAGGGCGATTACCGGGGAATACTTTATGCGGAAGTAAAGCTTCTAGCTCTTTACCTTCATAACCTTCATTGCTAAGTTCTACCCGTACTTCTTCAGCTGTTTTACCTTTCATCAGCGCTTCTGATTGCGCCAAACCATTAGCGAGTAATATCGATTGATGGTCACTTTTTGGATAATGACTATTTACCGGTAATACAAAATCAACAGGAATTAATTGCGTTCCTTGATGAATAAGCTGGAAATAAGCATGTTGACCATTGGTTCCTGGAGTTCCCCAAATAACTGGCCCTGTTTTATAACTAATTCGTTGACCACCACGGTTAATAAACTTACCGTTACTCTCCATATCCAACTGCTGCATATAGCTAGGGAAGCGAGCAAGTGAATGATCATAAGGAACTATAGCTTGTGTTTGAGCATTGAAGAAATTAGCGTACCAAATCCCCAATAAACCCATAATGACAGGAATGTTTTCAGCCAAAGGTTGATTACGGAAATGGTTATCCATTTCATGGCCGCCATCTAATAGCCGCTCAAAATTATCCATACCAACATAAAGTGCGATAGGTAAACCAATAGCACTCCAAAATGAGTAACGTCCGCCGACCCAATCCCAGAACTCGAACATATTTTCGGTATCTATACCAAAATTAGCCACGGCTTCTGCATTGGTTGAAACGGCAACAAAATGCTTTGCTACATCTTCTTGCTTAGCCGCTTTTAAAAACCAATCTCGTGCTGACTCAGCATTCGTTAAGGTTTCTTGGGTAGTGAATGTTTTTGATGCTATAACAAACAGTGTTGTTTCAGGATTAAGTTTTGCTAATGTCGTACTTAAATCTGTGCCATCAACATTAGATACAAAATGCGCCGCCATGCCTTCGACTGCATAAGGTTCTAAAGCATCACAAATCATCGCCGGACCAAGATCTGAGCCACCAATACCAATATTGACGATATCGGTAATGCGTTTGCCACTAAAACCTAAGCGACTACCATTGTGAACTTGCTCACAGAAGGCTTTCATCTTGGCTAATACAGCATTAACCAATGGCATTACATCTTCGCCATCAACCATGACAGGCGTATTACTTCGATTTCGTAATGCAGTATGAAGAACCGCTCTACCTTCAGTAAGGTTAATCGTATCGCCGGTAAACATGCGCTCGATCCAATCAGGGATATTCACGGCTTCAGCTAACTCAATGAGCTTATCAATGGTTTCTTGTGTAATACGGTTTTTTGAATAATCTAACAATAAATCGCCACTTTTTACTGAAAAGCGATCAAATCGACCCGAGTCCAATGCAAACTGCTCACGCATAGAAACAAACTTAAGGTCAGAGTAATGCCTAGCTAAAGACTGCCATTCGGGTATATTTAAAGGTGTCATATTCTTCTTCTGTGGTTCTTTTTAGTTTTATTTACTTAAATAAGTTGGCAATGCATCCCAAGTGACTGTTTCTTGCTCACCTGTCGCCATTGTCTTCACACCAATCACTTTTTGAGCGACTTCATCGTCACCTAAGATCAACGTCCATCTCGCACCGCTGCGGTCTGCTCGTTTAAATTGGCTCTTAAAACTACCACCACCGCAGTGGGTAATCAACTTCAAAGCTGGAATTTGATCTCGTAAAGTCTCAGCTAGTTGTAAAGAACATTGATTTGCTTGCTCGCCCACAGCCACTAAATAAGCATCAATTGTCGGTGTTTCAGGTAATGAGTCCATCGCTTCAAGTAACGCTATCAAGCGCTCTAAGCCGATAGCAAAACCAATTGCTGCTGCCCCTTTACCACCTAACTGTTCGACCAAACTATCATAACGGCCACCGGCACATACTGTACCTTGCGAGCCTAAATGATCAGTTACCCATTCAAATACCGTTTTACCGTAATAATCTAGCCCGCGCACTAAACGAGGGTTAATCTCATAGTCGAGACCGGCGCTATCTAAGATTTGGCATAACTGCTCAAACTCTTGTTTGGACTCATCATCTAAGTGATCAATTAATTTTGGAGCAGCTTCATTTAGCGCCTGCATTGCTGGATTTTTACTATCCAGAATCCGTAACGGATTACTATGTAAACGACGTTGACTATCCTCATCTAACTCATCTTGATGGGCCTCAAAATAAGTAATTAAGACGTCACGATAAGCTAATCTCGCTTGCGTAGAACCTAATGAATTTAACTGTAAACTAACACCTGTAAGGTTTAGTTTTTTCCACAATCGTGCTGTCATCAAAATCATTTCAGCATCAATGTCAGGGCCATTAAAGCCATATGCTTCAGCACCTAGCTGATGAAACTGTCGATAACGTCCCTTTTGAGGACGTTCATGCCGAAACATCGGCCCCATATACCACAATCGTTGTGTTTGATTAAGCATGCCATTTTGCATCGCGGCACGTACACAACCGGCGGTACCTTCTGGACGAAGGGTAAGATTGTCACCATTGCGATCAGCAAAGGTATACATTTCTTTTTCAACAATATCAGTTACTTCACCTATCGAGCGACAAAATAACTCTGTTTTTTCAACAATGGGAAAACGTATTTCTTGATAGCCATAGCCGGAAAGAACTTCTTTTAATGCTGTTTCTACGGCTTGCCAATAGGGAGTAACTTCAGGAAGTATGTCATTCATACCCCTGATTGAACGAATAATTTCTGCCACGCTTAACTAATATCCTTTATCGGAATGATTCTATCTTTATTGTTTGCTTGTTGACGTGCAATACGCTGACGAACTTCACGCTCGATTTCATCAACCAAAGCTTCATTGCTCAGTTTGTGACTCGGCTTGCCATCAACATACAGTAAATTTGGACTACCACCAGTAAGACCAATCGCCACTTCTTTTGCTTCACCAGGACCATTAACTACACAGCCAATCACCGCTACATCCATAGGTTCAAGAATATCTTCAAGTCGATTCTCTAGTTCATTCACCGTGGCAATAACATCAAAATTTTGACGAGAGCATGATGGACAGGCAATTAAATTAATGCCCTTATTTCTAATCCGTAAACTTCTGAGGATATCAAAACCTACCCGAATTTCTTCTACTGGATCCGCAGCCAATGAAACACGAATAGTATCGCCGATACCATCAGCTAGCAGCATGCCAAGCCCTATCGCAGATTTAACTGAGCCCGAACGAAAACCACCAGCTTCAGTAATACCTAAATGCAAGGGTTGTTCAATTTGATCAGCCAGTTTTCGATATGCATGAACGGTCATGAATACATCTGAAGCTTTTAAACTAACTTTAAATTCTGGGTAATTTAATCGGTCTAAAATATCTATATGTCTTAACGCTGATTCCACTAGGGCATCTGGCGTAGGCTCACCGTATTTTTTTTGTATCTCTTTTTCTAACGATCCAGCATTAACACCGATACGAATTGGAATACCATGATCTCTGGCGCTTTCCACGACCGCTCTTACTCGGTCTTCACGGCCAATGTTACCTGGATTAATTCGTAAGCAATCTACGCCCAACTCAGCGACACGTAGAGCTATTCGATAATCAAAATGAATATCAGCGACTAATGGTACCGATACTTGTTTTTTAATTTGACCAAAGGCTTCTGCGGCATCCATCGATGGTACCGATACCCGAACGATATCTGCACCCACATTTTGCAGTGCTTTAATTTGATTTACTGTTGCCACAACATCTGTTGTTTCAGTATTGGTCATACTTTGCACAGCGATAGGCGCATCACCACCTACGGGGACATTACCCACCATAATCTGCCGAGATTTTCTTCGCACAATATTTGTTACCGACTTCACTATGACTTCACCTCTAAAGTAAATGATGCAACCCCATTACTAGTAAATGGCGTCGTATCAAATAATGCATCATTGAATTTAACAGTGACACTTGCCGCGCTGCCGAGCTTGACGCTTAAGGGGGCTGTGCCCGTTAAGCTGACTGATTCATTCGCTTTGATTGTTTTATACAATAGGACTGTATCGCTGGCATCACTTACTTCAACCCAGCAATCCTGTAATGGATAGAGTTCAAGTAACGCTACAACAATCGGTTTTTCATCGGCAACAGATTCTACTGACAATGCTTGGCCATCAACGTCCACTTGTAGATTAGATAATTCATCGTTACCGATACTTTGTTCAATTTCATCTGTTGATGATGCGTTGTTACTTTGCTCTTGTTGTAGATTTTCAGTAGGACTTAGTGGCTCAACAACGCTGGCATCAAATGCATCGTATTCAGGCTGTTGATTTTCATTTGATTGCTGCCATTGTGTATTTTCATCAATGAGGTCTGAATCACTGTCTTCAGACTGCTGCCATTGAATATAAGCAAAACCAGTTAACAATGAGGCAAGCAATAAAAATATAACCGCCATCCAAGGAAACGCCTTTTTATTTGCAGAGTTTAAACTGTGAGGCGATGGTGGTAGTTCTGCTTCCGACAATTTATATTCAACATTAAATGCCGCCAATAATTCATTTTCGGGTAAGCCCAACAACTTCGTATAACTAGAGAAATAACCGCGAGCATAAGCCCGGCCATGTAATTTATGCCACTGTTGATTCTCTAAATTTAAAATAGTGTCTTTCGTTAATCGTAATTGAACAGCCACTTCTGCGACGGAAAAGTTTTTTGACTCTCGCATTAACCTTAGCCGCTTACCAACGCTAGGTTCGATCTCAACAGCCTTTATTTCATCAGCCTCTGTCACCATTGTTAATACAGCCCTTTTTTAACTTGTAGGCTTTCATCAGAGTCTGGAAAGCGAGCACGTAACAATAAAGCATAACTGGCGACAGCATCTTGATCGTTAAGTTGGTTTTCCGTTTTTATCGCTAATAGCAATGACTTCGCCGTCCATGCTGCAATATCGCGATATCGTTGAATATAGGCCCTAGCTTGTAGAAAATCTTGTTGTTGATGGCTAATTTCAGCCATTTTAATCAGCGATGTAGACATTTTAGGATTAAGTTGTAAGGATTGACGAAAATATGTTTCGGCACGCTCATAATCCGGAATTCGCATAGCGCAAACGCCAGTATTTTCTAATGCTTGAGCTTTTCTACGATAGAGTGGATTTTTAATCGCAGCAAGAAAATACTGTTCAGATTCTTCGTAACGTTGCTGTTGGCATAAAAACACACCGTAATTATTTTGAGCTTCTGAATAATCTGGAGCGCGTCTAACGGCCTCTTTAAAGTGCTTCTCAGCTTTATCACTTTCCTTCAATTGTTGATATAGCAAGGCAATCGTATTGTGTGCGCTTGGTAGGTTTGGGTTTTGCCGTAATGATTTTTGCAATTTTTCTAAGGCAATTTCATAATTACCTCGTTGCAGGTAATTTAGCCCCAGTCGCATATTTATTTCGGCTGCTTTTGGATCTGGGGCAACCTGCTCTATCGGTCGACTACCACCAGGAGTAGTACACGCACTAACCATAAGTAAAACTAACGCAATACAAATGTTTTTTGCATTCCCAGCCATTATTAAGCTACTTCCTTTTGTTGTTTCAAGCGCTCAGTTCGACGAGTTTTATCTTGTACTTCCCCAGCGAGTTGGCCACAGGCAGCGACAATATCATCACCTCTTGTTTTACGTATCGTGGCAACTAAACCAGCATCAATTAATTGTTGTTTAAAACGCATCTGTACATTACGGGAAGAACATTTGTAATCAGTCCCTGGGAAAGGATTAAACGGGATAAGGTTTATCTTGGTTGGCAAACCTTTCAAAATACGTATTAAGTCTTTCACATCTTTATCGGAATCATTGATCCCTGCCAACAGTACATATTCCACGGTAATATGACGGCGTTGCGAGCCTTCAACATAACGTTTACAAGCAGCCAATAACTCAGCAATTGGATATTTGTCGTTTAAGGGAATGATCTCACTACGTAATTTATCATTGGCAGCATGCAAAGATATTGCGAGACTGACATGACAATCTTCACGCAATTTATCAATCATCGGAACCATGCCCGAGGTACTTAATGTCACTCTACGCCATGAAATGCCGTAGGCAAGGTCATCACGCATTAAATTCATTGCCGGTATTACATTTTTGTAGTTTGCAAGTGGTTCGCCCATGCCCATCATAACGACATTGGTAACAACTCTATTTCCCTTAGGTTCTTTGCCCAGCGCTTCATTAGCCAACCATACTTGACCAATAATCTCACTAGCGGTTAAGTTGCGATTAAAGCCTTGTTGCGCAGTAGAGCAGAAGGTGCAAGCAAGCGCACAGCCTACCTGCGAGGAAACACATAATGTGCCACGGCCAGCTTCAGGGATATAAACCGTTTCAATTGAGTTGCCACAAGAAAGTTTAATAATCCACTTTCGGGTACCATCTTTTGATAGATATTCTTGTAAAACTTCAGGCGGTGTAACTTCCGCAGATTCTTGCAGCTTTTGTCGTAATGTTTTGCTCAAATTAGTCATTTCAGCAAAATCAGTTACGCGATACTGATGTATCCATTGCAATAACTGACGCGCACGGAAAGTCTTCTCATCTAATTCAATAAAAAAAGCTTCTAGGCCTTTGAGGTCTAAACCAAGTAGATTCGTGCGCATCGTATTATCTAGTTCCTAGCGAGTGCGAGCACAAAGCTGATCTTCAGTGAAGAAATAAGCAATTTCACGTGCTGCGCTTTCTGTTGAATCTGAACCATGAGCGGCATTTTCATCAATACTTTCAGCAAAATCAGCACGGATAGTGCCAGCATCTGCATCAGCTGGGTTCGTAGCACCCATCAAATCACGATTTTTTAATACAGCACCTTCACCTTCAAGCACTTGAACCATTACTGGGCCAGATGTCATGAAACTTACTAAAGCACCAAAAAATGGACGTTCGCTATGCTCCGCATAGAAACCTTCTGCTTGTTGTTGGCTAAGGTGTAACATACGTGAAGCCACCACTTTTAAGCCTGCTTTTTCAAAGCGTGAATAGATATCACCAATTACATTTTTTGCTACTGCATCAGGTTTGATGATAGAAATAGTACGTTCAATCGCCATTTTAGTTTCCATTTAAGAAGTTAAGTTAAAATCAGCCCATTCTATCATCTTATAGTTATTCTGTTTAACCTATTATCAGCATAAACAATGTAGATATATCGCATTTGTACTTTGGATTTTTGTCTAAAACCATTACTATCTCATTCACGAGCAAATAGTTAATAGGTATTCAACTCACAATATGAACCATCAATTCGTACGTATAGGCCTCTATATTCGTAGAGACGATCCTGTAATAGAACATGCGGTCATTAAAGTTATCGAATTTCTTCAATCGAAGTCACTGACTATTTTTATCAATGAACCTCTCAGTTTTTTAACAGACATTGATGTTATTTCCATTAATGACTTTCCAAAGCAATGCGATCTTGCCATCGCAATTGGCGGTGATGGCACGATACTGTCTGTTTCCCGTGCCTTAGCCGGTACTGTTTTACCTGTAGTGGGGATTAATGTTGGTCGTTTAGGCTTTCTAGCAGATTTAACACTCACTAAACTAGAGCAACAATTGACTGCCATCCTGGCAGGTAAATACCGCGAAGATACCCGCTTTTTATTACAAGTCACCATCAATGGCGACAAAGCTTCAACTATTGCTATGAATGATATTGTTATTCATTCTCATCAAAGCTTGCGCATGATTGAATTTGAAACTTATATCAATGGTCGCTTCCTGAATAGCCAACGTGCCGATGGTCTAGTGATTGCCACTCCTACCGGTTCAACTGCCTACGCCATGTCAGCTGGAGGCCCTATTCTTGATGTTAATCTTGATGCCGTTGTTCTTGCCTCAGTGAGTCCACATGCACTGAGTAATCGCCCTCTTGTTATTGCGGCATCTAATACGATAGATATCGTGGTAAGCGAGCAAAGTTACACCACAACAATGGTGACTTGTGATGGACGACCAGGACAAATCTTACAGCCTGGAGATACATTAAAAATTCAGCGACATGCTCAGAAAATTAATCTATTGCACCTTGAAGACCATGATCATTATTCTATTTTACGTGCAAAATTAGAGTGGGGTAAAAAACTCACATGTTAATTCAGTTAGGCGTTCGTCACCTAGCAGTGGTGGATGACCTCGAACTTACTTTCAACAATGGCATGACCTCACTCACTGGCGAAACGGGCGCCGGTAAATCACTATTAGTTGATGCTTTAAGTTTAGTATTAGGTGACCGTGCTGATTCTAATATGATTCGTTACGGCTGTGACCGAGCTGAAGTTTCCGCCAGTTTTGATACCTCGCAAAATAAATTGCTACACCAATGGCTAATTGATCAAGAACTTGATGATGACGATCAATGTCAGCTTAGACGTACAATAGCCAAAGATGGTCGTTCTCGTGCTTATATTAACGGCCGTACAGTACCATTAAGCCAATTACGCGCCATTAGCGAACGCACTATTGATATACATGGCCAACATGCTCATCAATCATTGGTTCGGCCTGAAACGCAACGTATTTTGATTGATACGGTAGCCAAGACCAAACCGAAACTTAAATTGTTAGCCACTGCCTATAAACAGTGGCAACACTTACAACAGCAATTTACCAGCTTGCAGCAGCAAACCCATGATCAAACAGCTCGATTAGAACTTTTAAACTATCAAGTTAATGAATTAGAAGCATTGGAGTTAACCGATGACAGCGTCTCTTCACTATTAAAAGAACAACAACAACTTGCTCACGCTAGTCAGTTACTAGGAACAGTACAAGCTGGCCTACACCGTTTATTTGAACAGGAACAAGGTGATAGCTACAGCGTAATTAGTGCTGTATTAACTGATTTAGAAAATGCTCAGGACATTGAGCCAAAATTTACAGATATCGTTGAAACATTAAGTTCTATTGTCATACAACTCGATGAATGTGGTGGAGACCTTCGCCATTACCGAGATAGTACCGAGGTTAACCCGGATCGCTTAGCTGAAGTAGAAACACAATTATCGACGTTGCATGAACTCGCCCGTAAACACCATGTAGAAATTGAGTCGCTTCCCAGCCACTACCAACAACTGGCCGATGAATTAAACTCATTATCTGCAATTGATAGCCAGCTAGAAAATATACAACAACAGCTCAGCGCGCAAGAAAAAACATGTCGGAAATTGTGTGATAACATTAATCGCTCACGCAAAAAAGCAGCCATTCCATTAGCTAAACAAATCACTCAATCTATCCAACAGCTTGCTATACCTTCTGGCCGAATCGAAATTGTCATCACCCCAATGGCAGATAACCACTTTAATGAAACAGGTTCGGATCAAATCCAATTATTAGTCAGTACCAATCCTGGTCAAAACGCCGGTGAGTTGGTTAAAGTTGCTTCCGGCGGCGAACTTGCCCGTATCAGCTTGGCGATTCAAGTGGTTACCGCAGGCAGTCGCAGTGTACCAACGCTTGTATTTGATGAAGTAGATGTTGGTATCGGCGGTGGTATCGCTGAAATAGTAGGCCAGCATTTACGAGAACTTGCTAGTACGCAACAAGTCATTTGTATCACCCACTTACCTCAAGTTGCAGCTCAGGCGCATCAACAATTACAAGTAAAAAAGGTGCAATCTGCTGACAGTACTCGGATAGAAATTACCGCACTTGATGACCCAGCGCGAATCGAAGAAATTGCTCGTATGTTAGGCGGTGTCACCTTGACTGAAAAAACACGACTTCATGCTGAAGAAATGTTGTCTATCGATTTAAAATAAACATCCAAACTCTATTACCTCTATAAATCGACGCCTGCAGACGCCTCATCTAAGGTCAACACCATAGAGTTTGGATTAGCCAACGGCTCATGTCATTTATTTATTGGCATTCAGTGCAAATACCGTAAATATATAAGGCGTGATCTGTCATCTGAAAACCTTTTTGCTTGGCAATTGCTCGTTGACGCTCTTCAATCACGTCATCAGTAAATTCTTCGATTCGGTTACAGCGAACACATAAAAGGTGATCATGGTGTATTCCATCTTCCAACTCAAAAACAGCATGGCCACCATCAATACTCAAGCGAGCAACTAATCCAGCATCTTCAAACTGAGTTAGAACCCGATAAACAGTCGCAAGACCAATTTCCTCACCCATTTCTAGAAGTGACTTATATACGTCTTCAGCGCTCATATGACGCTGTTCAGTCTTTTCCAGAATTTCTAATACTTTTAATCTAGGTAATGTGACTTTTAATCCTGCTTTTCTTAGATCCTGACTTTCCATTTTTATTGACACCTCGTCGAAACTGAGTGATTAGCGTATCATCACAGTCTGGTAATTAACTATAGAAACTAAATATTAAATGAAAACCCTTCTCATTTATAGCCTTTCCGCTCTTATTTTATTAATTAGTGCCTGCAGTACAGACAAAATCCCCGGAGTTTATCGCATAGATATCCAACAGGGCAATGATGTATCTCAAGATATGATCAATAAGCTTGAAGCTGGCATGAGCAAGAGCCAAGTCGCTTATATTATGGGCACACCGTTGCTAATTGATACCTTTCACCCTAATCGCTGGGACTATATTTATAGCTTTCATCCAGGTAATGGAAATCGAGAACAACGACGGGTAACCTTAATCTTTAATCCAGATGAGACACTCAATCATGTTGAAGGTGACACCCGAACGGTTGCGCGGGTAGATTTACCTCAAAATGAGCGTAAAGATAGCAATGTTGTGGTGCCATTAACGGAAAAGAAAACTAGCTTATTTGGTAGTTTAATGAACGCTATTGGTCTTGGCGATGATGAGCCTGTGATTGAGGCTGAAAAGACTAGCGAAATAGAAAAGTCTGTGCCAGAAAAAACAACGGAACAATAAACGAAAAAAAGCCCTAAACCTGTTGGTCTTTAGGGCTTTTAATTTTTAGTTAACGACTTCAAACTCTTTTGTTGTCGAGTTATAACTAAGTAGCTCACCCGTAGGCATATCAAAGTACCAGCCATGAAGACTCAGCTCACCTTGTTCAACACGTTCTTGTATACACGAGAAGCTTAATAAGTTATCTAGTGAAACAAGCACTGACTGTTGTTCACACAAGGTCAATTGATCCTGCGGCGAACGCTCAGAAAATGTTCGTTTAACTCTTGCTTTTGCTGGTTGGGCAATCGAGACCCAAGAATCAATAAAGGAAGGGTTATCTGAGCGTGAAATATTCTCCTCAGCATTCCATAAAGCCTTGATACCACCGCAGTTTGCGTGGCCCATAACGATGATGTTTTCAACTTCCAAGTGATTTACAGCATACTCTAATGCTGCACTTGTACCATGGTAGTGCCCACCATCTTCACATGGTGGCACTAGATTCGCCACATTTCTCACAGTGAATAAATCGCCAGGATCGCAATCAGTTAAAATTGCTGGATCAACCCGAGAATCACAGCATGCAATCATCAATGTTTTAGCTGGCTGACTATTTTTCATGCTGTCATATAGTTGGCTGTCGTTACCAAAATACTGTTTTTTAAATCGTTTGAACCCGTCTAAGAACTTATCTTCACTTGCCATAAACTTCATTTATCTCAAAAATAAAAGGATTTAGATGACTATATATTTAAGGTGCTGAATTGAAAGTCGAGAATAAAAAAACAAAACCCATACATAAAACTACCCACCCAAATGGGTAGGCAGTCATCGTTAAAGAATATCTACTGTCTAACTATACTGTATGAGCTATTATAACCGTAACCAAAAACGTTATAACGAACTAATCTATACAGTGTTAGAACTTACTTTTATTTACGCGTTGCAGCGGTATTTTCTGCAAACCATTTGCGTTTAGTCTCTTTAGTTCGAGTCAGAGCTAAATTATCTGCGTACCATTTCTGCTTAGCTTCCGTATGAGAATCCGGAATTGCAGTAATATTAGCTTCATACCACTTATTTTGAGTTGATCTTGCTGCCTCTAAATTTGCTTGGTACCATTTTTTCTTAGTCTCACTTTGTTTCTCATCACTAATTTCATACCAGTGATGTTCGGCAGACTGCTTAGTTAAATTAGCTTCATACCATTTTTTATGAGTAGTTCGGGCCGTTGCCAAGTTCGCTTCAAACCATGATTGAGTCACATCTGAATAACGCTGTTCATTTGCCTCATACCATGGCGTCGCAGACACCGTTTCGTGCTGATTTGCTTGATACCACTTATTTCTTGTACTTCTAGCTGAGGCAACAGCCTGCTCTAAATTAGCCTTGTACCATTTTTCTTTTGTCTCATGGTGCTTGACCAAATTTGCTTTATACCATGGTGTTGATGAAATACTTACTGCAGATTTATTTGCTTGATACCATTTTTTTTGACCTTGTCGGGCCGTTTCAGTATTTTGTGCAAACCATTTTTCTTTGATTGCTTTTGTTCTTGCCAATTCTAAATTGGCAGCAAGCCATTTTTGTTTGCTATCAGCATGGGCAGCAGTAACTTGATTGGCTTCATACCACCTTCTTTTGGTACCTGCACGAACCGCTTCTAAATTAGCCTGATACCACTTTTGCTTAGTATCACTGTATTTCTCATCACTAATTTCATACCAATGCTTATCCGTTGGTTGAGTATTTAAGTTAGCCTCATACCATTTTTCATGACTGGCTCGAGCCGCAGCTAAATTAGCCTGATACCATTTTTGTTTAGTATCACTGTATTTTTCATCACTGATTTCATACCAGTGTTTATCTGTTTGTTGGTTATCTAAATTTGCTTCGTACCACTTTTGTCGTGTTTGTCTAACAGATGCCACTGCTAATTCTAAATTAGCTTGATACCATTTTTTCTTGGTATCTAAGTGCTCAACTAGGTTGGCTTCATACCATGGTGTTCCGTTGGTTTCTATTGGCTGTTCATTAGCCTCAAACCACTTTTTACGGCTTGTTCGAGCTGTTTCTAAATTAGCTTCAAACCACTTTACTTTCAAATCCATTGTATTTGTCATTGTTACGTACCTCTGGGGAAACCGCTTTCGATACTACATGACTAAATTACAACTTCACAAGAAAATAATTGATTTCTCCTTCGTTTTTCTATCTCGAACTATTCAAAGCAATGCTTCTCAGACTTAAGCTGCTGAAACATTGCAATCTGTTGTTTTACAAGCAATATCCTTCTATTTTCTTTTTCTTCAACTAATGCTGAATAGCCTAAATAAGCAAAACCTAACCATTCACCTACTATAGGTAGCGCATCGACCGTTATCATTGCCGTTGCAAGCTTATTACTATTGTCTTGGTAGTAATTAGGTTTATAACTATATTTATAGGGTTGTAAATAACGAATATTATTATCTAATTGCGCACAACTTTGGTGCCTTAAGTCGTCAGGTGCATCAATAACGTGCGGTTCAAAGTAAATAGGCTCAGTTGGCACTGGTGGAATAACAACGGCTCCAGCAGGCAGGCAGGCACACATAACGAGTAATAATGTGATTACTTTAATCATTCCATTTAACTTCATTCCTGACTGCTCCAGTCAATAAAATAGCTTTATGGTCTTACTATCGGCAGTTCGACAAATATCTCCACTCCTTGTTGCCAATTTTCTGCATGAACGGTGCCTTTGTGTTGTTCTACAATGAGTTTAACTATATATAGTCCTAAGCCTAAATGTGGTTTTACATCATCTACGCAACTTCTTTCTGAGACCATCGGCTGAAATACTTGTTGATCCATCCCATCGGGCAGCTGAACGCCTGTATTTTTTATAGCTAAAGAACAGCTATTTTCATCGTTGATGATCGATAACTCTATTCGACTGCCATCGGTATGAAAATCAACGGCATTAGCAACTAGTTTATCCAGCATTTGTACAATAAGTTCTTGTGAGCCAAATATAGACAGCGTTGTCGGTGAAAATTTGAGGTCGAATCCTACATTTGGATAGATATCTTGATAGGCCTGGAAAATAGTTTTTATAAGTTGCTGCAACTCAAAATTAGTAAACTCTATCGTTGAAACAGTTTGTTCCAATCGACTCGCCTCACTCATTCTCGCGACAATATCATTGATCCGATCACTACCGGTACGTGCTCGCTCTAGATAACGTTGACCTTCATCATCAACATACGTTTCTACATGTTCTAGTGATGTTTTGATCACCGCTATAGGCGTGCGTAACTCATGGGATAATCGTGAAGCTAATGCTTCTAAATAATGATTATAAAGACCAAGGCGTGTAAATAATTGACCGAAATTTTGGCGTAGTTCACCTAGCTCGTCATATTCATTTTTGATGTCAAAACAGCCTGATACTCGTCCATCATCATTAACCGCAAGTGCAATATCTCGGTTTAACCGTCTAATACGTATAGATAAGTAGCTTGCAAAGCCAAATAACACAACAACAACAATAAAAATTACGAGCAAAGTTGTATCTAGCAGCGCTTTCATCGCCTCATTTTGAATAGCCAAGATAGCATTGGTATTTTTTTCAACGACCACAGCTGCAATCACTTGTCCATCGACATGGATGGGGTGAGCAGCAACTAACATTACCGCATCATTTTTACTTGTTTGGCGCCGCTCAGTTTCACTGTGGCCAGCTAGAGCTGATTTGACTGCAGGCCCTGCTAGGACTAGCTGCTCATGAGAAATAGATTCATCATCTGAAATGGGTGGCGTTAAAAATAACTGATATAACCAATCAACAGCCGTAGTCAACTCCTGTGAGCCGATCTCGATATCCCCCTTGCCAGCCGAGGCAAACTTGATCTGCTGCCGATCTACTAACCAAAGTCGCTCTCCTTTGCCCGCCATCTTGGCCAAAACATGACTCAATTCAACTGATGGTAACCATAATTTACTAAATTTATTTCGATTATTTACATCGCCTAAACCTATTACTTGGGCTAGCTGTTCACTGCTATCTATATCTACAATAGCAAGTGCAAGACTATCCCCCATCGCCGATAACGGTAATGACAATTCCAACCGATAGCCATAAGGTGACAACTGCCATGCCGCTTTAATTAACGGTTCAGCTTTTACAATAACAGGATCGAGGTAGCTACCTATATATTCATAAGCATTCACTTTTCCTGGTGCACTGGTCGTCAAAATATAGCGCTGGCTGCGTTGTTTTTTGTCTGTAATCGCTAAAATAATCGCATCGCCACCATGCCGTTTTAATTGGCGAGGATTACGCAATTTAACTTGATCATCAACGACATCTAAAAAGAGCTTTAGCTGTTGCTGTTGCTGGGCAAAGATATAACGAGCAGAAAGCGTTTGTGGATCTAACTTTTGCTGACTATTAAGTTGGTTATTAGCTGGCAGTGTTTGTAGTAACTCGTAGTACTCCAACCAATCATCGTTATAGCCATCTACCTGAATAGGGCTAGTAACAGCTGTCACTACACTACTTAAATTGCCAGCAGTTTGTCGGTAGGTATTGTCACGCTGTGTTAATAACGAGGGATACTGTTCAACTAATGTTGCAGTCGCTTTCACAATGGTTGCTACGGTTTGTGCTTGCTGCTGTTGCAATAAACGTTCGACCACTTGGATATATTTAACCCCAAACCACGGCAATAACAAGATAACTAAAGAAACCAGTAGTAATTTACTGCGTAGCTTTAATTTAGTGAACGGCCATATCGACATTTAACGAGCAGAACTATCTAGCCAGCGATAACCAAGACCATATACCGTTTCAATAGCTGCAAAATCACAGCTCTCCGCTTGAAACTTTTTTCTGATTCGTTTGATATGTGAGCTAATGGTATCTTCATCAACATAGATATTAGCTGCCTGCATCAATTGTTCTCGGGTTTTAACATGGCCCACATATCGAGCTAAAGCATGAACCAACCAAAACTCAGTTACCGTTAGCGCAATAGCCTGCTGCTGATAGGTCACCAACATACGTGCACTGTCTATCGTTAACTCACCGTGCACGATTAAATCTTGCTCAGCCACTGGCGTCGCGATCAAATCAACTCGTCGAAACAATGCTGCAATGCGAGCCTGAAGATGTATTAAACCAATATCTTTAGTTAAATAGTCATCTGCTCCCAATCGAAAACCAGATACGGTATCAAGTTCGCTATCGCGGGCTGTTAAAAAAATAATGGGGACCGTCTCGGACATTGCCCGTAATGCTCGACATAATTCAAAGCCGCCTTCCGCTTCATCAGCTAGGCCAATATCTATAATCGCCAAGTCTGGCAACTGATGTTGAAATGCAGTCAATGCTGGTTGACGGCGATCATAGGTATCGACTTCATAACCTTGTCGACGTAACGCCTCCGCATAATTATCTCTAATTGCTGGCTCATCTTCGACAATTGCTATTTTTCGTGCCATGTCCTACATACTCCTCGCCATTTTTCTGCCACATTCTATCGTCAGATTGCCTTAATCACGACCTTTTGTCTCCATACCATTACGTTTTAATAACATCACTCGGCGCAGAAAAGGATTTTCTCTCGTCATGGACGACACGCTGAATCATCAACTGGAGACCAATATGAACATTAAAATTATTAGCTTTGCCCTTTTTATCGCAACTAGTAGTAATTTACTGGCGAATGAAATACCACATAACGATCAACAAGCTCACCAGGAGGCGACACAAGGAGGCATCGGTTTACTAGCAGGATCATTAATCGCAGGCCCCATCGGAGCAATCATTGGTGGTTCCTTTGGCGTTATGAATGGCCACCAGCAAAGTCAGGCTGAAACCATATCAGAACAGCAACAACTCATCCAAACTCAGCAACAGTCTATTTCCACCCTTGAAACTGAACTCAGTGAAATCATAGTGCAAATCACGCAAGCCAATACTGATACACAACTGTTAGCAGTTAAACTAAAACAAGAACAACACACATATATTGATGATTTAAACCAATTTGCTAACAGCTATCAATTTGATATCTATTTCTTAACCAACAGCTCAGATATTCATCCTCAAGCTAAACAAGGGCTAGATAAGCTTAGCCAGTTATTACAACGCTACCCTCAACTACGGGCCGATCTTGAGTCGCATAGTGACTGGCGCGGTACTGCGGATGACAATTGCTTATTGTCCAAGCAACGTCTTAGCAAAGTTAATAATCACTTAACACAGTCAGGCGTCAACCCTAGCCAATTATTAGCCAGCAATTACGGCGAACAAAATGCCTATGACAATAGTAGCTGGAATGAAGGCCTATTATACGATCGCCGGGTCACTATTAGCCTGTCCTATTTTGGTAACTAAAATTTTCAGCGATCTTAGTCGGCATCTTCGGATGCTGACTCTTTTTCATGTTTATGCACCTCTTCCCACAATTGTATTCGAGCGGCCACAGCTGCATTAAAACTGCCCGTAGGGTATTCACCTTGCTCATTCAATTCACCGACAGGCAAGCCCGTCAATAAAGCTAAGGCCTGTTCTACCGTATCTATCGCATGAATGTGGAAATCACCTTTTTCCACCGCCTCAATCACATCACTGCGTAACATTAAATGTTGAATATTACTGCGCGGAATAATAACGCCCTGACCTGGTTGCTTATCTAATAGTTGGCAAACATCAAAAAAGCCTTCTATTTTTTCATTTACACCGCCAATCGCTTGCGCTTCACCATGTTGGTTCATCGAGCCGGTAATCGCCATAGATTGTTTAATAGGCACTTCTGCAATCGCTGATAATAAAGCACATAGTTCAGCTAAGGTTGCACTGTCACCATCCACTTCGCCATAACTTTGCTCAAACACCAAGCTTGCTGACATCGACAAAGCTTTGTTTTTTGCATAAGTAGTGCCTAAGTAGCCACTTAAAATCAATACACCTTTCGTATGAATATCACCACCGAGTTCAACTTCTCTTTCAATATCTAAAATATCACCATCACCAAACCGGCAATTAGCAGTTAACCGCGAGGGTTGAGCAAAATCAAAGGCACCTACCGTTAATACAGATAGAGCATTGACCTGACCTATTCGCTCTCCAGAGACCGATATACGCGTGATATCACGTTTAATTTGTTGATAAAACAAGCCTCGCATCCGATCAACGCGTTGCTCACGAGCAGTTAATGCCCGCTGCACATGTTCTCCCGTTACCAACTTGGCAGCATCTTTTCTAGCCCAGTACGATGACTCGCGTAATAAGTCCGTCATATCACCTTGATGCAAAGAAAACATCTTGCTGTCTTCAATTGTTCTAGCACCATGTTCGATGACTCTTGCTACCGCCGCCTTATCTAAATGTAACAGGCTTTCTTTATGTATCGTACTGGCAATCATGCCAGCATATAATTGTTGATTTTCAGTTGAACGTTCCATGTGCTCTTCAAAATCAGCAGCCACTTTAAATAACTCAGCAAACTCAGGATCAAGCTCATAAAGTTGATAATATAAGTGCCTGTCGCCCAATAAAATAACTTTTAAGTCTAACGGGATCGGTTCAGGCTCTAAAGATACAGTCGACACTAAACTGTACATGCGCTCTAAGGTATCAAATTGTAATTCCTTCGCCAGTAATGCACGCTTTAATCCATCCCAAGCATAGGGTTGCATTAATAACTGCTCCGCATCTAGAATCAGATAACCGCCATTCGCTCGATGTAATGCGCCTGCTTTGATTAAACTAAAATCAGTAATTAAAGCCCCCATCATCGCCATATTTTCTACGCAACCTAATAAGCTTTGATGATTAGGTAAGTTTTCATAGACAACAGGTGCTCCATGTACCGCACTATTATCGACAATCAAATTAATTTGATAACGACGCAATAAAGAATCATCGAGATCTAAATTTGAATCTTCACTATTTTCTTGCGGATCAATAAAAGCATCTATATTGGCCTTGATATCTTCCTGCATGGCATCAAAATACTTCTGTAATTCATTCGAGTTTGGATAGGCATGTTTTAACTTATTTAATTGCCTAGTGATCGTCTCATTGGTCACTTCGGTATTTAAATCAGCTACTTTTTTAAGATTGCCTCGCTCCCACTCTTTTAACTCTAATAAAGTGTGCTGCATATCTTCATGTAATGTTGCGATAGCTTGTTCTGTTTGCTCTTGTTGTTCTAATGGCAACTGTTCAAACTCGTCGCTAGTCAGCGGTTCGCCATCACGTTTTGCCGCAAACGCATAACTACCATCTTGCATACGCAGCAAAACCACACCATGCTTATCTGCTTCCGTTTGTAAGGCACCAAATAAACGCACACGGTGTTGACGAGCAGATTCATCTATAGCTCGAATACGACCTCGATAATACTCATCATCAACTGCATGAGGCAGATCTTCTTCTAAATACTGAATAATCGTTTCAATATCATGTCTAAGTTGCTTGCCCTGCCCAGCAGGTAACGCTATCGCCCAAGGATTTTGTGGATCAATAAAGTTATGGAAATATGCCCAATCCTGAGCTTGTTGACGATGTTTTACATGTTCGTCTAGAAAGCGTTTCACCAAGGTATATTTGCCCGAACCATTGGGCCCCATGACATAAAGATTATAGCCTTCGCCTTCAATGTTAATGCCAAAATCAACAGCCTCAAGTGCTCGTGATTGGCCGATCATGGTTGGCAAGGTTTCTAGTTCAGATGTCGATGAAAATTTAAATTGCTCTATCGAGCAGTATTGATATAAATCAGATGAAAGTAATTGAGTAGAATTCACTTTAATTTTCTCTAGCCTATTATGTCTTTTTGACTTAGGATACCTTATAGCTAGGTACAACAGTGATTTTCATTGAAGTGGAGCAGGAACAATGACTGAACATGATGAAAAACGTCATTTTGCCAGAATGAATATTGAAACGCAGGTGACTTATTCAGTTAAGGGATTAGAAGATATAACACACCATGGTGTTAGTGGTGATCTCAGTGCCACAGGACTGTATATGTTGTCAGATTTCGCACCGGAGGAAGGAGACACTATTAATATAGTGATGAACCCGAGCGGTGATCGATTACCCGCCTTTGTCGCTGAAGGCATCGTAATGCGAGTCAATGTCGATGACAACTATACTAATAAATTTCATGTTTCAGTGCAGCTCACTCAAACATCGTAAAATTAGTACCGCCCGTTATTTTAAATTAAAGCCAATAACTAGATTTTGTCATTACTTTTGACATTGCGCCCATCACTAGTTTTACCGGACTAGGTAACTCAGCACCTCCCGCTTCTAACGCGATACTGCCATGATGTAGTTCATCCACTTTCATTTGTTCTAATACCGCTCGGCTTTTTATGTCATTAGAGCTAATCTGTTCTAAATGTTCACCAAGGTGCTTAACCACTTGTTTTTCAGTTTCAGCAACAAAACCTAAACTCCATTTATCACCCACCTTGCCAGCCGCCGCACCAATAGCAAACGAACCTAGATACCACAGCGGATTTAAAACACTGGTATGTCCGCCAAAAGCCTCTATTCGTTGCTGACACCAAACCAAATGATCATTTTCTTCTAACGCCGCATGCTCCATTGCATCTCTAACTTCAGGCAGCGTCGCCGTTAAGGACTGACCTTGATACAAGGCTTGCGCTGAAACTTCACCGGCATGATTAATACGCATTAAGCGTATCGACTGTTGCTGCTCGTCAGCTGATAGGTCTGCTTCAGCCAGCTCGTCACCAGGTATTTTTCTTGCCGTTGTTTCCGGCTTACCAATCACGGTTCTAATCGCTCTGTCACACTCAAGAATAAAGCTATCAACCAAGCTAAACTGTCTCAAACTCATTGCTCTTTTATCCCACTCATATTTAAAATAATTCGACATCAGATGAGGCAACATGTTCAGCCACCACAAGTTCACCATCATCAACCAATTGATGGTAACTTTGCGTTTGATTGCGGCCATTATGCTTCGCATAATATAAAGCACCATCAGCTTCACCAATAACATCTGATGGTGTTTGTTGATTCGTAATTTCGACAAAACCAATGCTGATTGTAACGTTGCCCACTTGAGGAAATTCATGATCAGCAACAATCAGTCGTAGACGTTCAAATGCATTCAACGCATCTTGTTCAGTAGATGCTTTCAGTAAAACCACAAACTCTTCCCCACCATAACGATAAACTAAATCATCATCACGGATACAACCCGACGTCATCAATCGAGACGTCAGAATGAGGACTTCATCGCCATACAAATGACCAAAGTCATCATTTATGCGTTTGAAGTGATCAATATCAATCACACCTAACCAATTACAGGCTGCCCCACTGCTTCTACGCGCGTCATGGAGGTTTACACTGAGTAGATCGTCACAATCATTAACCAAAATTTTGGTAATTTCATCATCTAATGTTTCACGATTAAATAAGCCGGTTAATTTATCTCGTTGTGTTTTTTCAATTAACGCCAGGTGATTGGCGTAGACTTTGAAAATCCCATGTACCGTTTGTTGGTCTTGTGCTGTTGGTTTTTCACAGCGTTGTACTAAAATCATGAAAATATCGTTATTAATATCAAAAGTCGGGTAAATAATTTGCCAAGCTGAATTACCAGCATTAGGAATAGACTCAATACCGCCATGCTGACCTATCGCCGCAAATGCCCGTGATAACTCATCTGAAACTATATGGGCTTGCTGACTACTTTGTGAAGACGAAACAACCCCATTAGCAGAAAATGCTAACAATGATATTTCATGCTTATCAGCCGATTTTTGAACTTTAAATAAGCGAATACTTGTCGTCGGAACAAGTTCATTAAGCGCGATCAATAAACTCTTTTCTAAAACATTTTTCTCAGTATGACTCGTTATATTAACTAAACTATCAACTATCGAAATCACATTGTAATTATTATTATTCATCTGACATATTATTTTTTTATCTTAAATTACCAAGGTAGCATCCATTCATCTACGACTGATAATATTATTTCCTCATTTAATCTCTAGTTTTTATCAAAAAACGACTCTAAAGTATCAGCTAACTCCTGAGGTTTGAACTTAGGCACATAGGCATCTGCTCCGACACTTTTACCCATATTTTGATTCGCCAATGCAGTTAATGAGGAGTGCATAATTACCGGTAACTTCTGAAGTCGTGGATCTGCTTTAATTTTTTGAGTCAATACATAACCATCCATTTCTGGCATTTCCACATCAGTCAATACCGCTTGAATTTCTGTGGTGATATCACGGTTTTCTAACTCACACTTTGTGGCCATTTTATCTAATGCCCTCCACGCCTCAGCACCATTGACAGTAGTGATATATTGCACTCCCATATGCTCTAATGCCTTGCTGATCTGTTTGCGTGCGATATTGGAATCATCTGCAAACAAGATGGTGTGAGGCTGCTTAACGTTCAATTTATGGATACCATCAAAAACAGTCTCATCATAGAAGCTGCCGGCATCTGCTAATACTTTTTCTACATCCATGATCATTACTAAGCGTTTATCTGGCAATTCAGATACAGCAGTCACTAAGCCGCCCATTTGGTTTGCAATTAACGGCGGTGGCTCTTTTACTTGTGCCCAGTTAAGTCGCTGAATGGTATCAACAGCGCTCACTAAAAAGCCTTGCACTAAAGTGTTGTACTCAGTAATCATCAAAATTCTTGGTTCATCATTAGATTGCATATTACAAAATTTTTGCAAATTAATGATTGGCACCATATCGCCACGCAGACTTACAAAACCTTCGACACCATCCGGCATCTCTGGCGCGCTGGTAATTTCAGGTATATTGAGTACTTCACGTACTTTAAATACATTGATGCCAAAAACTTCATTTCGGCCTGTATTGTCGTTGGTACCTAAGCTAAATAACAATACTTCAAGGTGATTTGTTCCAGCTAGCTGAGTCCGCTCATCAATAGAATCTATGAATGTAGCCATGATGTTCTTCTCTAATATTTAAGTTAAGGTATATTTAGTCAATATACCTTATTTATCGGCAAAACGACGCTAGTCCCTGCCCCAAATTTCATCTTTATCGGCAACAATTGCCTTAAACCCTTGCTCACCTACACTCAAATGCCTTGAATCATTATATCCCAAGATGAATGCTAAAGATTAAATGCAAAATTTAAGCCTATTTAATCGCAATCAGCTTAATATCAAGTTTAGTAAAATATTTCTAAGTTCTGGTACAACAAGGAAATTTGTACCGGCTTTGCTCAAAGCAGATAGAATTGTAGGCAAGTGACATATTAAACAAACGATTTAACCGAAAAAAAACTTACGTTTTTTTATATCTATGTAATCAATAAGCATAGATTTACTTACCTCAAACTAACTTTATAAGTTCGGACTATAAATCGCACATTACTGATTGAGAATTCGACTGTCGATGACAAAAAAAACACAACAAGATCCCCATACCCAGCGTGAATCTGAGAAATACGATAACCCGATACCTAGCCGGGAATTTATCCTAGAAATTCTTAAGCAAAATAATCGGCCGTTAACACGACGTAACTTAAGTAAGTTACTCGGTATTAAAGGCGAGCAGCAAACAGAAGCGTTACGCCGCCGCCTAAGGGCAATGGAGCGTGATGGACAACTGCTACGTAACCGTAAAAATGCTTACGGCATACTCTCCAAAATGAACCTAATTACCGGTAGAGTCATGGGCCATCCAGATGGTTATGGCTTTTTAATTCCTGACGAAGGTGGCGATGATCTCTTTCTCGGCGAACGTGATATGCATATTGTATTGCATGGCGATAAGGCGGTAGCGAGAGTAACAGGCGTTGATCGTCGTGGCCGTAAAGAAGGTGCTATTGTTGAAGTTATTCAACGAGGTAACCAACGCATTATCGGTCGAATTTTAATTGATGCTGACATCTATTATTTAGTTCCTACCAATCGCAGAATTAGCCAGGACATCTTAATCCCACCGCAAGGATTAATGGGCGCTAAAGATGGCCAAATTGTTGAAATAGAAATTACTGAGCAACCTAATCGTCATCGTTCGCCATTAGGTAAAGTCGTGACTGTTTTAGGCGACCATATGGCGCCAGGCATGGAGATTGACATTGCGTTACGTGATTTCGAACTGCCACATACCTGGTCACCAAAAGCGCTAGAACAAGCTGAAGCACTTGGCGATAAAATTCCAGAAGCTGCTATCAATGGTAGATTAGACTTACGTGATATGCCGTTAGTCACCATTGATGGTGAAGATGCCCGTGATTTTGATGATGCGGTGCATGTAGAACAATTAAAGTCTGGCTCATGGCGTTTATGGGTTGCCATTGCCGATGTATCTAGCTATGTTGCGCACAATAGTCCTTTAGATGCTGATGCCCAAGATCGTGGTACCTCGGTGTATTTTCCTAGCCAAGTTATTCCGATGTTGCCAGAAGCCCTATCTAACGGCTTATGTTCGCTCAATCCTGAAGTCGATCGCCTGTGTTTAGTCTGTGAAATGGTAATTAACACCGCCGGTGAAACAGAGTCATACCAATTTCACCAAGCAGTGATGAATTCTAAAGCGCGTTTAACCTACACAGATGTTGCTGCGATGTTAGTTGACCAAGACAGCGCCTTACGAGAAAAATATAACGCGGTATTACCTGGCCTGGAAGCCATGTATGACTTATATAAGGTGATGCTTGCAGCCCGAGGTGAACGTGGTGCAATTGACTTTGAAATGACTGAAACTCAGTTTCTTTTTGACGATAACCGTAAAATCAAGAGTATTGTGCCGCGTGAGCGAAATGACGCTCACCGTTTAATTGAAGAGTTTATGGTCGCAGCCAATGTTTCCGCGGCAAAATTCTTATTACAAAACAAACTACCGGCACTGTACCGAGTTCATGAAACGCCTTCAGATGAAAAGCTGTCTGGCTTACGTGAGTTTCTTGGTGAAGTTGGTTTAATGTTAGGTGGCGGTGCTGAACCAAAACCAGAGCACTACGCATCATTATTAGCTACAGCAAAAACGCGGCCCGATGGTCACTTATTGCAAACAGTGATGCTTCGCAGTCTAAAACAAGCGGTTTATACCCCAGAAAATGTCGGCCACTTTGGCTTGTCACTTGATGCTTATGCTCACTTTACCTCCCCTATTAGACGTTACCCTGATTTATTAGTGCACAGAGCCATTCACCACCTTATTTCAGGTGAGAACAAGGCTAACTGGCAGTATTCTAACGAAAATATGGTGCAGCTCGGCGAGCACTGTTCCACCACTAGCAGGCGTGCCGATGAAGCGACACGCGATGTCAGTGACTGGTTGAAGTGTGAGTTCATGCAGGATCGTGTTGGTGAAGTCTATGAAGGTAATATTAGTGGTGTGACCGGTTTTGGTCTATTTATCGAGCTTAGTAAAATCCATATCGAAGGCCTTGTTCATGTCACCTCATTAAACAATGATTACTACCAATTTGACGCAACGCGTCACCGTCTAACCGGTGAACGGAGCGGAAAAGTTTATCGTTTAGGAGACAAAGTAAACGTAAAAGTAGTGCGTGTTGATCTCGATGAGAAAAAAATAGATTTAGAAATTGTATAAATAATCATAATTTTTCTTGACCAAATAAATAAAGGCCGTAGAATTGTCGGCTTTCCAAATGAACATGGAGATTTCGGTTTCCATCTGCTGTCAGATTAAGCGTTCATAATGGTGAGTGTAGCTCAGTTGGTAGAGTCCCGGATTGTGATTCCGGCTGTCGTGGGTTCGAGCCCCATCACTCACCCCATACATCGAAAACAAAAAACCTACCTCGTGTAGGTTTTTTTATGTCTGAAATTCACCTTATGCTTCCGTTATACTGAGCGAACCTTATTAAGGATAGTCTATGGGCTCTGAAATGAATAAGTCGACACTGACACAACAAGTCAACGCAGCGTTAGCAACCTTAACGGACGATATCAGAAGTAATAAGCTAGAACTGCCTTCCCCGCCCGACATTCTAATTAAAGTGCGTACTATCGCCAATGACGAACAATCCACTGCCGACGATATTGCTGAATTAATAATACAAGATGCTCATATTTCTGGCCGACTCATCAAAGTCGCTAACTGCGCCTTATTTGGTGAACGTTACCATGTCACCAGCGTCAAAGCTGCTGTGGCTCGATTAGGGATAGCTAAAGTTCAAAACCTAATCATCGGCCTATCTATCGCTCAAAACCTCATGCAGTCTAAAACTAGAGGCTTAGAATCATTTTTTGAACACAGTTGGCAACAAAGTAATACGGTGGCGGCCATCAGTTATGTCTTGGCACAGAAAACAACTGATATCGATCCTGAACAAGCACTGTTAGCAGGCATGGTTCACAATATAGGAACATTGCCACTACTGCTTAGGCTAAACAAAATACCGGAATTAAATATCAATTCCAAAGTATTAATGCTGGTAGCTGACGTTGTTATCCCTAAACTTTACCCAAGTGCAGGAAAGTTAGTTATGGAAAGTTGGAACTTTTCGCCGGATATTATCAATATTGCTAAGTCGCACTGTGACTTTGACCGCGACTCGCAACAATCAATTAACCTAGATGATATTGTATTCATGGCTCATCAGTTATCCCTTGCTGGTGATGATCCTCTTCCTGAAGAATTAACAAAACACGTTATTTTTCAAAAGTTTTGGTCTACTCCAGAATTAGCAAATAGTGAACTAGAATCATTGAAACAAAACATTGATGAAATCAAAAATGACATCAGTAATTAACTTTCTCCCAGTTTAGCTAAGAAAATATAAAAAATTTAGATAAATTGCTTGCTAAGCTCAAATTCCCTCCGTATAATTCGCTTCTTGATTTGCCGGTGTAGCTCAGTTGGTAGAGCATCTGATTTGTAATCAGAGGGTCGTAAGTTCAAGTCTTATCTCCGGCTCCAAATATATGAAAGCCTCAGCACTATATGTGCTGGGGCTTTTTTATTGGCTCACTATTAAAGCCAAGTTAAGTCTATTAGAAATACGGCCAGATTATAGGTAATCACACCTTCACCTTTAAAACAGCAAGGTTTGTGTGAGGACTAGAATAAGTTGTTATAGACATCCCCTTCATAGTCGCCCTCCACCAGCCAGCATTACCGTGAAAGATGGTAGAGTGAAAAAGTTATCCATTTAACACATGCTAAAACCAAAGGTTTACCTATTGTCACTTCAGGACTAGCTCGAAGGTAAAGACAATATTTTAGAAATTATAATTAAGTTTAGATATTGCCGTTTTCGCAATATCGCCAGCATTGTCACCAAATGCATCTCCAGCCTTAAATAAACCAAGAACAAATTCTAGTTCCAGATGCTTCCATTCTTCTAAACCTAATACAATATTAACTTCATTCCCTATATCAGTGGATTCCCCATTAGGATTAATTTGTAACCGATCTCCCCTGAGTCTATCTGCAGCATACATTTGCCTGTAATTATGGTACAAAAATTCGATCGAGCTATCGTTAAACAACGGAAAGCCGATAGCCATTGTGGCAATTTTTATATTGGATAACTCCGGACGTAATACTTCACCATAGTACTTAAATGAATCCACACCACGATACTTGCTATTGTTATTGTGTATGTCTGGCTGCTGATAACTGCGGTTAACATTATCATTTTTATTCTTGTCACCTGAGCCTTGTGCATAACTCAGGGTGAAGCTTGGAGTCCATACCAGCCTTGTTTGCCATGTTATCCCGGTATCGAAGCCCCAGCCTTTGACATCAAACTTTTCAGATGTATCAACCAAGATAGATTTTGCATCGACATCGTCGAAATCTATGATGGTTTCCTGGCCGTGAACATAGCCGGTATCTAGCCAGTAATTAAACCTACCCAGTTTTTTGTGTTTGATCCGACCCATCGCACGCACACCCAACCAGGTTAAATCTGCATCTACGTCATCCTCCTTGTCACTGGAGATGATCATATTTTCCCTTGGTGTTGATGAGTGATCTTGATGATCAAATACAAAAAATTCTAGATAGTTCTTTCTTAGCCATTCCCACTCCGCCCTAACAAACTGGCGCCTAATATTATCCTCTTCTGGGTCAACAGGCCCTTTTGTAGAAACTCTGCCTTGCTCTTCCGCCACAGCATATTCAATAAGGAAATGGGGTGTTTCATAATAAGCGCGAACGGCATCAAGGTCTGCAGCCCACCACCATTCACGTTTATCACTAAAATTCTGCCGTCCTACTCGCAGGCCAAAGCCATCTGTAACTAAATTATCAAATTGAACCCAAGTTTTACCTCTGGCAAACGCAGGTTCATTATGTTCATTGCCGGCTTCTAGATAAAGGTCAGAGTTATAGTTAAATTTCCCCTCAGCAAACAATGTCATGTCTTGCGATGCTTGATAGAAAAATTCGAGTTGAAAAGACTGGGCAAGTGTTAATGAATCGTCTGGATGGTTATCAAAGCCGTAGTCTTCACGATAGGTTGGTACAAATGAATATTCACCACCAATAGTTAATGGTCGATCAAATAAGATTATTTGTAATTGGTCCTCAGGGCGATTATCGTCTTGATTGTGTACAACTTGCGATGGGGGAGCAATTGATACCTCTGTTGAAGCCGCTGTTGAAGCCGCTGTTGAAGCCGCTGTTGAAGCCGCTGTTGAAGCCGCTGTTGAAGCCGCTGTTGAAGTCTCTGTTGAAGTCTCTGTTGAAGTCTCTGTTGAAGTCTCTGTTGAAGTCTCTGTTGAAGTCTCTGTTGAAGTCGCTGTTGAAGTATCTGTTGAAGCCTGTGTTGAAACCTCGGTTGTGGCAACAGGCTGATTATGTTCTAGCTCCTCTGCCGAACGATCGCTTAGTTCTGCAATATCGTAAAGGTCCAAGACAAGGCGGTGGCCATATTTAGAGTTAGGTTTCAGCAGAAAACTGTTTGAACGAACCTTGCGCTTCAAATCAAGCACGACTCTCAGGTTTACATCATCGCGAACTGCGTATCTTAGACCTTTAATTTGCTGATTTTTCAAGGCCAACAGGTCGATGGTAGTCTCCATCTTGGACTGATGAATATCCAATACCAACCGTGCTGGATTATCCAGCGTGAAAATCTTATATTCGGTGGGCCGATCAATATCGAAAACTAAACGGGTGTACCCCGTTTCTGTCGAATGTCGTAATCCCTGAATATTAGCCGTTAGTGCAATTTGTGGCCAAAGTAGTAGCTGGAGGATTATCACAGCCATACCTCTGAATCCGGTCGCACTAATTAAAACAGTCTTCACTTTAGCTAAGACCTGCCAACAAAACATAAACCATTAAGTTTCCATAATTATCAATTAGATAGAGAATGAATCTCATCCATTATATAGTCATTATCATTTTCCTCGCCAGTACTAATTCGATCGCTAGGGAATTATTGATTAAATATCGGTCGTAGATCTAAGCCTAGTCAAAGTTTGGAGTTTGTATGGAGGAATGCTGAAACCCGTGGACGTCGCTTCTATTTTCTGTTGATACTCTTCAGTAATTAACCTTATCGCTAATTATTCTTATCAAAAAGTTTCGCTTAATTAGAGCGTTTTTTACTTTTGTGACTACGCCGCTATGCAGCAAAGTATTGTTTTAATTTACTCGACATTAGGTTTTGATAAATAAGGCTCTGCAATAAGCTCATCATTTGGTATCGCCTCAATATCGATCTTCCATTCACTTTTTATCAGTGCCAATATTTCCTGTTTTTGTTGTATCAAAAACTGTTCGCTAGCGCTGAAAGAAGCAAGTCCATATTTGTGGTTTCCTTCATAATCCAGCCCATTTGACTGCGCTATTTTCCTGTAGTGTTTTGTGAGGTCTGTTATCCATTTATCTGTAATTTGATGTCTAAATAGTTGTGCCAAATAGTGTGTAAATGCCCGCCTAAATTCATCATCACTCCTGAACCGTTGCCAGATAGATTCTCTGAGGAGACCCCATTTATTGCCAAGATGCTTAAAATATCCCTTCATATTTTCTGGACATTGGTCAACCGTCATTTGGCAGCCCCAACTGCTCCTGAACCCACCTTCCATATCCCAACTCACGAATGTCCATTTCGCATTAACAGTTCGTTTATCAAGCAGTATTCCTCCCTGAAAACTATCGTAGATCTCCGCCAGCATATTTGTGGCGTACTGTGCAAAAAGAGTATTAACGTCTACTTCTTGTGCTAGTTCCGAGAATGTGAGTCGACTTTGACGATCTTTCAGCTGTGTAAGAAGGTCTAGATATGGTCCAGGTGAATATTTTGTATCATCATTTTTATATCGATGAAAAACAAAGTCACTATGGCCATAATGTTTGTCCAAAAAATCTCGGCTGATATGTTCCATCAATAACACGGTATCTTGATGCCAAGCTTGTCCATTCATAAAGAATTGGGCCGGAGCTACATGTGGGGCCATCGCACCCGCACGACGGCTAATCTCCATATTCATTGCATTACGTAAATTATTGGTAGAAATTTTCATTACCATTGAAGAGATTGAGCCAGGTACTTCTGGCCACACTTTTGCTGCAGAAATATTGTCTGAGCCAAAGCCAGGACGGAAATACAATCGAAATCCTAAACTATCACTGTCCACTCGTCGTGAATACTCGCCACCATGAATGCGTACCCCTACGCGAGACTGAAAAACTAGCTCACCATCATGGTAGAAAGTAAAAAGACCCGGTCTCTCCCATGCAAGTCCCTTCTTGGTGGCGTTAGATAATAGTCCATGCCTTGCCCCATAAAGATTACTGTTGCTTATAGTCAGTGAAGCAACGTTGCCACTGAGACTTACAACATCCAATTTATCTTTCTTAGGGAAATGAGACTCGAGTAGTTGGGAATAATTATCAGGACTATTACCAATAAAGCGGGCGCCTCGCTCACTAAATTCAGACAAAAGCCTAAAACTCTTAATGTCACGTAAAAACGTATCACTGTTTTTGTGGGATCCAGACCAGATTAATATCCCAACAAGGAGGCCAAGAATAACCAGTAACAATAAAATGAAACGAAATCTTGATGGATAATTAAAATGCATTTTCTTTATACATATACAACACCTTCATCTTGTCAGGTGAAACAACGCTCATCAGTTATACAACCGTCTATCTAGCTTGTTAATTCTTACAAAGACACGCGCTGACTAAAAAAAACACTCCAGTCTTTCAAGGTAAGTAATGTACTGATCTTATCCTGAAGATTTGCTGCAGCGTCATTATTGAGCTCCTTGAAGCTATACGAAATAATCGAATTAACATCAGATTTTGTGATGCTTTCCAACCTACCGTTAATCAAATCCTGCTCTAGCAATTCAAACAGGGCAGATGATTTGTCGGTAAGTTCCCTGGTCGGTACCGTTAAAAAAATAACGCCATCCTGTATATCTCGCTTAACCGATTTGGGCCCAAAGGCCAGTACTAACAATGCCAATATAAAAAATAATTGCATGATGGCTAGAAAACCTAAATTAAGCGTTGCTATCGCAATCGAACTCGAAATTATCACCATAATAAACCCTATTTCTTCAGGTTCTTTTATCGGAGTTCTGAAACGCACTATGGATAGCGCACCCAACAGGCCAAGGGAAAGTGGCAGCGAAAACTGTATGCAGACAAATATAGAAGTAACGGCTAGGCCTAGTAGTGGGAATGACCGATGAATCTGACTTCCCGTTGCACGCGAGCCATAAAACTGCAGATATAGAACCATCATTATCAACGAGGTAATAAGAGATATAAGCATCATGCTGAAAAAAGTTCCGAAACCTATTCCAGCCAGATCAACGTTGGCAAAGTTACTCACCTGATCCAAGAGCTTTCCAACCGGCAAATCCAAGACCGTAGTATTCTCATCCATCATAACCTCACTTCTACCCCTGCGCTTTTTTCTACGCAGCTTAGGTATTTAGAAAACGCAGCCTTACGAAGGCCAAAATTTGTCAGCCAACGTAAGCTAGTAGGTAGCGTGGTACTTTCCCCCTTAACTTCAACAACTGCCGTGCGCAATGTCACTTCACGACCTTGCGGTAACACTCGCCTATTAAATTTTGGGACAGTTATATCTTGATCCAACGATATCCTGGCCCCCGATAAGGGCTCTATAAACCTATACCTTTCGTAACGAATCATTATCACCGGTAACAAATGGTCATCTAAAATAATGCCTTGTTGCTTAAAAAGGTGCGGGACTTTACACACGAAAGGATCTTCCAGTGCAAACTCAGCTATATGATAATCAGAACGTTCAATATTGCATCGACGTTTCGTGCGCTTACTACCTATACGTGACTTTACCTCAAGGAAGTACTCTGCTGGAGGATAGCTTTCATCATCTGGATGACCATACCAACGGACACGAAACTTTGTTTTCAGAAAATCGCTGTTTGCTTTTTCTGCGAGGTGGCTTAAACGTGCTGAATCATAATAGATGGTATTTATAACGCCATGCGGGAACTCAGGGTCCGGCCGACATACCGCAGCAATATAGCGAAGCACATTCACTGCCCGTTCATTGTTCAAGATAAACTTTAGTTCATTTTCTAACACAACGGCTTCCTGAGTCAGATTAAAGTTAACTACTTCGCAATATAGCTATTAGCGATTTACAACTGAGTTTCTGTTAAATTTTGCACGCTGTTCGACAAATTTTTTATATTTTTCATATAAGCGTTTTTCCTCAACACCATTGGCAGGCCTCATGTATGGAAAATATGAAAAGCTGACCAGTTTTTTACCCAAATGGCCAAGCATGTCTAGTTGTTGTGAAACCCTCTCAAAATTTGCTGGTTCAGCACGAAAAGGCTTGTTATTAATACTCGGCCCATCAATTTGGGTGAATATTTCAGCAACAAACCAAATATTGTTGGAGGTATATTCATCACCGATTAGTGAAATCGCTTCAAGATAGGGTTCGATAACCTGCCATTGTTGTTGATCCGTTGTGCCAGCACCATCTTGGAAAATAAGAATATCTATACCACTGTCTTCAAGTACTCGTATCCACCACATTGTAAATTTTACTAAGTGATTATTTTGCGGCGAAGTATAACCAGAAGCTAGTACCAGTTTCAACATATCCAGCTCATGCAGCACCTTAGTCAGACTAGAAAAGAAGTCCAAAATTAATTGACGCTGGTCATCTGTATAAAAAGAATCCGTCAATTCTTGAGGGATATACCAACCGTGGAAACCTTTCTGCTGCCCAAACTGCTGATAAATGATTGCTGCAACCTGCTCACTCTGCTCAAGTGCCGATTTAACTATCTTGCCATCCAAATGTTGAGGCCTCAGCCAGTCACTATTCAAAGGCAGACCTATATAGAAATCAAGGCCAACTTCTGTTGCAGCTGTAGTAACGCGATGCAACAAGCTATCCCTTGCTCCTACTTCGGCAAAGAAAATCACCTTATCGTACTGCGACCACTGGATAATCAGTGATCGCGTTCCCAACTGTCTAAGCTGCGATAGCTCTTCAGTCCACTGTTGGACCGACCACGCTTTGTGCGCCGTTGTTGGCTGAAGAAAGCTGACATCAAAAGCATCACCACTATATAAAAACTGCTCAACTCGCTCTTCGCTGACCTGCTGTTCAGCCATTAATTCTGATGCGTTAACCATCGTCACTAAAAATAATGCTATAACAATGACAAGTGAAGCTTCATCAAAGCTAGTGTTATTACTGGTACGAAACAATAATCTCATGCGAGCCCCCAGTTAATACCGGATAGAGTTGCCAGTTTTCTGCTAGTTGTCGTTGCTTAACTTTTGTTATGGTGCCATCAATGAAGACACTTATCGGTGAACTGCCGGCAGGCAGCTGTATTGCTAGCGTAAAGTTGTCGAAAGCATTATTGACCACAGCATGCAATTGTTTTGCTTTTTTATCGATGGTTGCACTGATCTCGACTGCTTTGCGTTTTTCCCAGAATCTGGCAAAAGATTCAAGGTTTGGCTTCCACAAATCAAACTCTGTACTCGTGATCAGAAAATTATTGAGCGCATCGTACATACTTTCCGAGTTATTGTGATAGAACACCAGAAACGGGGCATTCATGCGAACGATACGTGGCAGTATGTGCAATTGCTTTACCAGTGTTTTCTCTTTCAGTTCATTTACTGAACTCTGGAAATAAGCCCCCGTTTCTGGAATATTTAACATCAGACCATTGGCATGATTAAGGTAGCCATTCCAATTAGGGAATAATTTTGTATCAGATTCTGTGAAATATTTGAATCCTGATTTACGCGCAGCCAAGAAAGTATCACTATTACTGATGTAGTGTGGTGTCTCCCAGATAACGGGCTTTAGCCGCCACTGTTTTTCGATTTCATCATAGGCAGCATCAGTAATTATCTGTTGGTCCCGGAGAGATAAGAACAGCTTAGAGTCTTCATCGTAAGTCTCCCAATCATCACCGCTAAAATCATCTATTGAATCACCATTTTGATGATCATAACCATGGACGATTAGACTGCCTCCCTTCTCGAATGCAGCTTGAGCCATAATTTTTAGCTTAATTATCGATGGGCTCTGTTCTGCCCAATCATGGCTTTCATCGAGATAGGGATGATTATAAATCGGCACAATACCGATATTCAGTGGTATCTGGTATTTATCTGTCAACGCTAGTAGCTTGTTCATACGTGCCAGCCAAAGTCGTGAGTCATGCTGCATATAGAAACCAGCCGGCGTATAATCCTCAAGCCTGAGCAGCAAGGTTGCATCACTCGCATTTTCAGCGGAGTGCTTGCCGACTAGGCCATCAGTCATCAATAAACGAATCGCTCTTGCTAAAATTTCGGCTCGCGAATAGGTAAAATAGCTTTCGCTTATTTTCCAACGGTCAAGCAAAGGTAATGAGATATAGGTAGCTGCCCCACGAGTTTCATCTCCACTCATACGAGTGATAAAAGGAATATTCTTCTGTCTGCCATTACTGTCGAGATACCAGCTATCGACTTCAGCCTTCACCGCTTCCACTACCCACATGGTTTCATGTTCTACTGGTACGCGATCTAAGTCGCCGATAAGGTTACGGTATTCAGCATAATGCACACCGTTTTCCTCATTAGAACCTTGTTTGACATAACGAATGCCAAAAATATCTGCTAGCACCGTACTCTTGAAAGAACCCCATATCCCCCCTCCAACCCACAATACATTGGTGCCGCCATTAATAGCTGTAACCAAACTCTGTTCTTGAGCCAATGATATCGTTAGTGATGTTGTCGATGAGCTAGCAAAAATCAATAATTGATATTTAAAGAACTCAATATCGTTAAGTTGTTCGACGTCAATAATCTCATAAGTTACCCCCATGCCATCAAGCATATTGGCCAGTCTAAGTTGTCGTTCATCATTACCAGATAAATTGCTGGTGACAACGAGGGTTGGCTTAAGCAATTCATGTTGGTTATCGACAAAACTAGAGTCGCCAATAACACGAAGCTCATCAAGGAAGCTCCATTGCTCACGTTCAATGGTCAACCGTAGGTAACGTGTTCTCCATGCAAGATCGCTCAATTCAAACTGCATTTTTCCTTTGTCTAAATTGAGTTTTCCGCGTTGCGTCCATTGCAGCCCATCAAATGAACTCTCTAACTGAACCTCTGATGGCGGATTGATACCGGCTTTTGGCAAAGAAAGAAAAGACATGGAAATACTATCTATCTGATGAGTATTTTCGAGATCGAGCATGACAACAGGCTGACCATGATCAAACCCAACCCAACCTGGTGCGCACATCTTTTCACCACACTCTAACGGCTCTGTTCCCTGCCGCCCATCAGTCAGCAACTTACCCGTATCCGGGTAAGGATCACTGGGTTGAATCAGTAAAGAATAACTGCGTTTTTCAGCTAGATTAATGAGCTCGGCATTAACACATAAAGGCATGCACACTATTAGTAACAAACCAATTAGGAGCTGGTAATGATGGCCGGCTTGGCTAAATTTTGAGATCATCACAATCTTTCTTCATGAACGTTTTCATGCTCAGCAACAATTAGCTTGTCGATCTCAACTTTCCTAGCACCTAACTTCGGGATGACCTCCAACGGCTCTTCAACTGTCCGCTTTGTCTTAACCCAACTATCATTGTCAAAGCCGGTCAGATACTGAAATATAGCTACAAAACGTGGCTGGGCCTGTAGAAAAATCAACCATGGCATAGCGATAATAAAGTGCAACTGATGAAATCGATTCTGAAGCCAGTTTCGCTGCTTGCCAGGCGCATATTTTTTGATCATATGGTAGCCACGACCAAAAAAATCCCAAACAAACAATGAAAATATCAGCAGGCTAAGCATGACCCAACTGATCCACTCCGTTAGTCCTTGATGCCAGCCGGACAATAACGCGATCCAGCCCAACACAGGAAGCCCAATATCAACTGGGCTTTTGAAGATCGCCGACATTACCCGCCAATACAATGCGATTTTGCCACTGATAGGCAGTCCTGAATTTCGAATCATTGGCAGCAACTGAAAGTGCCCTAGTGACCAACGTTGTCGCTGTTTCAGATACACATGATAATCAGGCGGTGTCTGTTCAATCTCATAACAGGAGAGCCATTCTGGTTTAATATTTTTTTCGAGAAATAGCCTTAAGCCAAGTTCTGCATCTTCCACAAGTGCTTGTTCATTCCAGCCGCCCAAATCTATCATCGTATGCAAGTCAATGAAATAGTTAGTACCCGCCAGAAATTCAGCGGTCATTTTTTTACTCAGCAGACGACGGGCAAGCGACGAAAGGTGATAAATGGATAGTTCGATACCAGCAGCTTTAGCTGACAAAGTAACATCCCAGTAATTAGATATCTGAAACACTGGCCCCTGCAGCACTTGGGCTCGATTATTTATGCGTTTGAAGGCGACCTCACGTAATACTTCGGTATGTATACGACCGTCTGCATCTAAAACTCCCAACATATCAGCCTGTGATAGCCGGCAATCATCGTGCAAATAATGCAGTGCATAATTAAGAGCCCGGCCCTTTGTAGAACGACTGAATGTTTTTTCAGTGCAGCCAAACTTGCCGCTAAACCACTCTGGCACATTAATCACATAGAGCCATGGGGCAGCTAGATCGCGATTAATATCATCGGCCCAAACGCTAGCTATTTCTATGGTTGTCAAGGAACCGTTATCACTTTTTTCGCGTTCATCAGTAATGATAGCCACCGCATAACGCTCAGTTGGATAATCAATCTGTGCAAGACGGATGATGGTATTGGCAATAACCCTCGACTCGTCCTTTGCTGGTACCATAATTATAATAAAAGGAAGCTCTTCACCCTTGTTATCAGCTAGTTTCTGCACTTCTTTCAAAGTCGGTTTCGCCACATCGATATGATGCCTAATGGTATGGCGAGCATGGAGGTATACCCGGATCGAGCTCACTACTCCAATGGTAAAAAACAAGATCAAAAATAACGTCAGCCAAGCAGTCCAGCCTGCCACTGCAATTGCATGATAATTAATCAGCAACCAATTCGTTATGGTCGTTAAGAAAACACTCAAGCTCATGACGCTCCTTCACCACGATGAGTAAGAATAGCCTGCACAATTCGTTGTGCTGCCATGCCATCACCATATGGGTTTTTTGGTTGTGCCATGGCATCATATGCCTGCTGATTAGTGAGTAATTCAGTCACTGCTTCAACAATAACATCGGTGGAAGTGCCGACTAGCCGGGAAACACCAGCAGTTACACCTTCAGGACGCTCAGTGTCATTACGCAAAACCAGTACTGGTTTTCCAAAGGTGGGAGCTTCTTCTTGAATACCGCCAGAATCCGTCAATACTAATACAGCCTCTTGCATTAGATTGACCAGCGACAGGTAATCGAGCGGCGGCAAGAGCATCACATTGTCAGTCTTACCAAGAATCCGATTTGCCGGTTCATAAACACGCGGATTTAGATGTACCGGATAGACAAATAGAATGTCATCAGCTGCAAATCTATTAGCCAGAATTCGTACTGCATTGTGTATCTGTTCAATCTGAGCACCAAATGATTCTCGACGGTGAGCAGTTATCAGTACAATACGTTTATCACGTGGAATAGATGCAAGTTGGCCTTGTTCCCATGAATAAGGAGTTTTTGTCACCATATGCAAGGCATCGATGATGGTATTGCCGGTTACGAAAATTCGTTCTTCATTAAGGCCACGGTTAATCAGTTGTTGTTTCGCATGAGAAGTCGGTGCAAATAACAATGCAGCAACCTTATCAGCGATGATACGATTCATTTCTTCTGGAAATGGCGAGTAGATATTGCCAGTTCTTAGCCCGGCTTCCACATGAGCAAATGGAATTCTATGATAGAACGCGACCAGAGCTGAAGTCATTACCGAGGTCGTGTCTCCTTGAGCAAGGATCCAATCTGGCTTTGCATCTATCACCACCTTATTTAGTGATTCTAATAAGCTAGCAGTTAGTATCGACAGTGATTGATCACCTTGCATCACAGCAAGTTCATAATCTGGCTTGATATCAAAAAACTGAAAAGCATCATCAAGCATTTGGCGGTGTTGGCCAGTCGAACAAACAAAGGGATGGATGGAGTCTGAAAAACCTCTCTGCGCATGGATAACCGGAGCCATTTTAATAGCTTCAGGTCGAGTTCCGATAATATTCAGAAAAGTCAGCATCATAACTGTCCTACCATCCTACCGTTCTAATATCCTAACATAATAAATTTAATGTTTAGTATTCGAACGAATACGACAAACCTACTGTATGAACATTTAATTATGGCAACGATCATGGCCCCGACAAACTATGGCAGTATCCTGTCTCTAGCAAGAATTTATGCGTTCGCCCCAAAGTAATCCCTTACCGTAACCATATGGTTTCAAGGACTTAAAATTCATTAGTGTGCATGCCATGCTTCATTGGTCAACTTGGCTACTGTGGTCTTGCCTCTCCCATAAAGTCGGCATAATTTGGTTTATTCAGCCAGTCAGCGAGCTAACAGTTCTCACCTATTCTATCTCACTGAATATAAGAATATTACTTGGCCTAGCTCCCAGCACGTCTACTTGCAGGCAAATTTCATTCTTATTTCAAGTAACCCAAATAATGATATGGCGTTAATTTTGCTTGCGTTATTTTATGATGAATAATTTAACAACCAAACCATTTACTATTAAGTCATTGATTAGACGCTATTATTATGTCTGATTCTTCCAATTTTTTAATTAGTGACACTATTGAAAATACAGACTGTAAATCCCTCTTAGACTCCGTATTTCAAGTATTACCTGATATTTTTTTCTTAATGTCTGTAGATGGCACCATCAAAGACTATCACTGCAAAACATCATCTGAACTCTACGTTCCACCTGAGTCATTTCTGGGCAATAAAATGCAAGACATTCTGCCGGCAGCCACAGCTGAAAAGTTTGCCTATAACCTGAGCTTAGTTAAAGAAAGTAAGCAGCTGGTTAGCTTTGATTATTCGCTAGAAATATCAAAGCAGGTGAAACAGTTTGAAGCCAGGCTGACACCACATCCAAGTAGCAACGATATTATCGCTATTGTCAGAGATATCACTGCACGCAAACACACTGAAGCTAGTTTAGCTGAGAAGTCTAATCAGCTCGCTTTATTAAATAGGCAGTTACAAACCAGCAATGACAACCTATTAAAACTATCTCGTGCTGTAGATGCCTGCTCTTCAAGTGTCATTATCACCGATAATAAGGGACGTATTGAATATGTAAATCCGAAGTTCTCAACTACGACCGGTTACCAACAAGCAGAAGTGTTAGGTAAAAAAACACGTTTTTTACAATCATCAGCAACACCAGCAGCTACCTATACAAAATTATGGCGCACCATTTCAGCGGGTAAAGAGTGGAAAGGTGAATTTAATAATAAGAAAAAAGATGGCAGCCTTTACCGCGCTCGTAATTCCATTTCTAGTGTTAAAAGCTCTGAAGGTCCGATCACTCATTTCATCTGCATTCAAGATGACGTTAGTCATGAATATGAACTGTCTGAAAAATTGAGTTTTCAGGCTTCACATGATGCATTAACCGGTTTAATAAATCGTCATGAATTTGAACGCCGAACCGATCGACTACTTGCTAACCTGAAACCAGATGATGACGGCGTACATGCTTTATGTTTTATGGATTTAGATCAGTTCAAAATTATTAACGATACCTGTGGCCATAGTGCAGGTGATGAAATGCTCCGCCAAATTGCTGCCCTGCTGCAAAGCACAGTGAGACAACGAGATACTTTAGCTCGCCTGGGGGGGGATGAGTTTGGCGTATTAATGGAACATTGTTCCTTAGATGATGCACACCGCGTATCAATGGCAATATTAAAAGCTATCCAGGACTATCAATTTTCATGGCAAGACTATAGTTTTAAGTTGGGGGTTAGCATCGGCTTAGTTGCTATAACCAAAAATAGCCCCAACCTGAGTGAACTATTAAAACATGCTGATGCAGCCTGTTATGTAGCCAAAGATAATGGCCGTAACCGTGTCCATGTCCATGATCTAGGCGATGCTGAGATTGCACAACGTCATGGTGAAATGCAATGGGTCACGCGTATCAATAAAGCGATTATTGAAAACCGCTTCTGTCTTTATGCACAAGCAATCGTGCCTCTAAATAACAGTCATAAAATGCATTACGAATTTTTAATTAGGATGATTGATGAAAAAGGAGAAATCATTCCTCCAGGTGCTTTTTTACCGCCTGCAGAACGCTATAATTTAATATCTAAATTAGACTCATGGGTAGTGACCACCGCGTTTGAATTGTTAGAAACAAATCCTCGGTTTGTTGAGCACGTCGACTTTTGCTCCATCAACTTATCAGGCCAGTCTTTAACCGATATGAACTTTCAAGAACTGATCGTTGAAAAATTTAAACATACAACAATATCACCCAAAAAAATCTGCTTTGAGATTACTGAAACAGCAGCGATAACTAACCTGAGCTCTGCAACCTTGTTTATTGCAAAAATGAAAGAGCTAGGCTGTCGGTTTGCACTTGATGACTTTGGCAGTGGTTTATCTTCATTTGGTTATTTAAAAAACTTACCGGTCGACTTCCTAAAAATTGATGGCATGTTTGTCAAAAATATTGTCCACGATCCCATAGACCGGGCCATGGTCAAATCTATCAATGAAATAGGCCAAGTGATGGGTATGCATACCATTGCTGAATTTGTAGAAAATGCCGACATTAAAAGCATACTTAGTGCTATAGGTGTTGACCACGCTCAAGGCTACGGTATCAGCAAACCTTTACCCGTTGAGGAAATAATGAAAGCTACTTGAATCCTATAAACATTAACTAATTATTTAAATTTATCTTTCAAATCAAATAAATAGACATCCATAACGAAACACCTTATTATTTTCATCTAATTTTATAAAGCTAAACCATCTCATGTAAATTGTTATTATTAAGGCAGGATGCAGTATGGTAAAACTCAGCTGTTATGTAAAACAGATGCCGTTCTGGCATTTTGTATCCGCTTGCAGCTTTTTAATGAGCAGCGTGGCCTGCTTGCTATTCTTCAGCCAGTACTATTTTTGGCCGGATCAGCCCAACAGCCAACTACTCATCACATCTCTTATTTCACTTAGTTTGACTGCTGTTGTCATTGTCTTTCTAACCGCTTTATTTTTTGAAAAGTATCGTACAGAAACTAAAGAAATACACCTTGCTACTCGCGTATTTAATGATGCCCACGAGAGCATAATTATTGTTGATATCAATAATACTATTGTCGATATAAACCCGGCTTTTACTCTACTTAGCCAATTTGAACGTAGTGAATTAATCGGTAAAAGCATTGACTTATTAATATCAAATAGTGATAAAACCAAGTTCTACCTTGATATTTGGCGATCTCTCAATAAGAAAAAGCACTGGAAAGGAGAAATATATAGCCGTAAAAAAAGCGGCCAACTTTTTGTAGTCCGCCTGACAATTTCAACCTTAGTCAGCGATGATGCTGACAGTATCCATTATGTTTGTCTTGTTTCCGATATCACCCAAAATAAAGAGCAACAAAAAAAGCTCGAATTTATGGCGCATTATGACGAGCTTACTAAACTTCCTAACCGCAGTTTTTTTACCAATCGATTTGAACAGGCCGTACTACATAGCAAAAACATCAAATCATTACTAGCAATATGCTTTTTAGACTTAGACCATTTCAAACCCATCAATGATAAATATGGTCATATTATCGGTGATAAGTTACTTATTGAAGTTGCCGAACGCATCAAGGCTAATATTCGTGAAGATGATACGGTGTCACGCATAGGTGGTGATGAATTTGTTATATTATTGGGTAATTTAGCTTCTGTAGATGAATGTGAGCAGCTCTTAACCAGAATTCATACTACTTTAGCCCAAAACTACATTATAGAAAATATATCACTGTCGATCAGTGCATCTAGTGGCGTTACTATCTACCCATCTGATGATTCGGATCCAGACACCTTATTACGCCATGCCGACCAAGCAATGTATAAAGCTAAGATTTCCGGCCGAAATCGTTATCAATTTTTTAGTACTGAAGATGATCAACTTGCGGTGCAAAAACATCTGCAACTGCAAGAAATTCAACAAGCCTTAATTAATAATGAGTTTTGTCTCTATTATCAGCCCAAAATTAATATGAAAACAGGCCATGTTTTTGGAGCCGAAGCATTAATTCGTTGGCAACACCCATTAAAAGGCCTCACTCCACCGTCAGAGTTTCTCCCGATCATTGATGGCACTGATATTGAAATTGATATCGGTAACTGGGTTATTCAAACGGCAATCAATCAACTTTCTAGCTGGAAAAGAATGGGACTGGCACTAGAAATCAGCATTAATATTTCTTCCTACCACCTACAGTCCCCATTATTTCTCGCACAATTAGAGTCAGCATTAGCTAGCCAACCATCTGTTGATTCTGAATATTTACAAATAGAGATTTTAGAAAGCAGTTCATTGAGTAATTTAGCTACCATTACAGCTATTATTAGCGACTGTCATAATAAACTAGGTATCAGCATTGCACTGGATGACTTCGGTACTGGCTACTCATCACTCAACCACCTTCGTCATTTGAAAGCAAAAGTGATTAAAGTTGACCGAAGCTTTGTTATTCATATGCTGGATAACCCTAGCGACTATGCCATCGTCGATGGCGTGATCGGCCTTGCCAACACCTTCAACCGTGAAGTTATAGCGGAAGGTGTTGAAACCACAGAACATGGGTTGATGCTATTGCTGATGGGCTACGAACAAGCACAGGGCTATGGTATATCTAGACCTTTACCAGCGGAACAAATACCTAACTGGCTCAAAAATTATCAAGCAAATGAAGAATGGCTATTATATGGCAGTACCAATCACAGCCCTGAAAGTAGTCATTTAAAACTATTAAAAATAAGTGCCAATCAATGGCTTAGACACTTTAAAACCAATATTAATGCTGCACCTCATGAACATATGTATTGGCCAATTATGGAGCATAATAAATGCCATTGCGGCACTTGGCTTAGCCGCACCAGACAAGAAAACATCTTCGCTGAACACCAGCTAAATACCTTAGAACAAGCACATCAAACGATGCATCACTTAGCTAGCGAACTTAAGTTCAAATACCTTGCTGGTGAGCATGAACATGTCAGACAACAGTTAACACAACTTGAGTCGAGTTTAGACGATCTAACTAGCCTAAATTTCAAACGTCAACCAATAACACTTGAACAGTAGCCTAAAGCCAGCGTTCTATTTAACGTATAGGTACAATAAAATTAAATTACTAGCAAATAATACTAGCGATGTTGTCCGCCAAAAAACCACTGGGTTTCGTTCAATTAAAGGGACGCTATCTTCTTTAAGGTAGCTCGAATTTGGTTTGCGTAAATCCGCTTCAAGTTCCGATAATTTTTCATAGCGATTGTCTGGATTTACCTGTACCGCCGTACGTATTGCCTTATCCATCCAATGCGGAATATTGCTCACATGGTTACTGATCGGCTGATACTTTAACTTACGCAACGACGCTTGATCGGATGAGCGTGATAAAGCATTGCCAAAAGGTAGCTTTTTAGTAATCATTTCATAAATGATGCAACCTAAAGAAAACATATCTGAACGTGTTGTGCCTGACTCACCGAGTAAATACTCTGGCGCCGTATAATTTTTGGTACCCAGTAATTCACTACGCTCAACGGGAGTTGAAATATCAGCAATGCCGGCAATTTTAGTGGAACCAAAATCGACAAGTTTAACCAAACCTTCACCGGTAATCATAATGTTGCCAGGTTTCAGATCTTGATGCAGCATATCCATACGGTGAAAAGCCCGTAAGCCAGAAATTGTTTGCGACACAATATTTCTAATAACCGTGAGATCGACTTCTTTTTGATCCACCATCCATTGTTCTAAAGTTTTACCTTCTATATATTCCATCACGTAATACATAAAGCGGCGTGGCCGTTGTTGGTCTATAGTACGAATAACATGGGGACTATCAATACGACGGCCCGCCCACTCTTCTAACTGAAAGCGTTCTAAATAAGCAGGGTCGTCTTCAAAGTTAACTGATGGTGTTTTTATCACCACTTTTTCATCAGTCTCAGTATCAACCGCCAAATAAAGCTGACTGGTTGAACTGGCATGCAACTCTCTTGTGACACGATAACCATCAAGAATCACACCTTCATATAATTCAGGAGGAAACGGTAACTCGGTTAATTGCGAAAATACTTCATCAGCATCTTGTGAAGGTAACTCAGTTACCCTAATCAACTGGCAACTGACGTTATCACTGCTGTCATGATCTAAAGACAAGGTGACCAAGCTATCACTCATCTTTGCTAAATCAACTTCGCCAGAAGTTAACAGCTTCAAAATATCTTTATCTGCTACAAAATCATGGACACCATCAGTGGTAATCAAAAATACATCACCTACTTCAACTGTCAGAGACTTGTAATCAATATCTAAGCGATAATCGACGCCCATGGCACGTGCTAAATACTCTTTTTCACCTGGTAGTTGAATTCGGTGATCGGTGGTTAATTGTTCTAGATTATTATCTCGAAGCAAATAAATTCGACTATCACCCACATGAAACAAATGTGCCGTTGTTGATTTTAATACTAAGGCAGAAAAGGTACTGACTAAGCCTCTGGATGTATCTTGAAACTGATTGCTCTGACTATAGAGCCAATTGTTAATGGCTGTTAGTACTTTGCCACCTGATTTTTTTACTGACCATGAATCAGGTGTACTAAAATAATCTTCTAAGAAACCGGTCACACAGCACTGGCTGGCTTGCTTTGCTTCAGCACTACTGCTAACGCCATCCGCCAATGCACAGGCAATGCCTTTGCCGGTTAACAAGTTTATATTGTCAGGAATAAAGTGGCCTAGAGAATCTTGATTCTCTTCCTTAAGACCTTTAACTGAACAAGAACCAACATCAATATTGAGCTTTGCAACCACTGTTATCATCCTTTGAAAAAAAAATACTCATCGGCTAGCACTAGCGGATGAGTATTTTTGAATTTATTTTTACATCAAATGGTTAATGTACATCGATCATTTGAACAGTACCATCTGGTAGTATTTCAGCCATTTGACCTGATGGCTCATCCATAAACTGTACCGCAATCAATGTTACTACCGCTGTTGCAGCAATAACCCAGAAGAAGGTTTGAGTCGCAACAAAAGACAATACCGTTAAGAATAATAAAGCACCGATATTACCGTAAGCACCCGTCATGCCAGCGATTTGGCCAGTCAGACGACGTTGCACTAAAGGCACAACAGCAAATACCGCACCACAACCCGCATTAACAAAGAAAGCACAGCCCATCGTAGCTAATACCGCTAAGGCAATTGGCCAATCAGAAGAGATAAAGCTTAATACTAAGTAACCAGCAGCAATACCTGACATACATATCGTCAATGCTAATTTTCGGCCAACACGGTCACTTAATAAACCGCCCCAAGGTCGTGAAATTAAATTCATAAACGCAAAACCTGAAGCCATCAATCCCGCTTGTATAATGCTGACCTCAAAGATCTCTTTAAAGAATAATGGCAGCATTGATACTACTGCTAACTCTGAACCAAACGATGCTAAGTAAGCAAAGTTCAACACCGCTACTTGTTTAAATTTATATTGATGAATTTTAGGAACAGGCTTAACAAAGATATCTTTGTTCACTTGGTAGATATGATAGATCTGGTAGAAATACAGTACAAACAGACCCATATAAATAGCCTGCACGGTAGTCGCATTTAATAAGCCGACTCCAGTTGGTGATAGTTTCCATGCTAATAAAGATAAAGCAGCATACATTGGAATATTCATTACTAAGTAAAGGAAAAAATCGCCTTTACTAGTGACTTCGATACCACCTGCTTTTTTAGGTTTGAAATAGGTTGAACCTTTTGGCGTATCAGAAACATTAAAGTAAAAAATAAATGCATAAACCAAGGCCATAACACCTGTTAATGCAACAGCGTAGCGCCAGCCGTCATCACCACCAAACATCACCGCAAGTGTTGGCAAAGCCACCGCAGCCGCAGCCGCTCCAAAGTTACCCCAACCGCCATAAATACCTTCTGCAAAACCAACTTGCTTGGGAGGGAACCATTCTGAAATTAAACGAATGCCGATAACAAAGCCCGCACCAACAAAACCTAACATAAAGCGTGCAGCAGCTAATTGCTCAAAGGTCTGCGCAATAGCAAAGAAGAAACAAATCACACTCGATATCCCAAGCAACATTGGGAACATAATTTTTGAACCGTATTTGTCCACCAACATGCCAACCACAATACGAGCAGGAATAGTTAATGCCACATTTAAAATCAGAATGGTTTTGATTTGTTGATCTGTTAAGCCCATTGTTTCTTTAATAGAAAGAAGCAGCGGAGCATGATTAAACCAAACAACAAAGCTGATAAAAAAAGCCATCCAACTTAGGTGCAATATTTTGGTATTGCCACTAAAGGAAAATAACTTTAGTTTTTGTGCAGACATATTAGGGGGTTCTCTTAAACGCGATGACCAATATTGGCAATCTGAATTCGAATAGTGTTGCTGGAATCATGCCAACTTTTTAAGTTATTATTATTACTAATAATAATCATTCTATGCACCTAGCATTAAGCACAATTTTAAAACAAAAATAATATTTCCGCACTATATGGGTGCGTTTCAATTGGCAAGCATGACTACGCTGGCATTGCTTTATGATTGAGATAGAGGAATATCCAACCAAAATGTTGTGCCTTTCTGGCTACAACTATAATCAATATTGATGGTAAGTAAATCACACAGTAACTTTGCTTTAGCTAAACCCAATCCCAAACCAGACTTTGAAGAGTTCTCCCACCTTAAGCGAGAAAACGGCTTAAATACTTCATGATGATACTTTTCAGGAATGCCTTGTCCGCTATCACTAATACTCACTCTTAGGCTTGATTCTGGGCATACTTCAATACTCACCGTAACTTGCCCCAAGTCCGGAGTGTATTGCAGCGCATTGATAAGGATGGTGGTTAATATTTCAGTTAATAATGACGGTTCAGTAATCACTACCAGATCATCATTTACCGAAAAATCAGTACTCAGCTTAAGTTTCTTTTTATCTAGCAACGCTTGTTTTGAATCAATCAGGCTATTCACTAACGGAATAATATAGGTTGGAATTTTTTTTTGTGCTTGCTCATCATACTGTACCTTTGCATACGAAATTGCGCCTTCAACCATTCCCAATAAAGAACTGCTCGCAGCACTGATATGCTCTAAGTTCTCTTGTTCAGATCTATCCAAACTCGAGGAAAATTTTAATAAATCGGTAAAACCAATAATAATATTCAGTGGTGTTTTAAATTCATGGCTCATTGCCGATAAAAAGCGAGACTTAGCTTTACTCGCAGTCAATGCTTTTTCCGTTTGCACCTGCAACTGCTCATTCTGAATTCGCAGTGCCTCATTTTTATTTTTAATAATAATGATAACGATGGCCACGCTGATTACCGCAAATATGGCTAAGCTTCTATTGGCCAGTACTTTCCATAACTCACCACCCGCTGGGGAAAAAACAAAACCAATAATAGTTAAAGCAATCGCTAACACGCTAACAAAATACGTTGCTTGTTTGGATTTAATGTTAAGTGTCAACAACACCGGAATAATATAGGTCACGCCACCAGCAACCCCTAGTGCCAGTGACAAGTCAAAAGTAAAGCCCACCACTAAGGTAAACAACACGGCCAGGTGAGTCAGATTAGAACCGGACATTAATGTTGTTAATCTACTATTCATCCTGAACCCTAACAATTAACTTTATGGTAATAAAACTATTGCTATTGCTATGGCCAATAAAAAAGCCAGACAACTTCACGTTATCTAGCTTCCTTAGCCATTACTACAACTAGCATTTAGAACTTAACTTGGCCAAATAACCAGAATTTTTCAGTATCGACTGATTTTGAATTTACAGCGGTGTATTCACTATCAGCATTATAATCTGAGTACTTCATACCAACGGTGTAATGCTTTTTAAAAGTTTTTTGTACTAATAAGTCAATTTCATTACCTGCATCTAAACTACCTTTATCAGTTTCGAAGTCATGGTAAACAGCAACCACTTTTACCCCTAACACTTTACCAACCACAGTCACATAAGTGTCCTGTAAACCTTGTGCAGGTGTTGTTAAAAACATATCAGCCCAACCTTGGAAGGCATGGTTAGTACCTAATGGTGTTTTAAAGCTATCCGTGCCATCACCTTGTTGTAACTCATAAGACAGTTTTGCTAACCAACCTTTGTATTTCGCACCGACTTCTCCTAAGAAGTAGTTTTGATCATCCATGGTGCCATCTTGGTAATCATCTTGATTGGCGTATTCAGCCGTGTAGATAACTTTCCAGTCATCATTCACAGCTTGACCACCGTTAAAACGTAAACCCAATGTTTGTGATGAAGCCGCTTCATTATCGTTATAGTCTAAGAAGTAACCATAAGCTTGTAATTTACCCACCGATAACCCAGTATATTGCACATTAATTAGGTGAGCATCTAAATCAATGTCACCACCTTTAATAATGCCAGCATCTCTATCATCACCAAAAATCGTGTGCACTTCATCAATATAAGCATAGTTAATCTTAGTATCAGCGAAAGACGTATTGCTGAAGCTCAAGGCATCAAATGATTGGTGGTTTTGACGCCATAATACGTTACCGACAAAACGGTGGAACGGTGCATTACGGTAAGTAATTTCTTGGCGACCGAACTTCACTTCGGTATCAAAACCGTTATATTGCAAATAAGCTTGGTTGACTTCCGTTCCGTCGGGATCGGCAATAACCGAATATGCCCCTTCACCATTGGTGGTGCTGTTGTAGTCGTCAGAGCCTAAATCAGAGACATCTTCCACTTCAGCAAAGGCACTAAAACCGTGGAATGAACCTGTTTTGTAACCTAATGTTGTGCGAAGCGTAAACGCATCGGCATCTTTCAAGGCATTATCTTGGTCAACCGTTTCGTAGCGAGCACGAGCTGAAAAGCTGACTTTACCGCCAGTTAACGCTTCAAAAAATGCATCCTCAGCCATTGCTGTGCTGGGTAGTGAAACTATCGCTCCAATTGAGGCCGCTAGCCATGCTAACTTTTTCATTGTCTCATTCCTTTTATTTAAAACAATACATCTACGTTTTGAAACTACATCAGGTAACGGCGCCACGTATAACTAAATGGTGTGCTCGATATATCTACTGAACGTATATGGAAACAGTAAAAATACTGTCATCCACAAAAATAGCTAATCCTTAAACACAGTATCAACATTAACTAGTAAAGCTAATGAGATAATGCTTTGTCTCCTACCTGCTTATAGCAATCATCACGCCAAACCGCTTATAGGCAATAAAGAAGACATCTAGCCACATAATAACTGCACCAACTACGTCCATAGCAACTAAACAATGCTCGTTCAGCTGGCGAGAAGAGAATTTGCTGAGTCAGGACCGATAGTTAAAGCGAATAAAGACACTATGCAGTGTTAGTAAATTAATAGCATTGATCTTAGTCAAATTTAAATAATTTAACTGTTCGCTATTAGTTTCTTAATCTCAGGGAGACAAGAGCCACAGTTAGTACCCGCCTTAAGCAACTGGCCGATATCATCCGCTGTTTTTGCATCACCACAGCTCACCGCGTCTTTAATAGTGTTTTCACCGACACCAAAACATGCGCACACTAATGGCCCAACATCAGGTAATCCTGCTCCTGGTTTACCTGCTAATAAGCTCAAACGCATTTCATCAGTAATGTTTTCTTCAACAAATAACTGACTTAACCAAGAACGAGCTGGCATATCGTATTCCGCAGCAATAAATACGACACTCTGTAAGCGGTCATCAATAACTTTAGCCGCTCGAAAACGATGCAATGCGCTATCAGAAAACTCTAACCAATCCCCCTCTGCACCTAATTGTGCTTTTGCCCAGGCGATACCATCGTCAATAGCTTGCTCACCAGCCAGTTCATAACGCCAAAACTGCTCACCTTTAATTCTGATCCAATATTGCTGTGGTTCTAAAACTAATGGTTCACGAGATAAAATAAAGCCATGCCAAGCAGGTTTATATTGAGAAACTTTTACCGGTGTATGTTTGAACTCTGGCTGGCCCGATAAGGGATCGACGACCGGATTCACTAAGGCATCAACACGAGATAATGACGCATATTGGGCATTCCAATGCATCGGCACAAACACATTACCTTGTTGCTGAGATTCAGTTACTTGCACCCGAGCAATCATCCTGCCCCACTGACTATCTATCTGTGCCAGTGCACCATCAGTAATAGACCAGCGACTGGCATCGTCAGGATGAATTTCAACAAAGGGTTCAGGAATATGACCATTTAGGCGAGCACTACGAGCGCTACGCGTCATGGTATGCCACTGGTCACGAATCCGGCCGGTATTCAAAATTAACGGATAATCCTTATCAGGACTATTGACCGGTGGAGTTGCTTCAACAGCAATAAACTGGGCTTTTTTAGTGGTAGTAAAAAATTGTTTATCTTCAAATAAGCGTGCTGTTCCAGCGGGCTTACTAGTGCTAACTGGCCATTGAATTGGTTTTAAATCATCATATTGTTCAGCAGATATCGCAGCCATCGCACCCAAATCAAAATCACGACTGCCATCATTTTCAAAACTAGATAACGCTGCGTGCTCTCTAAATATTTCTACAGGATTTTCGTAAGCAAAGGCATCCGCAAAGCCCATTCGTTTCGCTACCTGGCTGATAATCCACCAATCTGGTCGAGCTTCACCCGCAATAGGTAAAAACCGACGCTGATGGCTGATCCGACGTTCGGAATTAGTTACCGTACCGTCCTTTTCTCCCCAAGTGTGTGCGGGTAATAATACAGTGGCAAATTCAGTGGTATCCGTTTTTGCATCACAGTCAGAAACAACAACCACTTCACAATTTGCTAAAGCGGCTTTCACTTTTTCTGCGTTTGGCATGGTAACAACAGGGTTAGTCGCCATGATCCAAATAGCCTTAATTTTGCCGCTGGCGACATCATCAAACATATCAACAGCTTTAGCACCGGCTTGGGTCGCTAAGTTATCTGTTTGCCAAAAACGAGAGACTAAATCATGATGTTTTGGATTATGAATTTCCATGTGGGCAGCAAGCTGATTACTTAAGCCGCCAACTTCACGGCCGCCCATCGCATTAGGTTGGCCGGTAATAGAAAATGGGCCCATGCCAACGTTGCCAATACGACCTGTTGCTAAGTGGCAATTGATAATACTATTAGAGTTGTCACTGCCTGAAGAAGACTGGTTTACACCTTGCGAATAAAGCGTGACCACTTTTTCTGTGGATGAAAACAAGCTAAAGAAGCGCTTTACATCTTGTTCATTTAAACCACAAAGTTCAGCAACCTTGTCAATACCGTAACTTTCAGCACTGGCCACAGCTTGAGAAAAACCTTCGGTATGGCCGTCAATAAAATCATTATCAACAAAATGATGTTGCTGCAGGTAATTTAATAAACCATTAAACAAAGCGACATCTGAACCAGATTTTAACGGCAAATGTAAATCCGCAATTTCACAGGTAGCTGTTTGTCTAGGATCAATCACTACGATCTTTAATTCAGGACGATCTTGTTTTGCTTGGTTGATACGTTGAAAGATGACGGGGTGACACCAAGCGGTATTTGAACCTTCAATGATGATCAGATCAGCTTGTTCTAGATCTTCATAACAAGTTGGTACCGAGTCAGCACCAAAAGCGCGTTTATAACCGACTACTGCTGATGCCATGCAAAGTCGTGAGTTAGTATCAATATTGGCACTACCAATAAAGCCTTTCATCAGCTTATTAGCAACATAATAGTCTTCAGTTAATAACTGGCCTGAAGCATAAATAGCCACAGCATCAGGACCATGTTGGTCAATGACTTGTTGAAAGCGCTGACTGACTTCATTTAATGCTTCATCCCAAGATGCACGTTGGCCATTGATTTCTGGGTACAGTAGCCGGTTTTCTAAACCTACCGTATCAGCTAAAGCTGAACCTTTTGAGCATAAACGGCCATAGTTAGATGGATGCTCTGTATCACCGGCAACAGAAACATCACCATTTTCATCTCGGGTGGCTAGTACACCACAGCCAACACCACAATAAGCACATGTTGTATTTGTTGTTACTGATTTAGCCATTAACTACTGTATCCTCGAGCTGTTCTACAAATTGCTGACCAAATAAAATATCTTGTCGAATATCTGTAATATCTTGTTTCTCTGTTAATAACTCAAACAGCCAATTGCCATCAGTGGTATCACCATATAAGACAACACCAATAAGCTTATTATCTTTAAGCACTAACTTTTTATATATATGTCGAGCGGGGTCTTTGAATACCAACTGCTCTGTCGTATCGTCACCCATAAAGTCGCCAGCCGAATACAGGTTAATGCCCGTCACTTTTAACTTGGTTGCAGTGGCTGCAGTCACATAAATCGCTATACCCAATTCGGCCAAATGATTAGCACACACTTTAGCTTGCTCAAATAAGGGCGCAACTAAACCAAATGTTTTTTCCCGATGTTGTACACATTCACCAACAGCATAGATATTAGGGGTAAATGTTTGCAGGATATCGTTAACTAAAATACCGCGTTCACATTGAATGCCAGACTTTTCAGCCAATGCTTTATTAGGTCTAACACCTATCGCCATAACAACTAGGTCAGCTTCGACCTCGCTGCCATCTGCAAAACGAATTTTTTCAACTCGATCCGAACCAAGTAAGGCTTGAGTATCATGATTCATTAAGAACCGTAAGCCTTTTTCCTCTAACTGTTGTTGCATCAATGCTGCAGCCTCAGCATCAAGTTGTTGATTCATTAATGCGTCACTACGGTGAACAACAGTGACATCCATTCCTTGAATCATTAAGCCATTGGCTGCTTCTAGCCCTAACAGGCCGCCACCAATTACAATGGCTTTTTTATGTGTTTTAGCTGTTTCAATCATGACATTAACGTCATTGATATCACGAAAGCTAATCACACCTTCTAAGTCACTACCAGGAATAGGCAACATAAAGGGTAATGAGCCTGTTGCCAAAATAAGTTTGTCATAACTGACTTTTAAACCATCATCGGCTATCACTTGTCGATTTACCCGATCGATCTCGGTAATAGTTCGGCCTATATACAAATTAATATCATTATCTTGATACCATTTGAGGTCGTTAATGATGATTTCATCTATGGTTTTGTCTCCAGCCAACACTGGGGAGAGCATGATTCTATTGTAATTACCGTGGGGCTCGGCACCAAATACCGTAATGTCGTATTTGTTTGGCGCTAGTTTTAACAGTTCATCAACTGTTCTCATCCCAGCCATGCCGTTGCCAATAAGAACTAATTTTTCTTTCATTAATGAATCATGATCCTTAATATCAATAAACAATCTTATGTATAAAATCGATTACATAAACAGAGCTAACATCAAATATGACGACTTAATATTGAGCCATATTATTGATTAGATCTTATGCCTATTAATGGTGAAATGCACCATAATTCAGTGAGAAATGAATCGAAGAGTGTTACTTGTTAACTAGCTGATACAACCATTAACTAACGTTTGGTTTTGATGTGCGCGGCAGCCATTCCCACCACTCATGTGTCCCTTCAGGTGTATCGTCTTTTTTCTTAATGATATCCCAAGTGACAAAATAGTCAGGATCGGTGATATCAATATTATGATCAGCATTTTTAAAATGACCAGTGGTCGCTTCGTGCCAAGCATCCAGTGACGGTGGTAAATGAAAAACAGCCGGTTTATCTGTGGTCGATTGCTGGCCTGCTATTAACATTAACTGAATAGAAATACCTTCTTCAGCATCCGTTTTAATAACGGTGCCTGCAACTTGCGTTTGTTTTAAGATATCGCCATTGGCAGCCAGATAGGTTAAACCAACTAAACAGGTCTTATTTTTAATGTCATCTAAGGTCATAAACTACGATTACTATCTCTTTTATAAAAAGTTAACGACTATTGAGCAACACTAACAGCATTGCTCAATAGTCATCTTTATTTATCTACTGCTTAATGCAGATCTGGTACTACACCCACTTGAGGCATTTCCGCTAAACCAATATCACGTGCATGTTGCTCAAAGCCTTTATTCTTCCAGAAAAAGGCACCAGGCATCGTTGTTGGTATAACCAATACATAAAACAAGGCTCGGCCCATCAATAAGGCAATTAAAATAGTCGGAGCAACTAAGGCTGCTAATACCAAACCGAGTGTTGTTTCGGCTAATGCTAAGCTAATTACCGCGGTGATTACTACACCAACTGCAAGTAACACGTTACGTGCTATATAGCTTTTGCCAAATGTAGTTTGTTGAATATAGTGTGCAGCACCACCTTCACCACTTTCAGTATTTAAGTATTTCGCATGGGCCAATAAACCTAAGCCTTCAGCTAATAAACCTAACATCACCAAACCTGAACTCAACTGCAATAACGCGGTGAAATCTTGGCCGATAAACGCTAAGGTAGGCACGGCAATGATCGCCAATAAAATCCCACCTAAACTAAACATTGTACCGAAGAAAGTGGTTGATACTTGCCAGTGATTCCAAAATGGACGAGCTGGAATTCGGTAACTTTGACACATGAAATATAAACCCAGTAGGCCACTTATAACAGCAAAGCCAATTGCAACTAGTTTTAGCGTTTCAAATATCTCTAGCGGCACCCATATCGTGACAATTTCAAGCGCAGTCAAGCCAGCTAAACCAGTGAAATACATGGCAACACCTAAGGCTTCGCGACTCAATGGCGAATAACGCAAGTTATTAAAGCCACGATAGAAACGCATCGGCTTACCCAAATGCATCGTAGACAGTAATAAGCCAATCGCTTGAGCTGCAGCCATCACCATTAATAATGGAATATAAGCGATACTATTTTTGACAGCGACTAGACTTTCAATGCCCAGTAAATCACCCAGCAATAGCACCATAAATGCACCGATTGAAGCTTGGGTAAACAACGTGAATATCACCAATGGATTTTCACGTGAACTTAAACGAGATAAGTTCCAGAAGCTTTCTTTACCTTGCTTTTCATCAACTACCGAACGGAATGTACCGTCTGCTTCTTTATGATATTTGATTGGCATATCATCAGTACGGCCCATTTCATTTGGCATTGACTTTGTTTGCTGGAAACGAATATTTGGATTGGTAATCGATGGATCAGGGAAACCAGGAATCGACGTTTTAATTTGCTCACGATTGTCCGGCATATTTTCAACCACACCAAAGTTCAACGCATTACCTAAACACGCTGATACACAGGCAGGTTTCAAACCGACTTCTAATCGATCTACACACATATTACATTTAGAAACTTCACCTTTTACAGGATCTAATTGCGGTGCATTGTATGGGCATACCCAAGTACAGTAACCACAACCAAAACAGGTTTCAGGATCTTGTAAAACCGCACCATATTCAGCATGTTTGGTATAAGCTTTAGTCGGACAACCTTTCATACACACAGGGTTATCACAATGATTACACGCCATTGAAATGTTCATGCGTTTGTAATCAGGGAATGAGCCGCCTTCTACATAACCGACCGAACGGAAGGCTAAATGGGCTGGATTATCATTTTTTTCACTACATGCGGCTTCACAAGCATGACAGCCGATACAGTTATCAGCGGTAAAGTGAAAACCATGTTGTTTATTGCGGTTTGGATTACAACCCACTTCAGGGTTGCCGTTAATGAACATTGACCGTTCTTCAGGAATTTCAACATCGGCCAGATCTAGTAAGTCAATTTTAGTACCGTAACGGTTAGCATCATTAACTTCAGGATCATTTAACTTAGCATAATCACGCTCACCACTACGTACATCAAAAATAGCTCGCGGCGTATCATCCAAAATAGATGCATTAGTACCGATGGTATCTAAATAGTTACGCATCATGAACCAAGGGTTATAACGACGTAATCCTTTTTGAACCGAGGTCATATTATCTTCACGGTTACCAATTTCTATCGCTGGCTTATGGGAACTTTTCTTACCCGCTGCTGGCAGTGGTGGCACTTTACCAATGTTTTTGACATCAAAATATTGAACGCCAATTTCACTCTTATTTTCTTGTTTATTCATCATTCACTCCAGCCCTAGTAGGTACGACGTTCAACATTTAATTTACCCGCCCAATCTTGGTCGACAGGTTCAATGCGCACAGCACATTGTTTAAATGCAGGTTGACGTGAATGTGGGTCTAACAAACCAAGCGAAACCCGGTTAACACAATCATGGAAATGGAATGGGATAAACACCATATTGCGAGATACTCGTTGTGTGAGTTGCACCATGACTACCGCATCACCACGACGGCTGGCGATACGTACATAGGATTGATGTTTAACACCTAAGTCCGCTGCCGCATCTGGGTTCATTTCCATATACGGTGTTGGACTGTATTTATTCATGTTACCGATTTTGCCAGTACGGGTACGGGTATGAAAATGCTCTACAACACGGCCACTATTCATCCAGAATGGATAATCATCATCGGGCACTTCATTGTTATCAATGAACGGTAATGGAATTAGGTTTGCCTTGCCATCCGCTGTTTGGAATTTACCATCGGTATACAAGCGCGAACTGCCTTTCACGTCGCCACCTGCCACACCTTCATCCTCATCTTCTTCACGGTATGGCCATTGGATACCACAAGCTTCTTCGATCTTATCGTGGGTCATTCCTGAAATATCTAAAGTACGATCCCCGCCTTTCGACAATTGTTTCATTTCATTAAAGGCACCTTCTGGTGTCTCTGGGAAATGAATTTTCTGACCATTTGGGAAACGTTTAGCGAGTTCTTTAAAGATCCAGAAATCGGTCTTAGAATCACCTTTTGGTTTGACCACTTGACGTACGATATTGACACGACGCTCAGTATTGGTAAAACAGCCTTCTTTTTCAGCCCAAACCGCAGCCGGTAAATACATATGGGCGTACTCAGTGGTCTCAACATCAGCATAGGCATCTTGAACAACTAAGAAATCTAACTTTTCTAAGGTTTTACGAATACGCGCGGTATTGGGCATTGAGGTCATCGGATTAGTTGCTACCAACCATAAACCTTTGATTTGTCCGGTTTCAATGGCAGGAAAAATATCCGTTTGCGCCATACCGCGTTTTTTAGGGAAGAACTCTTCATCAATGCCCCAAAATTCAGCAATCTCTTTCCGATCTTCTGGATTTTCTAAGTAACGATAACCAGGCAAACCAGAACATGAAGACCACTCACGAGTACCCATTGCATTACATTGGCCAGTGATTGATAAGCTAGTACCACCGGGTTTACCGATGTTACCAGTCAATAATGCCAGACTATTAATACCGACTACACCATCTGAACCATGAGTACTTTGATTGATTCCCATCGTCCAGATACCCATTGCTGCGCCGGCTTTTGCATATAAGCGGGCAACATTGCGAATCGTATCTTCATCAATACCACAGATTTTTGAAGCACTGACGGGATCATAATCTTTAACACAGGCTTCTACTGCTTCGATGCCTTTGGTATGTTTATCGATGTAATCACGATCTTCTAGACCTTCGTCTAAAATCACGTACATCAAACTATTCATTAACGCGACATCGGTACCCGGTGTGATCGCCAAGTGCATATCGGCAAATTGGGCAAACATCGTCACCCGCGGATCGATAACTATGACTGGAAATTTACGCTTTTCTAAGGCTTCTTTTAGACGCCAGTAAATAATAGGATGTTGTTCTGGTAAGTTGGAACCCCAGGCGATCAAACATTCAGTATGTTCAAAATCTTCATAACAACCAGGAGGGCCATCAGAACCGAATGAACGTTTATAACCTGATACCGCAGAGGCCATACACAAAGTGGTATTGCCATCATAGTTGTTAGTACCGATACAACCGCGAGCCAACTTACCTAAAGAGTAGAACTCTTCCGTTAAAATTTGGCCAGTAGACACAATGGCAAAACTATCGCGACCGTATGTTTCTTGAATTCGTTGAATTTCTGAGCCCATATGATCAAGCGTAGTGTCCCAATCCGTTTTTTTCCATGGCTCGTATGGCTTGTCTCGCATCAATGGTTTATCACCACGACCAGCCGCATCAAATAGTTCGTGTTCGAAGATGCCTTTAATGCATAACTTGCCACGGTTTACATCGGCATTTGCATTGCCTCGGGTAGCAACAGCCTTACCCTCTTCGTTTAAGCCGACTTCGATAGAACAGCCAGTCGAACAATAACCACAGGTGGTATATTTCCACTCATGAACTTTTTTGTCCACTATGCGGATTGGGTTTTTTTCTTTACGTTTAAAAAACATAAAAATTTGCCTCTATTAACTAATGCGGTTGCACCTAACAAGTGCGAAAACAAGCTAATAAACTTATCATTCGCCCCATTTAAGTACGGGTTGTTTACTTATTAATACGATTTTTTACAATTTAATATTCATACGCAAAGACTAGGCCAAACTTCCTCTATCTCAAGAATAATAGCTAAAATAAAAAATGATTTTTTTGGCAATAAAAAAGACCCTATTGAAAACAATAGAGTCTTTCTATACTGCTACATTAATGCTATATGCATTAGTTGTTAACTTGCCTTGGCAGGTATATGCATTCTGCCTTCAGATACCATGACCGCTTCGCCACCGATACGTAAGGCCAGATCCGGTTTTTTCTTATTGTCCATCTCGACATTGATGACACTACGACGAACAGCAGCATCGCCTCGACACACTGAGAAGGCATGTGTGCCCAGCTGGGTAATATCAAACGAACAGAGGTAGGCAGCAAAAGAAGGTGTCACACTCCCTACCGGTGGATCATCATTGATACCAATGTTAGGCCCTAATAAACGGACATGAAAATCAGAGTCGACATGTGGTGTTTTTGGAGAAAATAATAAAATTTCTTGGGCGGCAGTTTGCGGACCTGCAGAATGGCTCCATGCCGCATAATCAAACTTGGCTTTTCTCACCGCTGCGTAGTTCCATACAGGTACGATCAAATACGGATAGCCACACGATACTAGACGAGTCGAGTATTTATTATGATCAATATCATCAGCATCAATACCCAAGAATTTAGCGATTTCTGTTGCTGAAGGCGTATACCGATCAATAACTGAAGACACCGTCTTAGCAAACTGCACAAATGTCACTTTGCCATCTGTTGACGAAATACTAACGTCTATATCACCAGAGTTTTGTTGCACCGTAATTGATACATTTTCTTGCGAGGTATCAACTACTCCAGTCTCGCCTAATACAAATGCCGCAGCAATAAGTGGATGGCCGGCAAAATCAATTTCAACTCCCCGAGGCGAAAAAACACGCATTTTTCGTGTTGCATCGTTATTGGTCGGTTTGAAAATGAATACCGTTTCCCACAGATTAATTTCCCTAGAAATCAACGTCATTTGTTCGTCTGTCAAATCATCTGCATTTGGAAATACAGCTATCTGTGCTCCAGAAAATATCTGGTTGGTAAATACATCGGCTACAAAATAATCTAGGGTCATTCTTGGCTCCAGTTAATTAAATTTTCACTTCAACACGCTCATTATTTATTCGAATTTCATAGGCATCAATTTTGACTGTTTCATCTTCAAAACAAACACCGGTTTTAAGGTTAAAGTGTTGCTTGTAAATAGGTGAGGCTACCATCGCCTCACCTTTGATATCACCAATCAAGCCGCGAGATAAAACATTAATATCGCTGAAAGGGTCGTAATTATTAATTGCATAAACAGCGTTGTCTTCTGGCATGTAAAAAATAGCGACTTGTTGCTCTGCAACTAAAGCACATACACCCGAATTTGGTTGTAAGTCATCAATGCTACATACGTCTAACCAATTTGCCATTATGCATTCTCCGCTTTCAAAAGTTTACGCTCTTCAATATTGGCAGGACGTATTTGACCACGCTCTTCAACGAAGACAATATTTTCATCATGTTTATCACTATTCACGAAATGACGGAACCGTTTTAGTTTACTTTCATCGCCAATGGTTGTCTTCCACTCACATTGATATGTATCAACAACATGCTGCATTTGTGATTCTAATTCATCACAAAGCTCCAATTTGTCATCAATGACCACAGATTTAAGATAATCAAGGCCACCTTCCATGTTTTCCATCCATACTGATGTCCGTTGCAAACGGTCAGCGGTACGCACATAAAACGTTAATACTCTATCGATATACTTAATTAATGTTTCTTTATCAAGGTTGGTTGCAAATAGATCAGCATGGCGAGGTTTCATGCCACCATTACCACATACATATAAGCTCCAACCGCCTTCAACAGCAATTACACCGATATCTTTGCTTTGCGCTTCAGCACATTCACGGGTACAACCAGACACAGCAAATTTGATTTTATGGGGGCTACGTAAACCTTTATAACGATTTTCTAATTCTACCGCTAAGCCAACGCTATCATCGACACCGAATCGGCACCAAGTACTACCTACACACGACTTAACTGTGCGTAACGATTTACCGTAGGCATGGCCACTTTCAAAGCCGGCATCAATTAGTTCCTGCCAAATTGGCGGTAATTGATCTACACGTGCACCAAATAAATCGACACGTTGACCACCGGTAACTTTAGTATATAAGCCATATTTCTTCGCAATTTGACCAATCGCAATTAGCCCTTCAGGTGTTACTTCACCACCGGTCATTCTCGGTACTACTGAATAAGTACCATCTTTTTGAATATTAGCCAGGAAAGTATCATTGGTATCTTGTAAGCCAACGTGTTCTTTTTCCAGAACATAATCATTCCATTGTGACGCTAAGATAGAACCTACTGCTTGCTTACAAATCTCACAGCCTTTACCGGAACCGTGCTTAGAGATTAAGTCGCTGAACGATTTAATTTCTTCTACCAAAATAAAGTTGTATAAATCTTGGCGGGTATAGGCAAAGTGCTCACAGATATCGGTATTAACTTCCATACCGGCTTTTTCAAACTCACAATCTACAACTGATTTCAATAATGCTGCACAACCACCACAGGCTGTCGATGCTTTGGTTGCATCCTTGACAGATGCTAGGGTGCAACAACCGCCTTCAATTGCGTTAACAATCTCACCTTTCGTCACTTCGTAACAAGAACAAATTTGAGCTGATGCTGGTAAAGCATCGGGGCCTAAGCCAACAGATTCATCAGAACGTGAAGGTAAGATTAAAGAATCTGGATGTTCTGGCAGTTCAATTTCATTAGAAAAATACTGATGCAAAGTAGGATAGCCTGAGGCATCACCCACTAATACAGCGCCTAATAATAATTTATTATCATTGCTGACAACAATACGTTTATAGATACCGTCAACGCCATTTTGGTAGGTATAAACCAAAGAACCTGGTGTTGAAGCATGTGGGTCACCAATACTGGCAACATCAACACCGTTTAACTTTAACTTGGTACTCATATCAGCACCGGCAAACTCAGCCTCTTCACCCGCTAGGTGGCTTACCACAGCTCTTGCCATTGCATAACCTGGCGCAACCAAGCCGTAGACTAAATTATTCCATGATGCACACTCACCGATTGCATAAATATCAGCATCCGTCGTAAGACATTGATTATCAATGACCACACCACCACGTTCAGCTATTTCTAAACCACAGTCAGCAGCAATTTCATAACGCGGGCGAATACCGGCCGAATACAAAATCATATCTGTTTCATGTTCAGTGCCATCAGCAAACACCATCTTGTGCTTGCAAGTATCACCGTCAACAATCTTGATGGTATTTTTACTGGTTAAAACACCAACACCTAGGTCTTCAATTTTACTTTTAAGTAAGTCAGCACCACCATCATCTAACTGAGCTTCCATCAATCGAGGTGCAAACTGGACAACATGCGTATCTAAGTTCAAGTCACGTAATGCTTTGGCAGCTTCTAAACCTAGTAGACCACCACCAACAACTGTACCGACTTTAGAGTCTTTGGCTGCCGCCATCATGTCATCTAGATCAGCAATAGTTCGGTAAGGAATACAGTAATCTCGGTCATTTCCAGGGATCGGTGGAATAAAGGCCGTTGAACCTGTCGCTAATACAATCTTATCGTAGTCTATGACAATGCCCTTGTCCGATGTGACTGTTTTATTTTGACGATCAATCGATACCGCTTTATCACTCATGTGAATGGTGATGTCATTCGTTTCAAAGAAACCGTCTTCGACTAAGGACAAGTCGGCCGCTGATTTACCGGCAAAATACTCACTTAAATGAACTCGATCATAAGCGACCAATGGCTCTTCACAAAAAGTGACCACGTTGTAGTTACTTTTAATGTCACTTGCCATTAAATTTTCAAGGAAGTTTTGACCGACCATACCGTTACCAATAACGACCAGTGTTTGTTTGTTACTCATGAAACCCTCATGCTTGAGATAGACTTGATGCAGACCTGAATGCACAAATCATGCCTATAAACTTAAACCATTGCTGCGCTTATTTATTAGTGTGTTTTCGACTGCAAAAACACAACAAAATACGCTACCATTCGCACCATCACGGTGCGGTAAAAAAATATTGGTGCATCTTGATACTTTTGATTTTAAACACCCTTTAATGCTGGTTATTATACGCGTAGCCAAGCAATTGAAACAGATAAAATCAGCACTTTTACTTGCTAACTAAAGCGAACGTAATTCCAAATTATCAACACCATGTTTGTTACTAAACTCTTTTTTTGAAAGTTAACACCATTTTATATACAGTAAGCGTTGATTTTAGATATCAGTAAACTTTATAGGGAATAAAAAATGAAAATTGCTATTGCAGGTACAGGTTATGTTGGCCTATCTAACGCCGTACTGCTGTCTCAACATAATGAAGTCGTCGCACTTGATATCATTGCTGACAAAGTAGCACTGATTAATAACCAGCAATCCCCCATCATCGATGCTGAAATCGAAGACTACTTGCAAAATAAACAATTAAATCTATCAGCAACAATGGATAAACAGAGCGCTTATAGCAATGCCGACTATGTCATTATTGCCACACCGACTGATTATGATGCCGAAACAAACTATTTTAATACTAGCTCGGTAGAGTCTGTGATTAAGGATGTAATGGCCATTAACCCTAAAGCAGTTATGGTGATTAAATCAACGGTACCTGTCGGTTATAGCGAAAAAATAAAGCAGGAGTTAGGCTCCGATAATATTATTTTCTCACCAGAATTTTTACGTGAAGGTAAAGCCCTGTTTGATAACTTGCACCCATCACGAATAATTATTGGGGAAAGCTCTAACCGCGCCGAACAGTTCGCTAAATTGTTAGTCGAAGGCGCGATCAAACAAGATATTGATGTCTTATTCACTAATTCTACCGAGGCTGAAGCGGTAAAACTTTTTTCCAATACCTATCTTGCGATGCGTGTCGCCTACTTTAATGAACTCGATACTTATGCAGAAACCCATGGTTTAGATACTAAACAAATTATCGATGGTGTCGGCCTTGATCCACGTATTGGTAATCACTATAACAATCCTTCGTTTGGCTATGGTGGTTATTGCCTGCCCAAAGATACGAAACAGTTGCGCGCCAATTATAATGAAGTGCCGAACAGCTTAATCAGTGCCATTGTTGATGCCAATACCACGCGTAAAGATCATATTGCAGAATCAATTCTTAAACGTAAACCAAAAGTGGTGGGCATTTACCGTCTTATTATGAAGACGGGCTCCGATAACTTTAGGGCATCTTCCATCCAAGGCATTATGAAACGCATCAAAGCTAAAGGTATCGAAGTCGTTATCTATGAACCTGAATTAGCAGATGACAGCTTTTTCCACTCTAAAGTGGTCAAGTCTTTAGCTGAGTTTAAAGACTACGCTGATATCATTGTTGCCAACCGTTTGTCTGATAATATCAAAGACGTTGAGCACAAGGTTTATACCCGAGACTTATTCGGCCAAGACTAACCAGGTTTGCGTAATCATTCGTTCCAATGACCGAGTGATTACGCCCGCCAACTATTCATTACTTCAATCGCTTGTTGATTAAGCTGTTGTGCTCGCTCTTCGTCAGCAGCTTCAGTGTAGCAACGCAATTCTGGTGCATTGCCAGACGGTCGCAGATGAATGACCTCCTGTGTATCAAAGGTGATTCGAATGCCATCTGTATCGTCAATAGATAATACCTGGCCAGCGAAAGAAAATTGAGCCTGCACTTTCGAAAAATTCTCACTCTGATCTGCAGTTAAAAATACTGCTAAGCGTTGTTGACTTAACTCAGTAGGGAAGGCTTTGAGTCGGTCACTAAATGTAAACCGTGCCGGCAAGGTTTTTAATAGCTCAGAAACAGTTAATGATTGTTGCTTAGCCAACATCAATATAGATAAAGGCACAATGGCAGCATCACGTGTCGGTAACGCTGTTAACAGCCTATCATTCAATGTAATATCTGAACCCTGCAACACCCCACCATTTGCTTCATAACCAATAATTTGTCTATGGCCACCATCGGCAGCATTATCCATTGCCGTGATTACATAAGGTGAGCCTATTCGGGTACGGATGACCTGCTCAAATAAAGCTGATTTTTCAACTGCGCTGTTACTGCTTACCGGGGTAACAACAACTTTAGCATTTAAGTACTGAGCACATAAAACGCCTGCAATATCACCACGTAGCCAGTTACCATGCTCATCACTAATTAAAGGACGGTCACCATCACCATCGGTAGAAATAATACAGTCGAATTGATATTCAGCTGCCCATTGCTTAGCCAATATTACATCTTCGGGTCGAATTGCTTCAGTATCAACAGAGATGAATTGGTCTGAACGTGCAAGCGAAGTCACCGTAGCGCCTAACGTCGTTAGAATGGTTTTAAGCACGTCACGCGATACCGATGAATGTTCATATAGGCCAATCTGCATGCCTTGCAAACATTGTTCTGGGAAAAAATTAGTGAAGCGTTCAATGTAGAGTGCTTCAGCTTCCGACTGAGTAGCCGGTAATATTGACTCAACGATAAATGAACCATCGTCATTAAATTTATCATCAGGAATGGTGATTAATTGACTGCAAATAGCAAGCTCATCTGCTTTTAAAATCTCACCATCCGCTTTATTGAATTTTATACCATTCCTATCATCAGGAATATGACTGCCCGTTACCATAATCGTTGGTATAGCTTCAGTGATACCAAAATGAGCTATCGCTGGTGAAGGTATTTTGCCGTAATTAATCGCGACTAAACCTTGCTCCTGCACAGCAACAACTGCTGCCGCCATTATCTTATCGCTACTAGCGCGCAAGTCCCCTGCAATTCCGACCCTATCACCTTTCTTAATGAGATTTTCAGACATTAGATATTGTAAGAATGCCGTAACATAAGTCCAGCAAACTTGATCGCTCATATCAACAACTAAGCCTCTCACACCGCTCGTGCCAAATTTAACGCCAGTACTAGTCATCAACTGTTCTATATTTATTTGCATTATTTATATGGTTCTTAGGAGTTATTGCATAGCCAGAGTTAGACTCTGCTGCCAGTTAGGTAAGCTGATAGCAAAGGTATCTGCCAACTTATCATTATTAAGACAAGAATAAAGAGGTCTCTGTGCCGGTGTTGGATAAGCACTGGTTGGAATTGCATTCAACTCTGCGACTTTTTCACCTTGCAGTTGCAATTGTGAAAAAATAGCTTGGGTAAAGCCGTGCCAACTGGTTTGACCACCACCACTCAAATTATAAATTCCAGAGTTAGCTTTAAAAAACTCAGTTACATTACCTGAAACAATGGCTTGAGCAATTATTTGAGCCGTTGCATCAGCGATGTGACGACTCCAGGTTGGTGCACCAATTTGATCATCGACAACAGAAAGAGACTCTCGCTCCACCCCTAGTCGTTTCATGGTTAATAAAAAGTTATTGCCACGTTGGCCATACACCCAACTGGTGCGAAAAATAAGATGAGCAGCATTTTTACTGGCAATGCCCTGCTCCCCTAATAATTTGGTTTCACCATAAACATTAATTGGCTCAACCTTATCATCTTCAAGCCATGGCTGACTGTTTTGACCATTAAACACATAATCAGTCGAGTAATGAATCAAAGGAATATTTAACTTATGTGCTTCTTCTGCCATGACGGTTGGCGCAACGGCATTAATCTGCATCGCTAAATCGTGTTCAGATTCTGCTTTATCAACGGCGGTGTAGGCTGCTGCATTGATAATAAGATCAGGCTTATGCTCTGCAATACAGCTCTGAGTAGCCTGGTTGCTTGATAAGTCTAAGCCATTTCTATCAGTGGCAATGACTTCCGCCAAACATGCCAGGCTGCGCTGTAGCTCAAAGCCAACTTGTCCATTTGCACCAGTTAACAATATTTTCATCAGCGGTAGGTTTCAGCTAATTCAAATGCAACACCTTGTTTATCTTTTTCCGAGAAGCTGGGCTCTCCATCGATAGGCCAATCTATTGCTATTGTAGGATCATCCCAACGGATACATTTTTCATGTTCTGGGGCGTAATAATCTGTTGTTTTATACAAAAAGTCAGCAGTGTCACTTAACACTACAAAACCATGAGCAAAACCCGCCGGCACCCAAAACTGGTGATTATTCTGTGCTGATAATATTGCTCCAGCCCACTGACCAAATGTAGGCGAGCTTTGCCGTAAATCGACAGCGACATCAAATACTTCGCCAGCGACAACACGTACTAATTTGCCTTGTGCTTGCTCCAATTGATAGTGTAAACCTCGCAATACATTTTTACTGGAACGTGAATGATTGTCTTGTACAAACTCAACATCGAGACCTAATAACTCTTGTAATGTTTGTTGATTGTAACTTTCCATAAAAAAGCCACGCTCATCACCAAATACTTTTGGTTTTAGTAGTTTGACATCTGGAATTGACGTTTCTATGACTTCCATTAAAAAATGGTCTCTTTTAAAATATTAATTAAATAGTTGCCATAACCGGCTTTGATTAAAGGCTGGGCCAATTTTTCTAACTGCTCAGCTGTAATATAGCCACTACGATAGGCAATTTCTTCAGGACACATCACCTTTAAACCTTGACGCTTTTCTATCGTTTGAATAAATAACGAAGCATCTAATAATGAGTCATGTGTGCCAGTATCTAACCAAGCCATGCCTCGACCCATCACTTCAACATTGAGTTGTTGCTGATCAAGGTAATACTGATTCACATCAGTAATTTCCAGTTCGCCACGCGCAGAAGGTTTTAAGTTACTGGCTATATCAACCACTTGATTATCATAGAAATATAGCCCGGTCACTGCATAGCGTGATTTTGGCTGTTCTGGCTTTTCTTCAATACTTATTGCTTTACCGGCCTTATCAAAGTCAACTACACCGTAACGTTCAGGGTCACTGACGGGGTAAGCAAAGACACTCGCACCCGTTTCTCTTTGATCTGCTTCAATCATCATATCGGCCAAATCATGACCGTAATAAACATTATCACCAAGAATTAATGCACATGGTGAGTTGCCAATGAATTCTTTGGCTAATGGAAAAGCTTGGGCAATACCTTCAGGTTTATGCTGGACTATATAAGTGATATTCAATCCCCAGCTTTGCCCATCACCCAGTAATTGTTCTAATCGCGGCGTATCTTGAGGAGTAGAGATAATGCAAATATCACGTATCCCCGCCAACATCAGCGCTGATAAAGGATAGTAGATCATCGGTTTATCATAAACAGGTAACAGTTGTTTACTGATTGCTTGGGTAACCGGATAGAGGCGTGTGCCACTGCCGCCTGCGAGAATAATACCCTTCCGTGCTGTCATAATTATGCTTCCTGTAATCCTAGTCGTTGCTGTTGATAACTACCATCTAATACGTGCTCACACCATTCACGATTATTAAGATACCACTCCACCGTTTTCCGTAAACCGGTGGCAAAGGTCTCTTCAGGCGTCCAAGCCAGCTCATTTTCAATCTTGGTTGCATCGATAGCGTAGCGTTGATCATGTCCAGGCCGATCGGTTACAAACTCAATTAACTTGTTATGAGGCTTATGTGCAGAGTCAATCAAAAGTTCATCCAAAATAGTACAGACCGTTTGCACCACATCTAAATTGGTATGTTCATTAACTCCACCAATATTATAGGTCTCACCAATCACACCTTGTGCCAATACCGTACGTAATGCACGTGCATGATCATCAACATATAACCAATCACGAATATTATCCCCTTTACCATAGATTGGCAGAGGCTTTCCTTGCAAAGCATTACTGATAACTAATGGAATTAATTTTTCAGGAAACTGGTACGGCCCGTAATTATTTGAACAATTGGTCATTAATACCGGTAAACCGTAGGTATGATGCCAAGCACGCACTAAGTGATCACTACTTGCTTTACTAGCCGAATAAGGTGAGTTGGGCTGATAGGATGTTGTTTCGGTAAATAAGCCTGTTTCACCCAATGTTCCGTACACTTCATCGGTCGATATATGATGAAAACGGAATTTTTCTGCTTGCTCTTTATCTAAGGCCAACCAATATTTACGGGTCGACTCTAACAATGTATAAGTACCGACCACATTTGTTTGGATAAACTCACCAGGACCGTCAATCGACCGGTCGACATGCGATTCCGCGGCAAGATGCATCACAGCTGTCGGTTTAAACTCTGCAAAAATTCTATCCATTGCTACGGCATCACAAATATCTGCATGGTAGAACTTATAATTCGGGCTATTTTCGATGGCTACTAATGATTCTAAATTACCTGCATAGGTTAATTTATCAACATTTGCTACATGATGTTCCGTTTCAGCAAGTAATTGTCGAATAAGTGCTGAGCCTATAAAGCCTGCACCACCAGTAATTAATAATCTCATCCAAATAAATCCATTCTAGTTATTTCAGTCACCGCAAAATATCATATTGTACCAAGGCGATAAAGCAATAGTTTTAGCACATCGTAAATATGGTAATAGAATTACAATGCATCAAGAATCCGTCTAATGCTTTTGCTTAAATTAAAATTTTCTTTCAATGCTATTTAGCAAAAAAACAGTCAAATCTCTAATTTAGAATACATGTTCATGTGTAGGCAAGCTATCGATAAATGGACGGGGCTAGTCAATCAAATCAAAGCTACATTTATTATAAAAAAAGGGAGCAAACGCTCCCTTTTTAATTTACTAAACGGCTTTACAATTGCTTGAGTAATTCATCTGCTCCAGCTGCAGTTACAGTATCACCCTGTTCTGATGCTAACCGTTTAGCTGAACTCAAATATTGCTCAGCTTCAAGCTTATTACCTTGCTTATTATATAAGACACCTAAATGGTAATTAAATACAGCCACATCTGGAGATAGAGAGACTACTCGCTCCAACACCGGTTGGGCTTTATCCAAATTGCCTAACTGCACATTCACCCACGCGTAAGTATCTAGATAATAAGGTTCTGTTGCCGACTTAAATCTATCTGCAATTTCAGCCGCTTTCTGCAAATTTTCAGCCGATTGAAATCTATCGGTTAATAAACTAGCCAAATTATTAATTGCAGGTTCAACATCAGGCGAGGTTGCTAATACTTGCTCATATACAGTCTTAGCTAACTCAAATTCAGCTGCTTGCTCATAAGATGAAGCAAGCTGTAACGACAGCATTACACTACCAGCGTTTTTATCTAAGCCACGCTTATAAACTTCAACCGCTTGCTTTGGTAGATTTTGGGCAAAGTAAATCGAAGCTAGAGTGCTGTAGCCTGATTGCCATTGAGGCTCAGTCGCCAAGCCCTTTTCTAAAATAGAAATTGACTGTTCCCACAACTTATCCTGCGCATAAATATTCGACAGTAACGCATAAACCGCTAATTGTTTTGGGTTACTTTTTAAATATTCGTTAAGGTAGCCTAAGAGCTCTTGCTTTTGTCCTAATTGTAGAGAACTAAACGTCAATCCCTGTAACGCACGAGGCATATTAGCTTGTAATATCAAAGCAGACTTATACTCATCAATAGCCAATGCATAGTCCGCTTGGCCTTGAGCAATTCGTCCACTTAAGAAATGGGTTAATGCCGTATCTTTTTTATCTACCCTTAAGCTATCGACTAAAGTTTCAGTTCCCTGCCAATCTTTTTTCAATAACTTAACTTGTGCCAAAGCTTGTAATAACTGTTCTTTATCTTTAGCCTGTTTTAATGCTTCGGTTAATACTTCTTCAGTACGATCTAAGTCTCTACTTTGCAGCAAACTATTGGCAACAGATAGTGCGGCAACTGTGTTGCCAGGATTCACTGTTAACGCTTGACGAAAGTTATCTTCAGCTAACTCTGTAGAGCCGCTACTCATATATGCTTGAGCTAATAAGACCATTGCTTGATCTGACTCTGGGTTGTTTCTCAAAACAATACGTAAGTTTGTTACCGCCGAATCAACATCATTATCCATTAAGTCAAAGCGAGCTTTTAATAACAAAGCACCATCATCTTCAGGTGCTGCCGTTAAAATTTTTGTCACTTTATCTCGCGCAGAGGCAATGTCACCATTTTGAAGTTCAAATCCTGCTAGAGCTACTAGAGCCTTACGGCCATTATTACCTTCAGGATCTAAACTAACGATATTATTTAATTCCGCTAAAGCAGCATCCGTTTGCTGATTGCCAATTTGTAATTGAACTTTGGCAAAGCGTAAATCAAAATTATCTGGTTGCTCTTCAATGTATGAATCTAATAAGATAATCGCCTGTTCAGGCTCTTGAGACTTAACTAAGGAAACGAGTAACAATTTCGTTTTTTCATCATCTGGGTGAGCGGCAACATATTGTTGTAAACTTTTCTTAGCTTCACTATATCTATCTTGAATATTTAACAGTTTAGCTAAAGCAACAGCTACCCATGCGGCATCAGGCTCAGACTTTTGTAACTGACGGTAAACCGCTTCCATTGCTAAATAGTCTTTTTGTTGCTCAAGAATAGACAGCTTAATCATGGTAAGTGGCAACTCATCTGGATTAGCTGCTAAGGCACTATTAATCACCGACATTGCCTGTTCTGTTTTCTCTTGCATATTGAGTACTAAGGCTTTCACCGAAATCGCTTCAATATTCGTTGAGTCAATCGATAATGCTTGTTCGACACTGGTCATCGCCTCACCGAAGTTCTGTTGTTTCATCGCAACAGATGCTCGAAGAACTAAAGCTAATATATGACTGGGCTCTGCAGTTAGTACTTTGTCAGCTTTCTCTTCAGCCAGTTCAAAATTGCCAGCCAATAAATGAATTTGGCCTAATTTAACAATCGCATCAAAGTGATTTGGATCAAGTTGCTCAACCGTATTTAAATTGGCAAACATCGCTTTCCACTTTTGATCTTTTTCATCTATCAACGCTAATTGATAAAAAGGCTCAGCCATACGCGGATCAATCTGAATCGCATTTTTAAACTCTAACCGCGCCTTTTTGACCTTTCCTTCAGCAAGCAAGGTTTTACCACTATCCAAATAGTTGGCTGCACTCTCTTCAGCTGTGCCACAAGCAGTCATTGCACCCAATAACAATGCAGCGATAACGCTATGTTTAAACGCATTCATATTTCTATCCCTAATCTAAAATGTAATGTTTTAACTCTGGTTCAGCCTTAGACATAAAGTCCAATAAACGTTCATCAGCGATCTTCATGTTTTCATGTTTCGGTACGGTTGTTACCACTCGCACTAAAGAACCATCCGTTCTATTTTTGAAAATAGAATCAATAAATAAATACCATTTATTTATATATTCATTTGCAACGACGCGGCCATGCCCCTGAAACCAGTAATAGACCAATTGACGTTGCTCACCCTTCTTAATAATAACGCGATTAATTGGATGACCATTAGCGGAAATACGCTCTAAGTCAGTAATCTCCCAACCTCCACCAGGTATACATACACGTGGTGAATGTGGCGAAACCCCTTTCCTTTGTGACTGATAATAAGCAACATAAAAGTTGACTAATTGCTGATCATTATTTTGATAGTTCGCTATTAAATAATCTGTCATGCCTAGTTTTTCGATGACGTTCTTATCCAATTTTTCGTGCTTTCCTTGCCATTGTTCAATCTTCATTGGAAAATTTACAAATGGAACATGTTTTGGATAAATTTCGGTACGCTTATCTAAAAATTGCGTCAACAACATCGTTATCAATATAAGACCAATGCTGATAATCAAGAGTTTGGATGATGAATTTCGCACTGAATTGGTACCTTGCAGAGATGATGGCGGCACATCAACTACGCCAAATACTGCAGCTAACGAACTGCCCTTGTTAAATAACTTTTCAAGTAGCCAGATTATGATGAATAAAATAACAGCGCAAGCCATAAAGATTATCCAACCTTCAAAGTCATGCAAGAAGCCCTCCGCCATCGAAATCCCCCAGTTATCGACCATCACACCTATGGCACCGATACGGAAGCTATTCATCAAGATCGTCACGGGAATAGTCGCTAAGAAAACAACAGCACGCTTCCAAAAACTCGCTTGATAAAAATAGGCAGCAATAAATCCAAGGCTCATCAACGGGAATAAATAACGCAAGCCACTACAGGCTTCAACAACTTGTAATTGATATACACCTAGATCAATCACATTACCTTCAAGAAAAACAGGAATGTTAAATAATCGAATAAAACTCACGCCAAGCGAAGAAGAAATTAATTGCAACTTAGCAGTTAACAAAACTTCAATGACATAAGGCAAGGGAATAGCAAATAGCAGCAGTAGAATAGGCGCAACAGTGAATTTTGTAGCTTTACCAAAAGTAACTAGAGAAAGGCCAAGCAATAAAAATACAAATGAATACTGAATAAGAATAAAAAGCGCGCTGATTTCACCTACTATATAAAGAAGTATAGAGATTAAAATAACCAATAAACCCGACTTAAGTGGCGGCCCTATTGAAGCTTTAATTAAAGCTTGTTTTTCCCATAAAATATACAGGCTTACCAAAGGTATCAAATAACCATGGCTATACTCTTCTTGACTACCCCAGCGAAATACCGCTTCAGCCAAGCCATTCCAATAAGTTAAAATCGCTAAAGCAATAGCTGCAACAAATAATCCAGTGTGTTTTAAACTTAACAAAAACTACTCCTACTTACTATTTAATCAAACGTCCATCTCACTACGAGACTATTGTAAATCTAGTTAAAACATTATTTAAACTGATGATTCTTATAATCCTTTTTGGTACGGCTTGTAAAGTCAGTGTTTTTTTCTGCTCATTCAAATAGCGCTGGAATAGAAGTAATGTTCCCAAAAAAGCGGCGTCAAAATAAGTTAAGCCAGCACAATCAATAACAATATTACTATCCGAATCGTCAAGAAGTGATGAAAACTGCTGTTTAACCATCATCATATTTTGATGATGGATACAGCCGCCAATGCTAACCACTTGAGCTGTTAGTTCAGTGCTAGTACTAAGTTCCAACCTGTTTTTAAAGGATCCTGTTCGTTTTAAATACCGGTCATACAACGCTAGAGGAATAACTTTCGATACAAGTAATTGAGAAAATTCTAGCCCATCAGATAAGTAACGCTTCCACAATACGGGTTCCTGCTTTATTCTCCACAACCACTCCAGACCAAATTTCTGCCAAACTATTGGTGCCCGTTCAATATTTCCTGCGACAAAGTTTATCACTGCGCCCAAGTGACTAATCACTGGCGCGTTAAGTTGATGCTTATTATGCTGAATCCATTGTTGACCTTTTTTTGCTCCTAGTGCGACAACAATAAAATCAGGATTAGCTCTATTGAGCTGCTGAATAATCTCCGTCGAACTCATTTCATCAACAGAAACAAAGCCTGGGTCATAAAACCCACAACTTTTCATCCCAATACTAGTTTCATTTAATTTGTTATGAGCCTGCTCGGCGATACCTTTCTGCCCACCAAAAAAGAAAACGTTAATCTTGTTTTTATATGCAGGTCGCATAGATAACTCATCAAACAAAGATGAACCCGCCACCCGTTCAGGCAAAGGTATGCCTAAAAGCTTCGCCACCCATATTATCGGCATGCCATCAGCAACACTTAAATCACTATCCACTACAGATTGAAAAAATTCCGGGTCTGATTGGGCGGCTATCACGAAATTAAGGTTTGGCGTAGAAAAAAAGTACCTTTTCTCACCTCCAATATTCAAACTGACGTTATGCACCGCGTCATATAGATTAGTCACATCAAATGGCAAACCAAAGATACAATACACATCTCTAGACAACAGCCACTCACGTGATTGTTTCTTCATCATCGAAGTAACATTTGTATTCATTAATCTTTGGTCTTCCTAGACGTTTTAATCCACGACTTTTGTCGCTTAAATATAAAAGTCACATAGACAGATATCTTTGAAACTACATAGATTGGAATACCACATAACTCTTTGACTGTTAAATAGTCACGACCGTACTGCCACCAAGTAAAAACCAACATCAGCGAAAAAAACACAACACTAATTAACAATAAAGATAAGGCTCCATAACTATTGGTAATATAGGAATAGGTAATAAGCAATAATAAGCCCATACCTGAAAGCAAAATCAATAATGATAATGGGGGAACAGCAACATCCAATGCAAAACCTAATAACCGCCAATCCTTACGAAGAATCGACTGTTTCAATAATCTAGGCACTTGCTGAATAATTGTTGTTAAGTGCCCATGCTCCCAACGTGTTCGTTGAGTATTTCCGGCATCAGCCCGTTCAGGAAAGTCGCTGTACACTATTGCCTGTTGACAAAGTACAGGTGAAAAACCACTTAAAGTGCAATCAATTCCAAGCTGCATATCTTCCACAATATTGCCATGAGCTATATTCACATCTTTAATAACATGCCAAGGAAATGCCATCCCAGTTCCTGTCAACGTCACTGGCAAGCCTAGTTTATTGACAGCAACAGGACGAATTTTATTTTTTACCAACCAAGCAAAACCTGCTATCCGACGACTTAAAGAATCACTTGTGTTTTTTCTCATTAAATAAAGTGCTTGTTGCGGCGAGTTATTTTTATAACAACAATCAACCAACAAGCTTAAACTATTACTATCAATGTCACAGTCGGCATCTAATACAATAAGCACATCAGGTGCCATTTTATTTTTTAAATAGCTAATACCATGATCAAGGGCAAATCCCTTACCTCTCAGCTCATCATTAAAACGTTCTAATACCGTGACACTATGATGTCTGGCAATTTCAGCCGTCGCATCCGTACAGTTATCAGCTATTACTATAATGTCAGCGGGAGATGCTCCTTGCCCTATTAAAGTAGATAACGTCTTGGCAAGGATCCCCTGCTCATTATGAGCAGGCATTAATATCTTATATTTAGCTTTATTTAATTCTGCATTGTTACTTTGTAACATTGGTCGTTTATTTCTAAATGTAATAAACAACTCTATAGCTATAACCATTAATGGGATAGATAAAACCGTAGCAATGCTGCCAAAGATAATTGCTATCCACATAATTATTTACAGGCATCTTCAAATAGGCTTGCTATTTTTTTCACTTCTATTTCAATATTATGAAGCTCATTAACAGCTTCATACCCATTACGGCCATATAATGCCAAAGTTTCTTCATCGGTAGAAAGCAATTCATTCATTGCCGTAGTGAGAGCTTGCGTGTTTCCAGCAGGTATCAACCAACCATTACTGCCACTTTTAACTAACTCTGGGATACCAGCAACATATGTCGTAATTACAGGCCGAGATAAAGCCAATGCCTCCATAATAACAACCGGTAATCCTTCTGCAAAACTAGGCAAAACTAAGCCTCTGGACTCAAGCAATAAACGCTTAACTTGCTCACTGGAAATCCAACCGGTTATTTCAACTCTGTCTGCAAGGTTATATTCAGAAATTCTACTTTCTACTTCTGAGCGCATCGGGCCATCTCCAGCCAATACCAAAGTACAATCTATACCCGAGTCACGTAAAGACCTCATTGACTCTAAAAGTAGAAGTTGACCTTTTTGCTCACACAAACGCCCAACACATAATAATTGCTTACTTATATTAGGGCGGATATTTTCATCTCTTGCTAAAAATTCGGCATCTAAACCGCAGTGTACTACTTTTACCTTATCCCACAAATCCGCTGGCACCAACCTAAATAACTGGCTACGGCCAAACGAACTGATTGCAACTACAAAACGGCTATGCTTAATTTTTTCTGCTAGCGAAATAAATTCAGGCTTATCAAACTCTTCAGGACCATGCACTGTAAAACTGTAGCCCACGCCACCTAGTAAATAAGAAAACATAACAATCATCGTTGAGTTTGTACCAAAATGAGCATGAATATGTTCAATATCTTTTTGCTTCTGCCATTTTACTAACACGCAACTTTCCAGTAAATAGGCGATATGTCTAAGCGTGCCTCGGTCAGAACGAAAGCCTAATTTAACTGCTAAGTACAATGTAGACAGGAACTTCACAGGATGGCTAAATATAACAAGCAAACATGCCATAATAATACTCAAGTTCGACTCTAATAGAACATAGAAGGTCTTAGCAAATTCATTTTGGTCGACAGGGTCAACTAACTCAGCTTCATCGGATTGTAATGCAAACCTCTGAACAGTATGTCCCAACACCTCTAACGCGAGAATTTCTCTGCGTATAAAGCTATGACTAACTTTAGGGTATTGATTTGTAAAGTATCCTATTCGCATATTCCCTCAACCATTTTACTTCCTCACTAAGATGTCGCAGACAGTGTAATGACATAATTATAAGACATTTATCACCTTATCAAGCTCATAGCCTTACGTTCATAATTTTAATCAGTTAATTTAATTGATTTTTAACTTTCCTCAGAATTCCCACACAAGTTTTAATTACTGGAAGCCTATCAAACCAACTCAGTGTATGAATATCAGTTTTTGAGGCTCGTTGAGCACCGAGACTAGGTGAGGCGACAATCGTTTTAACATCTGGATTTTGTAATCTAAATGTACTAATCGCTCCATCCACATGCATAGGCCCACCTTCAGGATCGCCCGCTTCTCGACTTGCGACCAATTCAAGAAAGTTAACTAATCGAGGAATAACTCTCGAATGCACAGCAAAAAAATGCGTCAAGGGAATATTAGAATTAAATTCGCAAAAATTTTTACCTGAAAACTGTTCCAAATTAAGCTCGTGACCAAAATAAAGAATATCCCAATCAGTCTCTTCTAGCTCTACAACGAGCTCCCTACTTTTCGATGACCAGCACTTCTCTAGAGCCAGATCATCCTCCATCACTAACAACCTTGAAACTCCATCTTGTTGAGCCTTCTTAAGCACAGCTAAGTGACTCATGAAACAGCCTCGAGCACCTATATTTGGAAACTTACCTTTATCTTCAGGTCTGCATGCTTCAAAAAAATCAATATGCCCAGAAACCAGCTCCATCTGAACATTATCAAGCTCATGAATCATTTCTTTTTGCCTATCTCTTCGATAAGGCAAATTAATAATTGATATTTGATCAAAATATTCTATAAATTTATTTGACATGCTTCCCTCAATTTTTTACTTAAGTCTAATTATTTAGCAACACTATACAAAAACTCCATTTAGCTAAAACAGACCATGTTCCGTGAATGTTCATTCACTCTTTTCACACAGGGCAGAATCAACGCATTATCAGAAATCAAGCTAAGTTAATAGTAACAACCAGTATTAACACACTCATTCAGCCATTAGATATTTACGACCTATATTAATTATCGAGTTAATTTTTTAGCAAAAGAAATCCAGTATTTTTCATAATAGAAAGTAGATATATGTGACGTTATCAATAGGACTAAAAAGAGTAAAATACGTTTACTATATTTTTCAACAGTATCTCCACTCCCGAGCCAGGAATGTTCTAATAGAGGATGGATAACATATAAGGAATATGAAATAGCTGCGATGTAAAACAAGACTTTATTATTCAACTTTAGTGTTATCGATGCAGTAAGGTTAAATAAAGTTGAGCCAATCAGTAAAGCAGCAAAGTACGGCCGAAAATATGCTAAGTCCCCTCCTACTTTATGACAGGAAAAGAAAAGTAATATCAAAAATAAAAAAAACATCGGTTGATTAACATATTTAAAGATAGTCGGCCAATTTCTTCCCACCCACCCCTCATACATTAAAGCCAAACAGCATCCTGCTAGAATCTCATCAACTCTATAGTAAGTAATAATTGAGATGTGCACGTCATTCTGTAGCCTCAGTAGCGTAATAATTACACACAAAACAGGAAGAAAATAAAGTCCTCGCTTACCCAACATTCCAACCAATAATGCAATTCCAACATAAAACTGCATTTCTACCGAAAGACTCCAAAGGTGTGCAGTTGTATCTGTCAGGTAAAAAGGAGGGTAATTAGCATAAAAGAAAAGCTGTGCTATGTATGTTTCACTTCCCATCGGTGTGAGAAGCAATGACAATACGATATAAAGCCAAGCTAACGGAATTATCCGAAAGAAACGTCTAATAATGAAATGAATAATATTCGGCTTAAAAATCAAAAACCTAGTAATTAAAAAACCAGATAAAATAAAAAACAAAGCCATTCCCATCCTAGCGAAAGCTTCATTAAGATATAGATATTTAGGTCCTAACGGCAGTAGATGCCCGGCCAAAACGAACAAAATACTCAGCCCTCGCCAACCATCTAACACCGTCAAGTGGCTATTACTAACAGAGGTATTGTCTAAAAAGTCATTTATTAGCTTTAACATAGCACTATATTGCACTGCTCATTAACTATAAAAGCTTGAGTTAGCTTTCTCAGTAAACATTTCACATAACTCAATTTCAGTTGTGGTTAATTTCTTCCGCCAAGAACCAGAAATTGCTTTAGAGTTTTTGGCGCCAGAAACAACACTCCCCTCGATACTCTCACTAAGGTTCAACCCGATTTTGGAATATAATTCTCTTAACACTTTTACTGGATTGCTTGCCAACTCCTCATACATAATTAATGAATAGTTTGACTTGCCAGCGCCAGCTTGATAAATAGTCTCATTTGCATAGTACCAATACCAAAGCTCAGACTCTATTAAGCCTAAACTATCAATATCGCCAAAGAGATCTGACCAGTACTTACTTTCACGTGAAATTTCATGAAGTCTACATAAGTTATTTTTAAGAACCTTCTGATTTTCTTCTGTCGATAGGTACCTATTCCTCCATGAATTCAAAAAACCTCCAGGTTGTCGTACTATATGAAAAACATGAACATCTCGTCTGCAGTTGAGTAAAAAATCTGCCCAGCCAGGAGATTGGACAAACTTGAAAACTCTAAGTACCTTAGTCCACTCAATATTTTTTACTGCCCAAGATGGCATTAACCACTCATCAGCCTTGAATGCTTTAAAATATAAACTCAAAACCCTCCTAAACTTGTTACTTCGCACTGACATATATAGGAACTTCGAAAGGTTAAAGTAACTCTTCCTAGTAGTAATCCATGGGGCAATAGCGCTCATCCTTATGCCGACCTGCCGAATTACTTCATCCCATTTATCATTTAATATTTTCTGCTGAGCCCTAACTACGACACGATGAGAATCAAATTCACTAATTGGAGATGAATCTAATTCATGTGGCTCATTCCTAGAATAAGTTTCTTCACTTAAATTAAATAAATCCAATAGCCAGTTTGTCCCCGATCGCCCTTGTCCCACGATAACAGCATATTTGTCCATTCTTAACGTCCTAACATATTAATTGTCATAATAATTAATGTAACTTTTCAAGCTTTGATTTTAGAGTAATAGCTCACTTTAAGTTTTCATTAGTTATTTGGTCAATTTTTTTTTGGATTTTGGTACGCAAACTTGAAAAAGGTAACCTGCGAGAGAATACATGTTGAACAGTTAATATCCAACCATAAATGGAAGCTTTTTTTATTATATATAAAACAGAATGTTCCAAAAAGATCCAAACTCTAAAAAAAACATTATGACTGTATAGTCTTGGTATATATTGAACGCTCCTTTTATACCCGCAAGCTTCTAACAACTTACCTACTTTCAGCTCAATTATAGAAACATCTCTCGCACTAGATTTCCCCTTCCATTTTGATGCTTTTGAAGGATCAATAGCTGTATAATTGACGTTACTTTGAGAGTAAGCTGAACATTTCTTCTTCATAAGCGATTTCAAGAAAGTTACAAATTTTTATCAACTCTTTCTTTGGTTCCCCTATTAACTGTTCAAATTGAACTTCAATATATCTATTTTCTGGTAATATTTTTTTTATTTCAATCCATTGTTGCTCGGTCTCAATCCATGGTTCAACGCCATACCATACATTACCAGCCCAGCCTGCGGACACATATGAACTTGCAACATCACGAGGGTCTTTTACCAAATGAATAAACTTAGTTTCTGGCCATAGTTTTAGTGCGCCGGCAAAATTCTCATGGACACAGATCCCTGATAGCGGATTGTCATTGTTTTCATTGTTTTTTTTCTGTTTGATTAAATCATTAACTAATTCAGGAAATGGTATACCCTTTAATTGCACATTCCATAGCAAAAATCTCCTATCGTTATAAACACACTTTCGATACTCACTCGTATTGGGAAATTCCTTTTCAGCATCAAAATAGTCAAAAACGAAGTGCATTTCACCTGCAAAAAACACCTCTGGATGAGATGACAAAAGAAGAGAAAGAATAGTTGTTCCCGAACGCCTGCACCCTGCTAGAATAAATGGGACATTACCTTTTGAGTTCATGACTATCCTTATATTTACTAGCATAAAACCTTAGCAAACCAACAGCCTGAGGAAACTTACCTAACATAATGAAAAAAGCCCATAAATACCTCCTTGCCAATAACTCTTTTTTACTAGAAGCAATTCTTACACATTGGAATGGATATATTAAAGTCAATGCTATGAACACCATTGAAAACTGACACAGTACCGAAATGAACAGTGGCAATATAAGTCCCCAGCCCCATATGCTTAAAGTATCTTTAACCCAATATTTTTCTTCACTGTCACCATGCAAACTAGAACCTTCTGCATATGCATAACCAGCTCGAGAAGCTCTATTAAACCACTGCTTGAACTTATACATTTCTGCATCATGGTAAGCCATATTTTGATTTGTTTTTTTTATTTTCCAGCCTCGACTTCTTAACCGAAAGCACATTTCTGGTTCTTCACCAGCAATCAAGCCAAGCCTAAAACCACCGATATCTTTAAATGCATCGACTCTTACTAGTGCAACCCCCCCACAAGAATGCACATCACCTCTGGGAGTGTCCCACTCAATTTGACATAACCAGTTATATATTGATTTTTCAGGAAATTTTTCCTTTAACTGTCCACATACAACAGCATGTTTTTTATTTAAATCCATGAAATTGACAGCGTGCGTCAGCCAAGATTTTTCAAGTTCACAGTCACCATCTAGAAATTGAATGAACTCAATATTTTGATGTTCCTGTAATAATCTCTCTACACCTTGATTTCTTGCTCGTCCAGCAGTAAATGGTTGTGTCATATCTAACTCAACTACATTTATTCCCATAGCTCGAGCTCGTTCCGCACTTCGGTCAGCCGAGGCCGAATCAACATAAACCAGTCGACAGTAGGTTGAGAGCGACTTTAAACTATTGAGTAACTTTTCTCCCTCGTCTTTACCGATAACAACACAACCAACTCTCAATAAAGTCGAGCTCTGTTGAACACTCCTATCTTCCATAACTAATCTCTCATGTGGCATATTGAATGGTAACTATATCCAATTAATTATTCTTTCTTGGTAGTAAGTTTAAAGCCTCGACAAAAAACACTATTCCTAAATGAATCCTGCAGCAGCTTGGGTGGATTATTATCTTGTTTACCTTGAACCAGATTTCTCAATTTCCAGCTACTAAAACCACTCAACCAAAATAGATCTGCCACTAGGGCATGAAGTACGCCATGATTTTTTAAAAAATATCGTCTTCTAGAGTCAAACCAATACGTTGGTAGTCTTTTTGTCATTTTTGTATTGGTAACTCCTGAGCTTTGTCCCACATAATGCACCACTCTGCTTTCAGGAACATACCAACATTCCCAGCCTGCTCGCGTTGCTTGTAAACAAAAATCAGTTTCTTCAAAATACATAAAATATGATTCATCCAGCAAACCAATTTGTTCTATAACTGTACGACGGATCATCATGCTAGCACCTGAAACCCAATCTGTCTTTTCAGACACTTCAGGTATTCTCAATGGTTTAACCCATGGCCTAAGAACTTTACTTAATAAATTAAGACCAAATCCACGGTTTAGTTCAGTCCAAAAGGTATGAAACTGAAATGAAGAATATTGAGGCTCTCCTTCCGTATCTTCGATTCGACCGCCTGTTATTCCAACATTCTTATTACGCATCATAAATGCTGATAGCTTACTCACTGCACTATCAAGAGTATAGGTATCAGGGTTAAGTAAATAGATAAATTCCGGCGGATACTTTTTAGCCATAAATTCACGTATAGCAAAGTTGTTACCATAGGAAAAGCCACCATTGTGCCCAGAAGTTTTAATGTCAACCCAGTCAGACCAGCCTTCAGATATAACAGCTGAGCATAAAGTCTCGAACGACTCATCCTGTGAATCATTATCAACAACTATGATATTAAAACTCCCCTCCTTATGCTCCCAAGAAAGTGAACGAAGACACTCAATGGTTAGAAGTGCAGTTCTATAGTTAACAATAACAATACCAATACCAATACCGATACCAATAGTCATTTTGATAATTTCAAATTAAGCTGTTCAAAGGATCTATTAAGCACTTAAACTCTCGCTAATATGGGAAAGGGTCTCTCGTATTATTATAACTTTGATGACTATAGGTCACCAACACAACACCACATACAGTTTTGCATTTTATGTAGGGCAAGTAACAGTTCTGTCATAAGAAAATAGTGTCTAATCCTTATCTTAGGAATTTTTTCACACAATATAATCTAACAAACATAACAATGCCTACAATATAAATCTTCGTATCCAGTGAAAGCTAATAACAATACTTAAGTAAGTTCCGTAGTAATGTGTAAACTCAAATGAGTAACTGATGGCTATTATTTGCCTGCCGAGACACTTTCAAAACTAAGTTGTGCCCTTAAGTCTCCTACTAATTAAAGTATGCAAAATCTTTCCCAAAAATAAGCCAAGAGTATAGCAATAATGCTGGGAGAATAATTCTAATTTCTTTCCAAAAATCGAGCATTCCGACTGAATACATTTTGATATATTGTGGAATAATTCCCACATATGAGCTGATAACCACAGCTAAGAGCCCCCCTGTAATACCATATAAGTTAAAAGATATCGGGAGTAACACTATCAATGAAAGTACTTTAAAAAACATTACTTGCATTTGTACCTTAGTTTCACCTAGTGACACTAATAGCACTTTATTTGTGGATGCTACAGACATAGCAAAAGATGATAGAAGCAATAATTGCAACATCCTCGATACTTCTGTATACCGTGAGTCATAAAGGATATCAATAAGATGAGGAGACCATATCCCAAAAATAAGTGTAAATAAGGAAACTAGGCTATCTTGTCCCAACCTTATTTTATTGAAATTACTTTTCAAGGACTTAACGTCATTACTTTTTCTACTAAAAACTGGCAACCAAACTTTCCCTGTAATTTGATCAATCATCGCAGTGGAAAAGCCTGCAAGCATAACGGCAATGCTTAATACTCCAAGTTCGGCGGGTGTTATTTTTGCACCAAAAAATAATTTATCACCTTGTTGAGCTAAATAAGTAATAGCCGATGCTATAAATATCCATTTACCAAAATTAAATACGTCTAAGACTCGCTCTCTATTCCATTCTAACCTATGTCGAAAGTTAAACATCGTATAACTAAGTAACAAAGTTACAGCCGATGAGACTACTCCTGCAGAAGCCAACGCCCAAATTGTTGGATATAAATATGCCCACCCGATCATAGTTACAGCGCCAGAGGTTTGTGCTAATAGTCGGATTAATTCCAAACGGCCACGTTTAAGCTCTCGTGTAAGCACGGCTGGTGCAAGAGAATTATAGCCAGAGAAAATTGCTGAAATACTAACCACACCTATCATTATAGGTAGTGATTCGTCGCCATAAACGCCACTAGATGCTGCATATTTAGTCTGCCAAAGACTCATCATAAAGCTCAAACCTATCAGCAATATAAAAACTAACCAGCCACGAATAACTTGGATGGTCCAAACGGCATTTAATACATGACTATTCTTATAATCTTTATGACGGATCACATAATCAGTTAATCCTACATCAGAAAACATAGTTATTCCATGCATCAGGACAGTAACCATCGCCATCACACCAAACATCTCTGGTGCGAGTAAGCGAGTAACAATGAGGTTGGCTCCTAACCTGATTAGTTGTGATAAGCCATAGGAGATCATGACTAAACTTCCCGCACTTATTACTTTATCTCTCTCAGACATCTTATTATTTACGAAGAACTTCGCTTCCTTTGGAAATAATTGCTTCGGATCTTCCTAGCAGAATCCCAGCCAAAAGCCATAGCCATGGTGCTAATGTTGCATTGGGTAACTGATCAATCATAACTACTCCAATTAAAAGAGAATGTGCAGCTAGTAATGATTGTTCGCCCATAGGTTTTACTAGTTTTGATGCCGCGTAGGCACGAAATACTGTGATAGCCAGTAGTCCAAATTCAGCAATAAAGCCTAGAATGCCAAATTGGCCTAATGTTATGATCCATCGCCCATCAGTTACTGAGTCATCTTTACCTGTTTTTTCATTATATACTCGGTTTCGTCCCCAGCCACCCCAGCCGAAAAAGAACCGCTCCCTAGAATGCTCTAGCAAAATTTCTTCATTTTCAAAACGAAACTCAAGCGACTCAGCTCGAGACTGATCAAATGATGTTGCAACGTTAATCACCGTCTGATGTGGAAATATTTTCATCATTGACATGGCGGGATAGACTAAAGCTAAACAGACGAAAGTAACGGCCATTTTGTGTTGTGTTTTCGGTTTTGTGCTCTTAATCAATAAAAAAGCATATAAGCCATAGAGTGTTGAAGCGACACTTTTGCATAAGACTAAAACAACTAACAAATAATAACTAAGTACTGCTGGTGAAAACCGACAAAACTTTATCCTATTTTTCCATAGTGTTACTGCACAGATTAAGACTATAACAGTAAAAAATGATACTAATAATCCATGCCCCATAAATACAACTGGACGAAAACCACTAAAACGCATTTGCTGTCCAAAGCTATGAGGAAAATACCCATAAAGCCAGGTATGTAGTTGAGGACTAAGACGCACTTCAAGCAACATAAGAAGAGAGTAATACAGGCCTGCTATGACAATAAGTTTAAACATTAACAACTGATCGTCATATGTTTTAAAAAACTGTCTACCAATGAAAAAAGGGACAATAACAAGGAACTGATTTACAGCTAAGGCAAGACCATCGTAATAACTCAAACTTGGTAAAAATAATCCTCCAATAATGAGCGGGTCACTATTTAACCCTGCAGTGAAAAATGGCACTACTATAAATAAAATAACGAGATATTTTATTTTCCCGAGTTCTTTGATAAACGAGATACGCTGTTTTTTTATTAGCCAACAGCCAAATAGAGCAGAAATAACAGGAATAGTGTGTTTCCCCATTTCTGGAATCATCGGCAAATTGATGGAAGTTTTCACCGGTAGCAGCATAAACCCACCTAATATTACCCATATACTAGCCACTTGTATTGTTGTGATCCGGTATAAATATATAGCAATTAGTGGCCATAGCACTAATGCAGCATAAGCAATTCCATTTCCCATTACTAAGTTAAATACTCCAGCGGTATATCAGATAATACATATAAAAACACTACCTATACCTAGCGCGATGAACTTTCAATGGGCCTTCAATAAATCTATCAATTACAGAGCTAAAACAAAAAGACACTAGTACAACTACAGGTAGCATAATGAATTTATTACTGAACTGAGGGATGCTCGTTTCTACAATTTCTATCAAGATAAAATGAACTAGGTAAATTGAATATGAATACACACCAATTTTATTCATTATCGCTGAATTTAAAAATGAAAATAAACTGTGTTTATAAAATGCTATTGAGTAGAAAAACAATACGCATAGTGCCAACCCTTGTAGCGTATAACGTAATGATAGCCTGAATGCCTCATCCCTATAAATAAAGCTAAACAATACTATTGATACAGCTGCTAATATAAATGCCATATCATACAGAGACAAGTCTCTTTTCTCTATTGAATTAACCGGGTTTTTGTACAATGCTAGTATGCAACCAAATACTATAGAATCTATCCTCGTATCAGATGCATATAAAATTCTAACTGAAGCAACATCGTGGTAACAAACTAAAGATAACCTCCACAGTAATGCAAAAACGACTACGAACCAAAGGAACGTTAATAGCTTCTTCTTACCTGCTTTCAATAGTAAAATGGTGAATATTATAGGATATACAGCGTAGAAATGCTCTTCTACAGCTAGGGACCAAAGTATCCCTGTACCAGCAGGAATAAAATTCCCTCCATCAAAAAATATAGTGAAGTAATTTGCAAAATAAAATACTTGGGCAGCAGCACCAACAAGCGTAGCCTCACCACCAATAATGTCAAAATATACCAAGCTATACGCTACTGTAAGTGTTACAAGCATAGCCGGATAAAGCCGGATCGCTCTTCGCGCATAAAAATAAAAGATATTTATCTTACTTGTTTCGCTAACTTCTTTAATAAACAATGTTGTTATTAAGAATCCACTCAAGAAAAAAAATATCGTTACACCGAAACCACCAGGAACCACACCTCCAAACCCCGCGTGTGACATCACTACCAGCAGAACAGATATCGCCCGTATTCCGTTCAAACTCGGAATTTTTTGTATATTAACCAATGATTATTCCTGTGTTATTTAGATTATCTGATAATCCATTAATTTCATTTCCCTTGAGGGAAATGAAATAATCTACCTTTCTATTCCGAAAGTCATTAGTAATATTAATGAGTACTTTCGCGTAAATATCAATTCACGCATTAGTTATCATGATGATAATAATTTATTACTTTAAGGTTAAATTACAGTTTAATGTAAGTAAGCAACTTATTCAGTATCTAACTTTCATTAGAAAGCATCTCCCCTAAAGACAACCATTATCACTTAACATTCTTTTAAAGGCACGAAATTTAGGCGCCGTTGCAGGATCTTGGTATGTATTCTCTAGTAAGCCCCAGCTTCCCCATTTTGAGGATTTCCCTGAAGTATGAAACCATACAATTAAACCTCCACCAATATCATTCCAATTTTTATACATATTCATATAAACTTGATACATTTTGGGGTTTTTATTTAATCTAATGAACTTATCAACTAATAATGCATTGTCACTCCATTTACCCACTGCTGCAAGATGTTGTCCAGCCTCATAAGCCACCAATTCCAGACCATACTTATCAGCAACTTTTTTTTGCTCAATGAGCTTACTTTTAGTTGTTGGTAAGCTATCGGTGTTTAAATAATCAAAAACATCATCATCACTCATGCTTAGAACTTGTTGGGCCATTTTATCCGACCCTAATTTATGCCCCAAGTAATAACCAACAGCTAAAGCATCAGTACCCTCACTTAGTCCAGGAGTTTTCATTATCTGCTCTGTTACCCAGGGATTATAAAATTGTGTTGAGACAACGCGAACAAGTCTGTCTCGATCTCCAAACACATCCGTCCATATTTCAAATAGTCGTTTAGCCCTTAGCCCATATTCTATATATTGATTTGTACCATTTTTATTAGCTAATTCAGACAAGTATTTTGTTTGCGGAAAGCCCCAGTTCCATGCTTCATTTGTATATTCAATATAGACTTTTAAATTTGGGTTTAAGTTTTCTTTGACATATATGGCCATTCTCCTAAAATAGTCATCGTTAGCCATATGGGGTGCAAGTAGCCAAGGTGAAGTATTCATTTCATTAGACATTTGAATAATATCTTCTATAGACTGAGCAGCATTTTTAGACTTATTACCAATATGGCCAAATAAACCTTGTGTCCTCCGATCTCCCCAAGTTACCTCTGATGTTCTATTTGTCTCTAAAGCATCCAAAAACCGTACAACTCCGACACCGCTCCATACATTTTTGTAGTCTTCCCTTACAATTTTTTCCTCATAGTCAAACTCATTCTTCAATGGCACAATTCTAATATTTCTTAAATGATTAGCTGGGTTAGTCGAAAGTTCAACCATCCCTGCTCGCCCTTTTTTAAGCTCAATTTCAATTCTACCGGGTTCATTCTTAATTACTCTTGCGGCTTGAAGGTTAAAAGATAGTTCTCCTTCACCGTCATATAAAACCACATAGTTGTTATCGACCTCAGTTCTACCCCAAAGGTCATCACTAATGATTGTTTGAGCTCCATCATTATCTACACTTAACAAATACCCATTGCTATCTAAATTAAGTTCGGCGTTTTTTGTTGCCCCCCCCCAAGGTCGAATCCAACCCATTGACATTTTTGCTAAATCTTTTAATGGCATTTCACCACCAGAATATGACAGTCCGGCAGTATTAATACCAATATTATCTACTTTACACGTTGAGTTTAAATTGTGCTGTTCGGTTAAACTTACGGGATTACGTCCTAGACTTATCTCAATAACTTCAGAATTGATACTCTCACTAGTACCTATATTGGATGGCACTGAGGTGTATGAAACGACTCCATTTTTTGTTGTTCTTGTTACGTTCGCTGTTCGTACTTGTTTTGAGTTTAAGCCTGTTGAGCTTGAACCTGTTGAGCTTGAACCTGTTGTGCTTGAACCTGTTGAGCTTGAACCTGTTGAGCTTGAACCTGTTGAGCTTG
>MAAI01000017.1 GCA_002163115.1 Methylophaga sp. 41_12_T18 | reverse complement strand
CTCGGAAAGGTATTTGCTTACCTGTTATCGTTATATTGAATTAAACCCTGTTCGCGCAGGGATGGTTGAGCATGCTGCTGATTATCCTTGGTCAAGTTATCGTTTTAATGCGTTAGGCCAAGATAATGTGCTTGTCGTTCCACATGATGAATACTTAAAACTTGCTGATAACGCACAAGAACGACAGTTGACTTATCGTGCTTTGTTTAATAATCACTTAAGTGAAAAGACGCTGTCTGACATTAGAGACGCGACGAATAAGGCATGGGTATTAGGCAGTTCACATTTTAAAGAGAAAATTGAACAGCAATTAAATCGGCGAATAAGCCCTGCGATAAAGGGTGGAGATAGGAAGTCAGCGGCATATCGCGAGCGAGTAAGAATCAATGGAGTCTGACCCCCATTGATTCCCAGAGCAAAGGCTGGTTAACAACATGGCCGAACCTAGTTGTCTCACGATAATGTTATGCTTTGCTCAAACATAGAAATGGGCAAAGAGTGTGATTAACTTAGAGCAAGAACTCGCTTATATACAACAACATATTCCTATCACAGCAAATCTCGGTGTGAAGATAGAATCGTTTGATGGCAATGAAATTATCATTACCGCCCCATTAGAAGAAAATAAAAACCTACACGGCACTGCATTTGGTGGTAGTCAGGCAGCGATTGGCATTCTCACTGGCTGGGCTTTGATTTATTTAAAGCTGAAACAGCTAGGTATTGATAATGATCTGGTGATTCAAAAAAGTGAGTATGACTTTAAAAAACCAGTGACAGCAGACTTTACTTACAGATGTGCTTTTCCTAGTACTGAAACGCTCGATTCGTTTATTCAAACCTTAAAAGAAAAAGGTAAGTCACGCATATCCCTAACCGCTGAAGTGGAGTCTGAAAAAGGCATCTGTGGCGTACATCAAGGTTTATACGTTGTTTTTCTTAAATAAGGCATTTTCCCAAAGCTGACATTTTTCATCCAAGCTTTTTGCTGCATGGGCTGGGCTGGTGGAAGGTAATAGTTGAAAGCTGAGTTGTTGTTCAACATTGATTGTTGGCATGACATGGCGTTTAAACACTTGTTCGGCTTTGCCACCGTTAAAAAAGATACGTTGGATTTGCTTGTGCTGCTGTAGAAATGCATTAAAGTCATTGGCAACGATGGAATCAGTCTCAATCGCTTGATCTAAACTGCCTTGGCGACGGCAACTTTTTAAGACATCCCACACGGCAATATGATTTCGTTTGAGCTGTTGGCAACGCTCGGCATAGTCTAAGTTCAGTTCAATATTAAACAGGCTTGCCATAATCGGCCAGAAGGCATTTCTCGGATGGGCATAATATTGCTGTTCGTCTAATGACTTGATGCCGGGCATGGAGCCTAGAATTAATATCTTGGCATCTTCAGCTGCGATAGGCACAAAGCTGATGCTTTCCGTGATGAGCTTATCCATAATTATTGATAGGTTTTGTTTTGATGTTTTATCCAGCCATCAATATGACGTTTTTTAGGGTCATGGTGCGTCCAATGTATTACGCCACCACGTTCATTCCATTCATATTCACCATAAACATTAACCGTATCGCCTTTTTTGAGCGTTTCGATTCTGTCTGCAAGATCGATGTTGTGGGCGACTAATAAGGTTTGTCCGCTTGCTAGCTTGATAAGAAAGCGTTGATGGCGACTGCCAACATGGTCATCGCTTAATAGTTTAATAACGAGTGCAGTGACTTCTAGTTGTTGATTGCTTTGCTGTTGCTCAAAAAGTTGCTCGGCAGTGTTTACCGGCGATAACTGATTGCTTCCTTGTTGGGGGTAAAAGCTGGCAGCGTAACCTAATACTGCAAAGGCAATGATTAACCAGACGCGTTGTTTTTGACGTGTTTTTTTAGACATATTATTTAGGTGAACGGTTAGCTATAAACTTTAAATTGAAGAAAGAAGCATGAACTATATTGTGCCATAGTTGATGGAGATCATTATCTTAATCATGTGTTAGTTTTAAATATGAACATTTTGCTATTGTTACAGTCTGAAAGTCATGAAGTTTGGAATTGGGTGAGTCAGTGTCGCAGTTTATAAATAAAAAGTTTTCACGCCGTCAGTTTGTATTGGGGGCGAGTTCAGTTTTAGCAAGTTCAGCATTACCTTGGCCTTTGACCAGTATGGCGAATGTTGAGCCACGTCCTATGTCGGTATTACGTGGCAATAATTTTGTCTTAGATATTAATTATCAATCGGTCAACTTCACCGGTAAACAACGCACTGCTACGACGATTAATGGTTCGTTACCTGCACCGACTTTGCGTTGGAAAGAAGGTGAGCGAGTTAAAATTAAAGTTAATAATCACTTAGCAGATGATAGTTCTATTCATTGGCATGGCATGATTTTGCCTACAGATATGGATGGTGTACCGGGCTTGAGTTTTGCTGGCATTAAACCCGGTGAGAGTTACGAATATGAGTTTGATGTTAAGCAAAGTGGCACTTATTGGTATCACAGCCATTCTGGCTTTCAAGAGCAAACAGGTGTGTATGGTGCGATAGTGATTGATCCCGCTGAACCTGACCCGGTGGCTTATGATCGTGACTATGTGGTGATATTGTCAGATTGGACCGATGAAGATCCTAGTGATGTTTATGCCAAGCTCAAAAAACAAAGTCATTATTACAATCGCCAAGAACGTACATTGACGGACTTATGGTCTGAGGTGAAAGAAAAAGGCGCGGCGCAAACGTGGCAAGATCGGGGCATGTGGAATGAGATGCGTATGTCTGATCGTGATATTTCGGATGTGAATGGCACGACTTATACGTTTTTGATTAATGGCCATACGCCTGATCAACAATGGACAGGTTTGTTTAACAAAGGTGAGAAAGTACGGCTACGCTTTATTAATGCTGCGGCGATGACTTTGTTTGATGTGCGTATTCCCGGTGTCAAAATGACGGTGGTGGCGAGTGATGGTCAAAATATCGAGCCGGTGACGATTGATGATTTTCGGATCGGTGTTGCTGAAACCTATGATGTTATTGTTGAACCTGAAGCCGATGTTGCCCACGCTATTTTTGCTCAAGCGATCGATCGCACTGGTTTTGCATGTGGTGTCTTATCAACAGATGCTGCGTTAACTGCTGAACTGCCTGAATTAGACCCAACGCCAATATTAACGATGGACGATATGGGCATGAGTCATGACCCTGAGCAGATGGCCATGATGGATCATGGCAGTGGTGAGATGGATCACAGCATGCATATGAATATGGCTGCTATGGCGATGGGGTCGGGCAAGGCAGGTTTTGGCAGCAATAAAGAGGTGATACATCAACCAACCGAGTTTGGCGCGCATGTTGATATGCGTGTAGACCAGCCGCAATACAAAATGGATGATCCAGGCATTGGTTTGCGAGATCATCAGCAACGTTATGGCCGCAAAGTCTTAAGCTATGCAGATTTATATAATCTCTATCCCACTGCTGATCGTCGGGAACCAGGTCGTGAAATAGAGCTTCATCTAACCGGTAATATGGCGCGTTATATGTGGTCAATCAACGGTGTGAAATATGCTGAATCTGAACCGTTAATATTGAAGTTTGGTGAGCGAGTACGTTTTACTTTAATCAATGACACAATGATGAATCACCCAATGCATCTGCATGGTATGTGGAGTGATTTGGAAACGGGCAATGCTGAACATATTCCTCGTAAGCACACCGTAATTGTGCAACCTGGTGCCAAAGTGAGTTACTTAGTGACAGTAGATGCACGAGGACGTTGGGCTTATCACTGCCATTTGATGTATCACATGCTGGCGATGTTTCGTGAAGTGAGGGTGGTGTGATGAAGCTAATTAGTTTCATGATGGCTTTGTCGTTGTCTAACGCTCTCTATGCTGGTGGAATGGACGATGATCCAATACTGACAATGGTTAAAATCGATCAGCTAGAAAAAACAGATATTGGCAATGACAATAATACTGCTTGGCAAGCACAGGCGTGGTTGGGCAAGGACTTAAATAAAGTTTGGCTGAAAACCGAAGGTGAAGTGGTTGATAACACGTTAGAAGAAGCAGAGTTTCAATTGTTATATAGTCGTGCCATCGCGCCTTATTGGGATGCCCAAATTGGTTGGCGGCATGATAGTAAGCCTACGCCAAACCGAGATTGGTTAGCGATTGGCGTGCAAGGCCTTGCACCTTACTTTTTTGATACCGATGTCGCACTGTTTATTGGTGAGGGCGGTAATGTTGGTCTGAGGGCCGAGTTTGAATATGAATTGTTGCTTAGCCAAAAGTGGATATTGTCACCAGAAATAGAAGCTAACTTTTTTAGTAAAAATGATGAAGATGTGCAAACAGGCAGCGGTCTGTCTGGCTTGAGTGCTGGCTTGCGATTACGTTATGAAATCAAGCGTGAGTTTGCGCCATATCTTGGTGTTGAATGGAAAAAAAGCTTTGGCACAACAGCAGATTATTTGCGAGAACATGGCGAAGATCGTAGTGATGTACAGTGGGTGCTAGGTATAAAAGCTTGGTTCTGAATTATTGGCGATAGATATTGTTTCCAGTTATAAGCTGCGGCGGCTATAATATTAGGTTCACTAATCGAGTTTAGAGAGCTTAGATGTATCAGTACGATAAATATGATCAGGCAATGATCGATCAGCGCGTAGCGCAATATCGCGATCAAACCCGTCGTTATTTAGCTGGCGAATTGAATGAAGAACAGTTCCGCCCACTGCGATTACAGAACGGTTTGTACGTGCAAATTCATGCACCGATGTTACGTATGGCGGTTCCATATGGCCTTATGTCATCGACACAAATTCGCAAAATAGCAGATGTTTCGCGTAAATATGACAAAGGTTATGTGCATTTCACAACCCGTCAAAACTTCCAGTTAAATTGGCCAGCTCTTGAGACTGTTCCTGATATTTTAGCTGAGTTTGCATCGGTTCAAATGCATGCGATTCAAAGTAGTGGTAACTGTATTCGTAACACGACTTCCGATCAATTAGCGGGTGTTTGTGATGGCGAAGTAGAAGATCCACGTCCATATGGTGAAATTATTCGCCAATGGTCAACTTTCCATCCTGAATTTGCCTACTTACCTCGTAAGTTTAAGATCGCAATCGTCGGTAACCCTGACGACCGTGCGGCAACACAAGTTCATGATATTGGCCTTCACTTGGTGAAAAACCATGAAGGTGAAGTTGGCTTTGAAGTTCTAGTCGGTGGTGGTTTAGGCCGTACACCCATCTTAGGTAAACAGATTCGTCCGTTCTTAGAGAAGAAAGATTTATTATCTTATCTTGAAGCGATCTTGCGTGTTTATAACCGCCTTGGTCGTCGTGATAATAAATATAAAGCGCGTATCAAAATTACTGTTCGTGAGCATGGTATTAACCATATTCGTGAGTTGGTTGAAGCTGAGTGGGTTGAGATTCGTGACCAACTTGAATTAGACCAAAAAGAAATTGATCGTGTTAAAGGTTTCTTCACTGAACCTGAATATGAAGTCACTGCTGCAGAAGATGATAGCTTTGCCAAAATGCAGGTGGAAGATAAAAACTTCGCTCGCTGGGTAAAACAAAATGTAGTGGCACATAAAAAGCCTGGTTACAAAGTGGCTTACATTTCTTTGAAAGCGCCAAAAAATCCTCCCGGTGATGTGTCTGCTGAGCAATTAGATGTCATTGCTGACTTGGCTGATGAGTTCAATATGGGTGAAGTTCGTTCAACTCATACCCAGAACTTATTATTCAGCGATGTTAAGCAAGGCGATTTATACGCATTGTGGTTACGTTTGGAAACTGAAGAATTAGCAACTCCTAACATTGATACGCTAACAGATATGATCTGTTGCCCAGGTTTAGATTTCTGTGGTTTAGCGAATGCAACATCAATTCCGTTAGCGAAAGAAATTAACGAACGTTTTGATGACCTCGATTACCTGTATGACTTAGGTGATTTGAAAGTCAAAATGTCAGGTTGCATGAACGGTTGTGCGCATCAAAGTGTTGGCCATATCGGTATTTTAGGTGTCGATAAGAAAGGCGAAGAGTGGTATCAATTTACGCTTGGTGGTAGTTCTGAAGCTGATGCTTCTTTGGGCCAGCGTTTAGGTCGTGCTATTCCTAAGGATGATGTTGTCGATACTGTCTCTACGCTAGTAGATACTTATTTGGAACTACGTGAGCAAGATGAACCTTTCTTGAATACAGTTCGTCGTGTGGGCGTTGACCCGTTTAAGGAGCGTGTATATGCAGATAATTAAAGATAAAGAAATTGTCGAAGACAATTGGCTGCATTTAGATGACGAAGCTGAGTTAGCAGCAGGAAACATTACTGTTTCACTTGCTCGCTGGCAGGAGCAACATGAAACTTTAGCTAATCATGAAAGTGGTTTAGGCCTACGTTTGACTGGTGCTGATCCTTTAGAAGAAGTGGTTCCAGATCTTGATAGCTTTAGCTTGATCGTATTAGATTTCCCTGCTTTTACTGATGGCCGTTGTTATTCATTTGCTCGTTTATTGCGTGACCGTTTTGGCTATAAAGGCGAAATTCGTGCTCAAGGCGATATCTTGCATGATCAACTGTTCTATATGACACAGTGCGGCATTAATAGCTTTGAAATGGCTAATCCTAACCGGATTGAAAGTGCATTAGCAGGATTTGATGACTTTACTGAAAGCTATCAAACAACAGTGTTAAAACCAGCACCTTTATACCGTCGTAATCGATAGCGCTGGTTGATTTATGGCTGTTTATGCCATCGGTGATATTCAAGGCTGTTTTGATGAATTGATGAGACTGCTGGATCAAGTTAAATTTGATCCAGCAGTTGATCAAGTATGGCTGGCGGGTGATCTCGTTAATCGTGGTCCCAATTCGGCAGATGTCTTACGTTTTGCACGAGATATGGGAACTGAGCGAGTTAAAGTTGTCCTCGGCAATCATGATCTTCATTTGTTAGCGACAGCCGCCGGAGTCAACGAACATCAACACCGCATGGATACGATGGAATCAGTATTAGATGCTGATGACAGAGAAGAGCTCATCCAATGGTTACGCTATCAACCCCTTTTCCATCACGATAAAAAATTAGCTTTCAGTATGGTTCATGCTGGTATCCCAGCGGATTGGACGATTGCTGATTGTCGAAAATATGCCAAAGAAGTTGAGACTGTTTTACAGTCTGATGATTGGCACGAATTTTTTAAAAACATGTATGGCAACAAGCCCTCACAATGGTCTGAAGACTTAGTTGGCTGGGATCGTCTGCGTTATATCACCAATTGTTTTACCCGCTTACGTTATTGTCATAATGATGGTCGTTTAGCGTTAAAGTTCAAAGGTCACCCTGAACAACGTCCTGAAAACCAGTCGACGTGGTTTGGTATGCCAAATAGAGAAACAGTGGCTGACAATATTGTTTTTGGCCATTGGTCTACATTAGGTACCGGCCAGTACGAGCATGTTTTTTCATTAGACAGTGGTGCGGTTTGGGGCGATTTACTTACCGCAGTACGAATCGATAAACAACCTTATCAATGGTCGACAGTGCAGGCAGATCCAGCTGGTTTGCCTCATGCCAAAAATAAGTAAAACTGCCTGTTAGTCATAACGAAGTAAACAAAGTACAATACTCCCTTTTATATTCCGGATTTTTCAAATACTCATGAGTAATATCACGACCTTTTCTGGTGACTTTTCTGCACAAGGCCTACGTATTGGTATTGTTGCAGGTCGATTTAATGACTTTGTTGTTGATAACTTGATTTCTGGTGCCATTGATTGCTTAGTTCGCCACGGCGCAAGTGAAAGTGATATTGAGTTAGCACGTGTTCCGGGCGCAGTTGAAATTCCATTAGCGGTACAACGTATGGGCCGTACTGGTAAATACGATGCGATTATTGCTTTAGGTGCAGTCATTCGTGGTGGCACACCTCATTTTGATTTTGTTGCTGGCGAATGTTCAAAAGGCTTAGGCCAATTAACATTGCAATTAGATATCCCTGTTTCATTTGGTGTATTAACTGTCGATACTATTGAACAAGCCATTGAACGTGCGGGTACTAAAGCTGGTAATAAAGGTGCTGAAGCGGCAATGGGTACGATTGAAATGGTTAATGTACTTCGTCAAATTGAGAGTGTGAAATAAATGTCTGCAGGATTACCACGTACACATGCTCGTCGCGCAGCTGTTCAAGCTTTATATCAAGCATTAGTTAATCAGCAAGAGTTAGCACAAGATGAGCTAGATTTTGTAACTGCAGAAAACTCAGACAAAATGGATTTGAAATATTTCACCACATTGGTGAAAGGTGTTTCTAAAGAAATAAGCTTCATTGATAGCGAATTATCTTTTGCTGTCGATCGTGCTATTGCTTCGGTTGATCCAGTGGAAAGTTCAATTTTACGTTTAGCAGTATACGAGTTTGTTTATTGCCCTGAAGTACCGTATCGCGTGGTATTAAATGAAGCGGTAGAACTTGCCAAGACCTTAGGTGGCGAGCAGGGCCATAAGTATGTCAACGGCGTATTAGATAAAATGGGCTCAAAACTTAGAGCGGTTGAATATAAATCAGCTAAGTCGAAGCGTTCAAAAAAATAGAATTTAGCCTGCTACAAAGGTTTTAATATGAAACCTGAACTGGATTAATGTCGACACAATCAGAATTTTCTCTTATAGATAGCTACTTTACGGGAACTACGTCGGAAAGAGATGACGTTATTCTAGGTATTGGTGATGATTGTGCTTTATTACAGTGTCCAGCAGACCATGTTGTTGCTGTCTCAATTGATACCTTAGTTAGCGGCGTTCATTTTTTTGCCGATGTTGATGCCGAGACCTTAGGCCATAAGAGTCTCGCGGTTGGTCTGAGTGACCTGGCGGCGATGGGTGCTAAACCTGCATGGTTCACCTTAGCAATCACCTTACCTGATAGTAATGAAGCATGGTTGCAAGGATTTTCTCAAGGCCTGTCTAAGCTTGCTAATCGACACAATATTCAATTGGTCGGTGGTGATACTACGAAAGGTCCGTTGACAATTAGCATTCAAGTTCATGGCTTTGTGAAAGCAGAGCAAGCTTTGTGTCGCAATCAAGCTCAAGCCGGTGATTTGATTTATGTTAGTGGTAGCTTAGGTGATGCCGGTGCAGCTTTGCAGTTAAAGCTAGATCAGTGGCATGACGAACAGCTGACAGAGCAAGATCTGCAATACCTCATTCAACGTTTGGAAAAACCAACACCTAGAAATGGTTTAGGTATTAAGCTGCGTGACTACGCAACATCGGCAATTGATATTTCAGATGGTCTGAGTTCAGATTTAGGTCATATCCTAAATAAGAGTGGCTTTGGTGCAACCATCAACTTAGCTGAGTTGCCTTTATCAGCAGCACTGAAAAAAATTCCACATGAAACCGCAGCCCAATTTGCCTTAAACTCTGGCGATGATTACGAGCTTTGCTTTACTATTCCAGCTGCACGACAACAAGAGTTTGAATCTCAGTTTGCAAATGAATGCAGCTTAATCGGTACGATAGAAGCTAAACATGGCTTACGAATCATTCAACTAGATGGTCAACAACAAATAATGACAGGAGCTGGCGGCTATGACCACTTCTCAGCCTGAAGTTAACTTCAAAGAACTTTTAAAAAGACCAGCTTGTTTTCTAGGCCTTGGTTTCGGCTCTGGCTTAGCACCAAAAGCACCAGGCACCTTCGGTACATTAGCTGCACTGCCTATATATTGGTTGATGAAAGATTTACCGCTAACTATTTATCTGTTGATAACAGTATTAGCTTTTATTGCTGGTATCTGGATTTGCCAAAAATCTGCAGACTGGTTAAATAAAGACGATCCATCAGCGGTAGTCTGGGATGAGATTGTCGGCTATTTAGTGACAATGATCGCTGTACCCTCTGGCTGGCAATGGATGCTGGCAGGTTTTGTGTTATTTCGCTTCTTCGATATCCTTAAACCATGGCCGATTAGTTATTTTGATAAAAACTTACATGGTGGTTTAGGCATTATGTTTGATGATGTGGTTGCTGGATTATTTGCTGCGGCAATAATACATATCTTTATAATTTTTTAATCATTATTTGTTCCAACAGTTAGAAGAAGAGCTTGTGCCTCTTAATTGTTTTCGTATTATTTCGACCAACATTCTGGATTGTCATTATCACCTGAAGTTAAAAAATCTCCATCGTCCCCGGCATGCTCACCATTTTGATTAAGGGTAAACTGTTGGCAATCAGAGTCATTACTCTGTGGCGTACCGTTGGGAACGGCTTTGATAGCATAAGACGCACTACCCGCCGATACTATGCTCAGGGTATAGTAATCATCTGGAGATAGAGTATCGCTGGTCAGATCTGAAAGTGTAGACGTGTATGCAGGATTATTAGCTCGCCATTTTTCTTGAGCTAGTTGAAGCGATAATATTCCTGCTTTTGCATCTGCTCTTCGAGCTCGCTCCACATAATCTTGATAAGCCGGCATTGCAATTGCTGCCAAGATGGCAATCACTGCGACGACAATCATCAATTCAATTAAAGTAAAACCATTCGTTTTTTTTGTAGTCATAGTATTTCTACCTAAGCTTTAGGTTTGTATAGTTAACAATAAATCAATTACAGTGTTACGTCATTAACAAAGTGTGCGTTAGTGCCCAAAACCTTACAAAAAGTAATTGATTCTCCTATGAAAAGTAACTGGATGGGGTTTATAATAATTTTACTAGAAATAAGCTGATAGGTATTTATGGTGAACGATAGGCATTCAGGTTTTACTCTTATGGAGTTAATGATCACAGTTTCAGTGTTAGCAATTTTAGCTGCTCTTGCGCTGCCTTCATTTCAATCGGTTTTAGACAATCGACGCCTTGCAGGTGCTGCTGAAAATTTATTCGCTGATCTTCAATATGCTCGTTCTGAATCCATTAAACAAAATGAAGAGATTCGCCTTCAAGTCACGAGTGGTATCAATTGGTGTTTTGGTGTGGATGATGAGGTTGGAGTCAGTTGCGATTGCAACAGTAATGCCTGTGAAGTTGGTGACATTTTGAAAAATACTACAGCATCTGCATATAGCAATATTCAGATGAGTGCCGGTAATGTAGTTGAGTTTGAACCTAGGCAGGGCTTTCCATCCCCTTCCGCTACATACACTTATACTTTTAGAATTGGTGCGTCAGGTAAAGTTAAAACTGTTACTGTCAATCCTATTGGTCGAATTAAAATGGACTAGAGATTATGAAATATCATCGTCAACAAGACGGTTTAACTTTGATAGAAATGATGATTGCTATATTGATTGGCCTGATTATCATGGCCTCTACAATAGGTATATTCATAACTTCGATAAAGGCAAATAGTGACACATTAAAAATGACTCGATTGAATCAAGAATTACAAGCTGTGACCACGCTCATGTCTAGGGATCTTCGTCGGGCAGGTTATTGGGGAACTCCAGCAACTGCAAATGCATATGCAGCTGAGACTGATACTAGCATCGCAAACTGTATTTTACTTGCTTATGATATAGGTAGTGATGGGGCTGGAGGCGCAGATGATTTTGTAGGATATCTATGGGTCGATGACGGGCTAGGAGGCAGTGGTGATGGAGGCCATATTGAAATGAGGGTTAGTACCACTGACTTTGATGACTGTAGTGGTTTGGATGTGGATGGCTGGACTGAGATAACAGATTCTAGCGTTGTACTTATTAGTAATCCCCCTCTATTTACTTCTAGTTCCGAAGCTTCTGCTTCAACTACTGTTACAACTGTAGAGCTTAATGTGTTTGGTGTATTACGTGAGGATGAAGATGTCTCTCGTAGGATCATTGAAACAGTACGTCTTAGAAATGATATCGTAAACTAATAGGGTGATAGTTATGAGTAAATCATATAAATATCAACAAGGTGCAGCAACATTAGTGGTATCAGTTGTATTGCTTCTAATTTTAACATTAGTAACCATTTATGCTGCTAGAGTAGGGTTACAAGACCAACGAATATCTGGTAATGATTATCGGGCAAAAAAAGCATTTTCTGCTGCACAAGCTGGTTTGGATTATGGAGAAGCATTTATTCAAAATAATGTCAGCACTTACCTTGGCTCTCTTACTACATGCCCTGACTTAGTAACCTTTCCGTGCAATTACGCTGCTGCAACAACTTGGCAATATAATGATGTTTCTTCGGGGATTTTAAGCTCTTTAGACTCCTATAATGTTGGATACTTACTAGATACCAATAGCTTTTTAACTGTAGTTTCAACGGGAACTTCAGAAGATACAACTGGTAATGCAGTGGTTAGGGAGCAAATTTCGATTTTAAGCGTGCTTAACAATGGCCCACTCCCTCCAGTTATGGCTGTTGATGTTACTGCTGGAGGTACCTTTACTGTTTTGGGAAATCCAAATGTAGGTACAGACTCTGTATTTGCTGATGCCTCAGGAAAGAGTAAGTCTGGTCAGCTATTTTCTACATGGAGTAAAGAACCTCAAAATTTAGGCGGCTCTTTACAAACGTGTTACCCGGGAGACTTTCAAGATAATTCAGGAACGCAGTGCATCGGTCCTACAGTGCCTGATGATTTTGGTAATTTACCTACATGGAATCAGTGTTCTTGTTTAGCTGATTCTGTATATAGTTCAACTAATACTGGTGGTTCAGTACAAGAAGATGTGGTTGAAGAGCCTGGAAGTAGTGCCTTTGACGATGCTTTTTCTTATGTATTTAGTCGTAGCAGAGCTGAAATAAAGAACCTTGCAACAGAGGTTGCAAATTGTGATGTTATTGATGAGGACTCAGGTGAGGGTGATTCAAGTATATATTGGGTAACGGGTAATTGCGATAAGAACGGTGGCGAAATGGGCTCTTTGGCAGATCCAATAATTATCATCGTTGTTGGGGATATTTCGTTTCAAGGACAGGCGCATGCATGGGGTATAGTGATGGGGATTGATGCAAGTGAAACTCCTCCAGTAACATCGGGCTGCTTGAATGAAACATCTATATCTGTTGTTGGTGGCTTCAGTATGCACGGCGCACTTGTGTCAGATTGTTCTCTTAATTTAGGGGCTGGTACATTTAATGCCATGTACATTCAAGATGTTTTTGATAACTTTGCAAGTAGTTCAAATACAAATTTTTTAAGTCGTAGTGCCGGCTCTTGGAGGGACTTCTAATGAAAACCTATTCTCGATATGCTCAAGGATTCAGTTTAATAGAGGTTATGGTTGCTGTTGTGATTTTGGCAATAGGGTTAATGGGGCTAGCAAAATTTCAAGCTGAACTAACCCGTAATTCAGCAGAAACTAAAACACGTGCATCGGCACTTGCCTTAGCTGAGCGTAAGTTAGAAGACCTTCGTTCCTTTACGGATATTGAAATCCCAATTGATGCTTCAGGGAATCCTACTCCTGTAGCAAATATATTTTATTATGAACAAATAGCAGACAATGCCGGGGGATCTGCGAGCTTATCAACAGGTATATATCCTATTGGTGGTGAAAACTATACCTTGACTTGGACCCTTGCTACAGCGCCATTAGAAAGAACTCAAGAAGTTAGTATTAACGTTGCATGGACAGATCTCGATGGACCACAAAATGTAATACTAGCGGGAATTATCAGTGCCACGAGTCCAGCTGCTTCATCACCGATAGGGGGAGCTGCTGCAGTGTCAATTGAACCTCCAAGTATTTCATATACACCAGGACTTGCACCTGAAGTAATTAGCATTGACGTTGATACTGGTAATAATCTTAAAAAAGAAACTAGCAAACCATTACCTGACGTGTTTCATGGTGGTGATTATAATAAAGTAGTATTTGATGTTGTTACGTATGATGACAGTACGGATGAGGTGGTACGTCGAGAACAATTTGTTAATGTAAATTGTTTATGCTCTGCAAGTACCGGTCAGTCTCTAACACCGGCTTACACAGTATTTAATAATGGCAGTGAAACAATACATGATGCTGAAGGGACTGTAGTAACTAAAAATACTGGCGTAGTAGCAAATAACCAACAGCCTGATCAATGTGTTGCTTGCTGTAGAGATCACTCTGATAGTGTTACAGGAACGTCAGGTGCTGGTGAAACAATTGCATATGGTTCGACTAATTATGATGCTGCAAATGATTATCCTGAAATATGCCGCATGAAATATGTAAATGGAAAGTTGCGAGTGTTTCAAGACTGGAACTTAAGTACTGTATCAGTGTTTCCTGATAGTTATGTTTCTAACTCCTCTCCAACAACACAGGCGGCATATAAAAGTTATGTAGCTGCTTATGCGAAAGATACTTCAACGACGAAAGCTACATTAACAAGCCGAGATGTTACCGTAAATCAAGGAGGGAACAGTCAGCTTCAGGCAAGACCTATCTATATTGATACTGTCTATAATTCAACGGCCTCAACACCAACCTATGCAACATTCTTGGCTGCAAAAATTGCAGCCAACGATGCTGATACTTTACAATATGTGCCATTTTTTGAGCTGAATTTAACTAAGATTGCAAACTGGGGGGCTAGTAATTGCACCGATGCCGCTGGAACAGGATCATGCGTATCAACTGAGGCGATAGTGGATGAAGGCGTTAGTGAAAATAACTACAGCCGTGGCCTAGTAACTGCTGATGGAAGTTCAACTACTGGAGCTACATCTATTATTACTGCAAGGCTTAATGAAGGTAACTCCGGAGTTGTAGGTGAAGCAGATAACGGTGGTGTAAATGCTAATGCATCAGATAATGTAACGGCTACCGTAGGAGCTGCAATTACGACTTTTGATGTAACAGGCAGTATTGGAGTATGTAACTTACCAAATGGTCCAACAGGAAATGCAAGAAAATCTGCTTTATTAGCTGCAGTGGAAACTGCTGGGGCAGTGACATACTCTGGAACAAGTAGTGGTACTTGTACTGCAACTGGAAATGGAGCAAATAGTAGAACATTATCATGCACATCGATACCTGAATCAGGTGCAAGTATTACGATAGCTATTGCGAATGTAGGTGTCATTGTAACAAGCACTTTAACTAATCATTCAGGCATTACTGGGGCTGTAACAGATGTAGACGTGGTGATCTGTGATGAGTGATAGTTTCATTATTACATCCGTATTAGCATGTTTGAAACCGATTTTCTTCTATTATCTTGGCCGGCTGGATATTGATATATCAATTTATATTATTCAGAGAATAACCCCAGCGAGCCCTACTATTAAGTAATGCTAATCACCATGAGTTCTTTCTACTGTTGCTAAATCTTGATGAAATGGTAATAAGCTCATTCCAAGCTTTGGATAGAGTACATTTTTTCATCGGTTTATGTTTGTACGCCTTAGTTTATAGTGGCTGTAGGTGTTCAACAGTGCATCTTGAAAGAGGCGTATCTAGATTAGAGCCGTTGGTACATATTAATTTATTCAATTGAACTATCAGTTTTGCAATTAAGCCTTACTGTGCATTAAGAAGGACAATCAACTACGTTATCACCTGAAACTGCTGGCCTCGCTCTACCTGTAGGTGAAATAACTAACCCTTGACGGTTGGAGTCTCCACGGCTGTCACATAAAGTAAAAGTCCCATTGGATCCGCCACTCGCTAAGCCATCACTGTCAAAGCCAACCCTAGTTCGGGCACCGTATGACAAAGTATTATTGCCTGCCAGCACGCTATTTGCTCGGAGAATATCTTCTCCTGCATCTCTAGTGTTATCAGCATTTTCATCGACAAAGACTATCCAGCCGGAGTGCCAACTAGATGAGTCCCCTCCACATGAATTATTTGTTGAGCTCTGGCAAACAGTCACTCGTTGAGTGCGTTTAATAGCCTCACTTCTAGCGAGTGATAGACTGGCTAAGAGCTCATTGTATTGCGTGGTCATTCGATTGTTTTGAATGATTCCTGAAAAACTAGGCGCAGCTATAGCCATAAGAATAGCTGCAATACTTAATGTGATGATCAATTCAATTAAGGTGAAGCCTTGGTGGTTAAGAGTCTTTGTTGACACAGTCATAAACCTCAAAAATTACTTTATGAATAAGAGTTAGTAATTACCAGCAATCATTATTCGGGCCTTTCACGCCGGCATTGCTCAAAGAAAGCTTACGGCAGCTGTCATTAGCTTGGCTGCCAATAGGATCAGCTTCAATGGTATACGATGTTGCATCTCGACCGGCAGCGAAACCTAGCTCGTAATATGCCGTTCCTGTCTTAGGGGATTGAGCAAAAGGTAAGCCTGTTGATGCATCATCATAAGCATTTAATTCGGTATAAGCTTGTTCCATAATGTTTGCACTTTCTACTAAAATAGCTTGTGCATCGCCGCGACGTGCTTTTCTAACACTGTCGACATAACTTGGATAGGCTATTGATGCGAGGATACCGATAATAATGACGACAATCATTAATTCAATAAGAGTAAATCCATGTTGGATAGATTTTGTTGTCATTATTCTTCTATCCAAATGCGAGTAACGCGGCCAATAGTGCCATCAGACGACTGCTCAATATTGTATTTTATTGCTTTGCCAACGGTTAAGTCATCATCGGATAAGTTGCCTTTGCTGCTTACTTTATAACGCTGGCCACTAATTATGATTAAGTTTTGACGGGTATCATAATCATCAATGATTCCAGCTAAGCCGAAACTAGCCACAGTAGTACTAGCATTGATTCCTTGACCGGATATAGCATCAGCTGTAACTGCTGTTACAGCTGATGCTATATTGATTGACATCAGGCCGGCGAATAAAAAAAGATAAGTTAAGGCTATTTTTTTCATTTTTTCTTCCCTCTAGAAATTAACGTATTTCTTCCCAAGAAACACGTCCTTTATATTCTGTATTAACACTTTCTAGCTTAGCTTGAATTTGACCATCACTATTTGAAAGTATTTTTAATTCTTCGTCATCAGGATCTTTACCAAGTGTGGTGGGGCTAGCAAGCATACCTCCGTCGCTGTCTTGATGGCCTGAAACATAAACTTTTTTAGTAATAGGGTCACCATTCTCATCTAGCATTATATTGCCAAATTCATCGAGAGCATTAACTTCAACAGCATCTAAATCATTAATGACGCCATCACCATTAACATCATACGGTGAAACATCCAGTGGTCCACCTGTTAAATAGTCTAACTCCATTAACCAACTAGTACCTCCGGCTACACATGCTGCAGAAGAAGGGGTTCTGGTTGCAAATACAAATCGTTGGTCACGAATAACTGGATTGACATCAACGCGTTCACCTGACTCTGGCAAGTCCATAAACCACCCCTTTTTTGAGGTGTAATCAACCGTGTTGCTACTGGTGATTCGGTAGTGATCAAAGTTTATTGTTTGTAGTTCGATGATTGTTTGTTCAACTAGGCTACTTCTGTTTGAAACGACTGCAGCTTGGTCCCATATTCCGTAAATACTCTGACTAGCAGTTGATGAAATATCATTATGTTCTAAGTATTTCCCTGTTCCAAAGCCAATCAAATATCCACCATCTGGATGGCGAGTTACCAGTGGGGCAGAGGTAATTGCTTGTTCATTACCACCAATGTCCATTGCGATATAGAGAGGCTTGGGATCTTGCCCCGTTTTAAAAGCAGATGTCCATTTACTTGGGGCAATATCAGAAAGATCAAACTTCCACATATTCCCCTCTAAATCACCAGCATAGACGGTATCCATCTTGCCATCACCATCGGTATCGACCGGTGTTGGTGTTGCTAAGCCATTTGGAGTAGTAGTGCTGCCTGCTTCAGTATCAATTTTAATGTAATCACCACTGGTTGCCCATGAACCATCGATACCTTTCTCTATAAATAAGACAAATAAAGCGGCATGGCCGGTGCTGCTGGCATGACCATCTGCTTCGGTATTGTTATACCCGTTACCAATGATCACTGCCCATTCACCATTGGCCATTTTTGCTATTTGATTAGATTGGTTAGTGAGAAAGTTATTGTTCGGTTGAATGTAGGTATAGCCAAGATCAGCATCATCTTCATCGGTAAACTCCCACAATACTGTATCTGCAGCAGTATTTTCAGCAAAGGTGGCTGGGTCTGTTACATCGAGGGCATAAATACCTTGACCACCGCCATTTAAGCCGCCGGCCAGAATGGTTTTCCAACCGTCAACATCGGCATCCGCTACCATCGGCGCACCATCAACAAAATAACGGTGCGGAACGGTTGAACCGTAACCTGATGCCGTCAGTAGATTGAGCTTAGAAAATACGCCGAGGGGAATATATGCAAGCACTTCATCACCAGTAGATGCATTAAAGCCATGCAACATGCCATCGTTGGCACCCGTATATAAAATAGCTTGTCGTGAACTATTATCGGCTTGGAATGTTGAATAGTCCGGCATTTCAGTATCGTTATAACCGGCATTGGGTGCACCTACATAATAGGGCGTAGAGTGAACGATATCACCTAATTTACCATTTCGATCTGACCTGAATGAAGCTGCTGAGCCATTACCTGTGCCACCGCGAAGGTAATCAACCCGATTGGCACCTAAGCCATCCGCTGTTGAAGTCACTGGATCTGTATTTAATAGATCTTTAGCAGTGGTATCTGTTTGTGCTGAAATATCGGTCCAGGTGAAGGGAATACCATCCTTACTGTCCCGGCCATAAGTGAGTATCACACGGCTAGCTGGAGACATAGCATTTAGTTGTGTCGCAGCATTCCAGCCACCCTCATCACTTATATCGCCAATAATACCTGCAAGGCTAATAGGTTTGGCCAATAGTTCGCCGGCCCAATCACCACTATTAAAGCGCGCCTGGTAAATAAAGCTATTCGATGAAAGCGAAGTCGAGTTGGTAGCGGCAGACGATGAAGCCCCTGTTTTAGCTAAGATATCGCTAAAGATAATATCAAAAGTGGCTTGTAAACTATCTGAGTCACTAGCTAAATAAGCTGTGTTTGTGCCACCTGATGAAGCAATGCTATCTAATGCTGTCGGCTCTGTGCCTACCGGTAAGGCAAAACCAATGGTATAGGTTTCTACGCCGGCATCATTAAGCTCAGTTGCTGCTGTTGCCACATCAGCTAAAGCGGCGACTGTGTTAGTCGATGGTGTGCCATTTTCATTTGTTGATGGTAAACCATCTGTTAATAAAGCAACAAAGTCTTTGTCACAAGATTCTGGTAAAGGGCTTAGGCCTCCACCTCCTTCATCAGCGGGTAATGATGAAGGGTTAACAAAATAATCTTTAGCGGTTTGTAAAGTCCCCGCTAATGGTGTAAAACCTGCATTTTGAAGTGGGAGAATTGGATCTGTAGGGCCGTTATTGGCCGGATCCGTATCTGAAACAGCCAGTTTAACATTTAGAGTACTTGCTTGACTTGTATTAAGATCACTAATTGGAATGTGAAGGTAACCACGTCCAGGAGAAGCGTTTGAAAGCCATGTGGGTGATACATAGGTGGAAGCTTGTTGTTTACCAAAATTGACAATGCCTTGGGCAATATCACTGTCTGTGGGATAAAAATAAACACTGTAAAGCGCAAGGCCGAACCAATTCTTAAGCCCTGAATAACCTCGAGCTGTTTCTGCTGCTGTAATAGTGGATGTTAGAAAAGGTTGGGCTCCCCAATTCTGAAACCGGTAATGATCGGGAGGTGTAGCGAGCGCTGGACTTGGTAGAGCATCAGAAATACCTATTTTAGTAGTAAAACAGCGGTTAAAATCCCATGGACCATCAGGCGCTGCGTTTGAGCCATTAGTAAAAACTTCACCATCGTCAAAAGCACTTCCATCTGGAGCATAACAATAACTGACGTTTTGTATCTCGCTAGAATAATAGGGCAGCGTGACATTATAATTGATGAAATTACCGGGACTAGTTGGATTTGGAATTTGGAACTTTTTAGTTTGAGAGTTTCTGGTTGCAGTAGTGATTATGAAATTAGGGTCATAGTTTGCGTCGGCGTCATAACTTACATCATAGTAACCGGCATGTAAAAAACTTGGAATGACATGTAATTTACTGTCTGAACCAGCGTTGCCTGGAGGATATTGCTGGTAAGCCATCAATCCCATATTGATCTTGCCTGTATAGGTATTAATCAGGTCTCTTATTGCTATGCGAGCAATTTCTGATTTACTTTCAGATGAGTCACTACCGACAGCTTTCCCTCGGTCATCTTCATCCATGCTATTCGAGTTATCAAGAACAACTAATACATTGGCTTTTTCAGCATTGGCAACAAAGAGCGGCCGTTGACTTAAGTCTTGCAATGCTGCAAAAGAAGTCGATGCATAACTTGAAGCTAACAAGATTGCAAGAGTAGTTAAAGGGGCTGATCGCAGTGTGTTAGTCATAATGTTTCTACTCCTTGAAGTATGCGTTTACCGTTTGGTTAAGGCGCATAGACCTCTTGTAATACTGATGATGTACTTGCTTGGCCGCCCTGAGCACCTTGTGCAACAGCGGTGATTTTGTACATATATTTCCAATTTACAGCACCTGGCGGCCAAAGTTTCATGCCAACAATAAGGTAGCGGGGCTGCTGCAGTGCTGGAATATCGATTAAGTTTGTTGCTGCAGTGTAAGTACCGTAAGTGACGGCATTACCCATAAATCCCGCATTGTCTTCAATATGGAGGATGGGGGCGCCGGTGTAGCATAAGCCTGTTGTACATTGATTATCCATGCCTGTTAAACCTGAGACTCGACCGGAATTTAACAGGTCACTTTCTGCATCACGAAGGCCTGCTTCAGCAGCTTGGAAAGCGATGTTTCGATCTTTGCTGTTACCTGCCATTTTTTCTTCTAGGCCAGTCACTTGCATACCGGTGACCCCAATCATTGTTAGCAATAACAACATAATTAAGCTGACAACTAATACTACACCTGATTGGTGATTTCTTATGGCCATATTGTGGACAGATAAATTGGTTTTCATTGTTATGGCAACCTGTTGCGAATGGCAATTGTTGATGTGAAAACACGGCGAAGTCGACCATCATTAGGTGTGACTTCTGCTTGCCCTGGGATAGTGTAAGACATGTTTGTTGAGGTAAGGTTTTCTTCTGTCGAGCGCATAACTAAGCTGATTCTGACGCTGACTACATTGTCCATATTGAGTAAAACATTGCCTGCCTCTAGGTAGTAGTTTGGCGTTTTATCATTATCGGTGTCTTCTCCATAAAAAATCTGCATATCCTCTACACCTTCGACAAGTTCCGTCGGATCACTACCATTTATAGTTCTATATAAGCTCGGTTGACCAGTAGTATCACTCGTGTCGATGTAGTATGTTGCGAAATTTAATTTATAAATTTGAGCATCGGTATCATACCTCTTGCGAAGAGGTTTATCAGCATTGCCTGGTGTAATAGGCGGGCTGCCGCCGGTGCCAGCGTTATGAATTAAGTTATCAGATCCTGCACCACCCACTGTTGGATCATTGGTTATTTGGAATATATCACCCTCAAGACAGTCGGTGACCAGCACAATATCATGTTCTGTTAATCCACTATTGTCTTCAACCTTGATACTTGCCGATGGTGTAGAAGGTTGTTGGGTAACATAAGCTCCCGAACCAAAAGCACCTCTGAGAGTGATGACATCAGTTCCATCTAGGACATCATCCACAGTTGTATTATTATCTTCGCCTACGATGGCATCTGCAAAGAAGTCATAGGTTGCATTTGCATTTAAGTTGTTATCGATGCTTGCTGTGGTATTAAGGCAGCCCCAATAATCAGCCATTCGGATATCTTTGGTCAGGAAAAACATGGCAAAACGACTATTTTCTTGGAGGCGGGAGCTGCTTTCTTGAATGCGGTAGCTTTGCTGACTGTTAATGAATAAGCCAATGACTCCGGCCATAATAAATAGCCCTAGCAGCATCGCGATCATCAATTCAATTAAGGTTAAACCTTGTTGACGTTTACTATTTAATATTTTCATGGTTGAAAGCTAGCTTGAAATTCTGGGTCATTGGTATTGTCACCATCACGATCTTCATCCCAGCTCAGCATAACTGTATAAGTATCGCCAGCTTTAGTGATGGTATTTCTACCTGAAGGTAAAATGTCGATGAACGCTGTCTGCCATTCATAGAGATCATGTTGAGCCATTTCAGTAGCGGTGCAGCCAGCGATTAAACATCCTGCCTGAGCAGTGGCGGCAGTGGATGCCATAAAACTAGTTAAGTAATTATCAATTGCAACTTTATTCGCTCGCATTCGATCGGTGATGTCGTAGGTCAGTTGTGTTGCTTGACTACGGTTATAGGCGGTGTGATTGTCTTTAAGGCTCGTTGCTTGAATACCGGCAAGCCCTAATAGCCCTATTGATAGAATAACTAGGGAAATTAGAACTTCTAATAGGGTAAATCCGGATTGTGCTTGCGATCCTGGCCAGCTTTTTTCCATTTTAAATTCCAAAGTTAACTTGTAAAGTACAACGCATCCCGCGTAAATTTAACTATTTTTAATTGGTATTACATTTTTTGTTACAAAGAAACTTAACTTACCACTAGTTTATCTGTGACTAGAAGTAGGTGAGATTCCTAAAGTTTAGTTGAAGTGATAGTAATTAAATCAACTTAAACATGAATTTATACGTGGTGGATAATATCTGTAGTCGTGATGCAATGTAAAGGCTAGACAACCTATAAATAAGAGGCGAGTCACAATTTAGCAAAAAAGGCTAGGTTGAGGCGTAAGCGAAGTTAGCACTGAATTGCTGATTTTGTTTGCGTAGAAACATGCTCACTTTCAATCTTGAAAGTGAGCATGTTTGGATGGTTTAAATAGCAATACCAAAGTTTTCTTCAAAGCGAGCGGCAAACTCTGCCATGGTAAACGCATGGTTTTGAGTACCATGTTGTTCGATTTTTATTGCGCCTAATAAAGAGGCAATGCGTCCGGTTGTTTCCCAATCTTTGCCATGCATGATGCCGTGAATTAAACCGGCACGATATGCGTCACCACAGCCTGTTGGATCGGCTAGTTGTGCAGCTTTAGCAGAAGGAATATCGATGCGTTTACCATCAGTGTAAATGTGCGAACCTTCGCCACCACGAGTGATAATCAATGCTTCAACATGTTTAGCAGTTTCAGCTGGAGATAAGCCGGTACGATCTTGAAATAATTGGGCTTCATAATCATTCAAAGCAATGTAAGTTGCTTGTTTGGCAAAGTTCAACAAGTCATCACCATCAAACATTGGCAAACCTTGACCTGGATCGAAGATAAATGGAATGCCGGCATCATGGAGTTGTTGTGCATGTTGGATCATGCCATCACGACCATCAGGAGCCACAATCGCTAAGCTGATATCTTTAGCTTCGTTAACTGGAGTTTCATGAGCTAAGTTCATTGCGCCAGGGTGGAAGGCGGTGATCTGGTTGTCATTCATATCTGTGGTAATGAAGGCTTGAGCGGTGTAACTGTCTTCTTTAACGTGCACATGGCGACGATTGATATGATGTTTGTCCATCCACGCTGCATAGCTAGCAAAATCACTACCTACTGTGCCCATTGGAATGGGATCATCACCTAAAAGTTTAAGGTTGTAGGCAATGTTGCCGGCACAACCGCCAAACTCACGACGTAATTCAGGCACTAGAAAGGCCACATTTAACATATGCACTTTGTCAGGCAATATGTGGTTTTTGAATTCATCGGGGAAAACCATGATGGTGTCATAGGCAAAAGAGCCACAGATTAAAGCTGACATGAGACTTATCCTTGTGTGTGTATATGAATTTGTTGTTGATCAGCAGTGATTGTCAACTGACCTTTTAAAAATTTAGCTAAATAGTGTCCGACGATTTCATTGCGCCAGCCATGAAGTAAAGGAATATCAGTTTCACCTCTAACCATATTTTCTATATCTTTACGGTTGGCAACAGCTGTTGGCGCGATAGATTGTTGATCACAGTATTTTCTGAGTAGCGACATCAGAGCATCAATGACTGCATCTTGTTGGTTAGTTAATGATGATAACTTTTTCACTACAGGCCAGGACTCTTTAGGTGATGCTTTAGCGAGGGTGATTTGTTCAATTAATATTTTGCCATGACGTTCAATATTGCCTTTTTCAAGGCCACGAATTAATGACAATTTATCTATAGACTCGGGGCTTAATTTAGCTAAATCAACCATGACTTCGTCTTTTATTATCCAGCGACGAGGACGGTTTGATTTTATAGCTCGATCTTCACGCCAACTGGCAAGCTGTTGCAATGTTGCTAATTGCACCCCTTTTAATCGGCCGCCACCTTTGATTTTTCGCCAAATGGTTTTTGGATCTACTTGGTATGTTTCTGGACTACTAAGGGTGGCAAAGTCATCGTCTAGCCAGTGCGTGCGCTTTTTATCGGTAAGCTGGTCTTTTAAGATGTGATAGATATCTCGTAAGTAACGGACATCATCTGCCGCATAATCGATTTGTGCAGGGTCTAAGGGACGCTTAGTCCAATCGGTACGTGAATGTGCTTTGTCGAGATCAACGTCAATGCATTGCTTGACAAGATTGGCATAACCAATTTGATCGCCATAACCTAATACGGTGGCGGCGAGTTGGGTATCAAACAGTGATGGCGGTAATTCACCGCGAATTAAATAGAGTAACTCTAGATCTTGGCGAGCAGCATGGAATACAACTGTCGTATCTGGGTTGTATAAGATATCAAGCAACGGAGTTAGATCGGAGATAGCAATCGGATCAACACAGGCAATAATGTCTTCATTCGCGATTTGAATCAGACACAGTTGGGGATAATAAGTCTTTTCTCGTAAAAACTCGGTATCAACCGCTAACCAAGGACTGCCAGTAAGTTGTTGACATAAAGCGCTTAATGCTTCGGGCGTATCGATAAATTGAACGGTCATTGTGTCTGCACGCAAAAGCACACAGTATAACGACTTTTTACGGTGAACTCATGAGTCGTGCAAGGTGAGTTACGTCAGAAAGTGCATCGACAATTATTTCTGGCTGTTGTTGATGAATATTATGGCCGCTACGGTTGGCAAAAATATGCTGACTAATAGGGGATAAATAAGTTAGATCTTGCTGTAGTTTTATCCAGGTTTTCTCACGCTGCCTGGCTTTGTCATTACCAAACCATTCTGCAATGCCTCGACTGATCACAATGAGAGGCACAATTGGAATAGAGGTTATATGTGCTACTTGTTGGGAGCTTTGATATAAAGAATAAATTTCATAACGAACTGTATGAAAGGCTTTGTCGCGTAATAGCTGATTCTTTTGTATTGTTGATATTAGATTTAAGTTGGTACGCGGCTGAGTAATGCGACTATGTATACGTCGATTATTTTTTGGGATTTTAATATTAAGCTGGGTGTATTGATTCTCGTGAGAAGCATCTATCAATACCAGACCTGCCACTTTATTTGGATAGCTAGCAGCAAACATTCGAATGTTATAACCGCCGAACGAATGGCCGACAAGAATGTATGGTGGCTGGATTTTTGCTCGCTGCAATAATAAAGCTAGCTCGAATGCAATACGCTCACTATCACGCGGTCTAGGACCGTAATCACTCCAGCCATAACCTGGACGGTCATAGACACAGGTTTGGGTGGTTAGGGACGATTGTTCAACAATGGATTGCCAATCAGATGAATCATCACCAAGGCCAGTGTCGATAATAATTGTTGGGCTGCCTGTGCCCAAGCAATGAATATGAAGTTGATAACCACCGATGTCATGGCGTTGGCCAGGAACGGGTGGAAACTCGTTGGCACTAACAGAGGAAAAGATAACCCAGAGTAATGCCGGCAAAGATATTATTTTTATCATGCGCACCTCTCAATTTGGCTTGCACTAAAATAATAGACATTTGAAATGGATAAATGTTTATTGAGTCTTGTATTCTAACAGTTTTTTATTAATGTCGTTTAGTTCAAAAGGCCAATTTAACTGGCTGCCATTACTAAATTCAAGCACAGGTATTGTGGTGCCATATAAGGCGACAAGTTGATCATCATCGCCAATTTCGACATAAGCAACGCTAACAGTCTGTTGTTGTTTTATTTGCATAAGCAGGTCGTTGGCTAAATCACATAAGTGACAGCCGGCGGTGGTATATAAAATAATTTGAGTCATTTTTCTAATAAGCGCGGCATAAGCTCAACAAAATTGCATGGACGATGACGAGCATCTAACTGTTCTTTTAAAATATCATCCCAGGCTGTCTTACATGCCCCAGATGAACCGGGTAGGCAAAATACAAAAGTACCATTTGCGACTCCACCTAAAGCCCGCGATTGAATGGTGGAGGTTTTGATATCTTGAAAAGATATTTGACGAAATAGTTCACCAAAACCTTCAATTTCCTTATCTAATAATACTTTGACTGCTTCAGGTGTGCCATCACGTCCAGTTAAACCGGTGCCACCGGTGGTGATGACTGCTTGTACTTCTGGATTGGCAATCCATTGTGAAAGAATCGCTCTGATTTGATAAATGTCATCAACTACGATCTGTTGCTCAGCAAGTTGATGGCCGGCAGATAAAACGCGTTCACGGAGAACTTTTCCTGACGTATCGTTCTCTATAGTACGAGTATCAGAAATAGTCAGTAAGGCGATATTAACTGGGATGAAGTTTCGTTCCATTATGAACATGCTCGTTAAGTTATTTATTGTAAAGCAGTATAGTCAGCATGCCGGCTTAGGTCTAGAATGAAGCCTAGAAATCATGGAGATAAAATAATGAAAAAAATAGTATTAGCATCAGCAATAGTTGTACTTTCAGCTTGTGCTACCACAGATGATCCTAATCAACGTACAAAAGTAGGCGCAGCAATTGGTGCTGCGGCTGGAGCTATCATTGGTTATGCAATCGATGATGATGCGGGTGGTTTATTGGTTGGCGCTGCAGTCGGTGCGGCAGCGGGTGCTGGTGTCGGTAATTATATGGATAAGCAGCAGCAAGAAATGGAAGCGGCTTTAGCTGAAGAGCAAGCGCGCCACGATCTAGAGGTGCAGCGTTTACAAGATGAAACCTTGAAGATTGATATTTCTAGTGAAGTCTCGTTTGATTTTGATAGTGCATCATTAAAAACTGCCTTCACACCAACCTTGCAAAAAGTGTCGGATATTTTAGTACGTTACCCTCAGACTGTAATTCATGTTGTAGGTCATACCGACAGTGTTGGCTCAGAGAGTTATAATATGGAACTTTCACGTCGCCGCGCACAATCGGTCGTTGATTATTTTGTTTCACATGGCATCTCTGTCAGTCGTTTAGTAACGGTTGGCCGAGGTGAGATTGAGCCAAGAGAAAGTAACGATACCGAAGCCGGCCGCCAATTAAATCGTCGAGTAGAAATTTATGTCAAACCCATCATCGAAGGACAAGAATCAGAAGCATACCAAACGCCGAAGGGCTCCCAAATCTAAGAGTACTAGTGCAAATAATGATCTGATTTTTGGCCTTCATGCAATACAAGCAGCATTGGAAGTGCCGGTATCACGCGTGACTGAACTTTGGTTAGCAGATGAGCGTGATGATGCACGCATTGATGCAGTGATTAATGCTGCAAAAAAACAAAATATTACAGTTAATAAGGTTGAACGAGAAAAATTAGATGAAATGATGCCTGATGCTCGTCATCAAGGTGGCATTGCGCGTTGTAAGCCATTAGATAACTTGAATGAAGCTGATTTATTTAAGTTAATAGATGAGTTGGATGAGCCTCCATTTTTATTGATCCTGGATTGTGTGCAGGATCCACATAATTTAGGGGCATGTATGCGAACAGCTGAGGCCGCTGGTGCGCATGCGGTGATTGCACCTAAAGATCGGGCTTCAGCAATTACTGCTACCGCTCTGAAAGTATCTAGCGGCGCTGCTGAACGTTTACCTTTTATTCAAGTCACCAATTTAGCGCGTGTTTTGCGCGAGTTACAAGAAAATGGAGTGTGGCTGGTGGGAACATCAGGTGAATGTGAGAATACTTTATTTGATGTTGAGTTGAAGGGGCCATTAGCTATTGTTCTAGGTGCTGAAGGTAAAGGGATACGCCGTCTGACCAGAGAAATCTGTGATCAAGTGGTATACATTCCAATGAAAGGTGGTGCTGAAAGTCTCAATGTTTCAGTGGCCGCAGGTGTGTGTTTATTTGAAGCAAGTCGTCAACGTAACTTGTGATTCTGTAACAAAATAACGTAAAATTATCGATTGCCTGGCACTTTAGGCAAAACTCCTTGCCTTTTGAATTAAACTCAAAAAGGCTGATTAAACCGTGAGGAGCTCTAAATGAGACATTACGAAATTGTGTTTCTGGTCCACCCTGATCAGAGCGAACAAGTACCTGGAATGATTGAGCGTTATTCGCAAACATTAACCAGCGAAGGCGGTACTGTTCACCGTTTGGAAGACTGGGGTCGTCGTCAATTGGCTTACCCAATCAACAAAGTACATAAAGCACACTACGTTCTTATGAACGTTGAATGTGATTTCGCACAGTTGGAAGAAGTAACAACTGCTTTCCGTTTCAATGACGCTGTAATTCGTCATCTTGTTGTTAACAGTGATGAAGCTGTTACAGAGCCATCTCCACAGATGCGTAAAGATGAAGATGAAA
>MAAI01000030.1 GCA_002163115.1 Methylophaga sp. 41_12_T18 | reverse complement strand
GACTATTATCGCTAAGGGCAGTGTCGTTAATGGTGAAAATACCATCAGCATTAATAATAATATCGATGGGAGTCTCTTGTTCAACCATCGCTTCACCTGTGGCTTCAGGTAAATCGACTTTTAAAGAACTTTCACGAATGAAACTGGTGGAAACCATGAAAAATAATAACAGCAGAAAAACAACGTCAATCATTGGCGTTAGGTTAACGTCAGGTTGTTCCTCTTTAGGTGCTGACAGCTTCATTTAGCTTGTTCCTCATCAGGATCATAGTCCCGGTCACCATGTAGTAGTTCAATGAGTTTTAATGCTTGCTCTTCCATATCAACCACAAGTTGGCTGATCTTGCCACGAAAGAAACGATAGAAAATAAGACTTGGAATAGCGATAACTAAGCCCGCTGCAGTAGTAATCAGCGCTTCCGAAATACCACCGGCCAAGGTTTCAGGGTTACCGACACCTTCAGTGGTGATCACTGCAAATACTTTGATCATGCCGATAACGGTACCTAATAAGCCTAATAAAGGGGTAATGGCAGCAATGGTGCCCAGGGTATTGAGGTTGCGTTCTAAAGATAAGGTGACATGGCGACCGATATCTTCGATACCTTCCTTGGTGATGTCACGAGTGCAAGTTCGATTGATTAAGCCGGCGGCTAATATTTGACCTAATGGTGAATCTTTTTGTAGGGCCGCAATACGGTTTTTATCTACTTGGTCATAACGTAACCATTGCCAAATCTGTGTCATGAGTTCTGGTGGAGCAATACGTTTGCTTTGCAGGCTCCAAAACCGTTCTGCAATAATGGCGATAGCAATAACAGAGCACAGAAATAATGGCAGCATTAATAAGCCACCCGCTTTAAAAATTTCTAACATGATGTTGCGTTCTCTTATTACTGATAAACAGCGCTAATGATACGTTAAAAATGGCCTAGTCAGTAGTGGCTACCGTCCAAATATTATGCCGGTGTTGTCGCCAGCTTAGTGGTGCTGAAATTTGCTGTTGACCGAATTGATACTGAATGGCGCCATGATGAGCGGTATCAAGCATTACAATCTGTTTAGAATGATATCGATCGATGACGTGCTGATTGGGGAAGTGATAACGGTTTTTATAGCCGACCGGAAATAACACGGTGTCAGGAGAGACGAGTGAAATAAAAGAGTTACTAGACGAGGTATTACTACCATGATGTGGCGCGACTAATATTGTCGATTTTAAATTATGACCATAACGAGCAATTAATAATTGTTCAGCGTGCTGTTCGATATCACCAGTAAATAGAACACTGCCTGCTTGATTGGCAATACGTAAAACACACGATAAGTTGTTATCACTCCCGATGTCTAACTCTAGCGGATGTAGCATAGTGAAGCTTACCTCGTCCCATTGCCATGACTGACCTGCCTGACAATGCTCGGCACCAGTAAGATTGTCTACTTCACTAGATAAAACCTTTTTAGTATTGATGGCTTTGAGTAGTGACTGAGCTCCGCCAATATGATCATTATCGCCATGACTGATGATTAATATATCGATATTATTAATACCATTGGCTTGTAAAAAAGGTTTCACAACGGCGCTGCCAGTATCAAATTTTTCACTGTACTTAGGGCCAGCATCAAATACCAAAGTATGATTTTTAGTTTGAATAACGCTGGCTAAACCTTGGCCAACATCTAATAAGCTAAACCAAAATTCACCTTGTTCAGGTTTGTCTGGGTCATACATTAATAAAGGTAGCAGGGTAAATACGGCAAGGTATTTGGCTGGCAAAGCTTTCGGTGCCAATAACAAGATGACTCCTAAGCTGATTGGCAAACTATACAGAAGTGGTAGTTGTACGGATGACCAAGTTGAAAAAGGCAGTGATGTCACCAAGTCTAACCATAACCAAAAATAAGTTAGGCCTTGATCTACGATGAACAGTAACAGTATGCCAATAGGTTCAAACAGCCATAACATGATGCTAGCCAGTAACGATAAAGGAACGATGATTAAGCTGACATAAGGCACTGCTATCAGGTTAGCAAGTGGTGAAATCAGTGATGTTTGTGAGAAAAAGACGAGTAATAAAGGCGTTAAACCTAAGGCAATAAGAAAGTGGATCTTAGCCCATTGCCAGCGGGGAGTAGGGTGACGGTATTGGCTGGTATACACAATAATGGCGACAGCAGTGAAAGATAACCATAAACCGGGCGCTAATACGGCAAGTGGATCCCAGATAAGAATCAGCATCAGGCTAATTGCTAGGCTTGATGATATTGCAGCTGGCCGTTTGCACAATAAGGCAATCATCACCATGCTAACCATCATTAAAGCTCGTTCAGTAGGAATAGAAAATCCAGCTAAAGCGGCATAAAACAACGCAAATAAAAAACCACCCATCGCAGCAATATATTTTGCAGGTAGTAGTAGTAAATTGTTAGCTCGTAAACACCATAACCAATAGCAGCTAAAAAATCCGATGGCGGCAGCTAAACCAATATGTAAGCCCGAAATGGCCAATAAATGACTGGTGCCTGACAGCCTTAATAACTGCCATTGTTGTTTGCTGATGTTGTGCCTGGTACCGGTTGTTAAACCTTCAACAACTCCCAGGTTACTACTGTCTGTTAGATGCTGGTTTAACCGGCCATTGACTGATTGTCGAAGCCTGTTAATAGAAAGTTCTGGGCTTACTGCTAAACGAATATTTTTATCATTACTACGGATATAGCCGGTTGCACCAATGCCACGTTGAAACAGCCAAGATTCATAATCAAAACCAGCTGGATTTTTCATGCCATAAGGTAGTTTGAGCCTAACCATGATTTGCCAACGTTCATCAGCATGTATTGAGATAGGAAACGGCCGGTACCAGTTAAGTAATATTTTTTTTGGCAGTTGAATATTGGGCTGTTGATCGGGACGAAATTCAAAGCGAACATGCTGCGAGTGATACTCGGGAATAGTGCTGACGGTCCCGGTAATCACGATGTCTTTGCCCTGAAGTTCAGACGCTAAACGATCGCTTATAACAGCGGAGGCTTGATAATAAGACCAACTAAAACCTAGCAACAGCCAAATCAACCAGCGATAGGGGCTGAATAAAACCGCAATAGCAGTCGCTAAAACCAGCCAAAGCAACTGACTATCAGGTAAACTAGGCTGTTGAGAAAGTAATAAACAACCTAATAGAAATGAAATGGCAGATTTAATCATATATCCCTATACTGTCAGCCGACTTAGTAAGTAAGAGCTCCAATGCCCCGTAAACTCCTTAAGCGTTTCATGCCCGATCATAAAGCAATGCAGCAACACCCGCACTTGCAAAAATTTGGTCAGCGATTATCCGAACCAAAACTATGGCACCTTAACCGGAAGGCAATTGCTGGTGGGGCGGCGTTAGGTTTATTTATTGGTTTCATGCCTATTTTTGGGCAGATGTTTTTGGCGGCAGCCCTCGCTATATTTTTTCGAGTTAACCTGCCATTCGCAGTGGGGACAGTTTGGATTAGTAATCCATTAACTGTGGCGCCGATTCTTTTCTATTCTTATAAATTAGGCGCTTGGCTACTACAAATACCTATAAGCCAACATGGATTTGAAGTGAGTTGGGAATGGCTTACCAGTGAGTTTTTGGCTATTTGGCAGCCATTGCTGTTAGGTAGTTTTATTCTCGGTGTTATCGCAGCAATTGCTGGAGTATTAGTTGTTAGGTTAATTTGGCGCTTAATTGTGATACGAAACTGGTTACAACGTCGCCACAAAAATAGGTAGTCAGTTAACTGCTTAATTGACCATCAATTAAAGTTAAAGTGCGATCCATCTGCGCGGCAAGCTCTACATCATGGGTGACAATAATTAATGCCGTACCAAGTGATTCATTGAGTTCTAAAATTAAATCAAAAATAGACTGAGCAGTGCGATGATCTAAGTTGCCTGTTGGCTCATCAGCTAACAAACATGCTGGTTTAGTAATTAATGCCCGTGCTAATGCAGCACGTTGACGCTCACCGCCAGACAACTCACTTGGCTTGTGAATCAAGCGATGTCCTAAGCCTACTTTAGTTAAAAGCTCTTCAGCCTCAAGCCGTGCTTGTTTTGGTGTTGTACCACCGATAAGCAGTGGCATAGCCACATTTTCTACTGCAGAAAATTCCGGTAATAAGTGATGGAACTGATAAACAAAGCCTAAGCTTTGATTACGTAGCCGACTCAAAGCATTAACCGACAATTGGTTGATGTCTTGACCCTGCACCTTGATATGACCGGTAGTTGGGTTATCAAGTCCACCGAGCAGGTGTAATAAGGTACTTTTACCAGAGCCTGAGCTGCCCACTATTGCTAAGCGATCCCCTTTATTTACTGTGAGGTTAATGTCGCTTAAAACATGAGTTTCAAGATCACCATCAGCATAATATTTTGCTAAATGCTGACATTCAATAATAGGGTGACTAGTCATAACGTAAGGCCTCAGCAGGTTTTACTTTGGCGGCACGCCAAGAAGGATAAAGCGTCGATAATAAAGACAAGGCAAATGAGGTAATGGCAATGACGGTGACATCATCCCAATGGAGATCAGAAGGCAAACTACTAATGTAGTAAACATCAGCTGGTAAGAATTGGTAGCCCAAAAACTGCTCTAAAGAAGCAATAATCGTTTCAACATTTAAAGCTAAAGCAACGCCTGATATTACACCGAGTAAGGTTCCAAATAAGCCAATCATCGTACCTTGCACCATAAATACCGCCATGATGTCACGAGGTTTCATGCCTAAGGTTCGTAAAATAGCGATATCTGCTTGTTTATCAGTCACCATCATGATCAAAGTGGACACGATATTAAAGGCAGCCACGGCCACAATTAATAACAGGATGACAAACATGACTGTTTTTTCGGTTTTTAAGGCACGGAAAAAGTTAGCGTGTTGGTAGGTCCAGTCGGCCGCCTTATAAGTAGTTGGTAAGGTGGCTAATAATTCTTGAGTAATGCGTGGCGCTTGATAAACATCATCAAGCTTCAAGCGTAAACCGGTTACTTTGCCGGGAATACGGAATAACTTGGCTGCATCTTCAATATTCATAACAGCTAAAGCACTGTCGTATTCATACATGCCAATTTCAAATATGCCGACCACATTTAAGCGTTTAATTCGTGGAATAACGCCGGCAGGTGTAGGTGTAACATGAGGCGTGATTAAGGTGATTTTATCGCCGGTACTGACGCGCATTGCAATAGCTAAGTCTTTACCTAAAATAATGCCGAAGCTACCCGGTGTTAAAGCATCAAACTGACCTTGAACAACTTTGTCACCAATCGTTGAAACTTTGCCTTCCAGCTGTGGATCCACCCCACGAATTAACGTGCCTCGGACTCGACTGGCTTGGCTTAACATAGCCTGACCTTCCACAAACGGTGCCGAGTCAACCACATTGGGTTTATCAACAATGAGTGATTGCAATGCTTGCCAGTCTTTCAGGGTGCCGTCATAGCCGGTGACAAAGGCATGTGAAGTCATACCTAGAATGCGTTCGCGTAACTCTTTTTCAAAGCCATTCATCACTGACAAGACAGTGATTAAAGCCATTACCCCTAGGGCAACTCCAAACATTGAAGTTAACGAGATAAATGAAATAAAGTGATTACGGCGTTTAGCGCGTGTATAGCGCAAGCCGATGTAGATACTTAGCGGTTTAAACATAGTTTAATTCTAGGTAGGTGTGAGCCCCACACATGAGTGTGGGGCGAAATAGTTATTTTGCTGCGTAAACAGTTTTAGTGCCGCTTTCGCTACCAAGTAGTAATACATCAGCAGGACGCATAGCAAATAAGCCATTAGTTACAACACCAACAATGTTGTTCAGTGTTTTTTCTAATGCAATTGGTTCCATGATTTCCCAACCATGCACATCAAGAATCACGTTACTGTTATCTGTGACAAAACCATCACGGTAAACAGGTTGGCCACCTAATTTGACGATTTCGCGAGCAACATAGCTGCGAGCCATTGGTACAACTTCAACAGGAAGTGGGAACTCACCTAACACATCAACTAATTTGCTTTCATCAGCGATACATACAAATTTATCACTGGCTGCAGCAATAATTTTTTCACGTGTTAATGCTCCACCACCACCTTTAACTAGTTTTAAGTTGTGGTCAGCTTCATCAGCACCATCAACATAAACAGCGATTTCACCCACACCGTTTAAATCTAATACTGGAATACCGTGTTCTTTTAAACGTTTTTCAGAAACGATAGAGCTAGACACTGCGCCTTCGATGCGACCTTTAATTGAAGCTAAAGCATCAATAAAGTGATTAACTGTTGAGCCTGTACCAACACCCACTACGCCATCAGTATCAATGTGTTCTAACGCAGCCCAAGCAGCTTGTTTTTTCATTTCATCAGCAGTCATTGCATCATCCTTCTAAATTTTCAGTTATATAAATTAACCGCTAATTATAGAGATAAATCATTGGCAATGGTAACGTAAGCGCTATATTGATAAATTTGATAATGATTTGAGTAGTCATGCTGACTGATTATGTAGAAAAAATTCTAAAAGCGCGGGTTTATGATGTTGCCATCGAAACACCGCTAGACGTGATGCCTCGCCTGTCTGAGCGATTAGCCAATACCTTATTGTTGAAACGTGAAGATTTGCAGCCGGTATTTTCGTTTAAGTTACGCGGTGCTTATAACCGGATGCAGCACTTGACTGCCGATGAGCGATTAAAAGGTGTCGTGGCTGCATCAGCGGGTAATCATGCACAAGGAGTTGCCTTAGCCGCCAAAAAAATGGGGGTGTCATCATTAATAGTGATGCCTAAAACGACACCAGCGATTAAAGTTGAAGCGGTTAAATCATTTGGTGCCGATATCAAATTACACGGCAATAGTTATGACGAAGCCTGTAGTTATGCCTTAGACATAGCTAAACAGCAGGGGCGAACCTTTATTCATCCCTATGATGATCCTGAAGTGATTGCCGGCCAAGGCACTATTGCCATGGAAATCTTACGCCAGCACTCGGGGCCGATTCATTCAGTATTTGTACCTGTTGGTGGTGGTGGTTTGATCGCGGGTGTCTCTGCTTATATCAAAGCCTTTTGGCCAGAAATTAAAGTTATCGGAGTAGAACCGGTTGATGCTGCTTGTTTAAAAGCGGCCTTAGAACAAAATGAGCGCGTTGTTTTAGAACAGGTGGGACTATTTGCTGATGGCACTGCGGTACGTCAAATTGGTGAAGAACCTTTTCGTATCGCCCGTGAAACCGTCGATGAAGTAATTACAGTTGATAGTGATGAACTGTGTGCAGCAATAATGGATATCTTTGATGATACCCGCTCTATTGCTGAACCGTCAGGCGCATTAGCGGTAGCAGGGGCTAAGAAATATATCGCTAGAGAGCAGCTGCAAGATGAAAATATCGTGGTCATTGATAGCGGTGCCAATATTAACTTTGATCGCTTACGCCATGTCGCAGAGCGAGCTGAGTTAGGTGAGCGACGTGAGGTCTTATTCTCTACGAGCATTGATGAAAAGCCAGGTAGTTTCCAGCAGTTTTGTCAGATATTAGGGCAACGTGGAATTACTGAGTTTAATTACCGCTATGCTGATAATGAACAAGCACATGTGTTTGTCGGCTTGCGTATTAATGGTGGTGATGAAGAAAGAGCGACTTTATTTCAGAGTCTGAATGATGCCGGTTATAAGTGGACAGACTTCAGTGATAATGAAATGGCGAAACTACATGTTCGTTATATGGTCGGCGGTCATGCAACACAAGTTAATAATGAACAGCTGTTTCGGTTTGAGTTTCCAGAACGGCCTGGCGCTTTATTACGCTTCCTAACCCGCTTGGGTCAACGTTGGAATATCAGCTTATTTCATTACCGTAACCATGGTGCGGCTTATGGTCGGGTGTTGATTGGCGTGCAAGTGATGGATGATGAGCAAGATGAATTTCAAGGTTTCTTAGATGCCTTAGGTTATGTTTATTGGCAAGAGACCGATAACCCTGCCTATGATTTGTTTTTAAAATAAACGGCACAAAATAGAAGAATAAACAGGTCGTACAATTTAGTTAAATAGCCAACATGGGGATGATTAGGATGGATCAACTGTCAGTAGCCTTTAGTGAATTTGTCAATGCCGGCTTGCAAATAATGGCCGCAGTATTTATTTGTGCGATCGGTTTATTAATTTTGTGGGTGGTGGTTTCTTATGTTTTAGACGTCACTCAAACACAACAAGCTATTCGTCGAAACTACCCTGTTATCGGTCGGTTTCGCTATGTATTTGAACACCTAGGTGAGTTTTTCCGTCAATACTTCTTTGCTATGGATCGCGAAGAGTTGCCGTTTAACCGAGCACAGCGTTCTTGGGTATATCGAGCAGCAAAAAATGTCGATAGCACCGTTGCTTTTGGTTCGACTGATAATATTCATGGTTCCGGTCGCACTATTTTTGTTAACTGTACCTTTCCAACTTTAGGTGAAGATGCTGTACCGCCACAGCCGGTTACTATCGGTACACGCTGTAAACATCCCTACACTACTGCATCAATCTTTAATATTTCTGGCATGAGCTTTGGTGCTCTATCGAAACCCGCAGTATTAGCTTTATCGATGGGTGCAAAAGAAGCTGACTGTTGGATGAATACCGGTGAAGGTGGTTTATCGCCATATCACCTTGAAGGTGGGGCGGATATTGTATTTCAGATTGGTACTGCTAAAAATGGTGTGAGTGATTTGGATGGTAATTTAAGTGATGAAAAGTTACTTGAGGTCTCCGCTCACCCAGCGGTAAAAATGTTTGAAATAAAAATGAGTCAAGGTGCTAAACCTGGCAAGGGCGGCATGTTACCAGCTGAAAAAGTCACTGCTGAAATTGCTGCAATTCGAGGTGTTCGAACAGGTGAAAATGCTTTTAGCCCTAACCGCCATGTAGATATCAATAGTTTTGAAGACTTGTTAGACATGATTAACCGCATTCGCGATGTCACAGGTAAGCCGGTAGGTTTTAAAATGGTGGTCGGTGCGCCAGAGCAAATAGATGATTTGTGTACAGCGATTATTATGCGAGACATTGCTTCTGCACCTGATTTTATTACTATCGATGGTGCTGAGGGCGGCACCGGTGCTGCGCCGATGGCTTTGATTGATTCGGTCGGCATGTCTTTACGTGAAAGTTTGCCGATTTTGGTTGATAAGTTGAAGCAATATGGCTTACGTGATCGTATTAAAATTGTTGCTTCAGGAAAACTAGTCACACCTTCTGCCGTGGCTTGGGCGCTATGTGCTGGTGCGGACTTTATCGTTTCAGCGCGGGGCTTTATGTTTTCTTTGGGCTGTATTCAAGCCTTGCAGTGTAATAAAAATACCTGTCCGACCGGCATTACGACCCATGATCCTAAATTGCAACGTGGTTTGCATCCGATGGAAAAATCAGTGCGGGTGACCAGTTATGTCAATAATATGGTTAATGAAGTGGGCGTTATTGCCCATTCCTGTGGCGTAACCAGTCCACGAGAACTCAACCGTAGCCATGCTCGCGTCGTGACCGGTAATGGCCGCACCATAGGTTTAAATGAGTTATTCCCGGAGGCTGAACCCAAGCAGTGAAGGAGTAAATAATGGCAATAAGTACCAGTGTATTGTTATTGGCTTCGATGTTGTTACTGGCTTTATTATTAAAGCCACTTGCACAAAAACTTCACCTGCCATTTGCAGGATTATTGGTCGCGACTGGCTTTGTCGGCAGTGAAATTATTGTAGGTCTCGGTCATGACACGGGTATTCGCTATGATTCCTTTCATGATCTCATTCTGATCATATTTTTACCGTTACTGATTTTTGAAGCAGCGTTTAAAATTGATGCAGTTTTATTACTGAAACACCTATTTGTCATCTTGTTTTTTGCTATCCCAGTGATGTTGCTATCAACCTGTGTCGCCGCAGTGATGATTTACTACGGCATAGGTCATCCCAGCGGCTTTCCTTGGATTGCAGCATTGCTCAGTGGTGCCTTATTGGCGGCGACGGACCCGGTTTCTGTGATTGAGATGATGCGTAAACTCGGCGCTCCCGAACGGTTGTGCATGTTATTAGATGGCGAAGCGCTGTTTAATGATGCAACAGCAATCGTGACCTTTAGTATTTTTCTCTATATCGCCCAACATCCATTAGAAAATATCGCTATTGCAGATGTAGTCTCTCGGTTTGGCGTGGTCTTTTTTGGTGGCATCGTGATAGGCCTGTTTATTGGCTTAGGATTTTTGTTCTTATCCCGACTACTAAGCGACTATATTCAACAAGCTATTGTGACCCTGGTCGCTGCGTATTTTTCTTATATTTTTGCCGAGCAATGGTTACATGTATCCGGTGTGATGGCGGTATTAGTAACCGGTTTAGTGCTGGGCCGAGTGATACACCACGACTTCCAAGAGCATGATAAACGTAATTTTGTTGATGATTTTTGGACATTTAATGTTTATGTTGCCGAATCATTAATGTTTTTATTGATGGGCGTAACCATTACTGCTGCTATGTTCACCGATAATTGGTTAGCAATGCTGATTGGCATAGTTGCGGTATTGATTGCCAGAGCTATCGGTGTATTTGGCGGGGCTCGCTTAGTATCAACGTTACCGATGGTTGAGCCGATTTCCGTAGGCTACCAAAAAGTCATGTTTGTTGGCGGCTTACGCGGCGCAGTGACCTTGGCCTTAGCGTTGGCATTGCCGTTGGAGCTTGATTATTGGTGGACCGTGCAATCCATTGCATTCGGTGTGGTGTTATTCACTTTGTTTGTGCAAGCGCCGATATTGCCAAGCCTCCTTAAGAAAGAAGGCTTGCAAGCCAAAGAATAATTAAGGTTGCTCTGCTTCTAGCTCAATAGTGCCACTAATGTTAACCGTAACTTTATTACTACCGGCAGCCACTGCTGGTGGAGCAGAACGTGCGCTATCAGCCGCCATCATCATGCTTCTTTCCATCACTGGCCGTGGTGTTGAATGATTACCGTCGACGTTGATATGTACTAATTTATAGTGCTTGCGATCAAACTGTTCAGCAATTAACACTGCTTTAGATCTGAAGTTAGCGATCGCCGTTTTAGTTAGTTGCTGCTTAGTTTGCTCAAGAAGTTGATCCGATACTTTAAAAGTCATAGATTGAACCCGTGCAAGCTGATTAACTTCACTCACTAGTTGACTGAGCTGATCAAAATCCGGACTTGTTAACTTGATATGTTGGCTGACCTGCCAGCCATTGATTTTGCCACCTTTATATTGTGGTTGGCTGTTATAACGGGTGGTATGACTCTCTACTGTTTTATATGATTCTGCTTTTGCTAAAACTTGAGCCATTTTTTTGTTCACGCGGTCAGCTAACTCAGCCGCTTTATGACCATTTTCTTGCACTACCAACATCGCAATTAACACATCGTTATCAACCTCTTCAGAGGCGGTGGCATTGAGACTTATTTGATTATAAATATGGTCATCTGCAGCCAAACTAACAGAGAATAGTGACAGGAATAAAAGGGCAGGCAGGGTAGCAACAAGTTTCATCATGAATCCTTTTTGATAGTGAGAAGTGTTGAAATATCTGACCTTAGAATAATGCAATTAGTTTGAATAAAACAGGGATAGTTATTGGTGTTGATAGTTAGGTACTTTTGTTGACTGAATAAAGAAAGGGCAACTTATGCTATATTGTTGATATGGATAATAAATCTGTGTTTTCAAACGCGCCAGCGATTAATTACACGACTGCCTTAGGCATCATCCTAAGCATCGGCTTATTGTATTTTATTAGTTCGTTCACAGCGAACGGTTCTGATAGCTTCATTAATTATCCTGGTCTGATTATTGTTTGCGGCGGCACCCTCGCTGCTGTTTTCCTCAGTTATTCCTTGCACGACATCAAACAAGCCATCAAGTCGTTCCGACTGATCTTTTTATACGAAAGCCTCAATCCTCAACAAGAAGCCGATGAAATTATTGCAGTGTCAAAAATGTGGTTTAAGCACGACACCAAAGGCATCGAAGACGTTATTGATAACATCAATAATCCCTATCTAAAAACCAGCTTTCAACTGATCGTCGACAATACGCCGTTAGATGATATTTTGGCTTTATTACGCTGGCGTATTCTGAGGATGCGAGCAAAAGAAAAAGCCGAAGCTAATATCTTTCACAGCATGGCAGCCTTTTCGCCCGCTTTTGGCATGTTAGGCACTTTGGTTGGTTTGATTAGCATGTTGCAATTGATGGATATGAAAGACCTCACGGTCATCATGCCTAATATGGCTGTTGCTCTTACCACCACCTTTTATGGTTTGATGTTGGCCAATCTGGTGTTTAATCCGATTGCGATTAAATTAGAACGACGCACCGAACAACGAGTGATGATCATGGGCATGGTGATGGAAGGGGTAACCTTAATCGCCGAAGGTCGCAGCCCAGCCTTTATTGATGTCACCCTAAATTCATTTATTGCTCAATATGATAATGAGTTGAAGCAATCAATGTTACTTCAGCCGGATGATGAATAAAAACGGCAATAAACACAGTCATTCAGCACTATTTAGTGACGAAATATTTATGTCCAACGATAAGCCGCCGATGCAAAACTGGTTGCTGACTTATATTGATGTCTTTGTATTGATCGTGATGATCTTTGTCATTTTAGTAGCACTGAGTGATTTTAAAACGGTGACTCCGGCTATAAAAATTGGCAATACAGAGCAACAACAGTTGTTGCTTGAGCAAGAGGTGACAACAGAGCCAACACTAGATGTTCCACAGCAATTAACAGAAAGTGAAATTCAGCAGCAGTTAAATAATCAACTAGAAGACCTTGGTCTAGAAGACAGTATTGATATGACCGTCACCAAAGGTTATGCCCAACTTACCATTCACGACAACATTCTCTATCAATCATCCCAAGCCTTATTAACTGAAAATGGTCAGCAGGTTTTGCAACAGCTATCGCCACTGTTACAACAAGCCATCGGCCTTATTTACATCGAAGGGCATACCGATAATATTCCAATAAATACCGCCAAATATCCCTCAAACTGGGAGCTAGCAGCAGCCAGAGCCACCAGTGTATTGCACTTTTTAACCACCCAAAACATTGCAGCAGAAAATATGCGAGCAGTCAGCTTTGCTGATACTCAACCGCTTGCCGACAATAAAACGGAGCAGGGAAGACAACAAAACCGTCGAGTTAATATTGTGATTAAGGTATCAGATAGGATTGATTGAAAGATTGTTTACTGACGGCTTTCGACCCAAAGCAGTCATTGAGTGTTGTTTGATAATGTGGTTTTCTCAGCCAACAATAAATTGATCCAGAAATATCAATCACTCTGACCTTATTGATTTCATTGGTGGCTGGCCCGGTAGGTTCTTTTGTCTGGTTTCATACACTTGAGGGAGGAACGATATTGAATTTTTTATTAGCAGTGTATCGCAAGGAGTAACCAAGGCTCTCTAGCTATCTACTACCTTATTTAACAGTGATACGTTTTTGGCTACATCTGTTTCTGGAATTTAAATAACATATTTATTTTTGTTATGTTTTATTCGGGCTGTATGGGGGCGTAGCTTGAACCGAAAAACGGTAATTATCATATAAAATAAATTTATTGCAACTCCTGCCAATAGATGTTCCTGACTGATATTTAGTGTTGTTTAGTCTCAGTAATTATATTTGTGTACACATAATCAGTTCATTGTATTACTGTGGATGAAATTTTTGCTCGGAGCCAAAGTATGAAGTATCTTTATATGGATAATTTTAGAGGATTTTCAGATACTCTAATTAGCTTTAAAGACGTTAACTTTTTTGTTGGCGAAAATAGTACAGGTAAGTCATCAGTTATAAGTTTATTGAAGCTGTTAACTACTACCGAATTCTGGCTAGAAAGCCCCGCTAAATTTGATAATGCTGATATTCAGCTTGGGAAAGGACGCTATGATGATTTAGTTAGTGTTCATGCAGCTAGTAAGGATTCATTTTCTGTAGGAAGTTATGGTAAAGCGTTGCCAGTTAATCGATCCGCGAGTAATAAAGGTAAAGGTAAAGATAAGGAGGAGAATGAAGAGCAAATAGATGCTTTTTTGCTGACCTTTGTCAGTAGAGATGGCCTACCATCATTATCCTCCTATATCTATTCATACAAAGGCGAAGAAGTTATAGTCAGGGTAAGTGAAAATCAACTTAAGTATAAGTCTCGTAAGAATGTACAATTATTGACTTGCAATAATATCCAAGAATGCTTCAAAAGATGGGGGGATATAGCTAAGAATGATAACAGGGGATATAAAATTGTTCCTAAGGACGTAAGTCGAACCTTGATCGAATTACCTATACTCTTTTATCCCTCAATTATTGAGGGTATTAGAGGAAATGAAAATATGAATCCTTTTGCACTTTCTCCTGCAATATTTAAAGAGTCTCTTATTTGGTTAGCCCCAATAAGATCCAAGCCAAAACTCACATACGACGAGTACAAGTTAGATTACTCGCCTGAAGGCGAGCACACTCCTTATGTTATTAAAAAGTTGTTAGGTAAGAAGTCCGAAGCAGTTGCCTTCAAAAAATTTCTTGATACCTTGGGGAAAGATAGCGGTTTATTTGAGACAATAGAAATTCTGCATTATGGTAATTCTTCAACATCACCATTTGAACTAGACGTTGTATTAAACAAGCGAAAATTGAGTATCAATAATGTTGGCTATGGTGTTTCCCAAGCTCTTCCAATTATTGTAGAGCTGTTTGTTCGAGCTAACGACAGCGCATATGCAGTTCAGCAACCTGAAGTTCATTTACACCCAAAGGCACAAGCCGCTTTAGGCGATGCTTTTTTTCAATTGGCCACTGTTGAAAATAAAAAGTTTCTTATAGAGACACATAGTGACTATACACTGGATAGGTTTAGATCGAATTATAGGAATGAAAGTAACTCTGAATCACCAAGTTCACAAGTTCTATTTTTTGAGCGTGATGAAAATGGTAATCGAGTTACTCCTGTAGAAATCGATCAGCAAGGTGACCTTTCAGAGCGTCAACCAGATGCCTATAGGGAGTTTTTCATTAGGGAGGAAATGCTTAATCTGGGATTAAGCAGTTGAATATATTAGTCGACGCGTGTGTCGTTAGTATTCTCTTTAATAACTCGAATGAAAAGCATAGTGATTTTGTTCCAATTCTAGAACGTATAAAAGATGGTCGCGTTAAGATGGTTTTTGGTGGTACTCACTTTAATAAAGAATTATCGAAGTTATATAGGTACCTTAAAATAATCAAACAGCTCAAGACTGCTGGGAGAGCGATAAAGCTGAATGATGCAGACGTGGATGCTCAAGAAGCTAGGATTAGAAAAATAGAACCATTACCTGATTTTGATGATCCTCACCTAATTGCAATTGTAATTGTTTCAAAAGCTTCAGTTGTATGTACCGTAGATTCGAGAGCAATGCCTTTCATTAGACAGCCTAGGTTTTATGCTAAGACAGGAGTTACTAGACCTAGTATATATCAGCGATCTGATGATCATTTGCATCTTCTCCCATAAGGTCTAACTCTATTATTTGGATGTTAAAATGGCTTTAATTGTAGATAGAAGCAATAGCAAATCAATAGGAGCAGAGTGATTGATTTCAATAAGCTAGACCACGAATGCTAAAAGGTAAGCCAATGACCGCTTTTGGCACATAGTTGCCAGTCAAACTATGTATGAACTATATTTGCCCATCAAAATGTTTTACCCTTGCTTAACATTAAATTAAGCAAGCTGGGATGGCATGATGAAGATTATTGGATGGGTCTGTTTGTTATGGTTAGCTGTTATTTCGAGTGTCAGTGCGGTGCCGATTGCACAGGATGACATTCCACCGGTATTGCAAGAGTGGGTGCCGTGGGTATTGCATGGCGAGCAACAACAATTATGTCCATTTTCTCTTCAGCAGTTTGATAATAAACGTTGTCGTTGGCCGGTTAATACCTCGCTTGATTTAACTAATACTGGCGGTCATTTTGAACAACAATGGACTGTGACAACACCGCAATGGGTGCCTTTAGTCGGCCGTAATGATCAATGGCCAGTACAAGTTCGTGTTGATGGCCAAATCCAACCTGTTATTCGACAGGGCAATAAACCCCACGTTTTTCTCTCTGAAGGTGAGCATCAGGTCGTTGGCGAATTTAACTGGTCTAAACTACCTAAAACTATCGCTTTGCCAGCTGACAATGGTTTATTAAAACTAACGGTTAATGGCAAGGTTCAGGCTTTTCCTAAACTAGAAAAAGGTGTGTTGTGGTTGCAAAAAAACACTGTATCTACACAGCAGCTTGATAACGACAGTCTGACTATTGATGTGCAGCGTCATCTAAAAGATGCCATTCCATTTAAAGTGACCACTCGTATCGAATTAACGGTGTCGGGCAGTGAGCGTGAAATACAGCTGTCAGGTGCGTTATTAGAGGGCTTTATTGCACAGCAGTTAACTAGTCCTTTGCCTGCACGATTAGAAAATGACGGTTCCTTACGCGTGCAAGCTAAAGCCGGCCAGTGGCAATTAACTTTAACCAGCCGTGCGCCTGAGCAGGTTGATCAACTGCAAGCTGTACCAGCGGTTAAGCCTTGGCCTGAACAGGAAGTGTGGGTGTTTCAATCACAACCCGATCTTCGCCAAGTGAATGTATCAGGTGCATCAGCTATAGACCCGAAAAATACCCGTTTACCACAACAGTGGCAGCAGTGGCCTGCATATCAAGTTGATAGTGAGTCGACATTGGCCTTTGAACAAAAGCAACGTGGTGATGCCGCACAGCAACAAGATCAACTGAGTTTGCATAGAACATGGTGGTTGGACTTTGACGGCCAAGGTTTTAGCTTGCAAGACCGAATCACTGGCCAAGTGCATGGTCGTTATCGCTTACCGATGAATGCGGCGATCAAGTTGGGCCGAGTGGCAGTGAATGGTGAAGATCAGTTTATTACTAAATTGGCTGGAGACGACAAGCAAGGGGTGGAGCTGAGGTTAGGCAAGATTGATGTTGTGGCTGATAGTCAGTGGCAAGGTGGTTTTACTTTACCGGCAACCGGTTGGGATGCTGATTTTCAAAAGGTATCGACACAATTAAATATGCCGCCGGGTTGGCGATTATTAGCGGTGTCAGGCGTAGATAAATCAACAGGAAGTTGGTTATCACGCTGGACCTTATTGGATTTGTTTTTAGTATTCATTATCGCAGCGAGCTTTTCTCATTTATGGGGTAAAGCGTGGGGCGGGGTAGCACTGTTTGCAATGGTCGTTTTATATCATGAGCAAGGTGCGCCAATTGCTGTTTGGTTAAATGCATTAGCTGCGACGGCATTATTAAAGGTTTTGCCTACCGGCAAGTTTAAGGTTTGGATGCAACGTTATTTCTATATTTCAGTGGCGGGGATAGTGCTCATTTCGTTGCCGTTTATGGTGCAGCAAGCACGACAAGGGCTGTATCCTCAGTTGGAGTATTCTAATTATAAAGTTTCGCCACAGGCGAACAGTCAAAATGATTATGAGAATGAAGCAGAACTGAAACAGCAGCGTCATTCAGAAAAAGCGCTATCTAGCATGGTGGATAGTGTGAGCAGTGTCGCTGAGTATGCTCCATCAGCAATGCCGGCACGTAATAAGCGTGACTTAACAACGTATTCTCCTGATACAAAGGTTCAAACAGGTCCTGGTTTGCCGAGCTGGCAGTGGCGTAGTAGTCAACTTAGTTTTAATGGCCCAGTTGATAAAGGTCAGACGATTGATTTATGGCTGTTATCGCCATTAGAAAATAGATTGTTGGCATTTTCTCGTATTGCCTTGTTAGTGGCCTTACTAGCCTGTGTGGTGGGCTGGCGTAAGGGACTTAATTTGAAGTCATTATTGCCGTTACTCGCTACGGTGATGGTGTTTACGAGTACTGTTCCTAGCCCTGCAATGGCTAATAGCGTTGTGCCGGATCAAACAGTGTTACAACAATTAAAACAACGGTTATTAGCTGCACCGGATTGTGTGCCTGATTGTGCGGTAAGTTCCACAATGCAGCTTAAGTTAGAGTCAGATCAATTAGTGATCAGGCAAACGGTAGATGTGGCCCAGCATGTTTTAGTGCCATTGCCTGGCCAGCAAGGCCATTGGACACCGCAGCAGGTTTTAGTTGATGGCCAGCCATCTTCTGCTTTATCGCATGATAAGCAGGGCCGGTTATGGATAAGCTTAGCAACAGGTCAATATGAGTTATTAATGACTGGCCAAGTGCCACCGCAGGCGTTGGTTCAATTAATGCTGCCGCTGAAACCACAGCATCTATCTACGCTAACGGATGATAGTTGGTTGGTTGAAGGCAATATGCGTTCAGGCCATGTCAGTGATTTGCTGCTGAAACGAAACTCAACACAACAGACAGCTGAAAAACAGGTGTTAACACCGACCAGTTTACCTGCCTTTATTAAGGTGGAACGTCGGTTAACATTTAATCAACAATGGCAAGTGCATACCCAAGTTACTCGATTAACTAAGGCGGATAGTGTCGTTCGCTTAAGTATTCCTTTACTTGATGATGAACAAGTTTTAACTGAAGGTTTGCAGATAGATAATGATGAAATGCAGGTTCAGCTGCGTCAGGGCCAGAAAAGTTTTCAGTGGCGATCGTTATTAACTCAAACTGAATCGCTGAACTTGCAAGCCAAACAAACAGATGAGTGGGTGGAATACTGGACGTTAAGCTGGCAGCCAATTTGGCATGTGAAGTGGCATGGGTTGCCGCTTATTGCTAATAACGAGTTTAGTAATGTGTTGTGGCGTCCTTGGCCTGGTGAACAATTAACGCTGCAAGTAGAAAGGCCCGCAGGTGAACAAGGCCAGACACTGACCTTAGATCAAAGCATTTTAAAAGTGCGACCGGGGCAGCGCAGTAGTGATATTGAATTAAATCTGTCATTCCGGAGTAGTTTAGGTCAGCAACATACGATAGCGCTGCCTGAAGGTGCGCAGTTAAGCAGTGTTACGGTGGCGGGCAAAAAACTGCCATTACAGTTGCTGGATAGTAAGTTGACGTTACCCATCAATCCCGGAGAACAACCGGCGACTATCAACTGGCGACAACCAGCAGAAATTACAACGGTTTTATCGACTCCGGTGGTACAATTAGGCTTACAAGGAGTAAATAATGAAGTTGAATTATTTATGCCTAAAAATCGTTGGATCCTTGCAGTAGGTGGACCAAGCCTTGGTCCTGCTGTTTTAGTGTGGGGAGTACTGATCGTTCTAATTATCGTGGCATATGCTTTGGCACGTTTTCCGCTAACCCCCCTTAAAACACAGCACTGGATTCTATTATTTTTAGGACTCACCCAAGCATCAATGGTTACATTGATTGCAGTGGTTGGGTGGTTGATAGCACTAGGATTACGCCAAAAACGACCTTGGATGGAAAGTCGTGCCGGTTTTAATTTTGTGCAAATTGGATTAGGATTTTGGACCCTGATCGCATTATCATCGCTGTTCCTTGCAATTGAACAAGGCTTGCTTGGACAGCCTGAGATGCAAATAGTAGGTAATGGTTCGTATAGTAACTACTTACATTGGTATCAGGATCACAGCGGTGATGTTTTACCGCAAGCTTGGGTGATATCAGTACCTCTTTATATATATAGAGGATTGATGTTGCTCTGGGCGTTATGGTTAGCCTTTGCTTTACTAGGATGGTTACGTTGGGGTTGGCAATGTTTCAGTCAAGATGGAATCTGGCGACATGTCACGTTAGATATGTCTTCAACGGGCTGGGGAAAAATTAGAAAGCAAACTGAGGAAAAAGATGAAAGCTGAACAAAAAATACTGCCTGATGCATCGAGTTTAATTGAGGCTGCTACTGAGCAGTTTGTTGCTGCAGCACGTTCAGCAATTGCTAAACGTGGCGTTTTCCATGTAGCGTTAGCTGGTGGTTCAACTCCTAAAGGTTTATACCAAAAATTGGCAACATCGCCGTATGTCGAGCAAATCGACTGGGCACGGGTGCATTTATTCTTTGGTGATGAGCGTTGTGTTTTACCAACACATGACGATAGCAATTTCAAAATGGCGAGTGAGGCAATGATTAATCATGTGCCGATTCCTGCTGAAAATGTCCATCGTATGCCAACAGAAGAAGGTGTTGCTCCTGAAGTAGCCATTCGTTATGGCCGTACTATGCTCGAGACCTTAGCTGAACAACCGTTAGACCTTGTATTGTTAGGTTTAGGCCCTGATGGTCATATTGCATCATTGTTCCCAGATACAGAAGCATTAGATGTGACTGACCGAACAACAACCAGTTTATATGTTGAGAAGTTCGAATCATGGCGTGTGACGATGACTTATCCTACGATTAATGCAGCTAGACAAGTAATTGTCTTTATTGCAGGTGAAGCAAAAGCAGCTATCGTTAAAGATATTACTAGCGATGCGGTTGAAGGTTTGCCTGTACAACGCCTTGCACCTCAAGGTGAGTATTATTGGTATATGGATGCGGCGGCAGCTGGAAAATAATTAAATGACGGCACTGCTGGCGGTTGATATCGGCGGAACCAAAACCTTGTTTCAACTTAGTTCGAAACAAGGTGATGTTATCGTTGAACAAAGTTTTGCTAGCCAGCAATATGAAACATTTGACTTGGTCTTGACCGAATTTTTGAGTCAAGACCAAGTTAAATCGGTTGTCATCGATGCTGCTTGTTTTGCTGTTGCTGGTCCAGTAACGGGTAAGCAAGCTTATGTTACCAATCTGCCTTGGCAATTAGATGCCGATGTTTTGGCGAAAAAATTCTCGATTAACCATGTGCAACTTTGCAATGACTTTGCTGCTGTAGGCTATGGCATTAGCTGCCTGGCCGAAGATGAGATTGTTACTCTACAACAGGGTGAACAAGATCTGACTGCGCCTATGGCTGTAATTGGTGCGGGAACAGGCTTAGGTCAAGCTTTAATATTTCCAGAAAACGATGGCTGGAAAGTGGTGGCAACAGAAGGCGGCCATGTTGATTTTGCGCCTACCGATAGAAAACAATTATTACTGCTCGAACATATGATGGAGCGGTTTGGCCATGTTTCTTATGAGCGAATTGTTTCAGGTGTTGGTTTGGTCACCATTTATGACTTTCTGCGCGCTTACCAGCAGCAAGATGAAGATCCCAATTTACGTAAAGCAATGATTGATGGTGATCCTGGTCAGGCAATCAGTTATTTTGCCTTACAGAAAAATGATCCGCTAGCACTGGAAGCCTTGGACCTATTTATAAAAATTTATGGTGCTCAAGCAGGTAACTTAGCGTTGAGTGTTATACCTCGCGCCGGCTTGTATATTGCGGGTGGCATAGCTGCGAAGAATATTGAACGTTTTCAACAGGCTGGATTTATGGATGCCTTTTTAGCTAAGGGTAAAATGCAGGCATTAGTAGCAAAAATTCCTGTACACGTTATCACTCAACCGAAGGTCGGTTTACTAGGTGCAAGGTTATTAGCGCAACAAAGCACGCTATAATGCTTGTATGACTGAAAAAAATAATTCTATCTTAGTTGATGTTGAAAGCAGGTATTTAGCTCAGGAATCTCAACCTGAAAAATCACGTTATTTGTTTGCCTATACCATCACAATTAAAAATGAAGGTGATAACCCTGCTCGATTACTGTCACGTTATTGGAAGATAACCGGTGGTGATGGCCATGAGCAAGAAGTGGAAGGTGATGGCGTTATTGGTTTACACCCACATCTGGCACCTGAACAGAGCTTTACTTATACCAGTGCTGCTATGTTGGCTACGCCGGTAGGTATGATGCAAGGTCGTTATTTGATGTTAGCTGATGATGGCCAGCGTTTTGATGTGACCATTCCACCCTTTACTTTAGCTGTACCGCAAACCTTACACTAATGATTTAATCGGTCTTAATGGGATGTTTTACTGAAGATACATTGACCGACTGAACCAATGGCACAGGTTGCTCCATTAGGCCAAATGGCCGAGTCAAAAATGGCATTATCTAGTTTACTGCCGCCAAGCTTCGCATTACGAAGATCTGCAAAAGAAAGATCGGCACCGCTAAGGTCAGCATAAGATAAGTTGGCCATTTGTAAGTTAGCACCGACTAACAATGAATTTTGTAGCTGGCTATAACTTAGATCGGTAAAACGAAGATCAGCGTAGGCAATATCTGCTTTAATAAACGATGCATTTATTAAATTGGAGCCAATGAGTTTACTATTTCGTAGTTGGGAGCCATTAAAATTTACGGCGTGTAGGTCTAATTTCAGTTTTGAACAATTATTCCAATTTATATTTGGGCCAGCCTCGGTAATACAGTTTGGCAGAGGTATTGGTATGCGAGTGGGGTAAAGTATTGCAAGTAACATGGCGATCGACATCATCGAAAATAGAATGAGCAGCGGTCCATACAGCCGTTGTTTATGTTGACGGTAGCGCTGCAATAATAAGGTTCTCAACTGCCGGTATTCGATATCTGTTGTCGTTTCTTTATCGCGTCGTTCATGTTTACGTTGCTGCAAAACTTCAGCTGAAGGAATTTGCTGATGATGCCTACGGTCAAAGCCATCCCGTTCATCTTGATTTCGTTTACCGCGCTGCTGTGCATCATTTGTCGTGCTGATAGTCAGCTCATTAATATGAATGATTGACTGCCATGATTGTTGTTCAACACTTACTTCATCGTAGGGTGATAAGCGACCTATTAGTAATTTATTTTGAACAACAGCAGTAGAAAAAGGGCCCGAAATCGAGCCTTTATGGCGAATGTACCATTTGTTTATGTTCTTTTTCATCATCCAGTATTTCCGTTAGGATAGCGCTGATATACTAGCATTGTGTCAGGAAAGAATGGTTTTTGTCATGTTGATTCAACAAGCAACCCAAGCCCAGCTTGGAGTCATTAAAGATATTCCAGCTAAGCTATTAGCTAATTTGGTAGTGGGCCAACAAGTTGAAGCTGTAGTTTTGACTGCTGCCTTAGCAGCTGAAGTGGTCAAGCTTCGGGTGGCTGATAGTTTGTTGGAAATTAAAACTCCAATTCGATTAACGCAGGGACAAGCTGTTAAGTTAGTTGTCGTTCAGTCTGATGGTAAGCCGGTATTACAATTATTACCTACGGTAGCTGCGAGTTCTGTTCCACAGGTCAAACCGCAAACGTTGCCATTAGTATTAGAGCTTGGACAGCAGTTGTCTGTTGAGGTTGCTAAAGTGGTTAGTAAGGATCGTTTGTTATTAGATGTACAGCCTGCAAAGCTAAATGTTAATCAACAGCCAACCCCTTCAGTTACACAGTCAAAAACAGTGCTACAACCTCTGCCGCAGTTAGAGCTGGATATTTCGCGTCTTAAACAGAACTTTAAGCTTAACGATAAACTCATCGTTGAGGTGGTGAGCCTCAAACCTCTATCACTTAAAGTAAAGCCAGATCTTAGTCAGCGCGACAGTATGATTATGGAAAAACTTCGCCAGTTGTTACCCCAGCAAGCGACAGAAAAAACAAACTTAAATAGTTTAGTTCAAGCCCATCAAGCTAAGACATTACCTGGGCCAGTTGTGAAACAAGTACAGCAATTATTGCAGCATGTAATGGAACGTCCATCGGTAGCTAAACCTATAGCATTAAAGCAAGCTATACAACAGTCTGGGGTGTTTTTAGAGAGCCAATTATTAACTAAACCTACGGCAGCGACGAACGATTTTAAGGCTAATTTATTACGTGTTATTGCGGTTCTAGAGACGACTATTGCTAATAACAATCAACAGGTGACGACTGCGACTAAATTAGAACTAAAGTCACTGCCACCGCAGATTCAATCTGCCTTAGCAATCCTAACGACAATGCCTCAGGACTTGTCAAAATTACCGGCACAAATTCAAACCGCATTAGCAACCCTTGGTCAGACACCGGCCCAGTTATTATCGCTGTTGACAGCAAGCTTCAATAACAGCGCAGCACCATCGGAAGAGCTTAAAGCGCAGATAGCCACCTTAAGCCAACTGATCAATAAACCTGCTCTAGCAATGGATAAAGAGCAAACGGTGCAGACAAAGGTATTAGCGGCCGAGCTAGCGGTATTAAAAGGTCTGCTCAAGGAAGTAGAGGGTGTGCATGCAAAGTTACAGTTTAATCAATTATCAATGTTAAAAGAACCTGACTCCCCAACGGCCCCTAATGTGTGGTTAATGGACTTGCCATTAAAAGATAGGGACCGGTTGGACATGGTTCAGCTGCAACTAGAGCAGCAGGCCAGTAATGATGAAGAAGAAAGTGATACTTGGAATATTCAGCTTACTTTAGATACCAGGAATTTAGGCCCATTACAGGCAACTATTAATATGTGTGGTGAAAATGTCAAAGTGATGATCTGTGCTGAGCGGTCAGCAAGTGCAGAATTGTTAGCGCAGCATCTAGATATATTAAATGCAGGCCTTGCTAAGTTAGAAGTGAACATTCACCACTTAAGTTGTCGCTGTGGAGAGGTAAGCCCACTTTCTATTTCTGCATTGATGGTTAAAGAGTCAAATTCATTGGTCGATATCTCAGTATGACCATTGCAAATGAACCGTTACGAGCTATCGCCTTACAATATGATGGTGAAAATGCACCTATCGTTACTGCTTCTGGTGAAGGGGCAATAGCAGAAGAAATTATTCGCATTGCCAAAGAGCATGGCGTGCCACTGCGGGAGGATGCCATTTTAGCTGCTTTTCTGAGTGAGTTAGATTTGGGAGATGAAATACCACCATTGCTTTATCGAGTGATCGCTGAGGTCATCGCTTATGCTTACCTAGTATCAGGCAAAGTTCCTGAAATAAAAGGTAAAAATTGAGCAGAGTTACTACCAAGTTGATAACAAAAGTGAAAAATTCCTGTTGTAAAAATGTTAATACTTTATAAACAGCATTATAAAAATACGGTTAAGTGTTGATTTTTATAAACAAAAGGGATATCGTCATTACCGTTACTTAACAGTGGTCGACAAAATGTGGCAAGAATGTAACTGATGGATATAGTGATAAACGACAATTTAGAGCTTGAACAAGAGCTTACAATAGATCAGCAACGAGAGACTGTTTCGGCCTCTGATGTTGCTAATTTATTGACTTCAAAGATTGTTATCGCAGGTGCAAATTTTTCAGATGTTGCCTTCATGGAAACCATGCTGAAAATTAGTGGCTTTACTGATATCACTGGTGTTAACGATGCTGCAGGTGTGATGGAAAACCTTCGCTTAGGTATTAGTGATGATATCTGTGATGTTGACTTGATTGTATTGGATCATAGCCTTACTGATATGACTGCCAATGATTTACGTCAAAAGATGGATTTGTTTGATGAATGGCGTCTTATTCCTATCATTGCTTTAACCAATGAATCCCATTGGGACCATGCACAGGTATTATCTGATCTTGATCATGGTGTGACGTCGCTACTTTACCGACCAATGACTGCCGAGTCTTTCCCCCCCGCTGTGATGACTGCGCTGGCGGTGAAAAAAGAACGTGACGAGGTTGCACAACGTCAATTGCAGCTTGAAGACGAATTATCAACCTTAAAAGTAATGGAAGCTCGGTTACAGTTTTCAGTTACTCATGATGACTTAACAGGTTTATCGAATCGTCGTCGTTTGGAAGAAGCATTAGAGCTTAGCTTAACTAATACCTTAAATTTTAATACCAGTAGTGCTTTATTTTATATTGATTTAGATAGCTTTAAAGTTTTGAATGATGCCGAAGGTCACGAAGCTGGCGATGCTCTATTAGTGCAAGTGGCTAATACCTTACGCAGTTACTTTTCGGTAAAAGACACCTTAGTACGCATTGGTTCAGATGAATATGCAGTATTAGTCGATGATATAGAACAAAATATGGCAATGGAGCAGGCTGAAGGCTTGCGTAATTTATTTGATGGTTACCGCTTCGAATATAACGAGCATTGTTACCATTTGTCAGTCAGTATTGGTATGAAAATCATCGTTGGCAGAGATGAGCAATCGGCAGGAGAAGTACTTTCTCATGCTAATCAAGCTTGTTTTACGGCAAAAACACGCGGTCGGAATAGGGTACATTTATTCAGCTTAGATGATCGTGAAATGCATTCGCTACGACATAGTGTGGAATGGGCGCCGCGTATTAGAGCTGCCCTGAAACAAGAAAACTTTTTATTAGAATTCCAACCCATTCATTCGGTTGCATCAAGCGAAGTCACTCATTATGAATGTTTGATTCGGATGCGAGGTGAAGAGGGAACACTCTATTATCCAAATGATTTTATTCCCGTCGCAGAAGCCATGGGTTTAATTCACCAAATTGATTTTTGGGTAGTGAATCATGCCTTTGATTTAATGAGTACGATGTCATCAGCTATCTCTATTACCATTAACTTATCAGGCAATATCTTTTTAGATCAAAACCTGTATTCGTTAATTGAGAAAAAGTTAGCAGATACCGGAGTCGAGCCTAACCGAGTGGTATTCGAAATCACTGAAACTTCGGCGATTTCAAATTTTGAGCAAACTAAGGCGATGGTTGAACGCTTACGTGGCTTAGGTTGTCGATTTGCATTAGATGATTTTGGCGCCGGTTTTAATTCGTATAGCTATTTAAAACACTTTCCAGTCGATATTTTGAAAATAGATGGTGGTTTTATTACCAACTTAGTGAATGATCCAGTGGATCAGTTGTTGGTGAAATCAATGATAGATATTGCCCATAGTTTAGGCAAGAAAACAGTTGCCGAATTTGTTGAGCATCAAAGTACGATGGACTTATTAAAGAGTTATGGTGTTGATTATGTGCAAGGTTATTTAGTTGGTAAACCACAGGCTTCCTTACCTACGCTTTAGTGTATTTCCTGTATATAGCCGTTTTGTAAATCACCACCATGAAGTCGACGGATTAAGTGGGCTTCTTCATCACTTAAGTTACAGCTATCAATTAATTGATTAATTCCAGCGCCTTTGCGAGCAAGTCGAATAGCATGATCATAGCTATGTTGGGCATTCATTCCTACATCAAGACTATTTTGATGTTCTTTTATCTTGGTTAAGCGTTGTTCAAACTGTAGAATTCGCTCATCAGTACCAATAGCACCGACACAAAGTACAGACAGCTGGTTTTGTAGACCGGCAATTTTGTCTGCTTGATCACGGTTTATTTTGAATAAACGGCTACTGATAGTCAGCAAGATAATACTTACTATAGTTATAGCTATGACAAGAATGATGGTGGTCATAATCTGGCCTCTTGTACTGTTTGTTTGTCGTTATACATATTCATCTATTAAGCCATGGTGAGGAGGATGTTTTGGTTCGTCATTATCATTTTCATCCTTGTTGTCATGCTCTTGTTGTTTTTTTTTATCTCGTCGCCGATCATCAGGTGGCGGCATAACCGGTAAAGATGGAGCTGAAGGTTGGGTCGGTGTAATATCTTCAGCCATGACGTCTAAATTTAGAAAGTAGAGTGATCTGAAATTTCTTCTTCAGTTAATAACTTATTAACATCGATAAGAATCAATAATTGTTTATCACGACTGCTGACACCTTGAATAAACCGAGAGCTATCATCACTACTAACATTAGGTGCGGTATCGATTTCTGACTGATGTAAATACACCACTTCAGCTACGCTATCGACGAGCATGCCTATAACATTATTATTTGCTTCAATAATAATAATACGGGATGAATCATCATTTTCAGTTTGAGGTAAACCGAAGCGGCGGCGGGTATCAATAACTGTCACCACATTACCGCGAAGATTAATAATACCAATCACATAGTCAGGTGCGCCAGGGACCGGAGCAATTTCAGTTAAACGCAATACTTCCTGCACCTGCATAACATTAATGCCATACACTTCATCTTCAAGTTGGCAGGTGACCCATTGTAAAACGGGATCTATTTCGGCATTGTCTTTTTGACTCATCGTTTTCAGTCCTTCACATCATGTTCAAATATGAGCCGTCAGAGTGATGACAGCCGATATTTTTATTAAATTATATGCACTGTTTGTGCCATTTTTAATTAGTAGTCGATGTTGGCAGCAGGCAGTTTATTAGTAGTAGTACTATATTATTAAATAGTGAACCGTTTTCAGCAAATTTGCTATAAAAATTGAACATTGTTTATTAATTATCGTGGCTAGGCTGGTGCTTAGTTGGAACTTGTTGGGCTGGCTATAGGTGCTGATTTAGGTGGCGTAAGTTGACTTGGTGTATTTTGTGGTCGGCTGCTGGGAATAATTTCTTTGGTAGAAGGATCGAACAGGTCTAAAGAACGTCGACTTTCATCATGGCCCAATACAACTAATACAACCCGACGGTTTTTATTTCTGCCAGCTTCAGTGCTATTGTCAGCAATGGGTTTATATTCTCCATAACCAATCGCTGTCATTCGACCAGGATCTAGACCATAGCGTTCTAATAAATGCACTACAGAGGCGGAACGTGCTGCTGATAGCTCCCAATTTGATGGGAATCGGGGGGTATTGATCGGGTTATTATCGGTGAAACCTTCAACATGAATTGGATTGGCTGATGTTTGTAAAATAGCGGCAACCTTACCGATAAGCGGGACGGCCTTAGACTCTAGCCTAGCTTCACCACTGGAAAATAGCACATTAGATTTCATTTCCAGTTCTAACCAATCTTCGCCTTTTTTAATAACGACATCATCATTATCAATGAGATCTGACAATGCGGTGCTAAGTTGCTGTGATAGGTCATTAATAGTGCGAATGGTATCTTCTGGTACTGGCGGTGGAGTGTAGTCAGGTAAGGCTGGGAGTTCGATATCATAACTGGGCAAGTCTGGGCTACCAGGTTTTGCTGTTTTGACTCCTTCACCGCGACTTATCTGACCGATTTGTACCGGTTCTAAGCTACGAGGTTTATCTGAAAAAACAGCTTCTAAGGTACTGGATAAAACGCGATATTTACCTTCATTAACGGAAGATATTGAATACATCACGACAAAAAAAGCAAACAATAGGGTAATGAAGTCGGCATAAGAAACGAGCCAACGTTCATGGTTTTCTGGTTCTTCAACTTTTTTTCTGCGAGCCATAATCTATATTATTACAGGTAAGCTTGTAGGCGACTTTCAATATTTCTAGGGTTATCACCATTAGCTACACCTACCAGTCCCTCTATTAACATCATCTGTATATTACTGCGTCGGCCCACCAATGTTTTGAGTTTATTGCCAATAGGTAGAAATAATAAATTAGCTAAGCCTACTCCATAGATAGTGGCTATAAAGGCCACTGCGATGCCAGAGCCTAAAGAGGAGGGATCAGCAAGGTTACCCATGACATGTATCAAGCCCATAACCGCTCCAATAATGCCAATGGTTGGCGAGTAGCCGCCCATCGCTTCATATACTTTTGCTGCTTGGATACCACTGGCTTCTTGTAAATCGAGGTCGGTTTCTAATATTTCACGCAATATTTCAGCTTCTGCACCATCAGAAATAAGTTGCAAGCCTTTTTGAGTAAAGAGATCATCTTCATCCATGGCAATAGACTCTAAAACAATTAAGCCCTCCTTACGAGCAACTTGGTTCCATTCTAGAATTTTATCTAGGGTTTCGCTTGGAGACTCTAACGGTGGCTTAAATATCCAAATAAACATTTTGAGTGATTGCACAAAAGTATCGAGAGGTGTTTGCAACATGACTGCACCCACCGTGCCACCAAAGACAATTAAAAATGCAACAGAATTAATGATGCTGTCAAGGTGGCCACCTTCAAGGAATTGACCGCCAAGAATGGCACCAAAACCAACAACAATGCCTATTATGCTTAATATATCCATGAATTAAGAAAGTTCCGCCAATTGTTGTCCAATATTATCTAAACTGAGAATTTTATCAGCGATACCTGCTGTGGCAATGGCCATCGGCATACCATAAACGGTACAACTCTGTTCATCTTGTGACCAAATAACGCCGCCGAGTTTATGAATATGTATGCAGCCATCACGTCCATCTGAGCCCATGCCTGTTAATACTACTGCTAAGGTTTCTGCCGGGCAGATACGAGTGATTGATTCTAAGGTGATATCAACACAAGGGTTGTAGGTGGCATTTCCATCTTCGATGGTGAGGTATTGCCTATTTTTATTACCCCTGACTAGCATTTGTTTACCGCCTGGTGCCAGAAATGCAGTGCCAGGAGTGAGTACGTCACCATCATCAGCTTGTTTTACCGTAATCGCACATTGTTTATTGAGTCGCTCGGCAAACGAAGGTGTAAAAGTAGCCGGCATATGTTGAATTAACAAAATAGGATGGGGGAAAGTAGCGGGTAGTTGAGTGAGTACTTTTTGCAGGGCTACAGGACCGCCAGTAGACGTTGCCAATACAACTAACTTGGTTTGATTTAATAATGAGGAGGCAGTATTTTTAACCGAAAATGTTGTTGGCGGCTTTAAGGCGGGATTCAATGAATGAGTAACATGCGTCTTACCACGGAAATTTGTTGCTAAATGATGCAAGCGTTGGCAAATTTTTTGGTGAGCAATATTTTGGTCGGTAGATAGGTCTGCAAAGCGTTTAGGTAAGAAATCAGCGGCTCCCGCTTCTAATGCATCAAGCGTCGATTTAGCTCCATCAGTAGTCCAAGTAGACAGCATTAATATCGGGATGGGATGATGGGCCATAATTTTTCGAACGGCACTAATGCCATCCATAACCGGCATCTCCATGTCCATAGTAATGACATCAGGTTTTAATGTGATGGCCTGTTCGACAGCTTCTTGGCCGTTGCTGGCAGTACCAGCTATTTCTAATCCAGGATCTGCGCTAATTATTTCTGAGAGTCGTTTTCGAAAGAAAGCCGAATCATCAACGATTAAGACACGTGTGGCCACATTTTTCCTTAGTACCCACGATTTGCATAGGTATTCATAAGTTCAGGAAAGTCTAAGATCAGAGATATGCGACCATCACCTGTTATCGTTGCCCCTGCAAGACCTTTAGTACCATGCAGCATAGCACCTAACGGTTTAATAACAACCTCTTCTTGACCCAGCAGCTGATCTACAACAAAGCCAACTCGTTGGGTACCAACATTAACGATAACAACATGTTCAATATCCGTTTTTTTTGTTTCGGTAAAACTACTTGTTAACCATTTACGTAAATAGAATAGTGGTAAGGCCTTGTTACGAACAATGATGGTTTCTTGGCCATCAACTACATTAGTTTTAGTTAAATCCAAATGGAAAATTTCATTAACATTCACAAGTGGCAGTGCAAATATTTGCTCACCTAGCATCACCATTAATGTCGGCATAATGGCGAGGGTTAGCGGAACCTTGATTGATAAAGTCGTACCTTTACCCACTTCAGAAGTTATTTCGATTACGCCGTTCAGCTTGGTGATACTGGTTTTTACTACATCCATGCCAACACCACGACCAGAAATATCTGAAATTTCTTGTTTCATGGAAAAGCCGGGAGCAAAGATAAGGGCAAAACATTCAGACTCGGTTAAACGAGAGGCGGATTCTTCATCCATCATGCCTTTTTCAACTGCTTTTTGACGTAATACATTAGCATTCATGCCTGCACCATCATCAGAGATAGTAAGCAGGATGTGATCGCCTTCTTGTGCTGCGCCAAGAACAATATTTCCTTGACGTGGTTTACCTGCTTCTTCACGGACATCAGGCATCTCAACACCATGATCTACGGCATTACGAACTAAATGGACCAAAGGATCGGCAAGTGCTTCTACTAAGTTTTTATCTAAGTCAGTTTCTTCGCCTTGTAGCTCAAGGTTTATGTCTTTTTTCAAGCTTCTAGCTAGATCACGTACTACTCGTGGGAAACGGCCAAATACTTTTTTGATGGGCTGCATACGAGTGCGCATGACTGATGTTTGCAGATCAGAAGTAACAACAGCGAGGTTATTAACTGCCTTCGCCATTTCCTCATCTTCAAATGACGCTTCTAAGGTACTAATACGGTTGCGGACTAACACTAGTTCCCCCACCATATTCATTATTTCATCAAGACGACTAGTATCTACTCGAACACTTGTTTCTGCTGGTTTAGCCGCTGGAGCTGCTTTTGCCTCAGTGTCTGCTTTTGCCTTAGCTTTTACTGGTTCAGATTTTTTAACTGCAGCTATTTTTTCTGGTTCAGGCGGTATTGGTTCAGGCGGTATTGGTGCGGGTTCAGCTGCTACCGGCACTGCTTTTTTCTTGCCCTGTAGCTCATCTAATAAGGCTTCAAACTCATCTTCAGTAATATCATCGCTATTAGCGGTTGCTGCTGGAGCAGCGACTTTATTACTTTCTCCAGGAGTGCCATTACCATGTAGTTGGTCAAGCAAGTTTTCAAATTCATCTTCGGTAATTTCGTCGCTACTAGCTGGACTTGGTTCGGCTGGAGCTTGACTGCTTGCTGAGCTGCCATGAATTTCATCTAATAAATTTTCAAATTCATCTTCAGTAATTTCATCACTGGCACTTTCTGATTGACGGACCTCTTCAACAACGGTGGCTACAGGTTCGGCATCTTGAGTTAAATATGCCGCAAGTTGATTATGAATACTTGGATCAGCTTCCGTTGGGTATTGGCCAGCTTTAGTTTCTTCGAACATGACATTTAATACATCTAATACCTTTAAGAAGATATCCATCATGTCGGCATCAACGATGCGATCACCTTGGCGCAGGATGTTAAACACATCTTCACCTTTGTGACATAAATTCACCATGGCATCTAAACTTAAAAATCCAGCACCACCTTTAATCGTATGGAAGCCCCGGAAAATTGAGTTTAAAAGTTCACTATCTTCTGGTCGAGATTCTAACTCTACGAGTTGTTCATTTAGTCCTTCTAATATTTCATCAGCTTCGACTAAAAAGTCTTGTAGAATTTCATCATCAGTGTCTAACGCCATCATTTGTTTCCTTTAGAAGCCTAAACTTGATAATAAATCATCGACCTCGTCTTGGTTATTGACGACATTGGGTTTGTCTTTATTGATTTGAGGACCTTCTGCCTTAATCGGATCAACCTGTTTGCCGTCTTCTGTACTCTCTGTTTGGTGTTTACCGGCAATTTTTACCAGTTCTACCAAGTTACCTTCTACTTCTTCTACCAGCGTAATCACTTGGCGAATAACCTGACCAGTGATGTCTTGAAAGCCTTGAGCCAGCGTCATGGCTGACAAATTTTCATGGATCTGATCCGCTTGTTGTTTCACAGTAGGCAGATAACTTTCAATTTCTGTACTTAAAGCACGAAATTCATCTACGTCCATTTCTCTCATGCGAAAACGATGCCAACTTTGCTCTATATTCTGGGCGGTAAGCTTGAGAGAATCAGACAGTGGCAGCGTTTTATCGATTAGTTCAAGCGTATTATGAGCGGCATCTTCTGTCGTTTGGATGACAAAATTTAATCGTTCACGGGTATCTGGAATATCATTGGTTGTTAAATCTACCAAACGTGGGTCAACATTAAAGCTATTCAGTGACTCGTGTAAGTCACGTGTAAGTTTGCCGACTTCATGAAATAAGTCACTTTCTTGGGCTTGTGTCAGGACTGTTAACTGCTGTTGAACTTGAGTTTCATCATCAGTTTCAATTGCTGTGACTAAGGCACGAGCAGCGTCCAATAGAGCTGTTTTATTTTGAGATTCCATAACCAACCTTAATTAAGATGCATCAATACGTTCAAAGATTTTATCTATTTTGTCTTTTAACGTTGCTGCTGTAAAAGGCTTAACTATATACCCGTTTACACCTGCTTGTGCAGCCGCAATAATTTGTTCGCGCTTAGTTTCAGCGGTTACCATTAAAACTGGGAGCTTAGAAAGTTCTTCATCAGCACGTACAGTTTTAAGCAAATCAATACCTTGCATACCAGGCATATTCCAATCAGTAACTAAAAAGTCGATGCCACCTGCTTTTAGAATAGGTAAAGCTGTTAAGCCATCATCGGCTTCCGTTGTATTATTGAAGCCCAAATCTCTCAATAAATTTTTTATAATCCGTCGCATGGTAGAAAAGTCATCTACGATGAGGATTTTCATATCTTTATTCAAAACATACCTCCAGTTTCTAGTTTAACCAGTCATTTAATTTTGAGCGAAGTCTAATAATGGTTTGGCTATGAATCTGACTAACACGAGATTCACTGACACCAAGGACTTCGCCAATTTCTTTTAAATTCAATTCTTCATTATAGTATAGGCTCATCATTAAACGCTCACGCTCTGGTAGCGTTGTGATGGCCTCAGCAAGTGCGGATTTAAAATCAGCTGCTTGTAATTCATCAACTGGTCCCTGTAATGAATTCGATATTGGTTTGGCATGGGTTTCATCATTGTCTGAAAACTCATTTAGACTAAACACTTGATGGCCAGCAGAATCAAATAATTGCTGATGGTATTCATCGACACTTATACCTAATGCTTTTGCGACTTCTGTGTCTTGTGCATTTCTTCCATGTTGCTGCTCAATTTCTTGCATAACTGCAGATATTTCACGTGCTTTGCGATGTACAGAGCGCGGTGCCCAGTCATTACGACGAATTTCATCTAACATCGAACCTCGAATTCGAATGCCAGCATAGGTTTCAAAGCTAGCTCCCTGACTAGGGTTGTAGTTTTGTGACGCATCTAATAGTCCTATCATACCGGCTTGTATCAGATCATCGACATCAACAGTATGAGGCAGTCGGGCAATTAAGTGAAAAGCGATGCGTTTAACCAGAGAGGCATGTTTTTGCAGCAGTTCCTCTAGGGACTGACTCGATGCACTATCATTGCTATACATCGGCACTTTATTCATGTCATGCAATTTCCAGACTTGATTGGATTAAACGTTCAACAAAAAACTCCATATGGCCACGAGGTTGTTTTTGGACTGGCCAATAATCAATTTTCTTAGCAAGGTGCATAAATGCTGTTGCCGATTTGCTGCGTGGAATGAACTCTACAACCGCACGTTGTTTTTTAACGGCACGACGTAAATCCTCATCAAAAGGCACAATACCCATAAAGTCGAGACTGATATCAAGAAAACGATCACAGACCATTGATATCTTATTAAACAGCTCACGGCCTTCAGATACGCTGCGGGTCATATTGGCAATGATATGAAAATGCTCAACGCCATATTCGCGACTTAGTAATTTAATCAGGGCATAGGCATCGGTGATGGATGCGGGTTCGTCACAGACTACAATGATCACTTCTTGGGCAGCGCGAGTGAAGCTGATGACACTATCAGCAATGCCAGCGGCACTATCAATCAGCAGCACATCAATATGTTGCTCTAACTCACTAAACGCCTGAATCATACCCGCATGTTCTGCCGGGCTAAGTTCAGCCATTTTTTGTACGCCAGAGGCGGCAGGGATAATTTTTAGTCCTGCAGGACCTTCGACAATAATTTCTTGTAAGGTTTTACTACCATCTAACACATGTTTTAAACTAAATTGTGGATGCAAGCCCAACATGACATCAATATTGGCCAAGCCAAGATCGGCATCAAGTAATAATACATTTCTACCTTGTGAAGCAAGAGCTACACCGATATTAACCGTTACATTTGTTTTGCCAACACCTCCCTTACCACTAGCAATCGCGATGACTTTTACTGGCCGAGAGGGTGTTGTCATTTTTCTAAGACCACTTGCTTGGTCATTTGGTACGTCAGCCATAGGCGGCAAAACCTCCATAACTGGATAAAGTTTGTGGATCCAGTTGTTGTTGTTCATTGCTCATTAAGTCACTTGCTTGCTTCACAAGTGTATTGGGTCGAGCCATTGTTAAGTCTTCAGGTACTTGTTGACCATTGCAAATAAACGCTAACGGTAGTTTATGATTGATTAGCGCAGAAATTGCGCCACCTAAACTGTTTGCTTCATCTGTTTTAGTTAAAATACAACCGCTCAAGTCAAGATGTGAGAAAGCGGTAATAATATCATTCAAGCCACTGCTTTGGGTGGTTGCAGCGATAGTTAAATAATTTTTTATTGGTTGTGACTGCTGCTTCAATAAAGCAAACTTTTCAGTTAATTGTATATCACGTTGGTTCATACCAGCAGTATCGATCAGGATAAAGCGGCGATCAAGCAGTTCGTTAAGAGAGTCACTTAGTTCTTGATGGGTTTTAGCTACCCGGACTGGCACACCTAAAATTCGCGCATAAGTACGCAACTGTTCTTGACCACCAATGCGGTAACAATCAGTAGTAATGAGGGCTACATTTTTAGCACCATGTTTTAATGCACAGCGGGCAGCTAACTTAGCAATAGTGGTAGTTTTTCCTACACCAGTTGGGCCGATTAAGGCATAAATACCACCGGTATTAAGGATGTCATCTTGTTGAACTTCAATTTGACTCGCTAAGACACCAAGCGATTGTCGCCAAGCGACTTCTAAGTCATCAATATTTGGTGTTTGGCTGACAATTTTTTTAGCAAGGTCGACTTGTACTCCCATGTGCAAGTGACGCTGTAACAGCTGAATTTGCGCAGGATTTTGGCGTTCCATATCTTTCCAAGTTAAGTCGGACAGCTGATTTTGCAGCATGTCTTTTAAACCAGAAATTTCTTTACGCATTTGAATTAAAGTCGGCTCTTGCGACCAAACGTTAGCCTGCGGCGATGGTGCAGGTGTTGGCTCAGCCTGTCGTGCAGGGTTGATTTCTACTTTTGGTGTTGACTGTGCTTGTGGTGTTGGTCGTTCTGTCTGCACCGGTGCACTGCGTTTAAACTGACTTTCATCATAATCAGTCGCCGCCACAATTTCGACACCACCATCGACACGAGTATTGGATAAAATAACTGCGTCAGGGCCGAGTACATCGCGAACTTCACGAATGGCTTGACGGACATCTTCAGCTTGGAAACGTTTAATTTTCATAACTCAACCTCAACAACTAACGACCTATGTTAGCCACGATTTTTATTTGTTTATTATCTGGAATTTCGTTGTATGACAGTACGTTTAAACCTGGAATAGAATGACGAATAAAGCGAGAAATCCAAGAACGTAGGCCTGCTTGGACCACTAGAATGGAAGATTCTCCTTTCATTTCTTGATGTTGCGCAGCTTCTTGTAATTTTTTATGCATATTCTCAGCAAGTCCTGGTTCTAAACTAGCGCTACCATCTGTTGTAGCTTGTAATGCTTGAAGCAATAACTGTTCCATTTCAGGGTCAAGGGTGATGATAGGCAAGTCATTTTGAGTGCCGTTAAGGTGTTGCACGATTGAGTTAGATAGGGCCATGCGTGTTGAAGCCGTTATTGTTTCTGGATCAGGGTTACGAACTGCTTGCTCTGAGATTGCTTCAGTAATGGTACGAATATCACGAATAGGAATGTTTTCTTCCAATAGGTTTTGCAATACCTTTTGCACTGTTCCTAGCGGTACAACGTCTGGTACTAGGCCTTCTACCAACTTAGGTGCTGTTTTAGCAAGGTTATCGAGGATGTGTTGAACTTCTTCTCGGCCTAATAAATCATGAGCATGGTTTTGTAGTATTTTACTTAAATGGGTGGCGATAACGGTATCGACATCAACGACGGTATAGCCCTGTGCTTGCGCTTGTTCACGTTGACTGACATCTATCCACACTGCTTCTAAACCAAAAGCAGGATCATGACCTTTGATACCATCTAATTCGCCAAAAACTTGACCTGGGTTGATAGCCATCATCCGATCAGGATGAATTTCTGCTTCGCCAAAAGTGACACCAAATAAAGTGATTTGATAGGCGGTAGGGGCTAAGTCTAAGTTATCTCGAATATGAACTGGCGGGATTAAAAAGCCTAAATCTTGGGATATTTTCTTCCTTATCCCTTTGATTCTAGTCATTAACTGGCCACCTTGATTCTTATCAACCAACGGTATTAATCGATAACCTACTTCTAAACCGATAGGATCAACGGGACTGAGATCTTCCCAGCTTAATTCTCGTTGTTCTCGAGGTGTTTCTTTGGGTGCATTAGATTGAGCGGCTATTTCAGCCACCGCGGCATCTTTTTGACGTTGATTTAATATCCAAGCAGCACTGCCACCAGCAGTCGCTAAAATGAGGAATGGCAGGTTTGGCATACCAGGAATGATGCCCATGCCACCAATAATTCCAGAGGTGACCGCTAAGGTTTTAGGATCTTTAAATAGTTGACCAACGATTTGATCACCCATATCTTGTTCACGAGTGGAGCGGGTGACTAATAAACCTGCTGCAGAGGCTAATAACAATGACGGTATTTGAGCAACCAGACCATCACCAATAGTGAGCAAGGCATAATTATGAGCGGCTTCAGAAAAGGTCAAATCATGTTGAGCCACACCAATGATAAAGCCACCGATAAGATTGATAAATAGAATTAAAATACCGGCAACCGCATCACCACGGACGAATTTACTCGCACCGTCCATTGAGCCGTAGAAATCAGCTTCTTGCATGATCTCTTCACGTCTGTTGCGCGCTTCATCTTGATCAATTAAGCCGGCATTTAAGTCAGCGTCAATCGCCATTTGTTTACCAGGCATTGAGTCTAAGGTGAATCGCGCGCTGACTTCTGCAATACGGGTGGCACCTTTGGTGACCACGACAAAGTTGATGATAACTAAGATGGCAAAGACAACAAAACCAACGGTGTAGTTACCACCGATAACAAATTCACCAAAGGCCTCAATCACATTACCGGCAGCTGCTGTACCAGTATGGCCCTCAAGTAAGACAACACGGGTCGAAGCAACATTTAACGCTAGGCGCAGTAGTGTTGCGATCAGAAGAATGGTGGGAAAAGCTGAAAAATGCAGTGGTTTCAGTACATAAATACTGGCCAACATGATGGTTAGCGATAGTGCGATATTAAAACTGAATAGCAGATCGAGCATGATGGGTGGTAATGGTAAAACTACCATTGCTAATAATGCGACCAACATCATTGGTGCCGCTAAATTGCCGTTTAAAAATGGTTTTAAGCGGGCAAAAAGATCGTTATTTTCCATCTAGCTTTAATCTCGTTTTAACTCATCGGGTATATCTAAGTCCTCCACATTAAGCTGTGGTTTTTTACCACCACGGTTGTTATAACGGCGCAATTGGAAGACAAACGCTAACACTTGAGCTACTGCAATATATAGACCAGAAGGGATCTCATTGCCGATTTCAGTACTGTAATAAATAGCTCGGGTTAGTGGTGGTGCTTCTAGGATTGGTACTTCATTAGCATCGCCAACCATGCGAATTTGTTGGGCAATTAAGTCTGAACCTTTAGCAACAACCGTAGGCGCCCCGGTGCTTGTTTGGTCGTATTTAAGTGCCACTGCATAATGAGTTGGGTTAGTGATGATGACGTCAGCCTCTGGTATATCTTGCATCATGCGCTGTTGAGAAAGCTCAATTTGCATGCGTCGAATACGGCCTTTAACTTCTGGATTACCCTCGGTATTTTTACTTTCGTCTTTGATTTCTTGCTTGGTCATTTTCAACTGGCGGGTATGGTTCCAATGCTGAAAGGGCACATCGATCAAAGCAATTAATAATAGGCTGGACGATAAGCCTAAAAATACCCAGATGACTAAATAGCTTAAGTCGGTCATCGCTACTTCAACTTCTTGCTGGCCCAGTGTCAATAATTGGTCGCGAAGGTTCCATAAAATAAGGGTGGCGATGGTACCAATAAGGATAAATTTTCCTAGGGCTTTGGCCAGTTCAATCAAGCCCTGGGGGCCAAAGATACGTTTAAATCCTTTCAGTGGATCCATTTTTTCAGGTTTTACAGCGAAAGCCTGAACAGAAAAGTTCCAGCCGCCAATACTGGCCGGGGCAATCAATGCTGCTAATAATGTGATGGCTAAAAAGCTGCCTAGAGCTAAGGAAATAGTTTCGATAGAGGATAAGAAATGCAACATCATTTCTGCTGGATTAAAAATTTCTTTGCGGCTAAACGTAAATGAATCAGCCATCACTTCAGTAAGGCTACGTAAAATATTTTCACCGACAAACAACATGCCCACCGCACTGGCGATAAGTACCATAACGGTGGTAAATTCACGTGAACGAGGTACTTGACCCTTTTGTCTGGCATCCGTCAGTTTTTTGGCCGTGGGCTCTTCTGTTTTATCTTGTCCGCCTTGCTCAGCCATCTGGATGCACCAACGAGCTAGTCAGTTGTAATAGCTGCTCTGTCATGATAACTAAATGTGAGGACACATTTGGCAGTGTTACAAAGATAATGGCAAAACCTAAGATAATGGTCATAGGGAAACCAATAGAAAAAGGGCTGATTTGTGGCGCTGCTCGAGATAATATGCCAAAAGATAAGTTAACCATCATTAATGAACCTATAGCAGGTAAAGCAATAATCACGCCTGCGGCATACATCCAACTAGCTTGAGCAACAATGTCACGAAAGCTGGTATAGGGTAAACCGGTTGCTAATACCGGCAGCGATACAAAGCTTTCACTTAACACCTGGATCAAGATTAAATGACCATTAAGGCTGATAAAAACCAGTGATATAAAGATTAAATAAAATTGACTGATTACCGGCACGGTCACACCATTTTGTGGATCGACCATCGAGGCAAAACCGAGGCCCATTTGCATGGCGATAATTTGACCAGCAATGATGAAGGCATTAAATAACAACTGCATCATAAAGCCCATACAAACACCAATTAGGATTTGATGAGTCACAATCAGCAAGCCAGCGCCACTTAATGGCTCTACAGCAGGTGCAACATTTGGAATGGTCGGTACGATCACGATGGTGAGAGCTAATGCAATCAGTAGCCGACTTCTAACAGAAACAAAGTTACTACTAAAAATAGGCGCAGCCATAACCAACGCTGCAATACGGAAAAAAGGCCAAAGATAACTGCCTAATAAGCCGGTTATTTCAGCACTAGTAAATTGCATGAATCAGCCTATTAAAAACGGAATATCTTCAAATATTCGCTGGGCGTAACCGGTGATTAATTGCAGCATCCATGGCCCTGCAAATACCAGCACTAAAATGGTCACTAAAAGTTTGGGAATAAAACTCAAAGTTTGCTCATTGATTGAGGTGGCAGCTTGGAACATGCTGACTATTAAACCCACAAATAAGGCTGGCAATAAAATAACAGCGATCAACATGGTGATGACCTGTAAGGTCTGTTGCATGATGGTAAGAACTGTTTCGGGTGTCATGGTTTTAGATGTAAAAACTGGAGGCTAAAGTGCCCATTAATAAAGCCCAACCATCAATAAGTACAAATAACATTAATTTGAACGGTAATGAAATAAGCATGGGCGATAACATCATCATACCCATGGCCATCAATACACTGGCAACAACCAAATCAATGATTAAAAATGGAATGAAAATTAAAAAGCCAATTTGAAACGCGGTTTTTAATTCACTGGTGACAAATGCGGGCAGCAATAAACTAAATGGTACATCTTGTGATGATTCGAGTTGTTGATGGCCGGCAATACTGGCAAATAACTCCAAATCACTTTCTCGAGTTTGTGCCAACATAAACTCTTTAAACGGATCACTGACACTTTCTATTGCCTTGGTGACAGATATTTCACCATCCATATAGGGTTGCACGCCATTTTGATAGGCATTATCAAACACCGGGTGCATGATAAAAAAGGTTAAAAACAGTGACAAACCAATTAATACTTGGTTTGAAGGCGTAGATTGCACGCCCATCGCTTGGCGAAGTATTGATAATACAATAATAATTCGGGTGAATGAGGTCATCATCATTAACGCTGCTGGCAACAACGTGAGTACTGTCATTAAAGCCAGTATTTGCAAGGTAACGGTATAGTTTTGACCGCCGTCTTCAGCTGTCGTTATGGTAAGCGCTGGAATACCTGGTTCAGCAAAGGCAATCAAAGGTGAACAGAGCAGTGTTAGCAATAATAAGCAACGCATCATGATTTGCCTCGTTGCTGTATGAGTTGTTGTAACTTGTCTGCAAATACAATTGGTTTTTCAGAGCTATTATCTAGCGAAATGGGCTTGTCTAAGACATGCAGTGTTTGAATTTGTTGGGCTGTTACACCCACTAAAATTTGTTGCTCGCCAACCTGTAGCAGTACAGCTCGTTCCTTGGGGCCGAGTGCTAGCCCGGCGATGATTTTCATTTCACCATTAGCGGTGGCTTGAAAGCGGTTAGTGCGTTTGATTAACCAAGCTAAAAACATGATTAAGCCCAGCACCAAGAATAAACCGAGCAGTGTTTCTACTAGAGCGCTGGTCGAGAGTGGTGGGCTAGTCAATGTTTTTGCAACTACTGTATCGCCATCACTGCTGACCGCGGCTAAGCTCATTGAGCTCCAACTAACTAATAACCAGCCTAACGCGGCCCGCAAGTACATCATCATTGCAGTTTTTTAATGCGTTCAGCGGTGCTGATCACATCAGTCAGCCGAATACCGAACTTATCATTGACGACAACAACTTCACCGTGGGCAATCAAAGTATCGTTAACTAAAACATCCATCGGCTCACCGGCAAGACGATCTAGCTCAACGACCGAACCTTGGCTCAGTTGTAATAGGTTACGAATATTGATTTTGGTACGACCGATCTCCATCGCAATAGTCACCGGAATATCCAGTACCATATCGAGATCTATATCTGATTTAGGGCCTGCATCATCTGATAATTGCGCGACCGGTGCAGGATCAGCTTGCACCGCTTCAGAGTCTGCTTGTTCTTCTAAAGCTGCAGCCCATGGATCTTCTTCGGCACCGCTATCGGCTGGGGCTTGCTCATCTAAAGCGGCCGCCCATTCATCAGCGACATCTTGATCGGATTGAGAAGTATCTTCACTCATGACTGTTGACCTTTTTGTATATAGAGCGGGGAGGTATCTTTAGGATGTTCGATGACATCAACAATTTTTAAAGCAACATTATTTTTGTGCTCACCAAAGGTGGCATGAAACATGGGAATATCTTCTACTTTTGCGACCACTTGCTTTGGCATCGAGATCGGTAATATGTCACCGACTTTTAATGCTAATATCTTCTGCAGGCTAAGTGATGTTTCGGTCAAGTCAGCTGCTAAAGTGACATCGGCTGCCATAATTTCTTCACGCATTGATTTTCCCCAACGGCCATCATCTTGCGAGCGATCACTTTGTAAGCCAGTATCCAGTAATTCACGAATAGGCTCTAACATTGAATAAGGCAAGGTGACGTGTATATCTCCACCACCACCATCTAATTCAATATGAAAAGTGGAAATGACGACGACTTCACTTGGGGTCACGATATTGGCAAATTGTGGATTAACTTCATGATGGACAAACTCAAAAGTCATATCCATTACTGGTGCCCACGCATTGGCCAAGTCTTCAAAACATAGCTTTAACACCATATTGATAACGCGTAACTCGGTGGCGGTAAATTCACGGCCTTCGATACGAGCTTGGAAGCGACCTTCACCACCAAAGTAGTTATCTAATATTGTGAATACAAGCTTAGGTTCAAAAACAATTAAGCCAGTACCCCGTAACGGATGCATATGAATTAAGTTTAAGCTGGTCGGTACAAACAAGGTATGTATGTACTCAGAAAACTTCATTACTTGGATGCCACCGGCTGATATTTCAGCAGAGCGACGTAACATATTAAATAGGTTGATTCGAAAATGGCGACTGAAACGTTCATTAATCATTTCCAGCGTTGGCATCCGGCCACGAATAATACGATCTTCATTACCAAAGTCATATTCGCGTGCATCACCGGCATCTACATCGTCGATATCCGTTTCTAAAGCACCATCATCGTTGCCACCTAATAAGGCATCAACTTCATCTTGGGAAAGTATGTCGTGAACGGCCATCGTATTACTGCATAATCAAGCTGGTGAAATAAACTGCTTCTAATTGTTCGCTAAGCGTCGGATCAGTACTTAATATTTCATTAATTTTATCTAAGGTTGCTTGTTGTAGGGCTTTAGTTCCAGCACTGGTATTTAAATCGTCATAAATTTGACCATAAAATAACAATAATAATTCGTGCTGTAAGGCGGGATCATGAAGTTGAAAAGCATCAATCACCGCTTGTGATCTAGCCATTACCTTTAGTTTGATTTGTAGGTAACGTACTTCGCCATTACTTTGGTCGGCAAAGTTGACTACAAAAGGAGTTTCTACCGTGTGATAGATCGGCGCTTGCTTGATTGGTGCAGTCGCTTCTTCACTGGTTTCATCAGTTTCTTTTTCATCATCACCACCTAAAAACATCATTGCGCCGACACCTATAAGTGCAATGACGACTACAGCGATAATAATTAATAACTTAGAGTTGCCTTTGCCTTCAGCAACTACTTCAATATCGTCTTTCTGATTTTGTTCAGCCATTTGTCGGTGTTCCGTTTCTAGTTATGTTGTTAGTAAGCAATATGTATGCCTGATTATTGTAAGATGAAGCTTGTGAAGTAAACCGCCTTAACGTCGCCTTTACCTGTTTCTTCTTTTAATATGCCGTTGATCGTATCTAATGTAGATGCTTGTAATTGGCGTCTACCTTCTACCGAGCTAATACTTTCCATTGTTTGCTCAGAAAATAAGCTACGTAAACTGTCTTGGATCATCGGCAAGTTCATATCTGCGCTATCAAGTATGCTTTGCTCGTCTGCTTTTAACGCAACTTTGATTTGTAAATAGCGTGCTTGTTGCTGACTTTGTTTGAGAAAGTTGATGGTAAATGGTTCTGCAATCTTATAGTAAAGTGCTTGTGAAACAGCTGCTTCTTCATCGGCTGCCCATGTTGGAACTGCAAAAAATGATAAGCAAAGGATGAATAGAGTGGTGAGTGATTTGTTCATTGCTTGATATACTCCTGTTTAATTTTTTAGTGGTGCGACCTACGTAATATCAAAATTATGACAAGGTTGGACCGTGTGTGAAAGAGCTTTAATACAATTGGTAGTAGATATTATGAATAATAAGAACGATCTTGATGTCACTTTGTGGGATCGACTTGTCACCTTGCCGCAATACTTGATTCCTCAGCATGCTTTATCAGTATTGATGCATAAATTGACTCGCAGTGAATGCCAATGGTTTAAAAATAGTTTTATCCGTTTCATTGTTAAAAAATATAACGTTAACCTTGATGAAGCTCATACTGCGGAATTATCGGCTTATCCTAGCTTCAACGCCTTCTTCACACGGACATTAAAAGTAGGCATGCGGCCAATAGCTGAAGGGCGAAGTAAAGCGGTATCACCCGTAGATGGTGCCATTAGTCAGCTTGGTCCTGTAAAAGATGGCAAAATTATTCAAGCTAAAGGCCAGCACTATACGGTTGCAGAGCTGTTGGCTGGTGATACTGAATTAGCTCAGCAGTTTGAAAAAGGTCAGTTTGCAACGATTTATTTATCACCGCGTGATTATCATCGCATTCATATGCCGCTAGCAGGCACATTGAAAAGCATGACCTATATTCCTGGCAAACTATTTTCTGTTAGTCCTAGAACAGCCAGAGCGGTACCTAATTTATTTGCCCGTAATGAACGGGTCGTCACGGTGTTTGAAACTGAGCTGGGGCCGATGGTTTTGGTATTAGTTGGTGCGATTTTTGTTGGTAGTATGGAAACTGTTTGGCAAGGTATGATTACACCAGCTTATGGTAAGAAAATTGAACATTGGGACTATCAAGAGCAAGATATAATTAGTTTACAAAAAGGCGAAGAAATGGGCCGGTTTAATATGGGCTCAACAGTGGTCATGCTAATGCCTGAACAAAGCGAAGAATTTTTATCAACATTAAAAGCGGGTGATGTTGTAAAAATGGGGCAAGCAATAAGCTAAAGAAAATATTAACGTTGTTTACAAGGAGTATTCAGTATGACTTTACACGACGAGATCGATGGCAATAAACAAGAAAATCCACCATGGCATGCTAGTGTCGATGACGATGTCTTGAATTATTTTGGCAGTACAGAACAAGGTCTTTCGGAAAGTGATGCTCAACAACGTTTACAACAAAATGGTCCCAACCTTTTACCAGCTGTTCAATCGCGAAGCGTACTAGAGCGGTTTTTTAGCCAATTCCAAAATGTCTTAATTTACGTATTAATAGCGGCTGCTGTCGTCACTGCGTTGTTAGAGCATTGGATTGATAGTGGGGTAATCATTGGTGTTGTATTTATCAATGCGATCATTGGCTTTGTTCAAGAAGGCAAAGCCGAAGACGCAATCAAAGCAATTAAACAAATGCTATCTGATGATGCCGTTATTATTCGTGATGGTAAACGCATAACCGTACCTTCAGTAGATCTAGTCACAGGCGATATTGTTGTATTGCAATCTGGCGATAAAGTCCCTGCCGATCTTCGTTTGATTTCAACGAAAAATTTAAAAATTCAAGAAGCTGTATTAACCGGTGAGTCTGATGCGGTAGAGAAACAAAATGCTCCTGTTCTTGAGTCTGCCGTACTCGGGGACCGTCTCTCGATGGCTTTTTCGAGTACCTTAGTGACCTTTGGTCAAGGTGTTGGCGTTGTTGTTGCAACCGGTGCTCAGACTGAAATTGGTCGAATAAGCATGATGTTGGCCGAGGTGGAAACATTAACAACACCTTTGGTTAGAAAAATGGCAGAGTTTGGTCGCTTGTTAACGGCTATGATTCTGGTTGTCGCGACTTTAACGGTTATCTTCGGTAGCGTTGTCCACCAATTTTCACTGTCATACCTCTTTCTATCAGCAGTAGGCTTAGCTGTCGCCGCCATTCCTGAAGGTTTGCCTGCAATAATGACAATCACCTTGGCGATAGGTGTTCAACGCATGGCTAAACGTCATGCCATTATTAGAAAGTTACCTGCTATTGAAACCTTAGGTGCCGTTACCGTTATTTGTAGCGATAAAACGGGCACCTTGACCTGTAATCAGATGACTGCATCTAGGTTGGCAACAGTAGGTCATCCACATGTCACGATATCTGGAACGGGCTATGATCCTCACGGTGAGTTTTTGAATGATGGTCAAGCAATTCGTTTCCAAGAACATGAAGACCTTATGGCATTAAGTCGAGCAGCGTTACTTTGTAATGATGCTCAGTTGATACACGAAGGTAATGAATGGTTATTACAAGGTGACCCGACAGAAGGTGCGTTGCTGACACTGGCCAAAAAAGCAGGTCTAGAACCAGAGTTTGAAAATGAAGCTTGGCCTCGAACAGATGTGATTCCCTTCGAATCCCAACATCAATTTATGGCCACTTTGCATCATGACCATACAGGTAAAAATATCAGCTATGTAAAAGGTGCTCCAGAGCGAATATTTGCCATGTGTCGGTATCAAAACGAGGGTGATACTAAGCAGCCATTTGACCACGAATTTTGGCAAACAAAAATGTATAAAATGGCTGAGTCAGGCTTAAGAGTGCTTGCTATAGCCAGCAAAGAAGTGACTTCGCAACAGCATAGTTTTACCTTTGATTCTGTTGAGCAAGATCTTACTTTTTTAGGCATTGTCGGCATGCTTGATCCGGCAAGAGAAAGTGCTATTACTGCTGTGAAACAATGTCAGTCAGCTGGAATTAAGGTCAAAATGATTACGGGCGACCACAAAATTACAGCGGTAGCGATAGCTGAACAAATCGGTATCGGTGAACAGAAAAGTGTTCTAACGGGTCAAGAAATTGAGTCCTTATCTGATAGTGAACTTTGCGACCGAGTTGAAGAGGTTGATATCTTTGCTCGCTCTAGTCCTGAGCATAAGTTACGTTTAGTTAAAGCACTTCAAAAAAATGGTCATATTGTAGCTATGACGGGTGATGGAGTGAATGATGCGCCAGCACTTAAGCGGGCTGATATTGGTACTGCAATGGGCCAAAACGGCACCGAAGTGGCGAAAGAGTCATCCGAAATGGTATTGGCTGATGATAACTTTGCCTCGATTGTTGATGCTGTGGAAGAGGGGCGTACGGTTTATGACAACCTAAAAAAAGCGATACTCTTTATTCTGCCAACTAATGGTGGTGAAGCACTGATACTGGTTGCAGCTATTTTATTAGGCTATACGCTGCCTATCACACCGGTTCAAATTCTCTGGGTGAATATGATTACAGCTGTGACCTTGGCTTTAGCGCTCGCCTTTGAGCCACCTGAAGAGCAAGTGATGCAACGTAAACCGCATAATCCTAAAGAGTCTATTTTAACGGTGGCATTATTGTGGCGAGTTGCTTTTGTGTCTCTTGTATTGATGATTGGTACTTTTGGCTTGTTCATATATAACCAAACGCTAGGGTTTGAGATCGAATATGCTCAAACAGTCGCAGTTAATACATTGGTCATGTTTGAAGTTTTTTACTTATTTAATTCGCGCTATATAACTGCCTCAGTGATGAATAAGCAAGGTTTATTAGGAAACCGTTATGCTTTGATTGCGATTGCTGTTTTGCTCGTATTTCAAATGTTGTTTACCTACTATTCTCCAATGCAAAGCTTATTTGGAACGGTTGCCATCTCAGCAAGCACATGGTTTGAAATTGTATGCGTGGCATCAAGCGTCTTCTTCTTAGTAGAGCTTGAAAAATACGCTTCCAGGCGAAGACAGAAAACTAAATCCTGAATATTTAATTGAATATTCACAATTCAGCAGGTATGGTATTCGCCATGACTGAATTAGACATCCGTACTCAAATCTTAGATGCAGCCGAAATACGTTTTGGCCAATATGGCTACAACAAAACGACGATGGCTGAAATTGCACGTGACTGTGATATGTCTGCGGCAAACCTATACCGTTACTTTAAAAATAAATTGGATATTGGTGCCGAACTGTCACAACAGTGTTTGGGTGATAAAGAGTTATTGTTAAAAAACGTGATTGATGATGACGCATTAACATCGAGTGAAAAACTAACAGCCTTCATGACTAGTGTGCTGCATTACACCTATAACCACTTTGACGAATCACCTAAATTAAGTGAATTAGTAGAAGCGATGACTGTTTTGCGGCCTGATGTTGTTCAAAAACACAGCCATGTAAAACTGATTTTATTGTGTAAGTTATTAGAGCAAGGTCAGCAAAAAGGCGAGTTTAAACTCTCGAATATTGAAGAAACGGCCGATGCAATCTTAACTGCGATTATGCTGTTTTATTATCCGCCGACCTTACGTTTGTACCCGCTAGACGTGTTGGAAATTAAAGTTACAAACCTATCTCGTTTATTACTCGAAGGATTAGAGGTTCACTAAAAAATTTCCTCATTAGTGAATATTGATTAAAAAATTCAGGATTTAATTATGAAAGCATCTTTTACCAATCGATATGCCGAATTTGTTGTTGCTCACCCTTGGCGAATGTTGTTATTAGCATTAATTTTAGTGTTGGGTGCTGCCAGTGGTGGCCGGTTCATTGAGTTCACTAATGATTACCGGGTGTTCTTTAGTGAAGAGAATCCTGAGTTACTCGCTTTTGAAGCCATGCAGGACGTATATTCCAAAACAGATAATGTGTTGTTTGTTATCGAGCCTAAAGATGGCAATGTGTTTAGTCATGAAACCTTGGGCTTGATCGAAAATCTGACCGATGAATCATGGCAACTACCGTATTCAACTCGTGTTGACTCCATTACTAATTTTCAACATACCATTGCTGATGGTGATGACTTAGTTGTCAGCCATCTGGTTTATGACTCTCAATCTTTTACAGAAGATAAGATCGCTTATGTTCGTGATGTTGCTTTAAATGAACCGTTATTAGTTGAACGGTTGGTTTCACCACAAGGTCATGTCGCTGGGGTAAACATTACGGTACAACTTCCTGGTAAGGCATTAACGGAAGTACCTGAGGTTGCTAAGTTTGCTCGTGAACTAGCGACAGAAATTGGCGAGGCTTATCCAGACCACAATATTTATATCACTGGCCTAGCAATGATGAACAATGCCTTTGGTGAATCTTCACAAGAGGATATGCAGTCTTTAGTACCGCTGATGTTCTTGGTTATTATTATTACTCTAGGTGTATTGCTGCGCTCCGTATCGGCAACGTTTGCTGTGGTGGTCATGATTCTGAGTACTGTTATGTTTGCAATGGGGATATTTGGCTGGTTAGGCTGGAAATTAACACCTCCATCAGCGTCGGCTCCGACCATTATCATGACCATGGCTGTCGCGGATACGGTGCATTTATTGGTGACTTTCTTCCATAACCTACGTCAAGGACAAGAGCGAGCTCATGCAATGCGAGATAGCATACGAGTTAACTTGCAACCGATCTTTATTACTAGTATTACCACGGCAATTGGTTTCTTGAGCATGAACTTTAGTGATGTGCCACCGTTCCATGACTTAGGTAATGTCGTGGCAATAGGAGTGATGTTTGCCTTTGTATTATCAGTAACCGCATTACCTGCGGTGATGATGTTATTGCCACTTAGAATTAAACCGGCCAAACAGAAAGAAGCTCATCCGATGAATTTCTTTGCGGACTTTGTTATTGGCAACCGTCGCAAACTGTTGTGGGGTATGGGAATCTTTGGCGTCGTGGTGATTTCATTCTTACCTAAGAACAGCCTAGATGATCAGTTTGTCGAATATTTTGATGAGTCAGTTGATTTTAGAACGCATACTGATTTTGCTGTTGAAAATTTATCAGGTATTTATACTTTGCAGTATTCATTAGGCACCGGTGAAAGTGGTGGTATCAGTGAACCTGCTTTTCTACAAGATGTCGATAACTTTGCTGAGTGGTTACGTACCCAACCTAAAGTGAAACATGTGCAGACCATTTCAGACACCTTTAAACGTCTGAACAAAAATATGCATGGCGATGATCCTGACTATTATAAATTGCCAGAATCACGAGACTTGGCGGCACAATATTTGTTGTTATATGAGTTGTCATTACCTTATGGCCTGGATTTAAATGATCAAATTGACATTGATAAAGCGCAAACACGCATCATTATCACACTTGAGAATTTACACACTGAAGAAATGCTTGCGATGGAAAAGAGAGTCTCTGGCTGGTTATTACAAAATGCACCAACAGTTGAGTTCTCAGCTGCAAGCCCGAACTTAATGTTTGCTCATATTGGTAAGCGTAATGTAAATAGCATGTTAGTGGGCACAGCCTTAGCTTTAGTATTGATTTCATTTATCCTGGTTGCGGCTTTACGTTCCCGTCGCATAGGGTTAATTAGTCTGGCACCAAACCTAATACCAGCAGGCATGGCCTTTGGTTTCTGGGGGCTAATGGTAGGTCAGGTCGGCATGTCGCTTTCAGTCGTCGCGGGCATGACCTTAGGCATCGTGGTCGATGATACGGTACATTTCTTGAGTAAATACCTACGGGCACGTAGAGAAAGTAATATGAATGAAATTGAAGCGGTCAGATATGCTTTTAATACTGTGGGTGTCGCGTTATGGGTAACGTCATTGGTATTGGTAGCCGGTTTCATTGTATTAGCTCAATCAAACTTTGCCTTAAATTCTGATATGGGTGCGATGGCGGCGATTACTATCGGTGTTGCTCTGGTGATGGATTTCTTATTCTTGCCACCATTGTTGATGAAATTGGAGAAAAACAAACATGCGTAAATTTATTTTATTATTGACACTCATTGCAGTAATGCCATTTGCACAAGCTGAAACTGCTGAAGAAAAAGGATTGGCAATAGCGATTGAATCAGATAACCGTGATAAAGGTTGGAGTGATAGCTATGCTGAAATGAAGATGGTGTTACGAAATCGTCACGGTAAAGAAAGTAGTCGACAAATTCGGGTTACTAACCTTGAAATGGATGGTGATGGCGATAAAGGTTTAACTGTTTTTGATACACCTCGCGATGTAAAAGGAACGGCCTTTTTAAGTTATTCTCATTCGTTACTGCCTGATGAGCAATGGATATTTTTACCTGCATTGAAGCGAGTGAAACGCATTTCATCGAGCAATAAATCGGGCCCATTTATGGGTAGTGAGTTTGCTTATGAAGATATCAGTTCGTTTGAAGTAGAGAAGTACAGCTATACCTATTTACGAGATGAAACAATCGATGGTATTGAGTGTTTTGTATCGGAACTACGGCCACAGTATAAGCATTCGGGTTATACCAAAACGCATGTTTGGATTGATAAAGCAGAATATCGTATTCAACGCATTGATTTTTATGATCGCAAAGACAGCTTGCTTAAAATTCAACGTTTTACCGACTATAAACTTTATTTAGACCAATATTGGCGTGCGCATACTCAAACGATGGAAAACCAGCAAAATGGTAAGTCGACAACGTTATACTGGAATGATTTTCAGTTTAAAACCGGCTTAACCGAAAAGGACTTTGAGAAAAATGACCTTAAACGTCAACGTTAAAAGAGCTTGGTTAACAGGTGGACTATTATGCACCGCCTTGTTATTTACCTCGTCGTTAACAGCCAATGAATGGTCGGGCTTTTCTGCAGCTGAATATCGTTATTTTCAGCATGAATCTCCCTTTTCTGAACCAGATCAACATAACTTGTCATTTGTGTTGGCTCCTGAGTATTACCATGAGTGGGATGATGGCCAGCAAAGCTTATTAATATCGCCGTTTTTACGAGTAGATAATCAAGATGCCGAGCGTAGTCATGCTGACATACGTGAACTGCAATGGTTATTAGTTAAAGACGATTGGGAATTACGTGTTGGCTTAAGTAAAGTATTTTGGGGGGTAACAGAGTCACAACATCTAGTTGATGTGATTAACCAAACAGATTTGGTTGAAAACAGTGATACCGAAGACAAGCTCGGTCAGCCAATGATCAACCTGAGCTTTTATAAAGATTGGGGCACAGTTGATTTATTTGTGATGCCGTATTTTCGAGAGCGTACCTTTGCTGGTAAAGATGGCCGACTACGAAGCTCGTTAGTAGTCGATACTGATAAAGCCAGTTACGAGTCAGGAGCAGGAAGACAGCATCTAGATGTGGCAATGCGTTGGTCACAAACGTTTGGTGATTGGGATGTTGGTTTATCTCATTTCTATGGCACCAACCGTGAGCCGTTATTACAGCTTAATTCAACCTTTGATGCTTTACTGCCATATTACGAAATTATGCACCAATCTGGCGTAGATATTCAGTACACCAATGAGTCGTGGTTGTGGAAGTTAGAAGCCATTCGTCGAGATACTACATCAGATACCTTTACCGCTTTAACAGGCGGTGTGGAATATACCTTCTATGGTGTATTTGATAGTGATATCGATGTTGGCGTGATCAGTGAATATTTGTTTGATGATCGTAATGATGAACTACAAACACCGTTTGAAAATGACATTATGCTTGGTTCACGTATCACTTGGAATGATGAGCAATCTACAGAGCTGCTAATCGGCATGATTCAAGATTTAGATAGCAGTGATGCTAGTTGGAACATAGAAGCCAGCCGTCGACTTGGCGACCGTTGGAAAGTGTCGTTAGAAGGCCGTTTCTTTAGTATTAGGAATAATGACACAGCATTGTATTCAATCCGTGATGATGATTATTTACAGTTAGAGTTTGCTCGTTACTTTTAGTTGACTATTTAAACAAAAAAGCCCGGTTATGAATATTCATAACCGGGCTTTTTTTATGAGCCTATCTAATAATTAGATATTGTTACGCCAGACATGACACTCACTATCTCGAATCTTCTCTACGCCTTCAGGGCCCCATGTTCCAGCAGGGTACTTATCAACATGATCGTTGTCTTGTGCCCATTTTTCGATAATTGGGTCAACTGCTTTCCAGGCTAAATCGACTTCATCAGCACGTAAGAACAATGAACGATCACCTTGAATTGCATCTAAGATTAATGCTTCATAAGCATCTAACTTATGTTTAGTATCTTCTGTTTCAACTGTTTCTAAGCCAACAGTATGTGAAGTTAACTCTAAACCAGGCTCTTTAGCTTGTAACTCAATACGTAATGTATTGTCAGGCTGTAAGCCCATTACAATCCAGTTAGCGTGGCTGTTACCAATGTTAGTATTTTTGAATAACTCTTGCGGCGGCTTTTTGAAACGAATCGCAATCATCGCTTTAGATTCTGGCATGCATTTACCGGTACGTAGGTAAAATGGCACATCACGCCAGCGCCAGTTATCAATGTAAACTTTCATTGCTGCGTAGGTTTCAGTCACACTGTTTTCTGGTGCGTCATCTTCTTCTAAGTAGCCTTTTACTTTTTCGCCATTCACTTCACCAGCCGCATATTGGCCACGGAAGGCATGGTCATCAACCATATCGTGGGTGATAGGTCGAATAGACTTAAGCACTTTAACTTTTTCATCACGTAATGATTCATCGTTTAAGTCAGCTGGTGGTTCCATTGCAACTAAGGCCATTACTTGCAATAAGTGACTTTGAATCATGTCACGTAAAGCACCTGAACCATCGTAATAACCAGCTCGACCACCGACACCTTGCTGTTCAGCATGAGTGATTTGAACATGGTCGATGTAGTTACGGTTCCATAATGGTTCTAATAATAAGTTCGCAAAACGGAATACAAAGATATTTTGAACAGTACCTTTACCTAAGTAATGATCGATACGGTATGTTTGATCTTCAGTAAAGTTTTTACGTAATACTTGTTCTAACTCTGCGGCACTCTTTTGGTCGTAACCAAATGGTTTTTCAACCACAAGATGACGGTAACCGTTGTCTTCTTTGTTTAAACCGACTGCTGCAAGTTGATCACCAACCACACCAAATAAAGATGGGCTGATTGATAAATAGAATACGATGTTTGATGAGAAGTTATTGTCCGCATTCATCAATTGCGCGTTTAATTCTTCATACGATGCTGCTTGAGTTAAATCACATTTGAAGTAACTAACGCGGTCTAAGAATTTTGCTAATAAGTCATCACACACACCATCGCGCGCTTTTGGTGAAACATAGCTAGTGACATTGTCATGCCAAGCTTGTTGTGTTGAATCGCCGCGACCCATACAGATGATTTTAGTCTCTTCCGATAAACGGTTTTCAGCATCTAAATGATAAAGGGCTGGTAATAGTTTTTTACGTGATAAATCACCAGTAGCACCAAAGATAATAATTGTACAAGCTTGCATGTTTTCTCCGTTGCGGGCTACGACAATGCCCATGACCGTATATAATTGAGCAATTGTACCTATTTTTGGAGTGAAACGTGCGAAAAATTCTGTTTGCCAGTAGTGAAGTTTACCCATTAATTAAGACGGGTGGATTGGCAGATGTCTCGGCGAGTTTACCAATTGCTTTGCAGCAACATGGTGAAGATGTACGTATTGTTCTGCCGGCTTATCGTCAGTGTTTAGAAGCCTTAGGCGAGATAAATACTATCGCTGAAATAAAATTAGATGGCTTTCATATGCCAGTGGAAATACTGCAATCAACTTTGCCTGATAGCGATGTTATTTTGTGGTTAATCAACTCTCCCCATCATTTTGATCGTGATGGTGGTCCTTATGGAAATCATAGTGATGGCGATTGGCCCGATAATGCTGCGCGCTTTGCATTGTTTTCTCGGGCAATAGCCGCGATTGCAATGAATCAACTAGGTTTGGATTGGCAAGCCGATGTTTTACACTGTAATGACTGGCAAACAGGCTTGGCTCCTGCTTTGTTATCTCAGTATGCGGACCGTCCGAAAACGGTATTTACTATTCACAATCTGGCTTATCAAGGGCTTTATTCGCGTGATGTATTTGATTCGTTAGATTTAGATGCAGACACGTTTTGGCATAGTGAAGGCCTTGAGTTTTATGACCAATTATCATTTATGAAAGGTGGTTTAAGTTATGCTGATCACGTGACAACAGTCAGCCCAACTTATGCACAAGAAATTTGTGGCTATGAGTTTGGCTACGGTTTGGAAGGCTTATTATCATATCGGGCAGAGCAAGGGCGATTAACCGGTATTATTAATGGTATTGATGAACAAGAATGGAACCCTGAAACAGATCCATACATTAATCAGACTTTTTCCACTAAAAAATTAAAAAATAAACTGAAAAATAAAGCCGCATTACAGCAGCACTTTTTATTACCGGTCAAAGAACAAAGCTTAGTTTTAGGTTTGATCAGCCGTCTTGTTGCTCAGAAAGGTATTGATTTAACGTTAGAAGCTATCGCTCATATTTTAGAAGCTGGCGCCAATATTCAGCTGGTTTGTCTAGGCAGTGGCGAACCAGACTTTGAGCATGATTTACGTGTATTACGTGCCCGTTTTCCAGATAAAGTGGCCATTCACATTGGCTATGATGAAGCGTTAGCTCATCAAATTGAAGCCGGCGCCGATGTATTCTTGATGCCTTCTCGGTTTGAACCATGTGGCTTGAATCAACTATATAGCTTACGTTATGGCACATTACCATTGGTGAGAAATACCGGTGGCTTAGCAGATACGATAGTGGATGCTACCGAAGATAATCGTCGTGATGAAACGGCAAATGGTTTTAAATTTGAGAAAAGTAACTCAGAAGAATTAGAACAAACAATCTATCGTGCGATTGATATGCATCAACGACCGCGTATATGGCGGAAAATGATGATCACCGCGATGGCACAAGATGTTAGTTGGGAAAACAGTGCTTCTAGTTATCAAGCACTTTACGATAATTTAGCCTAATTAAATACCCATATAATTTATATAAGCACCTGTTTTAAGGAACAAAAAATGTCAAAAATTATTTATACCAAAGTCGATGAGGCACCCGCTTTGGCAAGTTATTCTTTATTACCGATTATTCAAGCTTTTGCAAAAAGTTCAGACATTGAATTTGAAAGCCGAGATATTTCCCTAGCAGGACGTATCATCGCTAACTTTCCTGACAATCTTAAGGATGAACAAAAAATTGTCGATCATCTGACTCAGTTAGGTGAGATGACACAAGATCCAATGACGAATATTATCAAGTTGCCCAATATTTCAGCTTCAATTCCACAATTAAAAGCGGCGATTGCAGAAATTCAAGGCAAGGGCTTTGATATCCCTAACTTCCCTGATAATCCACAAAATTCCGACGAGCAAGCCATTCTGGAGCGTTATGCCAAAGTATTAGGCTCAGCCGTAAACCCGGTATTGCGTGAAGGTAACTCTGATCGTCGTGCACCAGCAGCGGTTAAAAACTATGCTCGAAACCATCCACATTCAATGGGGGAGTGGACAGCTGAGTCTGCTACTGAAGTAGTTCATATGGACGGTGATGACTTTTACGGTAGCGAGTTATCAAAAACATTTGCTGATGCAAATGATTTAACCGTTACTTATATTGACCAAGCAGGTAGTAAAACTGTCTTGAAGCAATCAATCCCTGTGCTTGCAGGTGAAGTGATTGATGCCACTAGAATGAGTGCTAACCGCCTACAAGCATTTTATGCTGACTCTATTGCTAGAGCTAAACAAGATAAGGTATTACTTTCATTGCATCTAAAAGCAACGATGATGAAAGTGTCTGATCCGATTATGTTTGGTTTTGCGGTTAAAGTTTACTTTAAAGATTTGATTGCAAAACATGCTGACTTGTTTGAGCAGTTGGCAGTGAACTTTAATAATGGCCTAGGTGATCTTTATAGCAAGTTGAACAACTGTGATGCAACAGTGAAAGCAGAAGTAGAAGCGGATATTGCTGCGGTTTATGCTAAGCAACCTAGTTTGGCAATGGTGGATTCAGATAAAGGCATTACTAATTTACATGTGCCTTCTGATGTCATTATTGATGCATCAATGCCAGCGATGATTCGTGCTGGCGGTAAAATGTGGAATAACGATGGCAATACCCAAGATACCTTAGCGATGATTCCTGATCGTTGTTATGCCAGTGTTTATAAAACAATGGTCGATGACTGCAAGAAAAATGGAGCACTCGATCCTGTGACGATGGGTAGTGTGGCAAATGTCGGTTTGATGGCTAAAAAAGCAGAAGAATACGGATCGCACGATAAAACATTCCAAGCGGTTGGCACGGGCTCAATTGTTGTAACAGACCAAACTGGTGAGCAAGTATTTGAATTTTCTGTGGAAGAGGGAGATATCTTCCGTATGTGCCAAACCAAAGATGAGCCAATTAGAGATTGGGTCAAGTTAGCAGTAAATCGTGCTCGTTTATCAGCTACTCCAGCCATTTTTTGGTTAGACGCTGAGCGTGCCCATGATGCTGAGTTGATTAAAAAAATAGAGTTATACCTACAAGACCATGATACCGATGGTTTAGATATTCAAACGATGACGCCAGTTGCCGCGACCGAGTTTTCAGTAAAACGTATGCGTGCAGGTTTGGATACTATTTCAGTAACCGGTAATGTATTACGTGACTACAACACTGACTTATTCCCGATTTTAGAAGTGGGTACTTCAGCTAAGATGTTATCGATCGTGCCACTTATGCAAGGTGGTGGTTTATTTGAAACCGGAGCTGGTGGTTCAGCGCCTAAACTAGTACCACAACTAACGGATGAAAATCACCTACGTTGGGATTCTTTAGGTGAGTTTATGGCTCTAGCTGCATCACTAGAGCATTTGGCAGAAACACAAGATAATGCCAAAGCAAAAGTATTAGCTGCAACAGTAGATGCGGCAACAGGTAAGTTATTGTTAGAAAATAAATCACCTACAGGTGCAACGGGCGAACTTGATAATCGCGGCAGTCACTTCTACTTAGCGATGTATTGGGCACAGGCGTTAGCTGCACAAACAGACAATGCTGATCTGCAGGCAGAGTTCACACCGATAGCTAAAGCGTTGACTGATAATGAAGCAACTATTGTTAAAGAGTTAGCTGAAGTTCAAGGTAATGCCGTGGATATGGGCGGTTATTTTCTGCCGAATGATGCATTGTTAAATGCAGCTATGCGTCCAAGTGCAACATTGAATAATATTTTGAATGGTTAATTAAATATTGAGTCACTCAGGCTAAATGATGTTTGGTCTGAGTGACTTAATTTAATGAAAACTAGCAATATTTAGTTAGATGGGTATTGAGTAGTAACCTTTTCGTAAAGATGATTTTATAAGGATATAAAATGAACTGTCCAAGCTGTAAAACTAACTCGCTAAGACCAAAAAAATTAGAATATTCATTACCGGCAATGGCCTGCTTTAAGTGCCGAGGCTGCCAAATAGATCTGTTGAACTACAGAGTGTGGCGAGAAGGGAAAGTTACTGGTAATGAGGAACTCAGTGAGCCTATCCAAGATGTTATAGATACAAAGCATGCTGTTTTATGCGCGAAATGTAAAAGCATCATGATGAAGTATAAAATGAAAGAGGGTGTAGATAATAGACTGGATCTATGTGGTTCTTGTGGTGAGGTTTGGCTTGATGGTGGAGAATGGAAGCTGTTAGAGCAGTTGAACTTTAGTAAGTTAGTACCTGAAATTTTAAGTACACCTTGGCAAAGTTCGATCAAGAAAAAAGAGATTTCTAACAACATAGAACAAAACTATATTGATGAAATTGGCGCTGAAGATGTTGAAAAAATTAAAAAGTTAAGAGCTTGGTTGAGTGAGCATCCCAAGTCAGCGTTTGTGAAAAATATGCTATTTCGAGAAGATAGTTTTTAGACTGATTTTAGTAGTTAATAATAACTGACTATTATTCATGACTTAAAGCATCAAAGTCACGATTAACCAACTCCACATCACCTAAATTATATTCAACTAGCTTGCGAAGGTGAGACATACTTAACTCATCAATTTCATCACAGTGAATGCCTACTCGATTTTCTATTTTATGGGCTACAGAGCCATTCATCACGATTCTAGTTTCACCATCATCATCAAGCTTGATAATGAGTTTGCAGCTTGTTCCAGCATTAGGAGTTGCGCCCGAGCAAGCACCAATGAGTGCGCCTTGTAGCGATATGTCATAGAGGTCACAAACTAGCTGTGACTCATCAGTCTCAAACTCAACAAGGGCATTAAAATCAACGCGGTGGGTATTCCGTTCTTCGCTCATGGCTGTGTATCCTCGTTTTTACTTAGATACTAACACCGATTTTTGATGTTGTGAATGTGACTGTATTGACGGTTTAGTCTAGATGTCTAACCACTTGTTGAGTGATTAACATAATTAAGATGACGGCAGCAGCAAAGATATATAAGCCAAGGTGGACTTGGATGCTGGCAATAGCACCGAGTTTGACTGACATGATCAATAAAGCAACTACCATGACATCAAGCATTGCCCAGCGTCCGTAGTCGTGCATTAGATGCAGTAGTTTTTGTCGGTGTTCAGGTTGATGAGCTTTGGGACTGAGCAGGTTAAATAAAACAACAACCTTTGCTAAAGGTAGCAGCACGCTGAAAGCGGCAATCACCACAAACAAAAAGTAGTGCTGATCACGCCACAATTGAGTGATGCCAGATAGAATTGAAAACGAATGATCAAAAAACACCAGTTTAGTGATGGTTAGCATCGGTGTGATAAAACCGGTTAGTAACAAACAGGTTGTGATCAGCAATAACCAACGTAAATAAAGAGGGGCAATGACCGGCATTAGCTTAGCTAATCCTTTGGTTTAGCTGGACGATCTTTTTTTGCTACATAACGTGGCTTATCTTTCTTTTTGTCTTTTTTAGCCGCTTTAGTTTTTAGGCCCTTAAGGTGAGCAACCGGTAATTTAGCTTCAAGATGATACTCGATGCGTTCCAGGTTTTTACTATCGTGATTTTCAACCAGGTTAATCGCTGTACCTACTTGATCTGCTCGGCCGGTACGACCAATTCGGTGAATATAAATATCGCCTCTAAATGGCAGATCATAGTTAATAACATGACTAATATTGGTTAAGTCTAAGCCACGGGCTGCAACATCGGTGGCGACCATCACTTTGATAATGCCAGTACGAAATTTTCGTGTTTTATCTTGGCGTACCGCTTGATTGAAGTCACCATGCATCACTTGGGCTGAGATATTTTGTGATTGCAGATACTCTGCAACTTCATTGGCACGTTCTTTTTTATTACAGAATACGATGGCACTTTGGCAGGCATCGTCATTGATCACTGCTGTTAATAACGCTTGTTTGTGTTCTTTGTTATCAGCGAAATAAACATATTGTGAGACTTGATCTGATTTTTGATTGGCAGCATCAATTTGAATGACTTCGGCATCGTGCAGCAGTTCTTCGGCAAAAATTTCTACACCACTGCCGGCTAAAGTTGCTGAGAATAGACAAGCTTGGAAGCCATCAGCAATAGTGCCTAATAGGGATAAAACATCAGGTCCTTGGCCCATATCAAGCATGCGATCAGCTTCATCTATGATCACCATGTCGAGATCTGATAAATCGATCGAATGTTCAGCAACTAGGTTTAGCAAACGCCCCGGTGTTGCGATAACAATATCGGGCGTATCTTCTAGAAACTGTGCTTGTTTTCCCTGTGAAAAACCACCAGTGATAATGGCTACTTTAGTTGCTAGTTGCTTACTTAACTGGGTAACAACATGATGAATTTGATAGGCCAGTTCACGGGTAGGCGCTAGCATTAAGATACGTGGATTATCACGTACTTCAGATTCATCAATAAGTAATTGTAGAGCAGGTAAAACAAAGGCGGCTGTTTTACCTGTGCCCGTTGCGGCACCAGCCAATACATCCTTACCTTCTAGAATGAAGGGGATGGTAGCTTCTTGAATAGCCGTAGGTGTTTCAAAATTTAGTTTCTGCAATGCAATAAGGAGTGCATCGTCGAGCATAAGATCATCAAAAGTCATAAATATAGCTTATTGTTTAATTTGGTAAGCAACGACGTTACCACTTAACATCATTGGAATAATAACCAGTTTTTGCTTGGCTAATACAGTATGGTCGGCACTACCTTGTTCAAGTTGTAGCAAAGTAGTGCTGATGCCGGATGGTTGAATGTGGAGTAATTTTCCAGTCATCCAGTCAGAAACGTAATAGTTGCCATTACCATCAATTTCGACACCATCTAGGTTGCCAGCCGGTGTTTTATCGCCAAGGCTGGCTATTTGTTTGCTGCTAATATCGATTGTTTTTAAATGGCCAGCGGTTGTCGTAGCAAAGCCGTCAGTCATCACGCCCCAACTGCCAACAATAAGTTGATTATTTTCAACCAATAAACCATTAGGTACTTCTAATTGCTCATCTTGTATCCAAAGCGTGAATGATTGCTTATTCAAGCGATAAATAGAGTTGGTTAAAAAGCCTGATACGTAGACATTGCCAGCATCGTCAGCTGCGACATCATTTAAAAATTTGGCTTTAGGAGCTGAATAGCGATGGCTGATTTTCTTTGTTTTGATATCAATAACAACTAACTGATTAATATCGGCAACATATAAGGTATCACCGACAACAGTCATGCCTTTAGGTGCATCTAAGCCGGTTAACCATTGCTGTTCCATAATCTCGCCGGAAAGCGATAATGTGGAGATATAACCATTGCCATCTGCTTGACTAGGATCACCGTTAACATTAGATACAAATAGATATTGTCCATCGTTAGATAATACAACTGATTCAGGTTGATCGAAGCTGGTGGTGGTTTGCCATGCAGGTACTAACAGCGGCTGTTCAGCTGATGCGACTGACGAAGACAATGAAATAGCTAAGGCGACAAATAAACGTAAGGTTAAAGTCATAAACGGTTCCGGAGGTAATATGGCTGATAGTTAACAATCAGCAGGGTAAGTCGCTATTGTACTTGCTTTATTATTAGACGTAATTACTAATCTTATTTGTTAAAGTGCGACCAAAATTCAATTCCTAGTAAATACTTGAGGAGTTTACTCGACTATTCGGGTAGTATTGGATGAAATATATCGTTGGGTATTGTTATGCATGCAAGCTCTAGTAAAGGTATATGCAGGATTATGTTGAGGGAAAATTAGTGAAATTATTATCTACATTACTACTATCGGTATGTTCTACATTAGCTTATGCCGATGTAGATTTTTTTGCTTTTACTGAAGTTAGGGCTGACCATGTTGAAGGTGCAAATTTTTCAGCAAAAAATGTTAAGCCATCAGCAACACTTTTTTTGTCTGGTGAGTTTGAACGGGCAATATTTTTGGTTGAAGCTTTTGTTGCTGAAGATGTAGAGAGTGCAGAGCGTCTTCAACTTGGCTGGAAGCTGAATGATTCAACGCAGGCTTGGGTTGGCCGGTATCATAATCCATTTGGCTACTACCATACTGAATATCATCACGGAAACTATTTACAAACTTCGATAGCGAGACCTGCCATGGTCAACTTTGGCGGCGGTGGCGGCCTTGTACCTAGCCATTTTACGGGTGCTTTGCTTGAAGGTAATATTGAGCAGGGCGAGAGTGCTTGGCACTATACTTTGGCTGCGGGCATGACTTCTCAGTTAACCACTGGAATTGATCATCATGGTGGCGCAGCGGGTGGTGGATTAACCGACTTCGATATTTTTAACCCTAAGGCTGGCAACCATGATTATGGTTATACCGCTCGTCTTGCATACCAACCGAATATGTTAGATGAAACACAGTGGGGTGGGTTTGTTACTCATGACACGATTAAAACCAGTGACTCACCCAAAGAAGAAATTACTTTAGATGTTGCCGGCGTATTTGTTAATTATCAGCAACAGCAACTACGATTAATAAGCGAAGTTTATTATTTTTATACTCAGGTACCTAGCCATCATGGTGGCGAGCAAAAAGATGACTTTATTGCTGCTTATGTGCAAGCAGAATATGCCATTAATTCTAGTTGGACGCCGTATGCAATATATGGTGATACCTTTGCTAATAATGGCAATGAATATCTTAAATTATTAAGTAAATATGCTGAAAAAACCAAAACGGTTGGGATTCGTTGGGATATAACGAATGAACAAGCATTTAAGCTTGAATATACTGCGCGTGAATTTGATCATGACCATTCTGGCATTTGGCTTTTTAACTGGACTGCCGCATGGCCATAAAACTAAATAAACGAATGAAGTTATTGTTCACATGCATGTTAGCTGGTGTGATTTTTTCGCCTGCCTCAGCGGTTGCAAGAGACTTGGTGGTCGTTAGCGCCGCTAATAATTTGAACGGATTATCTTTGTCTAAATTTGAGTTACGAAAAATTTTTCTTGGTTACAAAGTAAATAAAGATGGCCAAGCAATTTCTGCGGTTAGGAATATAAGTGATAAAGATGCATACCAACTTTTCTTAAGTCAGTTAATACGGTTATCAGATAGAAATTATGAAAAAAGGTTGATGTCGAAAACGTTTAAAACGGGCTTGGCTAATGTGCCAAAAGAAAAGTCATTAGAAGCTGTTTATGCCGAATTACAACGTGGTGATGCCGTTCTGTCATTTATGTGGCTGGATGAAGCACAAGCGGAGCCAGGTGTCAGTGTTATTCAAACGATTGGCGAGGATGATTGACGCTTCAATGGTGAACTAATATCAAACAAAAAAGCCTTGGTATTTACCAAGGCTTTTTTATTTAAAACAGATTTATTGTTAGTCTGCTTTTTTGACAATTTGAGCTTGAATATAATTTTGGATACCCATTTTTTCAATGAGTTCTAATTGTGTTTCTAGCCAATCGATATGTTCTTCTTCAGATTCTAAGATATCTTGAAACAAGTCGCGAGTGACAAAGTCACCGATTGATTCACAATATTTAATGCCTGCTTTAAGAGCTGGGAGGGCATCATTTTCTAAAGCAAGATCACATTCCAGCATTTCTTTGGTATCTTCACCAATACGCAACGCGCCTAAATCTTGCAGGTTAGGTAAACCTTCGAGAAATAAAATACGATCCGTTAACTTATCAGCATGTTTCATTTCATCGATAGATTCGTGATATTCATGCTCAGCTAGGTTGGTGATCCCCCAATCTTTATACATTTTTGCATGTAAAAAATATTGGTTAATAGCAATTAGCTCATTACCTAACGCTGTATTTAATAGTTCAATGACTTTTGAATCGCCTTTCATATCGCTTCCCTCATAGTTGATTATTATTGTTGATATACAACTATTATTGAGAGTTTCATTGCCGTGTCAACTGTAACTTTATGATTTTAAAGGTAAATAGAAAGTATTCTTATTTTCTTTTAGTTCAAAAGTACTTATCCGCTTTACTAAAAAATAGGCACGAGAGTCATATTCTTAAGCAAAATTAATTACTTAAGAGCTTTTTAGAGAGAGCGGGGTAAAGTTTGTTTTGAATGGGCGAACTGGAATATTAAAATAATGTGAAAAAATTATTTTAATATTGGGCTTTTACTGGGAGGCTGGCAAGTGAAGTTGCGCAAGTTAGATTGGCAATTAGCTTATGGATGAAGTGATTTATGCGTTGGTTGCTGCTTGGATTACACAGCTAGATTCAGCGAGTGTATCTTGGATGACTCGGTTTACTTTGAATTGGCATTTACCACAGCAACTACCAGCACAGGTTGTGTCACGCACAGCATCAATTGTCGTCGCACCCATTTCGACTGCGGACTCGATCGTTGCTGAATTTACATTGTTACAAACACATACAATCATATTAATGGGTTTAAGTTTATTAATGTTGATGTAAATGATAATGATTACTATTAAATAGATCAACTACTAATTTGAAAATATGTGACATAGTTCAGTTTGTGATTATGCTTTGATTACTAATAAGCTACCTACGACCATAATTAAACAGGCAGCAAGTCTTCTTATTAGATGTTGCTCATTAAAAATACGATAGCCGAGGAAGACTTGTAAGATCATGCTTAACTGGAATAAGGCCAGTGAGTAGGCAATGTATAGCTTAGATAAAACCATCATCGTCATGTATTGCATTAAGAAGATGAGAATGCCCAAATAAATAAAGCTATAAAGATGCTGTTTTGATGATTTTAGCTGTTCAGTAAACCTACCAATAAATAGACTGTTGGCTAATACCGCCAATGGCAGACCGATTAGGCACCAAAAAACAGTCGTCGGCAGTGCGCCACCTACAATGACTGCATTTTTTAGCGGTAAGGTACCGACTGAGAACAATAAAATAGATAGAAAGCGGTATTGAACGCCTTGTTCTGAAAATAACTGAACAATTCGATTGGTATTAATTGTTTGCTGGCTGGGAAATAGAAAAAAGCTACCGACAACAATAATGGCTATCCCGATAAAACCTTGTGAGTTTGGAACTTCACCGAGGAATAACATGGCAAGCAACATTGAAATAACTATTTTATAGGCATTGAGGGGACCAAATACCGATAAGTCTGTTTTTGATAACGACATGACCAAAAATAAGGTGCCAGCCATATCCAATAGTGCTGCCAAGAACATATTGATCCAGAAGCCGGTGTTGAGCTGGGTATACTGAAATGTCCATAATAATGGTATACAAATAATCGACAGCACGGCATAAGACATCATTACGATAAAGAAAGGGTGTAAACCGTGATGTGTTAACTTTTTTTGAAATACATTGGCAAATGCAGAGCTAACAATACGACCAATGACGATGAAAATTTCCAAGTGCAAGCTTACCTATAATGGTGGTGGCGTAGGGCGTGGCGAGTTATGAACTACTGACAGTATTTCTACCAGATTCTTTTGCGCTATATAGGGCTTTGTCAGCACTGGCTATTAATGAGTGATAGTCGGTCTTGTCATGAGGAATAACGGTACTAAAACCGATGCTGACGGTCACATAATCACTGGCTGAAGAATAAGCATGAGGAATCACGGCTTTTTCAATATTTTGACGACAGAGTTCAGCAATAATATAAGCATCTTCTATATTAGGTAAGATAATCGCAAACTCTTCACCACCATAACGTGCAACGAGATCTGCGGAGCGTTGCACGGTAATTTTCAATATTTGAGCAACAGTGGTGAGGCAATCATCACCAGCAAGGTGGCCGTAGTTATCATTGAATTGTTTGAAAAGATCAATATCAATCATGATTAAAGATAAAGGTTGTTTGTTGCGTTGAGCACGAGACCATTCTTGGGCTAAATAGCTATCAAAATGACGACGGTTGGCTACGCCTGTTAAGCCATCTAATAGTGTGATTCTTTCCAGCTCTTCTTTGGTGGCATTCAGTTGTTGGGTTCTTTCTATAACTGCCATTTCTATCTCTGCAGACCGGTGGGAAAGTAGGTAAGTATAGACAGAACCAAAAGATACAAAGGCAAGGGCTAAAAGGAAAATTACAATAGGTGTCGAGCTACGATGTTCTGATAGGTATTGTGCGGAAGGAGTGGCGATAATATTCCATTCTCTGCCGCCAATTAATGGTATTTTTTTGCTATAAGCAATATCAGTATTACTTTCTATAGCTTCATTCTGATAGAGAACTTCGTTGGTAGAAGTGGTTGCATCAATGATCGAGAAATTAATGCCATAGAGTGAGTTATGTAGGTTGGCACTATCAATTAAATCATTAATTTTAAAGACACCTAATGCAAAGCCACTGAGTTGATTCTTCCTTTGTGTCACCGTTGTTGGATGGCCATTGTAAATGGGTAAGAAAGCTAAAAAACCTTTTTGCTGTTGGGTTTCTTGAACTAAAGTTATGCTAGAAGTGGCTATAAGCTGTCCTGATTGGCGGGCAAGATTTAATGCGGCTGCACGCTTAGGATTAGACGCTAAATCAAAACCAAAAGCAGCTTCATTGCCTATAAAGGGTTCCACGTAATAAACAGGAAAGTATTCATCACGTTGCTTAGCCTGAACCATTTGGCCTTGCTGTTGACGTTCGCTGATTAAAAAATGAGGTGCGTTTTGTTGTCTGCGACTTTCCACCATACTTTCTCGTTGTGCATGAGAAATTGACGGGATCCATTCAAGAGCTTGGATATTTCGATGGCGGGCGATGATTTCACTGGCGAGTAGACTGAACTCATCTGCTGTGACTTCTGCTGAGCTATTAAACAGGCCTTTTATAGCATAAAGAGCTTCAAAATTAAGCGTTAATTCACGTTCAATTGAGGCGACTTGGAGGTCGATTATTTGTTCGAACTCAGAAGTAATATTTTTAGTTTCTAATTTATAGAATGTCCAAGCTAACTGCGTTGCAAAAACAAGACCTAGTAGTATGGCAATGCCTAAAAACAGGTTTGTTTTTGTGTTTAGCATTTAGTGATGATGCTCAGTTTGTGGCTGCAAGTATTGTTGGAATATTGATACTTTACCGTTTGGACTGAATGCGAGTACGTTGTAATCATCCTTACGGTTGCCCATTTCCATGCCCGGTGTGCCGATAGGCATATTAGGGACAGATAAGCCGCTAATATCAGGTTGTTCAGCAATGAGTCGCTCTATATCAGTGGCAGGAACATGACCTTCAATAATATAACCATCAATAATGGCTGTGTGGCAGGAGCTTAGTTTACGCGGTAGCTTAACGGTATCTTTAACGCTAGCCATGTCATGGCTCAATATATCGATAACAGTAAACTTATGCTTCTCAAGATGACTAATCCATTTATGGCAGCAGTTACAGTTGGGGCTGCGATATACCTTAATCTCTTTATTATTTGGTTCTGCTGCTTGTAATGGCAGACTTAAAAACAGCAATAAGGCAGTGACAATGTATTTCATCAGATGGGCAAGCCTTTATAAGTATTCAACTAAAATTTCAGTTTTGTCAGCATTTTTTTCTACATAGTCTAATGCTGCTAATACAGATTTTTCATTCTTTGGGTTAGCGATATCAGGCAAAATGTTGAAGTTGATGCTTGCCGCTGTTAATTGATCTTGTTGCGGGTCGGTTAACACCTTGTCGTTAATCCATACATCGGCCTGATCTTGCAATATATCAGCTTTAGCTTGTTCAAACCCATCAGGTGTAAAAATAAGGTAGATCATAATTATTGCTTTTCGATGGCTAAATAAGCATTTTCAGAAATTGCTGACCATTCATCATTTTGATGACGGAAAGCTTGATAAGCCTCAAAAACACGTTTGAATTTAGGATCTTTTTCGGCTTCTTCTCTTAAGGTTTCATTGGTCAATGAGTTCAATTTCTTTAATACATCATCAGGGAAACGGTGAATTTGTATGTTGTCACGCTGCTGTAGCTCATGCAAAGCAGACAAGTTTTTTTGTTCCATCTCAGAAAACATAAGTAAGTTTTCTGCTTGGGCTGCGTTTGAAATAATAGCTTGTAAATCAGCGGGTAAACTCAACCATGCTCGTTCATTAATAGTCAGCTCTAATACGGTTCCTGGCTCATGCCAGCCAGGGTAATAATAATGATCGGCAGCACGATAGAGACCTAAACGCTGATCATGGAAAGGACCTATCCACTCTGTTGCATCAATCATATTACGTTCTAGACTGGTATAAACTTCACTGCCTGCAAGTAATACTGGATTACCACCGGCTTTAGCAAACACTTTGCCGCCTAAACCGGGGATACGCATTTTCAAACCTTTAAGATCATCAAGCGAATTGATTTCTTTATTAAACCAGCCGCCCATTTGCACACCGGTATTACCTAAAGGAAAAGGCACAACGTGAAAAGGTTTGTAGATTTCACGCCATAATTCTAAACCGCCACCGTGATAGAGCCATGCATTCATACCTCGTGCTGTCATGCCAAAAGGAACGGTGGAAAAAAACTGTGCTTCAGGTACTTTTCCGGCCCAATAATAAGCACTGCCATGACCCATTTCAACGGTACCTTGTGATACAGCATCAAAGGTTTGTAAGGGCGGGATTAATTCGCCACCGGCATAGACTTTGATATCAAGGCGGCCATTCGACATCGCGTTTACATTTTTAGCAAAGCGTTCAGCACCTTCTTGTAAAACGGGGAAACCTGGCGGCCAAGTGGTGACCATTTTCCATCGATATGTTTTGTTATCAACTAGGTTGGCAGCCCCTGTTGACGTGTTGTCATCAGAAGAACCACAGCCAGATAATAGTGAGAGTAACAATAGGGCAAAAATTGAACGAAATAAGGCAGAGTTAAGCATTTAAAATGTCCTGAATTAGAGTGCTTCTAGTTTGGCATAGGCTAATACTAACCACTTACTACCAGCATGTTTGAAGTTGACTTGTACGCGTGCCGCTTTACCTGAACCTTCAGTATCAATAATAACGCCACCACCAAATTTGTGATGATGCACTTGTTGGCCGGGTTTAAAGCCGGTTTCATTGATTGCATTGCTATGTTTGGGCGCCATGGGGCTGTAACCGCCAGAGCTGACCGTGCTTTTACGGGCGCGCACTTCTTCGATTCGCTCACTGGGTAACTCACGTAGGAATCGAGAGGGTGTCGGTGACATTTCTTGGCCGTATAAAAAGCGTGACTCGGTATACAGCAGATACAAATTTTTTCTAGCTCGAGTCATACCTACATAGCAAAGTCGACGTTCTTCAGCCAGGCGAGCAGGATCATCACTGGATTTCTGGCCTGGAAATAAACCTTCTTCCATCCCCACCATAAATACCGCTGGAAACTCCAAACCTTTAGCTGAATGTAGCGTCATCAGCTGTACACAGTCTTCCCATTGATCAGCTTGGTTTTCACCCGCCTCTAATGCGGCATGGGATAAGAAGGCATCTAGCAATGGCATTTCTTCAATGTCTTCTGGTAGCTCAAACTGACGAGTAGCATTGATAAGTTCATCTAGATTTTCTATGCGGCCCTGACCTTTCTCCGTTTTATCTTTTGCAAAGTGAGCTCGTAAGGTACTTTCATCAATAACCAGAGTGGTGAGTTCATGCAGAGGCAGATCAGCATCTTCTGGAGTTAAGGAATCAATTAAAGTCAGGAAGCCGGTCAGTGCATTACTGGCACGAGCAGTAAAAAACTTAGCATTGATTAATTCAACTGCCGACTGCCACATGGTTAAGTTTTGTTCACGAGCATATTGGCGTAATTGAGTTAAGGTTGCCGCGCCAATACCTCGGGTTGGTGTATTTACAACGCGCTCAAATGCAGCGTCATCGTTACGGTTCGCCACTAATCTTAAATAAGATAAAACGTCTTTGATTTCAGCACGCTCGAAGAAACGTAAACCACCATAAACACGGTAGGGCATATTGGCTTGTACTAATGCTTCTTCAATAATCCGAGACTGTGCGTTAGAGCGATATAAAATGGCATTGTCGGCACGTTTACCGCCTTTAGTGACACTTTGACGGATCTGTTCTACAACATAACTGGCTTCATCCCGTTCGTTATAGGCTTGATAGAGCTGGATAAGATCGCCGTCATCATCTTCAGTCCATAATTCTTTGCCTAAGCGATCGCTATTGTTAGCGATAACTGCATTAGCAGCAGCAAGAATATGGCCGGTAGAACGGTAATTTTGTTCTAAGCGAATAGAGGTGGCATCAGTATAGTCTTGGTGGAATTTTTGAATGTTTTCAATCTTAGCACCACGCCAACCATAAATTGATTGGTCATCATCTCCGACGATAAATAAATGGCTTTTATCACCAGCGAGTAACCGAATCCACGCATATTGAATGGTATTGGTATCTTGAAACTCATCGACTAAAATATGTTGAAAGCGTTGCTGATAAGTAGCCAGAATATCGGGGCGCTTTAGCCATAGCTCATGACTTCGTAATAATATTTCACCAAAATCGATCACACCGGCACGTTGGCAGGATTGTTCATAGGCTTGGTAGATGGCCAACATTTTTTGTGAGTGTGGGTCATTACCCGCCTGGATATGTTCGGCACGTAAGCCTTCATCTTTTTGGCCATTGATAAACCATTGAGCTTGCTTGGCAGGCCATTGTGCTTCATCAAGTTCCATGCCTCGAATAATACGCTTCAGCATACGTAGCTGATCGTCACTGTCTAAAATTTGGAAACTTTGCGGCAGATCAACATCTTTCCAGTGAGATCGTAATAGACGATGTGCTAAACCATGAAAGGTGCCGACCCACATGCCACCTGCTGGGTAGCCAAGAACGTCTTCAATTCGAGCACGCATTTCTGCGGCTGCTTTATTGGTGAAAGTAACGGCTAGGATGTTTGCGGGTGAACAATTTTCGGCCTGAATAAGCCAAGCGATACGATGGACTAATACGCGTGTTTTACCACTGCCAGCTCCCGCTAGAATACGAGTATGGCCCAAGGGTGCAGCAACAGCTTCTCGTTGCGGTTTATTTAGATCGTTAAGTAATTCGGAAACATCCATCTAGGGGGGAAGCCATGTTATTGCTTTATTACAGTCGGACTCTTCATTTTAATTGCTGGGAATGCAAAGTGAATATGAATGAAGGTGACTTCATATCAGATAACAGAGCACTGTTTGCAGTATCTGAATGAGGAGGCCGCAGAAAGCGGTGTTGAAAAATGCTCCCTCCACATTAGATGTGGAGGGAGCTAACTTTCAAATTTAGATATTACTATCTAAAAATGCAGTCAATTGTGATTTAGTTAATGCGCCTACTTTAGTCGCTTCAATTTCACCATCTTTGAATAACATTAAAGTTGGGATACCACGAATGCCGTAACGAGGCGGTGTTTCTGAGTTTTCATCGATATTCAGCTTGCAGACAGTTATTTTGCCAGCATATTCTTCGCCAATCTCTTCTAGAATTGGGGCAATCATTTTGCAAGGACCACACCATTCTGCCCAGTAATCGACTAAAACAGGTAAGTCAGACTGTAGTACTAGGCTATCAAAATCGCCATCAGTCACATTGGTGACATTTTCACTCATGTTTTTTCTCCAGTGGTATATAAAGTATCGGAACGCTATACTCAACTTAATCCGATATTAACCGACATTTTTTCCTATCATTAAAGGTAATGCAAGTATTTCTATGAGCGCACATTTAACCGAACAAGCTTTTTCGACATTACCTTTGCATGAAGATCTACTTAATGGTCTACGTGATGCGGGATTTGAATTCTGTACGCCTATTCAAGCACAAGCTTTACCTGTCTTGCTATCAGGGCAGGATGTCGCGGGCCAGGCGCAAACCGGAACCGGAAAAACTATCGCATTTCTATTGGCAACTTTTCAGCGATTGTTAACTGAAAAACCAGCTGAAAATTGGGATGGCAAACAACCTCGCGCACTGATTTTAGCGCCGACTCGGGAATTGGCCATTCAGATCGCTAAAGATGCGATCCTATTAAATAGTCACGCTAAATTGCGCATTGTGGTTGCTCATGGTGGTAAAGATTATGATAAGCAGCGAGATAATATTGTTGCGGGTGTCGATATCTTAATTGGTACCCCTGGTCGCTTATTAGATTATCAAAAGCAACACGTCTTTAATTTACGACAAATTCAGGCGGTAGTCTTAGATGAGGCTGATCGCATGTTTGATCTGGGCTTTATTAAAGATGTGCGTTATTTCATGCGCCGCATACCGAAACCTGAAGCGCGGTTAGGTATGTTGTTTTCAGCAACCTTGAGTTACAAAGTCACTGAGCTTGCCTATGAGCACATGAATAACCCAGAAAAAGTACAAGTTGAACCTGAAAAGGTAATGGGCGATCGCATTGAGGAAAGTGTTTATTACCCAGCTAATGAAGAAAAAATACCGTTGTTATTAGCAATAATTGCCCGCTTAAAACCAGCGCGAGGCATCGTATTTGTTAATACCAAAAATGTTGCAGATCGTGTTTGGGGCTTCTTAGAAGGTAATGGCCATAAATCGGCATTATTGTCGGGAGATGTACCACAGAAAAAACGCGAAAGTTTGTTAAAACATTTTCAAGATGGCGACTTTCCATTTTTGGTGGCAACTGATGTGGCGGCACGTGGTTTACATATTCCCGAAGTCAGTCATGTCTTTAACTATGATTTACCACAAGATGCGGAAGATTATGTACATCGTATAGGCCGTACTGCTCGAGCAGGTGCTAGTGGGGTTGCAGTCAGTTTTGCATGCGAAGATTATGCTTTTTCATTGCCTGATATTGAGCAGTATATAAAGCATAAATTACCTGTTACTGCGACATCAGACGAAAACTTAATAGAACCGTTGCCGGCGAAGAAGAGTGAAAGGCGACCTGTCCAGCACCGAAAAAAACATGGTGATGGTGATAAAAGAAAACGTTCACATCAACCTAGACATAAACCTGCAACTAGCAAAAAAGTCGAAAAAGTGAGCTAGATGCAAATTAATGGTGGCATTTTAACGCAAAATCCATATTCAAAAGCTCCTGCTCTTGAGGATAAAGCGCGACCACCAGTTGTCATTGAAGCAACAGCTGAAGTTGATTTTTCTAAGACAATTTCAGCGGTTAGTGCTACAACCGTCGTTAATCCTGTTGAAAGTACCGATTCACAGCAACAAGCACGGTTTGTACGCACCTTTGCTAGCATAGATAACGGCGAAGCTAGCTCTGCGCCACCATCATTACCTTATGGTGTTCAGCAATATCTTCAAGTGGCACAGCCTAGTATCGAGTCGAGTCAAAGGTTGGTTGATGAGATTGTTTAAATTTATTGTTGTTTTATTTTGTTTTAATTTAACTGCCTGCACCCATTCATCATCACCAACCAAAGTAGTCGCCTCAGATCCTAATAGTGCCGGCATCTATCGGTTAGCAAAAAGCGGTATTGATGAAGATGTTGAAATACATCAACACATCGTGATGAATCACTTAAAACGTTTAATGACTAAACTCTATAAACGTAATCCTTCAATTCGTCATGATAAGCAATTTAGAACGATAGACGACAGCGTTGAGCTCGTTTTTTCGAAAGCACATGATTATGAGTATTCTCAATGGCGAGATATTTCAGCTACTGATTTGGTAAGTGCTGCACTTAAACCAGAGTTCAAAGGCCAAGATCGTATTTTAGCTTTTATTGTTGGTTTACGAAAAATGTTAATGGCATCTTATGATAATCATACTGAGTTTTATTACCTAACCAGCATAGACCAACAGAAACTTTATAATAGTGCACGCAATATTGAAGTTGCTGCATGGCTACTCGCGGAAAGTAAAAATGAGCATGGCCAACATTATTTATTGAGTGATAGCTTAGAAAATGAACGTCGCAATTTGAGTTATCAACGTCTTTTTGGCCAAATGATTGCAACGCAAGACAACTTGGCAACAATTGTCTCCCATAAAACAGGAAGGTTGATAAAAACGGTGGTAGTTAAGGCTGCATCACTTGTTTTTATACCAATTTAAATTGGTGTTTTTGTTAAAATTAGTAGTTAATTCAGTCACCTTGTACCAAGGTACAATATACGAGGTTATTGCAAGCCATTAAACTGCGCCCAACATTCATAAATTGTTCGGGGATATTCGTAGTGAAATCATTAGCTTTAATATCGACATTGTTATTCAGTTTGACGCCATTTTTTGCTCAAGCTGCAACCGTAGATGGCAGTATTTCAACTTCAGAATATCAGTGGGATACTGAAGGCGCTGAAGGTTCAAGTAAATGGACTACCTTTGATAGAAGTAATGACTTTCAAGAATATAACGATGCAAGTGGTGGTGACCGCTGGGATATTAACTACCTAGGTACGAGTATTGTCGGTGGCCAATTTCAATTTGGTTTGATTGGTGGCGAAATATTAGATGGTGGACAAACAGGTTCAGGAAGAGGAAATCCTATCTTTCTAAGTGATATTGCTATTGCTGTTACAGACTTTGGCGTTGCTGCAACCAACCCAACAACCGATTCATCAGGATTTCAATATGCTATTCGTTTAGATAGCATCGTTGGCGATATTGCCAACTTTTCTTTGTTGCAGGGTGATGAGTGGGAAGGCGCAAACATTTATGACAATGACTATGCTCCAAAGCATGTTACTGAAACATATAAAATGAAGGGCAATGATGTATTAGCTACTTTTCAAGGTAGTTGGAGTAATAACGGTGGTGATAATAATGTCTTGGAAGGTGGTTTTGATTTAAGCCTTCTTAGTATTTTTGACCCTAGTGAAGGTGAAGGCGGTAGACTTAGTACTTATATAACGATGGCATGTGTAAATGACGAAGCTTACGTTACTGCCGATGTAGCCGCTGTACCAGTACCAGCAGCACTGTGGTTGTTAACACCTGCTTTAGTTGGTTTTATGGGCTTACGTAGACGTAATATTAAACAAGCTTAAAGCGAATCACGATAGTTTCAAAAAAAAGCAGCCTAGGCTGCTTTTTTTATGTCTGAATTTAGGACTATACTAACTCTGACTTTAACTAAAGAGTAGGAAGTTATAATGACGAAATACTTATGTTTAATTGCTGTGCTGACATGTTGTGTCTCAGCTTGCTCAGATGAAACCCAAAAAGTGGAAGACAGTCATGTTTGGCAAGAGCAGACTGATATGATTGACGAGGCGAAAGGCATTGAAAAGTTAATCAATGACGCTGCTCTACAGAAAAAACAACAGTTTGAACAAGATAGTCATTGATTGACGATGACACGGTGAACGGCGATTTATTTTAGTTGATTGTTGTTTACAATTTCGTTTTTGTTAGCTCTGGATTAGCAAACCGGTGACCAGCTGATTGTTGTATAAAGAAGTTTTTCAGTAAACTGTTTTGGTTAACTATTTTCAAGCCGAACTGACGTGCCCAGCGGATAGGTGCAATATCAGAACCAAAAATTCGTTTAAATGCATCCATACTCAATTGCATCATCATATTGTCAGCTTTTCTGCGACGCTGGTATTTTCTAAGTGTATGCATACTACCAATATGTCGACCTTGTTGATGGGCTGATATAACCGTCTCTGCTAATGTTGCTGCATCTAATAGGCCGATGTTGACACCTTGGCCAGCTAAGGGATGGATGGTATGTGCTGCATCGCCGACTAAGGCAAATCCTTCATCGATATAGTGATCGGCATGACGCAGTTTAAGTGGGAAACTTGCTCGCTCACTGACTTCGATTACTTCACCTAGTGTGTGTTCAAATACTTTGGCTAAAATTGATTTGAAATCCTCATCATCTAAGGCGAGTAATAATTCAGCTTCTTCACTGCTATTTGACCAAACAATGGAACACTGATGTTCATCAGCTAAAGGTAAAAATGCTAATGGGCCTTCTGGTAAGAAGCGTTGCCATGCTGTGTATTGATGTGACTTTGCTGTTTTTACGGTGCAAACAATGGCCGACTGTTGATAGTCCCAACCATGAGTGTTGATTGCTTTCCAATCGCGCAGTAGTGACTGAGCACCATCTGCACCGACAATTAAGTCTGCGGTTAAGGTTCGACCATCTTCAAGTATTAATGTTTGTTGTTCGAGTGAAACTGGTTTTGCTGGCGACAAGACATCGATATTAGTTTGCTGTTGGCAGCGTTCAAGGCAAGCGAGTTGAATGTTTTTATTTTCTACAATTCGACCTAGGTTAGCTTCGCCTATTTCAGCAGCGTCAAAGTGCAATAAACTGGATTGAGTTTCCCATACTTTCATGTCAGAAAAAGTACTAATGCGTTGTGATTGCAATAATGGCCAGATGGCTAAGTTTTTAAATAATGCTTCACTGGCATGACTGATAGCACTTACTCTTAACTCGGGTTTGTCATCATTAGCCATCGTTGTAGGAAGGTGGGCCTCTACGAGTGCGATATTTAATGACGGTTGCTGGCTGAGTGCGACAGCCAGTGTTGAGCCGACCATGCCGCCACCAACAACAATGACATCGTAATGTTGATTCATAATGATAAACCTCTACTTAAGCGTGGTTGTTTATCATTTAAGCCCATGCTTTTTTTAGCCAACCAATGTTTGAGAGGGGGGAATGAGTCCGTTAGGCTTAAACCAGCGCCTCGAAGGTGGCCTAGAATAGGATTGTCGTTACTAAAAAGAGTCACCAAGTTATTGGTTGCTGTAATAGTTGAATCTTGATCTGATAAACGCCAAGATTTGTAACTCGATAACAATCGAGCATCGCCTAGATCAACATCACTATCGCTGGTGGATAAAACATCTGCTAAAACGGCTACATCTCGCAAGCCTAAGTTAAAGCCTTGTCCGGCAATAGGGTGCAAACTATGTGCTGCATTGCCAATAAGCACAATGCGATGTTGTATTGGTTGATCTGCTTGAATTAAACGCAGTGGGTAACTATGACGTTCACCTACCTGTATTAATTTACCAAGTCGGTAACCAAAGCGATCTTGGAGCTGTGCTAGAAAATCTTGTTCAGGCAAGTTAATTAACTCTGCTTCATGGCCTGACTTCACCGTCCAAACAAGGCTACAACGGTTATCTGTCATCGGTAATAAGGCTATTGGGCCTGTATCAGTAAATCGTTCGAAAGCTTGGTTATTGTGAGCACGCTCAGTACTGATGTTAGCGGTGATAGCCGTTTGCTGATAATCGTGCTGTAAGGCACCTAAGTTAAGTAGCTTGCGTATCGTAGATTGACCACCGTCAGCTGCAACAACAAGTTGACTGGTAATGGTTCGTTGATCATTAAGTTGCAACTCAACATGATCAGCATGCTGTTGTAGTTTGGTGACCGATGCAGGGCAAATCAACTCCAAGTTGTTTTGTTTGGCGATGGCTTGATTAAGAACGTAGCCCATCGCTTTTGCCGTAATCACTTGTCCTAAGGCGGGTACATGTTCATCCTTGGCTGATAAACGAGTCACACCAAAGTGACCTCGGTCTGAAACATGAATATCTGTAATGGCGGTACTGAATGGTGCTAGGGCATTCCACAAACCCAGAGCTTCAAAAATACGTTGTGAACCATAAGATAAGGCGATACCACGATCATCATAGCTGGGTTGTTGGGCGGCTTGTGGTGAAACCGCTTCAATAATGGCAATGCGTTTAGAGCTATTAGCTAGCGCCATGGCAAGGCTTGCTCCGACCATGCCGCCACCCACAATGATTAAATCATAATCCATCGTCATTCCTAATTTATGTGGAAGATTTTGCAGCAGCCATGATTGCTTCTATTTCATAAACTTCTTTCGGTGCGCCATCAGTTAAGACTTCGTTACCTGTTTTGGTTACTAATACATCATCCTCAATACGAATACCGATGAAATGCCATTTTTTATCTATTTTATTAGAGTCTCGAACATATAAACCGGGCTCGACAGTTAAGACCATGCCTGGCTCTAACAAGCGCCACTCACCACCGACTTTATAGTCACCGACATCATGAACATCCATACCCAACCAATGGCCGGTGCGGTGCATGTAAAAGTCGCGATACTGCTCTTTTTCAATAAGAGTTTCTAACTTACCTTTTAATAAGCCTAAATTTAATAAGCCTTCAGTCAAAACACGCACTGCAGCTTCATGCGGCTGATTCCAGTGGTTGCCAGGCTTAACTTCAGCAATCGCCGCTTTTTGAGCGTCTAATACTAAGTTATATAAGGCTTTCTGAGCGGTAGTGAACTTGCCATTGATTGGAAATGTACGGGTAATATCAGCGGCATAATAATCATATTCGGCACCGGCATCGATCAATAATAAGTCATTATTTTTTAAACGGTGATCATTTTCGATGTAATGCAAAATACAACCATTTTCACCACCGCCAACGATGGAGGGGTAGGCGGGGGAGCGGCAATCATTTTTCATAAACTCATGAATGATTTCCGCCTCAACTTGATATTCCCACTTACCTGGTTGGGTAAATTGCATCGCTCTGATATGAGCTTGCACCGAGATGTCTGCTGCTGTGCGCATGGCCTTGATCTCGGCACTGCTTTTGAATAAGCGTAGCTCATTGAGAACATGGTCCAGTTCAACAATCTCGGTTGGCGATTGCATGCCTTGTCGCGAAGCATTACGAAGGTGGTTCAACCAACCGACCATACGTTCGTCAAAACCTGGTTGGTTGCCCATGGTGTAATAGACTTTTTCTTTGCCCTCTAATAAGCCTGGCAAAATATCATTGAGATCAGAAAAAGGGTAGGAGTCGTCAGCGCCATATTTTTCAATAGCACCTTCTTGGCCTGCACGATAACCATCCCATATTTCTTTGTCTAAATTGCGTTCACGGCAAAATAATAAATATTCACCATGTGGCCGCCCCGGCACGATCACAACGACCGATTGAGGTTCATCAAAACCGCTTAAATAGTGAAAGTTACTATCACTACGAAAGATATAATCGACATCACGGTTGCGCGTTGCTACTTTTGCATTGGGTAATACAGCAATGCTGTCTTCACCCATAATCTCAATGAGTCGTTGCCGGCGTTTAGCAAATTCTTTTTTGTTCATTAGTGCTCGAGTTGGTCGTTATCTTCAGGTTTCATAGGTTGTAGCTCACCGTAGAGTAAAAATAAACCCATGCGTAAATATTCGGTTAGTTCTTCGAAGTTGGTATCTTCATCATCGTTTTCTTCTAGATCACTATCGCTGATTTGACCAATTTTGACTACGTCTGCGATATATTCTTGGCAATCAGCCGATAGTTCAGTATCTTCCGTTAATCCCGATACACCTAAACCATAAACGAGGCCTTGGCCCCAGTCTGACATAGCGGTAATTCGTGACGAAATTGGCGCATTATCATCAGGAAGATCCAGTTGGAAGTCGAAATCAAGACTGTTAAGCGCTTGTATTGTTTGATCAAATAAAGCCATTAAATCAAGTAGTTCATCTTCATCTGGATGAATGTCTTCAAATAAGGTTTTGAACCAAGTTGCGCGGTTAGCTTGTGAATCCATGCACAATACGCCGCATAGTGCGCCTTGTAATTCAGAGGTGCTAGCAGGGCCATCTCCGTTTGCTTGACCTGCTTCCAAAGACGGAAAATATAATTGAGACATGATGATACAACCTAAATTTAAAAAACATATTATGACAGTTGTTGACCCAATCAGCTGGGCACGACTATAGTTAGGCATTATTTTCGCATAGCCAAGAACTCAATATTAATGGAAAAAGACGCACTTCAACAGCTGGAACAGCAAGTAGATGAACTCCTTCATGCTAGTCGACGCATTCGCGAAGAAAATATGTTACTCAAAGCGCAACAGGCGGCTTGGTTGACCGAACGTGCGCAATTAGTTGAAAAAACCGACTTAGCACGTGGCCGTATTGAGACGATGGTGGGTCGATTAAAAGAATTGGATGCTGAGTTATGAGTTCACCTATTAACGTCAATATCCTTGGCAAGGAATATCAGGTTGCCTGTCCTGAAGATGAGAAAGACGCATTAATTGCTTCAGCACAAATGCTGCATAAAAATATGGAGCAAATTAGAGGAACGGGTAAGGTCGTTGGCCTAGACCGTATTGCAGTGATTGCGGCATTAAATTTAGCGCATGAATTGATCAGTTTACAAAATGATGGTGGTCAAGACACCGATGAGATGGATGCAAAGATTTCTCAGATGAAAGATAGAGTTAGCGCTTTTTTAGATGAAGATCGCCAACTGGAATTGTAAAAAAATCCTTTTTTTAAATTCATTCGGGTTATCATAGAACCATGTCTCTGCGGTGCTCGCGACTGACATGTGTCTTGAGCCGATAAGCAAATTGCATGGATATCAAATTTAGGTTGGCGTGCATGCCCACAAGATGGGAAGCCCGATACCTAAACTAGGTAACCACTTGAACCCAATGGTTCAAGAACCCCGTCACAACGACACTGTGGGGACTATTACTTTAAGTTCACCGTTCGGTGAATCAGAATTACTTCCAAACTTTCAGAATGAAATATTATTTTTAGCTATTATATTAGCGGCTAAGAGCGTCTTCGTCAGCTTTGATATTCGGGTTCATAAAGTCATTGGCTTTAGCGTCATAGACATCCGGTCCATCTAACAATGCTCCTGCACGTTCAGGCAATACACGTTTGTCAGAAAGATTACCGAGTTGCTCATTGCCCGAAGATAGATGATCAAACATCTTTTTATATGAGCCAGCCATATTTTTGAATAAGTCAGCAGTCGTATCATAGTGTTCATGAACTAAGTGCTGATAAGAGTCGATGTCACTTTGTTGTTGACTCAATTTCTGCTCATACTCTTGGATAAGTTTATCGATTTCATTCTGTCCGCCCGGTGCTTGGCGTCGACCAATGACAAAGCCAATTAAACCGGCAATAATGATGGCAGCAATCAAAACAGCCCAAATTTCAATTTCAAACATGAATCACTCCTTAGTTTTAATTACTGTCAGCATAACGGCAGTATGTGTGATTGGCAAAGCCTGATTGCATATATATTACTTGGGTTAAAAATGAGCAAGTTGGTTGTTAAGTCTGAGTAAAATTAACGATATAAATTTTGAATAATCTATAGTTAGAAATACTATAGTGATCGCGAATGAAAATAATACACCTTGGGGATATATGTTCAGAAAGATATTTGTTAACACCATTTTGCTATTGCTCGTTTCATCAGCGTTATCAGCTAATAATGATGGCATTGATACGCTTTATGACACGGCTGGTATAGACGGTGTATTACTGATTTCTTCGCTCAGTGGCAGTGTTGAATATCAGCATAATGCTAAAAAAGTGACGTGGGCGAATATACCTGCATCCACCTTTAAAATTCCGAATACGTTGATTGCTCTACAAGAGGGAATCATTAAAAATCAGGTTGAAATTATAAAGTGGGATGGCGTTAGCAGGCAATATGAACCTTGGAACTCTGATCAAACTTTAGCAACGGCATTTTCTTTGTCATGCGTCTGGTGTTATCAACGCTTCGCTGTGAAAATTGGTAAACCGACTTATCAAAAATATTTAAATCTTTTTGACTATGGCAATCGGAAAGTTGGCGATGATATCTCTACTTTTTGGTTAGAAGGAGATTTACGGGTATCTCCTAGACAGCAAATAAATTTTTTGAGGAAGGTTTATTTAGAAGAGTTACCAATAGCAGCCAATCATTTTAAAACGCTAAAAGAAATTATGTTGGTTGAGGACACACCTGATTATAAAGTTTGGGCTAAAACAGGTTGGCAAGGAGAACATGGTTGGTATGTAGGCTATGTGGAAGTTGCAGGTAAAGTATGGTTGTTTGCCAACTATATTAAGGTGAAAGCAAAGTCTGACCTAGCACTTCGAAGACAGTTAACTATAGAAGCATTGAAGCTTAAAGGTATTATTAACTAGTCATTCAATGTGGAAAGCTTAAATTAAATAGATTGAAGTAATGGTAACTTCTTGATATGGATTGAGTCATTGTTTAAACTGAGTTAAAGTCTTTATATTCAAAGCATTATTTATATTTTTGTAGTTTTCAACACCCTTGTTAATAGTATATCTAGGGTTAACATGAAAAATGATACAAATATAAAATTTACGCACAGCCTATTAGGTAAAATGCTATTACTTGGCGTCGTACCTACCGTATTGATTTTGCTTGTTATTATTATCTTTACCACCTCGCAGAATTACTCGTCAGCACTCGCCGCGAATGAAAACCAGCTTAAAAGCATTGCCGAAATTGTATCTAGAGAAATTGAACGCGGTAATACTCGCTCTATAGTTGCGGCCAAAACAATGGCGCATGCGCAGCAAAATGGCCTATTCGGTGATCGTATTTCATCGACAGCCTATGCTCAGCAAATCCTTATTGCTTTCCCTGAATTTACCGGTGCCTATTTTGGCTATGAGCCCAATGCTGATCAGAGTGATCAAGACTATTTGTCATCAGCTGAAATAAATAAAATTTCTGCGGAATCTATCGATAAAAAAGGTCGTTTTATACCGTATTGGTATCGAGGTAAAACGGAGCACGATAAAGGCAATATTTATCTAGAAAATTTGGTAGATATGGAATCCAGTCTCTATTACCAAGGCAATAAAGAGCAGTTTATAGAGCATAAAATCGCAATGCCAATGGTTACAGAGCCTTATGATTATGAAGGCAAGATGATCATGGAATATACCTATCCGATAGTCATTAACGAAGAATTCAAAGGTGTAGCAGGTGTTGACCGTTCTTTAAGTGCGATTTTAGAATTTATTCAACAAATAAAGGACCGACAAAAAATCGATATTTTTTTGATCAGTCGCTTGGGAAAGTTTATCTCAGCAACATCTGATGAACGTGAGCAATTGATTACTAAAACAATTGCCGAAACAGGTTATAAGGATATTTTTGCTAAATACTATGCTGATATGGATTCGGGCTTATTAGAGCTGGTAGAGGATCCATTAGATAACAAAAAATATTATTTTGTGACAGCACCAGTACCGACTGGCAGTTGGGGAGTTATCGTCCGAAAATCTGAGGAGGCAATTATCTCTCCAATAAGAACCGCGGTGTTGCTGCAATTGGGCTTTGCCTTTATTGGCTTGTTGATTGTTAGTTTCTTATCTTTTAGAACCGCTCGTTCAATAGCACAACGTGTTGGCTTCGCAGCCCAAGCAGCTGATGCCTTAGCATTGGGTGGCTTAACTGAAAATATGGCATTGCAAAGTAATGTTGATGATGAAATATCTCAGATGAATGGCAGCTTTAATAAAGTCATGGCCTTATACAGTGAATTAACCGATGTTTGCGTGAGTATTTCTGAAGGTGATTTTAGTAAACGAGTAGATATTCGAAGCGAGCAAGATATTTTGTCGGCAGCGATCAATAGCATGAGTATGAAACGCGAACAGGCCGAACAAGATCTTAAATCTGCTCAACAAAAAGCAGAGTCAGCAAATAAAGCTAAAAGTGTTTTTATTTCGAGTATGAGTCATGAAATTCGTACTCCTCTTAATGCCATTATGGGCTATAGCCAGATATTATATCGAAGCCTTGGACTGTCTATACAGCAAAGAAATGATATTGATGCTATTCATCGCGCTGGTAAACACCTGTTAAGCATTATTAATGATATTTTAGATTTTTCTAAAATTGAAGCAGGCAAGATGGAGCTTCATAAAACTCACTTTGACCTGGAAAGTTTGAGCCAAGATTTATTCACTATTTTCTCTATGCGTTGCAAGGAAAAAGGTGTGGCCTTAACGATTGAAGGGATCACTAAAGGTAAAAAAATCAATGTTTATAGTGACTCAGTCAAGCTACGCCAAATTCTAGTTAACTTAATTGGCAATGCCGTGAAGTTCACCTCTACAGGCAGTATTCGTTTGATTATTAACCCTTTAGAAAATGACGATTATTACTTTGAAGTACGTGATACTGGCCAAGGAATAGCGATGGCCAAACAATCGTCTATTTTTAAAGCCTTCCAGCAAGATGAAGAAGGCATTAAACAAGGTGGCACCGGACTTGGATTGTCTATTTCCAAAACATTATTGCAACTGTTAGGCGCTGAATTGGCGATGGAATCTGTACCTGGGGAAAGTAGTCGCTTCTTTTTTAGTTTGCATCTACCGGCATCTGAACAAGATGATATGACGGTAGAGAGTCCCTATATCAATGTCAGTCGTCTCAAGCAGGGCCAAACTGTAAAAACGGTATTGATAGATGATATTCAGGAAAACTTGGATGTATTAACACGCGTATTAGAAGGAATAGGTGTTGATGTTAAAGTTGCTGACAATGGTAGAGATGGCATTGCCCTAGTGTCAGACTTTATGCCTGATATCGTTTTTTCTGACTATCACATGCAGGGGGTTGATGGGTTGGAAGTGACCCGTCAGATCAGAAAAAATCATACTAATAAAGACATTAAAATAGTAATGATTTCTGCCTCGGTATTTGAACATCATCAACAAATGTATCGTCAGGAAGGTGTGGATGGGTTTATTGGCAAACCGTTTGTTCGTGAAAAGCTATTTGAATTACTCGCTGATTTATTGGCTGTGCAGTTTGATTATATGGCGGATGTAGAATTTAGTCCTGAGCTGAGTGTGGATGGCTATGATTTTTCAACCATTACGATACCTAAAGCAATGTCTGCTAAAATTTTAACAGCAATTGAATCTGGCCAGATTACCAAAATAGGTGATTTTATTGATTCCCTTGAGGCGACGCAATTGATCGAGGCTGAATTAGCTCAGCATTTAAGACTGTTAGCAGAAGATCTAGATTTCGATGGTATTGCAGAGATTGTAAAGCAGTTCAGTTTGGGTGAAACTTGAAATAGAAATATCTAACTTTTGAAGGCTGATGAAATGTTTGATATTGAAAAATTAATAAATAAGAAAGTATTGATTGTTGATGACCAATCAGACAACCTCAAAGTGCTATATAACACGCTTAAAACAGTAGGCTATGACATTTCATTAGCTAAAAGCGGCCAACAAGCGTTGAATCATATTTGGCAGCACCTTCCAGACCTGATTTTATTAGACATAACGTTGCCTGATATTAATGGGCTCGAAATTTGTCGGAAAGTGAAAGCCTCAGAAGAGACAGAAAACATCCCTATCGTTTTTATTTCAGCCAGTACCGATAGTAATGATGTCATTAAAGGCTTTGAAGCCGGCTGCGTCGATTACATTCGCAAACCTTTTGTGGAATCGGAAGTGATTGCCCGAGTAAGAAATCACCTGACATTAAAATGTTTACATGAAGAACTGGAGCATCAAGTTGCTGAGCGAACAGGGGAGTTAGCCAGGGCAAAACACCTAGCTGAAATGGCCAATCAGGCAAAAACAAAATTCTTATCAAGAATGAGTCATGAATTTAAAACACCCTTAAATGCGGTTTTGGGTTTTACTCAATTACAAGAGCAGCAAATTATCGCTGGCGAAGTGGAAAAAGTATTGGCTGGTCGTGACTGCATTATGGATGCAGGCAATCACCTGTTGAGTTTGGTGAATGATATTCTCGATGTGGCCGATATGGAGAATCGACAACTGAAATTTTCAGTTGAAAAAGTAGACTTGAACAATGTCATTCTTGCTGCGGTGAGAGGTATTCAACAGCAAGCCAATAAGCTTGGAATAGCGATTAATTATAATCAAACTGACCTAACTATTGATGCTGATGAACATCACCTTAGACAGGTTTTTAGCAATTTACTAACCAACGCAATTAAGTTTAATTCTCCACAAGGCTTAGTTAATATCGATGTTAAACAGATAGAAGGTCAGCAAGTACAAATTAGCATTATGGATACCGGCGTCGGAATAGATCGTGAATATAAGGAAAAAATATTTATGCCATTTTTGCGTTTAGAGTATGCGGAAAAAAATGAAATTGCAGGCGCAGGTATTGGTCTTTATCAAGCGCAATACTTAGTAAATGAAATGAAGGGAACCCTCACCTTCGAAAGCTTACCTAAGCAAGGCAGTTTATTTTTTGTTCGTCTGCCATTAAATAAATCTGAATAACATCACTGACGGGATTTAATCTCCGTCAATGATTTCATGATGTGACTATTCACCGAGTGGTGCTTCTACTATGCCTGCAGAGAAGTCTTGATAAAGCTGCCAGAACTGTTGAGCCATCGTATCTGGAAATAAATGAAAGTCGCCAGCAGCAAGTGCTGTGACGATCCCTTCTGAAACAACGGAGGTCGCTTCGCCCATTTCACCCATGCCTACGGAGTCGGCCATATCGGTTGCAATAGGCCCAGGGTGAACGCTAAGAACTTGGATATTTTTATCAGCAACTTGATCTTTTAAACCTTGAGTTAGCGAGTAGGCGGCCGCTTTTGACGCCGAATAACTGGTGAAACCAGTAAAGTTTTTAATTGAAGCGATAGAGTTGATTTGAACAAATGCACCGCCGCCATTTTGTTCAAGCAAGGGAATAAATGCTTTGGCGACTCTGATTAAACCAAAGGTATTTACAGTTAACTCTTGGCTAAAGGCTTCCTCGATATCATCATTGAGTGGATCAGCTGGTTTTAATATACCTGCATTGTTAACCACGACCTGTACATCGGTTGCCATTTTAGAAGCCGCTATGATCGATTCAGGCTTTGATACATCCATATAAACAGTCTCAACCTGATCACCATATCTTGCTACTAAATCATTAGTCGATTCAACGTCACGCACAGCAAGATATACCTTAGTCGCACCATGTTGAATAAATGATTCAACAATGGCTTTACCTATTCCACGATTAGCCCCTGTTACTAATGCAATTTTGTTGTTAATTTCAAAATTCATTTTTTACTCCATTAAGGTTAGTTAAATAATTATGTACCGATTGGTATGGTTGAGATAATTGTACCGGTCGGTATAATTGTGTCAAGGTTTTTTGTAAGGTTTAAAACACATTATGGTCGGTGGTAGACAGCTTCAATTTGATAAAGAAACTGCGCTTGAAGCAGCGATGCTAGTTTTTTGGAAGAAAGGTTTTTTAGGTGCCTCATTGTCTGAGCTAACCAAAGTTATGGGCATTAATAAACCTAGCTTGTATGCGACTTTTGGTAATAAGGAAGAGCTGTTTGTCAGTGCAACCGAGCACTATTTGACTAAATATGCCTCTCCGCATGTGAGCTACCTTAATGAACAAGAGCAACCACTCAGTGACAGAGTAAAAGCCTATTTGTTTTCTATCGTGACTATGTTGTGCAGCCCATCGACGCCGAATGGTTGCTTTATATCTGTCGCATCAAACGAACTCGCTGGTGAAACCTTGCCAGAGAAGGCAACTGAGTCAATCAGGTATGCGAGTAACTATGCAGAGAGTTACTTAATGGATTTTTTTAGCCAAGAAAAAGTCAAAGGAAACCTGAATTCTGATGTCGATGTAAACGAATTAACGATGATGGTGATTACCTTAATGCATGGCCTCTCAGCGATAGCTAGAAGCGGTAAATCTCAGCAACAATTACGATCAATTATTGATATGTTTGTAACTAAGCTACTGCCCTAGAAATACAGATGATTCATTTCTTGTTCGAACGAGGGGTAATTAAAAAATAAGCTGAATGGAAAAGTTAACTTTACCTCTCCACCCAGCTTAACTTACATATGTTCTAGCTAATAACAAACTGATATTCCTACATGTTATTTAATCAATTACGATTGGCAAATCTCACCACTGTAACGAATGACACCTTGATTGTTTTCCAAGTCGACTAAGCCATAGCTGTTAAATGTTCCGGTGTAATCCGCTAGTTGGCCAGATGTTGAACCTGCTTGAACATGGTAGGTAATTTCAATCATAAACCGATCTTTCTTACCTGGGACTTTAGTCAAAATTGCCAGATCATGGGTATTCATAAAGCCGCCTTTATCGGTCATAAAGAAATGCTGCATATCCATTTCTAAGCCTGTTTCAGTTTGTCTTTCAGCAATCACTCGTGCCGTCGCGGCAGAAAAACTTCCTGATAAAGGGGCAACAGCTGAAATAACGCCTTCCTGTTGGGAGAAAAAGTTGGGCATCCCTGTGCCACCTATCGGCATACAGCTTTCATTTGCATACGCAGTCGTCATTACTGCAGATAATAATGCTGTGGTAATTAATTTTTTAAACATGATGATTTCCTTTAAATTGTTGTTTAGTTTTTGATATTCATAACTTTTTGAATACCTGCTATGAAATGGCTTGGATAATTTGTTCGTTGGTCATGGCTTGACCATCAAAATTCCAAGCTCCATCTACTGCGTGTACAACATTGACGTAGATGTTGTCTCGAGCTTGGCTGTATCCGGAAAGCTTCTCGATGATGTCGGTCGCTTTTTTGAAATACTGCAATTGCACTTCTCGATCACTAAAAGAAAACGAAGGTACTTTCCACTCAACCCAGACGCCAGAGAAGGGTTTTCCTCCTGAAAATGTTTGTTTTTTATCAAGAATATGTAAGTTGGCAGTGATATTTGGTGTCAGAACTTCATTGCCTGTCAGCCCGTGTGATTCCAACATTGCGTCAGTCAACTGTTGAATCGCTTGTGCTTCTCTCCCCTTGATTAGTACACCTTCAGTAATGGTTAATGTTAATGGCATTGTTATGTCCTCATCGTTGGTTAATTAAGTATTTCCAGGTCTTAAGATAACGACCGTGATTTAATGATAGGTAGTGATCGTTATCCTGTAAAGGGTAACGACCGTTATTTTATGATAAAATGTTACTTAACTAGAACTTGAAATTAATTGTTTTTGTTTCAAGCTATTGAAAATAAATAGATATATGAGATTGTAGATGCGGTATAAACCAGAGCAAAAAAAAGAGACTCATCAGAAAATAATTGCGGCTGCAGGACGCAGTTTCCGCAAAAATGGCTTTAGTGGCATTGGTGTGGATGGGCTAGCAAAAGAAGCTGGGGTGACATCAGGAGCATTTTATAAGCACTTCCCATCAAAAAAGGCAGCGTTTGAAACAATAGTTGTAGAAGGGTTACAGGAGGTGCAGCAAGCGTTTATGGCATTACAAGAAGCTCATGGAGAAAACTGGTGGCAAGCATTGGCTGGGTTTTATGTCAGTGAAAAACGAACATGTGATGCTAAAAATAGTTGTGGTTTGCAAAGCTTAACTTCTGAAGTGAGTCGTGGTGATGAGGATTTAAAAAAAGCCTATGAACAAGAGCTATTAAAAATAGCGAGCATAGCAACAGAGGAAGGGAGTGATGATGTATCTGCTGCAACCTGGCAAAAATTGGCGATGTTAGTCGGCGGAGTAACGATGGCTAGAGCGGTTAACGATCCTGAGTTATCTGAGCAGATTGGCCAAGCAATTCAGAGTAGTAGTTTATTTAAATAATGACGACTAAGTTCTCAATTAAAACGAGCCAGCTCTACTCGATTTCGGCCTAACTCTTTCGCTTTATATAAGGCTTTATCTGCTTCTTTGATCGCTGTTTCGATATCTGAGCTATGCTCTATACTGGTGAGCAAACTCAATCCTATGCTTACGGTTAGTTTTATCGGTTTCTGGTTCTCTGTTAATTCTAGTTGCTGAATCTGATGGCGAATTCTTTCTGCGATATGTTGTAAAGATTGAACGTCGATATGAGGTAAGGCAATCAGAAACTCTTCACCGCCAACACGGCCAATAACATCATAAGGTCGAATAAGTTCTAAGCAGCTATTGGCAACCGCTTTAATCACCTTATCACCTGCTTGATGGCCAAACCTATCATTAACGGCTTTAAATAGATCGATATCAATAAAGGCAAAGCCAATAGATGAAGACTCTCGTTTAGCTCGTTCTGTTTCAGCATAAACGGTAGAGAAGAAGCCTATGCGATTCAAAATACCTGTTAAGCCATCAAGTTGACTCGCTTGATGCAGTTGAGAGTGAGTTTGATAACTTTCATGACTGTCTTTTTTTAGTTTAAAGCCTAATAAAACAACAAAAACTGCACTGGTAATTAAACGACTAGCAAGAGCAACATCTATAAATTCAGACTGTGCATTGAGCACAGGAATAATAAGTGGGATGGCTGCGGCACCAATAGCGGCAGTGATGATTTGCCAATAGGATAGCAATGGCGAGATCGCCGTAATGCCAACAATAAAAATAGCGCCGATAGCAATCATATGCGCTATCGATTGTGAATTTGGAATGGTTAAAATGAGGTGCTGACACAAGCTCGCATAACAGCACCATCCCATCAGAATGACTAACCACGGAATATGAGGGCTGTAGGTTTTGCTGTAAAAGGAAAAGGACATGAGCACTAAGCTAGCCACAGCATATAAACGCCAAGCACTGGTTTCCCACGAAGAAGTAAGTGGGTAGAGGTAACTATAGAGCGCCATATAAAATAAGATAAAGGGTATGCCGATAATGCACATATACATCAGGCTTTTTCGGAATGATGTGTATTGAAACTGCATCAGGCTGGGTGCAGGTGTTTTAGCAGAAAAAGTCGTTAATTCTGTAGCATCAATTTTCAAGCTCATAAGGTATATTACTTTAGTAAATTGAAGGGTCGTGCCCGGAAACCAGTATAGGCTCAAAAAATTAACGATGGTTGCTTTTTTAAGGTTAATTATGTGTTGAAATGTGACAAAAATAAAAAGGAATACTACTAACTAAGTTTTAGTAATAAAGATAATGAAAGCGCCAGATATAAATAATCCAATACCAAACTACAAAGCGTTTGTAATGAATGGCACCGATATGCTGCCAACCATAAATGAAGGCGACTTTGTTGTTGCCGACTTAATTCAAACCTTTGTCATTAGTGGTGATCTATATGTTGTAAATTACAAAAAATCTATTGTGGTTTGCCGGCTACTACTTGATGGTGAAAAAGTGACATTGATCTTTGATGGTGCTGAACACACTTTTGATGAGTGGCTAAAAAACATCACGATAATAGGCCGTATCATTGAAGTGAAAAAAATAGCTGAGTGAAAGACTTTAGTAAGCAATCAATAAACATGAAGGGAAAATCATGCCAAAAATAATCAAAATAGCTGCGGGATTAATTATTGCAGCCCTTATCGCAATGGTCGTCATCATAAAAACAACCGATATTAATCAATATAAGCCTGAGTTAATTGGCTTGGTAGAGGAAGCTACTGGTCGGAAATTAGATATTGCTGGTGATTTAGAGTTTGGCTTGTCCCTCGTGCCAACGGTGGTTGTTGAAGATGTAACGTTTAGCAATGCAAAGTGGGGCTCAAATCCTGAAATGATGAGTCTAAACAAGTTCGAAGTGGAGGTGTCATTACTGCCATTACTAAGCGGAAATATTCAGGTAAATAAGGTGATATTACTGGAGCCGGAAATATTGCTTGAGACCGATAAAAAAGGCATGGGCAACTGGATATTTACGACTGAAAATAAAGAGGAAAAATCATCACCTTCTGATGCTGACAGTACTGAAGTACCTAGTGTAATCATAAATAAAGTTCAAATCGAAAATGCAACGGTTACCTATATTGATGGCATGACAAGCCAAAAAACGAAAGTAGTGATTGATGAATTAACGATTGACTCTGACGGCACGGATACGCCTTTATCATTAATGTTGGAGTTTGCCTATAACGAAATCCCAGTTTCAGTCTCTGGACGATTAGGTTCCATTAATCAATTGTCTAGTAATAATAATTATCCCGTAGATTTAGCAATTGAAGTTGCAGATGCTCAGTTAGGCATTAATGGCAATATAAACAAACCAATGAAAGGCCAAGGTCTTGATATTGGCATCGAGTTTACGGTTGATTCTTTAGCAAATTTATCTGAGTTAGCGGGTGGAGAGTTACCAGACTTTGGCCCCATTGCATTGAAAGCAAAACTGATCGATGGAGCGGGTGCTTATTCGCTTAAGGCACTGGATGTGAAAGCAGGAAATACTGACCTTTCAGGTGATGTCACCGTTGCTGTTTTAAATAAAAAGCCTGCTATCACTGCCATGCTCAAATCGAACTTAATTGATTTAGCCGAGTTAGCTGGTGAGGAAGAGCAAGTTGAAACTGAGAAAAAAGAGCGTTTATTTTCAGATGACCCGTTGTTGTTAGATGCACTACATTCTATTAATGCCACTGTTTCAATTGATTCAAAACTTATAAAAACAGCGAGTTTAGATCTAGCTGAAACGACAGTGAAGTTATCATTAAAAAATGGCAATTTATCAGTTAAGCCAGTGAGCACGGTGGTTGCTGGTGGTAAGTTGGCTGGCGATATTGCCTTAATCTCAAAAGCTAAAACCGCTAGTTTAGCTATAAATCTTGATATTGCTGGTTTAGAGCCAAATCAGTTAACAGATTTACATGGCAAGCTGAGTGGTGCAAAAACCGATGTAAATATTAACGTTACAGGCAGTGGTGAGAGTGTCAGTCAAATCATGGCAGGCTTGAATGGAAAACTAGTCGTCAAAGTTGGCGAAGGTAAAATAACCGATTCTGTGACAGGTGCTTTGGGTGCCGATGTATTAGCTGAAACAATGAGTATGCTAAACCCATTTTCAAAGAGTAGCGAAGGTACTGTTTTGAATTGTGCAGTCGTCAATTTTGATATTAAAAATGGCTTAGCAACAACGGATCAAGGTATTGCTATTTCGACGACTCAAATGAACATTATTGGTAGTGGTTCGATTAATCTACAGACTGAAGCGCTGGATATTGGTATCAAACCAGAGGCAAAAGAAGGGATAGGTATTAGTGCTGGTCAACTTGCTTCCCTTATTAGAATTGGTGGCACGCTAGCAAGCCCAACACCAACCACAGGTGTTGGCGAGGCACTATCAACAGGCTTAACAGTCGGAACTGCTGTTGCTACAGGTGGCTTATCTATCTTGGCTCAGGGCTTATTAGATCGCAGCACTGCTGATGCAGATCCTTGTGCAACAGCCTTAGGTCAAAAAGCTACAACAACACAGCAAGCAACGGCTGAAGACGAAACCGTTGCCGGAAAAGCAGTTGATACGGTTAAAGATGCGGGTTCAGCTGTAACTGATGCTTTGAAAAGTATCTTTTAGTGATAATGAATGGAAGCTATCCCTTTCTTTTAGGATAGCTTCCATACTTTGATATTAAGCTGACGCTGCCTGCTGGTTTAAACTTGGGTAATCAAGATAACCTTTCGCATCACCACCATAAAAGGTATTTGGATCTGCTTCGTTTAAGTCTGCACCTTGTCTAATACGCTCAGGCAAATCAGGATTAGAGATAAATGGCACACCAAAGGCGATAAAATCACTGCGATCATTCGTTAAGCTTTGCTCTGCAGTATCGCCGGTATAACCACCATTAGCCATATAAGCACTATTAAAGATGCTACGTAAGGCATTAAAGTCAAAGTTGTCAGTAGATTCTTCGCTCAGGCCAAGTTCTTCGACAACATGTAAATAAGCTAGATTAAACTGGTTTAACTTTTCGACTAGGTAATTATATAAAGCTTGTGGGTTTGAGTCCGACATTGAGTTAAACGTGCCGGTTGGTGAAATGCGAATACCAACACGATCGCCACCCCAAACATCTGTGACGGCTTGCGTTACATCTAAAACAAATCGACTACGATTTTCAATCTTACCACCATAAATATCAGTACGTTTATTGGTGCCATCTTTCAAGAATTGATCGAGTAAATAGCCATTCGCTGCATGTATTTCTACACCATCAAAACCGGCTTGTTTAGCATTGATAGCGGCTTGTCGATATTGTGTAACTATGGCTGGAATTTCACTCTCATCCAGTGCTCTCGGTGTTTCAAAATCTTGCATACCTTCATAGGTAAAAGCTTGACCTTCCGATACGGCAATAGCCGATGGTGCAACGGGTAGGAAGTTACCTGGTTGTAGTGATGAATGAGAAACACGACCGACATGCCAAAGTTGCATAAAGATACGACCACCTTGTGCATGCACTTCATCAGTGATTTTCTTCCAACCTGCAATTTGCTCTTCGGAGTAAATACCGGGGGTGAAAGCATAACCTTTACCTTGAGGTGAGATCTGTGTTGCCTCGGAGATGATCATCGCTGCAGAAGAGCGCTGTTTGTAATACTCGACATTCATATCATTAGGAATATCGCCAGGTTGGCTTGAGCGTGATCGTGTTAACGGAGCCATTACAATCCGGTGCGGTAATGTTAAGTCGCCTAATTTTTGTTCACTAAAAAGTGTATTTAGAGTCATTGTTCTAACCTCATTCTTACGGTATTAAGTTAAGTATAAAAACTATCCACTGTTACAAAAGTATATTTGGTATACTTTTGTAACTATAGGGTGTGGAATTGGATTCAACAAGTACGCACCAATTTGTTGTTTAGTTTCCTGGAGGTGCCTAATGGCGAAAACAAAGGCTCAGACTGATAAAAAAAATTTAGACAATGTTAGCGAAGTTGCAGATTGTGATGCTATGAGCGAATGCCCAGTGGCTGCCGCTATAGATGTTATCGGTGGTAAATGGACGATTATTATTCTTTATCACTTACGTGGCAAGACCTTGCGATTTGGTGAATTAAAACGTGAGATTCCAAAGATCACTCAAAAAATGCTGACTCATCAACTACGCGAATTAGAGTCTCATAAACTGGTGACTAGAAAAGTCTATGCTGAAGTACCACCACGGGTTGAATATACTCCGACAGAGTTAGCCGATAAGTTGAATCCAGCCTTGGATCTATTATGTGATTGGGGTGCTGAGTATCAGCAAGTTCATAAAGCATAAGTAATTAGTTTATGGCTCAACAACGAAAAATTATTCATGTTGATATGGATGCCTTCTTTGCATCGGTAGAGCAAAGAGACCAGCCGGACTATCAAGGTAAGCCACTTATTGTCGGTGGCCAGCCTAATAGTCGAGGTGTGGTTGCCGCTTGTAGTTATGAGGCGCGTCAGTTTGGCATTCATTCGGCGATGCCCTGTTCACAAGCTTATCGGCTATGTCCACAGGCGATCTTTGTGCCGCCGCGATTTGAAGCTTACCGTGAAGTATCGACACAGATCCGAGAAGTATTTTGGCGTTATGCTTCTGAAGTTGAACCCTTATCTTTAGATGAAGCTTATTTAGATGTGACCTATACCGCTGAATATGATGGCTCGGCCACCTTGATTGCCAAAGCGATAAAGCGAGACATTTTAGCTGAAACCAATCTCATTGCATCTGCCGGCGTGTCTTACAATAAATTCCTCGCTAAGGTCGCATCAGATATGGATAAACCTGATGGTTTATATGTTATCAAGCCGGAACAAGGCAAAGACTTTGTCGCTGAATTAGCTATCGGTAAATTTCATGGCATCGGTCCAGCAACTGAAAAAAAGATGACTGAAGTCGGCATTAGCACAGGCCATGATCTAGCTCAATGGTCACTGGAGCAACTGACAGATAAGTTTGGCAAGGCAGGTAACTATTATCATCACATTGCTCGTGGCATTGACCACCGACCGGTACGAAGCGAACGGATACGTAAATCACTAGGCAAGGAGACCACCTTTGCCGAAGATATTCTGTCTGTTGAGCTGTTAACTGACAAAGTACTGGCATTAGCAGAGTTGGTATTGGCCAGTTTAGAAAAACAGCAACTGACTGCTTATACGCTGACTTTGAAAGTGAAATATAACAACTTTAAACAAGTCACTAGAGCAGTGACAGCTGAGAAAAAATGGGACTTAGCGGCGATAAAACAAGCACTCCCCAATTTGTTAGTGAAAACCGAAGCAGGCTCGAAACCGGTTCGGCTAATTGGTCTGTCATTAAGTGGCTTTGATAAACAAACTTCAGCTACATCATTGCAGCAGTTGGCTCTTAGCTTGGATGAAAGCGTGTCTGATCAGTGAGCTTTACTTACGTCACATTAATGAATTGTGGTCGATACAAAAAGCCTTGCACAAAGTCGCAGTTTAATTGTTTAGCAAATGCTAAGTCTTCATCGGTTTCTACACCTTCTAACACTATTTTTTTATTGGTGGCGTGGGCATAATCAATAATAAACTTCACCAGCTGCTGAAAGCTTTGATCATGTTTATTTTGAACAACTTCTTTATCAAGCTTTATATAGTTAACCAGTTGTAATACTGAAGTCGAAATCATCGAGTTGGGATTACAAACATCATCAATCGCCGTATTGATATTGTTTTTAGCTAATGAATCAATCATCGCCAAACTCATAATGGCATCATTAATTTCTGAGTTTTCAATGAGTTCAACCGTTAGATTATCTTGTTTAAAACCATTAAATAATTGTAAAAATGGATTGTTTTCAGCTTCAACATTGCAAGAGAAGTAAGAGTCTTGATCTAAGTTTACAAAGATATGTTGATTATTAGGTGCATGGCCCAGTTGGAGTTTCTTTTGCTGAAACTCGACTTGAAAAAGGCTTAATGGACTGTCATGTAACGATGAAAAAACTAAGTCAGGTCTGATCGACTTATTGTCTGCATCAAAAAATCGTGACAAACATTCATAGGCATAAACTTCTTGGCTATTAACATCGATGATAGGTTGATACTCAACACCGAAGCGCTGGTTTTCAATTAAATCAATTAGAAATGTCGCAGGTAATAATTGTTTAGGCGACATAAGTATCCAGTAAAGTTGAAGTGGATAATTGATTTGGGCTTTGAACATGTGGTGCTGAGTTAGGTCTTTGACGACCTTTGTCAAAATAACTGCAAGGCATGGTGTGGGCATCGCTTAAATTGATAAGGGTAGTATTGTAAATGATAATTATTTGCATGTTAACAAGAGAATGAGCCTAGTATTACTGAGGTAAATAGAGGGCTGGTGCTAGCTTCTTGTTCTATATGTTTTTTATTGCAGCACTGCTTTTTTGTTTCAGGATTAATTCATAGCGTAATAGAGTTATTTGCTCTGTATCCTTCCCTTATTCGCTGTTTTTCAATTGAGTTAGCGATAGTGGTTTTAGGATAATTAGGAATAGGGATATGTTGAACAAGATACTACGGATGGGTTTAATTGTTGTAGCTTCAGTGATGATGCTGCCAGCGTCTGCAGCAACACTGAATACAGTGGCTGGTGAAGTTGTTGGTATAGACAATGTCGAAATCGATGGCTCTTTTTGGAATGCCAGCTTTGATGGGGGGAGTTGGTTAGCTAATTCGCTATCTTTGTATGATATTGCTTTTGCTGAATCTGCATCTGAAGCACTGAAGGCATTAATTTTAAGTACGGATGCAGAGTTTGTAGTTTGGGATGCCAATGCACAATTAACTAGAGGTTGTAGTTATGACAATGCATGTACCTTAGCAACGCCTTATGAGATTAGTTTAATCTCCAACCGAGTTGAATTTTATAGTGTTGAATTGGGAACCCCATACCCATCTGTATTGGCGGGGTATGTTACTCAAACGACGAGCTATATTCATGATACTTATGTGCAGTGGAGCCAAGTTTCGGCTGTTCCTATTCCGGCAGCAGTTTGGTTATTTACCCCGGCTTTAGTTGGTTTGTTAGGTATTCGTAGAAAAGTTAGAAGTTAAACTCTTATTGTTGGTACGCTGCCGCTGGGCGTTCATTTCTTTTGCGTGGCCAAAAGAAACGGAACCAAAGAAAAGGTCAGCCCATACTTTCCCTACGGGTTCCCTGTGCTTCTCAATCAGTTTGGGCTCAACGAGAAAACTGATTCGTGACATCCATGTCACTTACCCTACGGGCGCTTCCTGCATCCAAATTTGTTCCTGACAAATTTGTCGCTACGCTCAGACACTCGTTGAGCTTGCTCCAAACGGTTTTTCGATGCTCGGCTGCTCATTAAGGACTTTATGGGGTGATTTATGAAGATATAGAACTTTAAGTTACTTTTTATTTTCTATTTCAAACCAAATATTTTCATTTAGTGGGTCGATAATAATGATCTTGTCCCACGAATGTTTGATGGTTACATATTCATTGAACTGAGATATATTTAATTCATCTAATCCGTAGCCAATATGATCAACTAATATTAGCCACCACTCATAATAGTTACTTTTAAAATTTGCTATTTTGAGTGATTTTTCATCGGAGCAATGGATGATATTTTTTTCCATTTCAGATAATACAAGCCCACCGGACTGCTTATCTATATAAGCACCCATGAGAAACATCGTTGAATGTTTTTTTGATGCCTTATGAAAGACTTCCAGGTGAATGCCTAGTGTTTGTATTAATACTGTAGGAGTTTTGATCGGTGAGTTACAAAATTGTTCTAAAGCTGATTGAAGCAAGGGTTCTAGTTTTTTCCATTTTGGGACTGGCCTAGAAAATGTGAAGTTCACAAACCAACTCTCCTCATCTATTGGAGGGCTGAAGTGTTCAATGAAGTTTGTTACTCTTTGCCAAAGTGGGATGGCAACTTCTTCTAAGCCTTTTATATTATTTTGAGAAAAGTGATGTTGATTTAGCCTGCGAACCTCGATAGCTACTTTACCATCAACAAGGAAGTCTGGAGGTATGTTGCCATCGGGTTCATATTCAATTGAACTGAAGTTACGAGTCTGTAAATGATTAAATACATGTCGTTCTGTCGAGTCCATTCTTATTTTAAAATCCTTATTAATATAGTAATGAATATTTGTTCATAAATTTTTTAGGTGTTTATTTGTTACGAATTTGCTCTATAACCGTTCGAGTTTCAGGCTTCACCCCTCGCCATATCCGAAAAGCTTCAGCCGCTTGTTCTGCTAACATCCCCAAACCATCAATCGTTTTTGCTGCGCCATGTTGCTTAGCCCACGCAATAAAGGCAGTGTCTTCGTTGCTGTACATCATGTCATAACAGCTGGCATTATCTTTCAAAATATTGTCGGCTAAAGGCGGAACTTCGCCTTGTAGACTGGCAGCTGTGGCATTGATGATGACATCAAATGAACCTGATATGTCATCATAGCCACCACCGGATATGTTGCCGAAGTCGTTAAATAATTCAGCTAGATCTTGGGCTTTGCTGGCGGTGCGATTGGCGATGAAGAGTTCAGCCGGTTGGTAGCTTAATAATGGTTCAATGACACCACGGGCAGCACCACCGGCACCGAGCAGTAACAGTCGTTTGCCTTTCAGTTCAATAGCGTGGTTATCAACCAGATCACGACACAGGCCGATGCCATCAGTATTGTCACCATATAAAGTGCCGTCATCATTGAAGACTACGGTGTTTACTGCACCGGCACGGGTGGCATGTTCACTTTTGCTATCGACGGCTTGCCAGACTTGTTCTTTGAACGGCACGGTGACGTTGATGCCTTTGAAGCCTTGCTGTTGCAGTTGTTTTAAACCTTCAACTAAGCCATCAAGAGGGACTTCTCTGGTGATGTAGTCCAAGTCTTGATCTGTTTGTTTGGCAAACTCGGTGTGGATTAACGGTGATTTGCTGTGTTTGATTGGGTTGCCAATAACGGCGTAATGATCGGTCATGTTGATTCTTATATTTTATTAATTAGTGGATTTCGCTAATTGTTGAGCTACGTCTTTGGCAAAGTAGGTCAAGATGCCATCGGCACCGGCACGTTTAAAGGCGATTAAGCTTTCCATCACCGTGGCTTGTTCGTCTAACCAACCATTTTGAGCGGCGGCTTTGAGCATGGCGTATTCGCCACTGACTTGGTAGACAAAGGTGGGTTTCTTGAATGTGTCTTTGACGCGGCGTAATACATCAAGGTAAGGCATGCCGGGTTTAACCATCACCATATCAGCCCCTTCATTGATATCGAGTTCGACTTCGTGCAAGGCTTCATCACTGTTGGCGGGGTCCATTTGGTAACTGTATTTATTGCCTCCTGCCAAGTTGCCAGCAGAGCCAACGGCATCACGGAATGGGCCATAGAAGCTAGAGGCATATTTAGCAGAGTAGGCCATGATGCGAGTATGAATATGACCGTTTTCTTCTAATGCTTGGCGAATCGCACCAATACGACCATCCATCATATCGGAAGGGGCAACCACATCAGCCCCGGCTTCAGCGTGCGATAAAGCTTGTTTAACTAAGACTTCAACGGTTTCATCGTTGATGATGTAACCAGTGTCATCAATCAAACCATCTTGGCCGTGTGTGGTGAACGGATCTAAAGCCACATCAGTCATGATGCCGAGTTCTGGAAAGGCTTGTTTTAAAGCGCGAACTGCACGTTGAGCTAAGCCTTCAGGGTTAAATGCTTCATGGGCATCTTCTGACTTTGCTGTGTCGGGTGTGACTGGAAAAATGGCCATCATTGGCACACCCAATTTATGAATGATTTCAGCTTCTTTTAATAATAAATCGATGCTGCGACGTTCAACGCCAGGCATGGAGGCAACGGCTTCACGTTGGTTGGTGCCTTCTAAGACAAAACAGGGATAAATCAGATCATGCACGCTGAGTTGATTTTCGCGTACTAGATTTCTGGAAAAAGTATCTTTTCTAAGGCGGCGAGGGCGCTGCAATGGAAAGCCAGATGAATTAGCCACAATGATTCCTTATATAAAACGTTAGTTAGCGAGAATATTACCGATAGAACGTTGTCTTGTCTGCTTTATATATAAAGATAGTCAGCTGGCTGTTTCACTATTATGGCTAGAGTTTGCTATATTTGAGTTGTAGCTAACTATGAATAGAGCCAACAAATGATACAAAGTCATATCGGTGTAGTACAGATGCGATCTTCAAGTGATGTTGAGGAGAACTTGGCCTGTGCCCATAAAAAAATTCAGCTAGCGGCAGATAAAGGCGTGGATCTGCTGGCTTTTCCTGAAACCTTTCTTTATGTCGGCCGTGATAATGAAGAAAAGCATCGGGTTGCACAATCATTGGATGGTGAGCTGGTGCAAACATTTCGTGACTATGCCAAAAAATATGATCTATCTATCTTATTAGGTAGCATTTACGAAAAAACACCCGATGATCCCAATCGCTTATACAACACCTCAATATTAGTGAACCGCCAAGGCGAGTTAAATGGTGTCTATCGGAAGATTCATATGTGTGACGCACCGGCTTTGGGTTATAACGAATCGGATGGCATTAAACCGGGTAACATTCCGGTGGTGGTTGACCATGAAATTGGCAAAATTGGTTTAACTATTTGTTATGACCTTCGCTTTCCTGAGTTATATCGAGATTTAACAGCGAGAGGAGCTGAAATTATTTTTGTACCGGCGGCTTTTTTTCTTTATACCGGCAAGCATCATTGGTTGCCGCTGTTGATCGCCCGAGCGATTGAAAATCAAGTGTATATCGTGGCACCTAATCAATGGGGTGAGCATCATGAAGGCCGAGTTTCTTACGGCAGCAGTGTGGTGATTGATCCATGGGGGAGTATCGTCTGTTGTGCCTCTGAACGACCAGAAGTGGTATCAACGATGATTGATTTAGCCTATCTAAAAGAAGTCAGAGAAAACATGCCGATACTTTCCCATCGTCGGCCAGAGTTATATTCCTAAACTATGGCGCTGATAGCGTTTGTGAAGAAGGCTTTAAATCAGTTTGTACTAATAAGCTAAACCTAAGCTCACATGAGTAAGAAATATTAAGGCACTCTTAATTTTAATTGGGAGTGCCTTTTTTGTGTCTTAAGTTTTTGATTCGAATTGTTTTTAATTTTGGGGCTATTTACAGGTTTTAAATATGTTGAATAAACCAGAACCTATCACAGGGAAAAAGCTAAGCAAAGTTAATAGCTAAGGTACATCAAATACGATATAAGTAGTGGCGATTTATGCCGTGCTAATAATTTGATAACGAAAATCAGCATGTGGAGCAAACGCTTTAACGTCAAAAATATAGCTTGTTTTTGATATTAAATTAGCTCTTAGCATTCGACCGAAATTAACTGTTCCTTTAAAGGATTAATAGCTGTGCCTCTATCATGCTCTAAACTAAAAATAAGTCTTCTTGTCAGTACCGCACTTCTTTCGTTCACAGCCCAAGCTGCTGATTTCACCATTGTTAACGGTCAAACAGTAATGCCGCAAAGCCTTAATGCCAATGAGAGCGGCATTGTTGAGGTCGGCGGAGCGATAGACGGTGCCACCCGTGCTATTGATGCCAATGGGGATAATATAGTGATAAAAAATAGCGGCACGATTACAGTCGGAGGTGATAATGGTATTAATTCGGTTGGTGATGATGTCACTATCAATAGTAGCGGTACGATTACAGTCGGTGGTGATGTCGGTATTTATGCCGCTGATGCTAATGCCACTATTAGCAATAGCGGTGCGATTACAGTAGATGGTTATGTAGGTATTAATTCAGCTGGTGCTAATGCCACTATCAACAATAGCGGCACGATTGATGTAGGTAATGATTTGGGTGTTTATTCATATGGTGCTAATGCCACTATCAGCAATAGCGGTACGATTACAGCAGCTAATAATGCTATTTATTCAGCTGGCGCTGATGCCACTATCAATAATAGCGGCACGATTAGAGCGACCGATGTCGGAGGGCTAGCGGTACGTGGTGATAATAATAATGTGACCTTAAACCTATTGGCCGGCTCACAAATTATTGGTGGCATTGATTTAGGTGATAATGGCGGTGATAACGATACCGTTAATATTTATAGTGGCAGTGCCTCGGCGGTTTTAGATATCCAAAATGTTGAAAACATCAATTTGATTGGCGTTGCCGGTTTTGTTGATGGAAACACCGTGGTGACCGCAGATCCTACTGCTGAAGCTGCCAGCTCAGTGGTTTTGGCTGACGTTACGTCGTCGGTGCATAATATTGTCAACCAGCGAACCTTTATCAAATCAAGCTTTAAACCTGTGCAAGTGGCATCCCTGACGTTATCACCGGGCATGTTATTTCAAGAGAAAAAGCCAGTTGCTTGGGCACAAGTATTTGGTGGCAATGCTGATTCTGATAGCCAAGGCAGCACTTTAGCCTATGACTCAAGTCATATTGGTTTCACCTTGGGCTATGAGTGGGATAGAAACCAAACTCGTTTAGGTGTTATCGGCGGGGTGGCACATTCCTCAGCTGAAAGTAGCGATATTGCCTCATTTAAAACTGAGTCAGATAGTTATTATCTCGGCGGCTATGGTATTTTTACCTTTGATGGTTTTAATGTAAGTACCTCGGTATTAGCGGGGTATGCTGATAATGACAATCGTCGCTTAGTGTTTGATAGTGTCACCGGATTTGAAACCGCCGAAGCTGATTTTGATAGTGTATTTTTAAGTCCATCGGTGACATTAAGCTCAGCCTATACCTTAGCTGATAATTTAGAATTTAGGCCCTCAGCCAGTATTAATTACAATATGGCTTGGGTTGATGGTTATCGGGAGAAAGGCACCACGAACTCTAACTTTAAGGTAGATGACCGTACCTTACGCGTCCTCACTGCCCGTGCTCAATTAGCAGCAGCCTATCAATTTACTAGTTACAGCGAATTAGAGTTTAGAGTGGGCTTAAGCTCTCGTCATAGTAATGATGATGATACTGACGTTAGTCTTGCGGGAAATAGCTTTAGTTATAGCAATGCCGGTGATGAAAATGTTGATGGCCGCTTTGCCGGTGTTAACTTACGGATTGCGGACCAAAACAACCTAACCCTAGCTGTGGATATAGAGTTTGGTGGCAATAGCGATGAAGACTATGTGAATGGTCAAATCAGTTTGGCATATAGTTTTTAGTGGGAATATTTAAAATAATATAGAAGATGAAAAATTCATTAAGCATAGTTTTGTGAAAAGTTAAAGCGCATAATTCACAAACACACACCATTTTTTACGTGGACGAAGGCCCTGCTTTTGAGATAAAATTTACAAGGTTTTGTCTGGAGCTAACGTTTAGTTTGCTCCATTTTTTATATTTGGTGGAGGTTCCCCTTGCGAACTAGTGCATTACTTGCTCTTGAAGATGGTTCGGTCTATCACGGCGAATCGATTGGTGCTATTGGGCAGTCAGTCGGTGAAGTTGTTTTTAATACGTCTATGACGGGGTATCAGGAAATCCTGACTGATCCTTCATACTGCAGTCAAATCGTTACCCTCACTTATCCGCATATCGGAAACGTAGGTGTTAATCCAGAAGACGAAGAATCAAATAATATCTTTGCGAGTGGTTTGATCATTCGAGATTTATCTCCGCTAGTGAGCAGCTGGCGTAGCGAAGAAGCACTTGATGCGTATTTAGAACGACATAATGTTGTGGGCTTAGCTGGTATTGATACTCGTAGCTTGACGCGTCGTTTACGTGAAAAAGGCTCGTTAAAAGGTTGTATTGTTGCTGGCGACAATATTAATGTTGATGCAGCGATTGCAGCAGCGAAAGGTTTTGATGGCTTAAAAGGCATGGACCTTGCGAAAGTTGTTTCTACTAAAGAAACATATCAATGGCAGAACGGTGGTTGCTGGCAGTTGTCTGGTGAATCACAAGCGGCTGATGAACGTTTCCATGTTGTTGCTTATGACTTTGGTTCTAAAAACAATATCTTACGCATGTTAGTTGAACGCGGCTGTCGCTTGACAGTTGTACCGGCTGAAACGTCAGCGGAAGATGTATTAGCGATGAATCCTGATGGTGTGTTCTTATCAAATGGTCCGGGTGATCCTGAACCTTGTACTTATGCTATTGAAGCGGTGCAGACCTTTTTAGAAAAAGAATTACCTATTTTTGGTATTTGTTTAGGTCATCAAATCCTCGCTTTAGCGTGTGGTGCGAAGACTGTCAAAATGAAATTTGGCCATCATGGTGCTAACCATCCAGTGCAAGAAATGACCGGTGGCTTAGTGATGATTACGAGCCAGAATCATGGTTTTGCTGTAGATAAGGAGTCATTGCCTGAAACTTTGAGGGCAACACATTTCTCATTATTTGATGATAGCTTGCAGGGTCTTCATCACACCAGCAAACCAGCATTTAGTTTTCAAGGGCACCCAGAAGCAAGTCCTGGCCCACAAGATGCGGCTCCTTTATTTGATCATTTCATCGATCTACTTGAACAATCGACGGGTAAATAAACAACGATGGCAAAACGTACTGATATTGAAAGTATTTTAATTCTAGGTGCTGGTCCGATTGTAATCGGTCAGGCTTGTGAATTTGATTATTCTGGCGCACAGGCTTGTAAAGCCTTACGCGAAGAAGGCTATCGCGTCATTTTGGTTAACTCTAATCCAGCAACGATTATGACTGATCCAAATATGGCTGATGCTACCTATATAGAGCCAGTGACATGGCAGGCGGTAAGTAAGGTTATTGAGGCAGAACGTCCTGATGCCATTTTACCTACTATGGGCGGTCAAACAGCATTGAACTGTGCTTTAGATTTAGAACGTGAAGGCGTTTTAAAAGAGTTCGGTGTGGAAATGATCGGTGCCGATAGTGAAGCGATTAATAAAGCTGAAGATCGTGACTTATTTCGTGCAGCAATGACTAAAATTGGCTTAGATATGCCGAAGTCAGCTATTGCGCATACCCTCGATGAAGCATTAGAACTTCAAAAAGAACTCGGTTACCCAACTATTATTCGTCCATCGTTTACGATGGGTGGTAGTGGTGGTGGTATTG
>MAAI01000023.1 GCA_002163115.1 Methylophaga sp. 41_12_T18 | reverse complement strand
TGTCTAATGGTGAAATAGATATTGGTATTGGTTTCATCTTGAAAAAAGAATATAAAAACATTCAGTTTGAAAAGTTATTTACCGAAAACTGGAAGTTGCTGGTTTCACCGAACCACGCTGACTTGGCACCAGACATAATGTCAGGAAAATCCCATAACCTAAAAGCGGTTCTGCTTCCGGAGCATTTTGAAACAAGAAGAATCGTCAATACCTACTTTGCAGATAACCATATTCAGTATTCCAATATTACTGAAGTTAATACCATCTCTTTCATTCTTGACTTAGTCGAAAGCGGTTTATCTTTTAGTATTCTGCCAGAAGCCTTTTCAATGCTAAAGTCAAAACATAGACTGGCACTGTTTGATTTAGACCCTGAGCTTGCACCTAGAACAATTGGCATACTGATGACTAAGAATGGGATTAGAAAAAGAACGGCTGAAAACTTTTGTGAGTTAATCAAAGATCAATTAGCAAACAAGCTAACTTAAAAATCTAGAGCTAACTTACTCCGTTAACAGCCTAAATTTAGAGAAGAAAATAGTTTAAAACGAATTACTTTTTGTCCGTTGCATTGCCTTGTTATGTTTCGAAGACTACAATTAGACTTAATTAAAGACCACTTTAAAGTACTGAGCAATGTATGACAACGAGAATATTAACTGAAGCAGCGGCAAGCATTAGTGAATTAAAAGCCAACCCGATGAAAGTAGCTTTGAGTGCGAATGGTGCTCCGATTGCTGTACTCAATAGAAACGAGCCTGCATTTTATTGTATACCTGCTGACACTTATGAATTTTTGATGGATCATGTCGAAGATCTAGAATTATTAGCGCTCGCCGAAAGCCGAAAAAATGAAGAGACCATTAAGGTAGATATAAATGACCTATGAGCTTGAATTTAAAAAATCAGCTCTTAAAGAATGGAAAAAGCTCGGTGCAACAGTTCAAAGTCAATTTAAGAAGAAATTAGCTGAAGTTCTAGAAAACCCACATATTAAAAGCGCTAAATTGTCAGGCGCAAATGAGCTTTACAAAATAAAGCTCAGACAAGCTGGTTACCGCTTAGTATATGAAGTAAACGATGAAGTAATTACTGTAACCGTCGTATCAGTTGGAAAGAGAGATAAAGGAAAAGTATACAACCTTGCGATGAAGCGAACGGATTAGGTAAATCTAACGCCTAAATAAGGGGCTGCGCGGTAGCGCAGTCCCGCGAACAACAGTGAGCAAACTTAATTTTTTTGTTATGCGATTCTTAGCCATGACTCGGATGGAACCGAAACAGTATTAATGTTGTTTTGCCACATTTCTAACTTTGATTGCTTTCCAGTTCTTGCTTGCATTGTTGAAACATAATTGAATGTTTCATTTAGCGTTGCGTGATTTTCTGTGAAAGGCAATTCTGCGTAAAACTTCATATATTCTTCGAGTGTTTTTACGTCTCTAACACCTGCCTGAAACCCACTCGTGACTTTGAGATATTTGATACCAAGCTGAGACACTTTTTCCTTTATTTTAGGAAATGCCTTCTGTACAGTATTTGGAATGGTCAATAACTCTGGTATACCACAAAAGGCAAAGCCTTCTTTTTGACTCCAAGCCCTAAATAAAAACTGCTGAAGATCAATATTCGATTTTGATGAGGCAACTTCGGAGTAAAGTACTCTCGAACAATGATCTCGGATAATATAGTGAATCAAGTGATTCCTTTTTGATGACTCCACTTTATCCAAAGCGACTTCCATTTTTTTGTGCCTATATTTCAGAATCCCTTCACCTGTAATCCAATAATGCTTTGATACGCTTACCGTAAGTTGGTGAACGTGATTGGGGTGTAAGCTTCGATAACTTTGCATATTATTAGCTCCTTTCACGTATAACGCCTCGTTAAGAAGCAAATAATTGTTGGCTAAAATTAGCGACGAAGGAGAAAAAGCCAACTGTTATTTGTCCTTTTAAACGACTTGTTAAGTGCCGATTACACTAAAACCCAATTCCCATTCTTTTCCAGTCTCGCTCCCAACTTTCGTAAGAGCCAATACACATAAGGATTTCTTTACGTTCATCTTTGTATAACTCAGGGTTGCCTTTGAGTAATTCACTTTCAGTTTTCATTGCTAAGTGATTTATGAACTTTGCTCGCTTTTCAAATTCTCGCCAAGTCGCAATTGCACACCAACGATGCTCATTCAACGGTGTTTCTTGAGATAAATGTTTTGTAGATTCATTGATTAAGTGAATGTATTGCTGATACACAAAAGCAGCACTTTGGATCAGCCTAGATGCATGTATTACATCTTGAAGTATTACAAATGGCTCTGCATTTGAAGCAGCTTCTTTTAATTGGCTAGACAAACAAGTATCCAAATTGATTTGAACATGAGTTTCTAGCGGTTTAACACTGTTAATAGAAAGAACATTAACTCTTTCAAAACTATCTTTGATTCTCTCCATGTGTTGTTGAAAAGCTAGAGATTCAAGTTGCTTTTGATAGCTTTCCCTTTGTTCTTTTAACTGTTGTCGAACTCCACTATAAGCAAGAAAGGCTACCAACGGTCCAGTAGTTCCGCCAATAAAAGACCCGAAACTAGACCAGTCAGATTGTTCATGAGATAAAAAAGGGATAGAGAATAAATTGAAATGAACAAAATACAGCAGAAGCATTAAGCAAACTGAAATCACAACGAATATGAAAAATGAGCTTAATTTTGGCACAGGAATCCTTTAGGAATTTAACTAGGGTTTAGCGGACAGTTTGTCCGCTAATAGTTTATAGGTTTTGAAAGGTAACATCGTTGTAAACGTCCTTGTACCAATGAGTTAGGTAGAAAACTAAGTATAATCATTATTTATCCAAGGTGTCCACTTTGCATTTTTTATTAACCATTTGTAGGGTGTTATCCATAAATAATGATTTTCAAAAAATAGCCTTTAAACCCTTTAATAGCAGTCGTTTACAAGGTGTGCTATCGGACACACGAAACCAATATGTATCTAAGTACCGGTATGAAACTTTCAAGCTGTTAGTGAGCATTGTTCCATCTACGTAGGTATATCTGACGTAGCTTTTACCTAAGGTCATTAGCTTAATTACATACTATTTCTCATCACTATTGATTCGTAATAGTTATCAAACTGATAAAAAATAAAACTTATACTTTACATTAATTCTCTGAGACTATTTCAATGTCATTTTAAAGTGTTTGTCCTGTGTCATTTCAAGCGTATGTCCTGTGACTATTCAACTATTTTCTTTTTGTTAAAAGAGGCTATTTTTTGAATATGTGCTGGCTTGCAATTGTTCTAAGCAGAAGGGCCGAGAAGAGCCTAAGCAGCATTGAATGAGTAATAACTATTAAATAATTCTTAGAGAGGATGTACTAATGTCAGAACAACAAAGCCTGCAATCTGCACGCGATGAAAACTCCACCTTAAAAGCCGTAGTGAATACGGATACGCAAGCCCTGAATTCTGCCCGCGATAAAGCCTTAGCTTTAGAAAAAGTAGTGAATACGGTTGTTATTGGTCAAGAGAAAGTGATTCGACTTATTTTGATTGCTTTGCATGCCCGTGGCCATGTGTTGTTAGAAGGTGGTGTGGGTGTTGGTAAAACAACCTTATTACGGGCTTTTTCTAAAGCATTAGGTGGTTCTTTTGGTCGTATCGAAGGTAGTGTCGATTTAATGCCTAATGATCTACTTTATAGTGCATGGGTAGATAACGAAGGTAAACCGGTGATTGATCCTGGTCCGCTCATTACTCATGGTGAAGATACTGCGGTATTTTTCTTCAACGAAATTAACCGTGCTCGCCCACAAGTGCAATCCTTATTATTAAGAGCGATGGCTGAACGTAGTGCTGAAGCGTTTGGTCGTGAATATACCTTTCCTCATATGGTGGTATTTGCCGATAGAAACGGTGTTGAAAAGGAAGAAACCTTTGAGCTAAGTGCTGCTGCTCGTGATCGCTTCTTATTTGAAATCAATGTTTCTAATCCTGAACAACTTGAGCACCGTAAAGCGCTTATTTTTGATTCTAAGTTCCATGATGTAGATAGCTTATTAAGTACGTTATCTGAGCCTTTGCTTGATTACAGTGAATTAAATAACTTAGATCGTGATGTGCAGCAAGCTGTGTTTGTTTCGGATGAAATTGAAAATTACATTATTCGTATTTGGGATGCGACTTGGAAACCACATGAGTTCGGTATCGAGATCCCAGATGTATTTATGGAAGATCTTGTGGTTGCTGGTGCCAGTGTTCGTGGTATGTCAGCCATGGTTCGCGCAGCTAAAGTAGCGGCATGGTTAGAAGGTCGTGATCATGTTTTACCGGATGATGTGCATACCGTTTTATTTGCTACATTAAGTCACCGAGTCTTTTTATCACCTATTTATGAAGGTCGTCGTGATCAAATTATGCCGCAATTTATTGCTGCATTACGTGACCATATCTCTGCACCTTAACTGACGAAAACGTTATTAAAAATAATTTGTTTCTCAATTAGGATGTAGTTATGGGTATCTCAAGACAAGATGAGTTTAGCTATCGCTATCCTCATAAAGTGTATGGCAGTAGTCCAGGTGTACACAGTGGTAAATCACTTGGAACAGGTGATAGCTTTGCAGGTTTTGCCAACCTGTTTGATTATCCTGATCCCCGGCGTTTAGATTTACGGGCCAGCATCAGAAATAACTTATCTACCGGTGGTGATAGTTATTTAGTAAGACGTTACCAACAGCGCTCACCTGTCACCTTATGGATGATGGCTGATTTATCTCGCTCAATGGCGGTATCAAATGTTAATCATGACCAATTAGCTAACCTAACTCAATTGGTGGCTCATTCAGCGGTTGGCCTAGGTGATAGTTTTGGTTTAACAGGTTTTGATGCAGGTTTACGTCATGATGTTTATATGACGCCTACCAAGCAACGCAGTATGCCGAATATAGCAGCCGATATGATCCGTGATGCAGATGCTGCAAAGTCAGCCGGTGTAGATGGGATGATTCACGCTGCAAATTTGATCACTAGCAAGCATGCGATTGTGTTTTTAGCCTCTGATTTTTGTTGTGATATTGATGTGATTGATAAAGCCTTACGGCAATTATCACGTTTCACCGTGGTACCTATTGTTTGGCAGCATGATGATGTTAATCACCTACCTTCAGCTGCTGGCTGGACTGAAATGACCGACTCAGAAACAGGTGAATACCGTAATGTTTGGATGCGTCCAAGTATCAAAAAACGCTGGAAAAAAACGATGGATGACCACTTTGAACAGCTTACCGCTTGTTTCATACGTCATCGTGTTCGACCTTTCTTCACTGATGGTGAGGTCACAGGCGAGCAGTTAAGTAATTACTTTTTGGGTAGGACATAATATGAAAACTCGTTTTTTAACAATGATAGTACTGCTAAGTAGTTTGTTTAGCATAAGCTGCATGGCTGCTGACACACTTGTTGCCCAAATTGATCGTACCTGGGGCGTGTTATTAGCTGATGATGTAACGGTTACACTTGATATCAGTGCGATTGAAAATGGTATTGATGAATCAAGTTTGCCTTCACAAGAGGCACGTTATGGCACTTGGTTATATCTTAAAAATATTGATGTTTCAGCAGCGCAATTAGACTTTCATTATCAAGTAGTTAATGTACCGGTTAAAAATACCAGTATAGATACTCCGACCTTTGATATTAAATCTGCTGATGGCAAATGGCTTGCTGTTCCTGCTACCTCATTAACTATCGGCCCGTCATTGGCTGTTTCTGAAGGGGCTAGCAATATTGCTATGAAAGCAGATATTGAAGCGACTCCAGTTTCAACTACCAAGATAGAAAGTGATTTGACCTTGTTTATAGCCATTGCGGCAGTCAGTGGATTGATATTAGTGTTGTGGCATTTTGGCTGGAAGACTAAAAATCGTCAGCCTTTTGCTCAAGCAGTACATGATTTATCACGTCTTAGTTGGCAGAGTGTGACCCCTGATCAGGCGGCACGTATTTTACATACTGCTTTTAACCATACAGCTGATACAACAGTGGTCTATGGTGAATTAGATTCACTGATGGTTAACCATAGCTGGTTAGCGCCATTAACTGAAGAAATTCAACAGTTTTACCAACAATCAGAGCAACATTTCTTTGCACGAAAATCAGAGCAAGGCCCTGATATTGCTGATGTTAGAAAATTGGCTAAAGCGTGTCGGGCCAAGGAGATGCTGGCATGACATTTTTCGGATTACAGTGGGGCGCATCAGCAATGATGTGGCTACTACCGCTGATGGCATTGCCCTGGTTAAGCCATAGTCAAAGTAAAGTCGTTGCCTGGAGTCAGTTCGTTCCTGATGATCCATTATCAGATGCGACTGGCTTTTTGCTGAAATTATTAGCGTCTATAACGATTGCGAGTTTAATTTTAGCCTTGGCAAAACCTTATGTACCTGAGAAGGCGATAGAGCGAGTAGGTAATGGTGCTGAGGTGGTGATATTAGTAGATAGAAGTCGCAGTATGGATGACCCTTTTTCTAGTCGAGGCAAGGCTTTAGCCATCAACCGCACGGTAGGTAAGGGCGATAGTAAACGCCGTATTGCTAAGAAGTATCTATTAGAGTTTGTTGATAAACGGCCTGATGATCGTTTTGGCTTTGTATTATTTAGTAATAAAGCGCTCGATTTATTGCCATTAAGTTATAACAAAAATTCAATACGCCAAACCATTAATGCCAGTGCCTTAGGTAAGGGCTTATCTGAAACTAATATTGCTAAAGCGATGATCACTGCGGCAGAAATGTACGGTAAGGAAACCTATTCTGGTTCTCGTACGGTGTTATTAGTATCTGATGGTGGCCAAGAATTTTCAGCTGAAAATAAGCAGCTTATTACTGAGTTATATAAGCGTGAAAACTTGACTCTATATTGGCTCTATATGCGTTCAACAACGGGTTTACGAATTGATGAGGAAAGCACTGATGATTCGTGGGCTAAGACACCTGAAAAGAAATTACATAAGTTCTTTAAATCATTAGGTGTGCCTTACCATGTATTTGAAATTGAATCGGTAAAAAGCTTTTCAGAAGCGATAGACACTATCGATCAACAACAAAAACAGCCGTTAATTGTTGAAGAGATTATTCCACGCGAAGACAAATCGTCACCTTTCTTTTGGATGGCAATGATAACGATGTTACTACTGGCTATGGCCCAATTTTATACCGCATGGGGAGTGAAGAAAGCACATGAATAAATATTTAAATGCATTACATTGGTTGTTAGTCATTGTTGTTATCGCCAGTGTATTCCTGGCAGGAAAAGCCAGCTTAGCCTTGTGGCAGACCAATCAAGTCAATGAGTTTATTGCTAACCCAGCTGACTTTGAAACTGTGCCAGAACAGGCAAAGGCCCAGTTTGCACAAGCCGCTTATGAAGTAGAGCAAAATAAAGCTGAGCAAGCTTTAGAGCGATTAACTAGCGTATTAAATACCGATGATAATTATTTAGAAGCAGCGGCTTATTTTAATCGGGCTAATATTAATCTTCGTTCGGCACGGGAATTACCGTCAGATGATGCTGCTAGAATCGCTTTGGTCGGCTTAGCGAAGCAAGATTATCGAACTGCTTTGCTTATTGAACCTGAGCTTTGGGATGCTCGTTATAATTTAGAGCTGGCTTTATTAATGTCGCCAGAATCTGTGACTGTTAAAAAAGCGTATAGCAAACGTAAAGGCTCTGAATCTGTAGTGGTTAAAGCCGTTGGCTTTAGAGTAGAACTACCATGAAGATCAGCTATCAACAGCGAATTATTGCTACGGCTATCGGTATGTTGCTGGTAGTAGTGCTGATGGTCTTAGCCTTATCCTTTCCACGTACTGATCGCACCGTTAAAGTCATGGATTTACTATTTGTACTCGATATTACTCAAAGTATGGATGTGAAAGATGTTGAGTTAGATGGTGAAAAAGTGAGTCGACTGGCATGGGCGCAAGCTCATGCAAAAGATTTATTACAAACTTTGCCTTGCGGTTCACATGTCGGTTTAGCCGCTTTTAGTGAATCACGTAGTTTGGTTTTAATGAATCCAGTTGAAGTCTGCAGTAGCTATAACGATTTAAGTCAAATGTTAGCTAAGATTGATGGTTCGATTTCATGGGCTTTATCCAGTGAGCTTTCTAAAGCGGTTTTTGGTGCTATTGATCAAGCAAAATTAATGACACCGAGCCCTGATATCGTTTTTATTACCGATGGTCATGAAGCGCCGCCGTTGCATGAGTCTTTATTCCCTAAATACAATAGAGGATTAGAGGATGTTTCTGGTGTATTTGTTGGTGTCGGTGGTGATGAGTTATTACCTATTCCTAAACATGACTTAGAGGGTAATGAAGACGGATTCTGGGAACAAAATGATGTTTTACATGAAGATGTCTATGCATCAATGAGCGGTGAATCAGAAGAGGTTAGAGCAGCTCGACCTCGTAATCAACATTTATCATCACAGAAGCAAACTCACCTAACTAGCTTAGCAAAACGTTTGTCATTTGATTACTTGGTATCGCCAGATAATGTCGATACCTTGTTAACGACCTTAGAAGGCAAGGTCAAAACGCGTGATCAAGTCATTAACTATAATTGGGCACCGTGGTTTAGCGCTGTAGCATTGTTGTTATTAGCATTAATTTATTTCCCATTTCGTTTTTTTAGACATTAAACGATAACTCCACAAAGCGAACCAAATGAGCCCCGCTATTTAATACGAATAGTGGGGCTCATTTGGTTTCAACTCACGTAAAATATCTACTTCCTTGAAGTAATATCCCTCAAAACCAATACGCCACTAACGGTCTTTTAGCTAAGTAACTTTGCGCAGAGCTGTAATTTAAGTTTTATATTTAACAGCCAAAATCACTGTTTTGTATGTAAACAGAAAAATAACTATCCATACAATTGGTAAATAATTGTTTTTCTGTCTGTTTTTGTTGCATACAGTTGTTATCAGGTCTACCATTTTTGTCAGATTATGTGTTTAGAGAGGCAGGTGTACCATGACAATATGGGTGCCAAGAATTCAGCAAAACTCAGCAGTTAAATATACTGGTATCGTTGATGCCATTGAATCTGACATCAAACAACGACTGATTAAACCGGGCGATAAATTACCGGCTCAAAGACACATTGCAGAAGCATTAAATATCGACCTAACTACGGTTACTCGAGCAATCAATGAGGCAGCGAAAAGAGGCTTAGTTGAAACGCAGCCGGGTAGTGGTTGCTTTGTCGCTCAAACCGCTTTCCAGCATTACAATTCGACAAGTTTAACCGCAGGCAAGCCGTTAGATTTAAGCATGAACAATCCACCTCAACCGTCCTCATTCAAGTTGGAGCAAGAGGTCGCATTAGCCTTGCAAGTGATCAGTGACAGTTCAAGTTCACCATTAGAACAGTTAAATTATCAAGAAACGGCAGGTCACCCTAGCGATAGAGAAGCGGGTAAAAGTTGGTTATCCAGTAAAATTTCTGATGTTGATACCGACAAGCTATTGATTGCTAATGGGGCTCATAGTGCTTTGTTTTCTATACTGAGTTATTTAAAAAAATCAGGCTTAACCAAACTGGCTGCACCCGATTTTTCCTATCCCGGTTTACGTTCGATTGCTGATCATTTTGATATTGATGTCTACGGTATTGAAATGGATAAGGATGGCATTATTCCAGCATCGTTAGAGCGTTTATGCCAACAACAGCAACCACAAGCCTTGTACTTAATCCCTAATATAGATAACCCAACCACAACTACCATTCCACTCAGTCGCCGTAATGAAATCGTGGCTATCGCGGTGAAATATGATTTAACGCTGATTGAAGATGATCCGTATTTTACTTTCCTAGACACGCCAATTCGCTCTTTTTATAGTTTACTCCCTGATAACACTTGGCATATAGCGACCTTATCTAAATGTATTTCTCCCGCTTTACGTGTTGCCTATGTTGTTGCACCTAGCAGTGAGCAAGCATTGGCGTTAGCAGAAGAAATTCGGGTAAGTCATTTGATGGCACCACCGTTAATGGTGGCTGTCGTTTCCCACTGGATACGTTCTGGTCGAATAATCGATATTACTACGGCAGTAAAAACTGAAAACCGTCACAGACAACAACTCGCTGTGAACATATTCAACAGCAAGAATATTTGGCTCCACCCCGCAGGGCCTCATTTTTGGTTGCAGTTACCAAAAGTACATCGGGCATTAGACTTTGCTGAACAGGCAGAACGTAGCGGGGTATCCATTGTGCCATCTACCGCTTTTGTGACTGCACGTTGCCGGTTGCAGGCTGTCAGGATATCGCTAGGTGTCGCCGCCGATCATGATGAGTTAGAAAAAGCATTGCGCTTACTGGTAGATTTGCAACAAGCAAATCAGGTCAGATCTAGGTCAATCGTCTAAAAATACCCCATCCCAATTCCTAATAATTTACGCACAGGAGAAGCTGTGATGACTAAACTCGTCGAAATTCCAGTAAAAGTGGAGATTTATGACTCATTATCCGATTGGAATGTGGAAACCGGAGAGGGGGAACACATCACTGCTCGCCGGCTAAAAGGTCGATTTAGAAACATTAAAAATATGACCATGTCAGTGTGGTTAATTTACTTTCTAGGGCCGTATCTACGCTGGAATGGTGAGCAAGCCATTTTGCTGGATATTCCAAAGCAACAGTTTCATTTGTTCTCTATCACTTTGTTTCCACAAGATATTTGGGTATTGTCATTAGCGCTGTTATTTTTGGCGATCATGCTGGCAGCAGCAACCGGCGTCGCTGGCCGAGTATTTTGCGGTTACTTTTGTTTTCAAACCGTTTGGACCGATGCCTTTAGCTATATAGAAGGTAAGTTAGAAGGTAATACACCTCAAAAAGCACATAAGTTTAAAGCGGCACCGTGGTCTAGTAACAAGTTAGTTAGAAAACTTTCTAAACATAGTTTGTGGCTATTAATCTCTGTTTTAACGGGTATTTCCTTTGCAGCCTGGTTTGTTGATGCATTTAAATTATGGCAACAAATCATCACTTTAACGGCTGCTAAACCGGTCTGGATTGCTGTTGGCACATTTACCTTTTTCACTTACTGGTTTGCTGGTTTTATGCGCGAGCAAGTGTGTTTTTGGCTGTGTCCTTATGCTCGCCTGCAAGGGGTGATGTATGACCAAGATACGGTATTGCCAGCTTATGATGCTGAACGGGGCGAACCTAGAACTAAGTATTCTAAGCAGTCATCAAGCGATGATGGCTCCTGCATTGATTGCAACCTGTGTGTGGCGGTGTGTCCAACAGGTATTGATATTCGCAAAGGTCAACAAGAAGGCTGCATTACTTGTGGACTGTGTATTGATGCCTGCGACAGCATCATGGATAAAATTAAACAACCAAAAGGCTTAATTCGTTATAGCTCGTATAAAGAATTACACAAAGGGGAAGCTGCGTTATCTCTCGTTAAACGACCTAGAGTCATCGTTTATAGCTTGATCTTATTGCTCTCCGTAGCTGGAATTATCTACGGATTCACTCATTTCTCACCCACTGAATTTAAGGTGGTGCATGAACGGCAACCACTGTTTGTGAAAATGAGTGACGGCAGTATTCAAAATAAGTACACATTAAAACTACTTAATAAAACGAAACAGACATTGTTAATTAAATATGAAATTTCAGGTTTAACTAATGCAACTGTCTCAGGAATTGACCGCATATTTGAGATTGAGCCTGGCAAGATAATTCCGATTACTGCATTGGTGAGACAAGTACCTAGCGGTAATGATAAATCGGCTTTGGAGTACTTTAACTTTATTGCCAGCGCAGTTAATAACGACGCTATAAAAGCTGAATACAATACGGTATTTATTAGCCAATAACTAACAGTAGGTTTGCTATGTATCAATATGATTCTTATGATAAAGAACTTGTTTCACAACGTGTGGAACAGTTTGCAGATCAATTGCAAAGACGACTCAGTAATGAATTGACTGAAGAAGAGTTTTTGCCACTCAGATTGCAAAATGGTATCTATCTGCAAAAGCATGCTTATATGATGAGAGTTGCCATACCCTATGGCACCTTGTCACCAAAGCAGTTGCTGACCTTAGCCGATATTGCTGATGAATTTGATAAAGGTTACGGTCATTTTACAACCCGACAAAACATTCAATTTAACTGGGTTGAACTTGAGCGTGTGCCTGAGATCTTACAGCGCTTAGCTGATGTTGAAATGCACGCTATTCAAACATCAGGTAACTGTATTCGTAATGTGACCACGGAAGCCTTTGCTGGTATTTCGGCTGATGAGGTGGTTGACCCGAGGCCGATGGCCGAAATTTTACGTCAATGGTCGACCTTTAATCCTGAGTTTTTGTTTTTACCTCGAAAATTTAAAATAGCCGTATCTTCAACCACACAAGATCGTGCTGCGGTACGTACTCATGATGTAGGTGTTTATTTACATAAAAGTCCACTTTCATCTGAATTGAAAGCACAGATCATGGTTGGTGGTGGCTTGGGACGGACACCGTTTATTAGCAAAGAACTCAAAGCAGACTTAGCTTGGCAAGATATCTTGTCATATTTAGAAGCAGTATTACGTGTCTATAACCGTCATGGTCGCCGCGATAATAAATATAAAGCTCGCATTAAAATATTAGTAAATGCATTAGGTATTGATGCCTTTGCCGAAGAAGTTGATAAAGAATGGCAATTACTGAAGTCTGGTCCAGCACAATTAACCCAAGTGGAATATGACCGTGTTGCTCAACACTTTGCCTCACAAAGTTTGCCTGCTGTTAATACCCATAACTTTGAGCAACAATTAGCAGCAAACACCGGCTTTGCACAGTGGATTAAAACCAATAGCCACTCTCATAAAAATAGTGATTACCTTGCGATAGTAATATCAACTAAACAAGGCCCAACTAGTCCGCCGGGAGATATGACATCAACCGATATGCGTTATATCGCTGAGATTGCTAACGACAATGACTTTACTGAAATTAGAGTTACTCATGAACAGAATCTAGTATTACCTGAGGTTGCTAAAGATAAGATGTTTGCTTTGTGGCAGCAATTATCTGCTCAGCAATTGGCTACCCCAACGGTTGGATTATTAACCGATATGATTACCTGTCCAGGCGGGGATTATTGTGCTTTGGCTAACGCTAAATCAATCCCTATCGCATCCGCTATTCAGAAACAATTTTCCGACTTGGATTACTTACATGATATCGGTGAAATCAGTTTAAATATTTCAGGCTGTATGAATGCTTGTGCTCATCATCACATTGCAAATATAGGCATTTTGGGCGTCGATAAAAAAGGTGAGGAATGGTATCAAATCACAGTGGGTGGCCAACAAGGTAAACAAGCGAAAATAGGTAAGTCATTAGGCCGTGCCGTCGAAGCCGCTGCTATTCCTGATGTGATTGAACAGCTTATTAGCGTTTATTTATCTCATCGCTATGAACAAGAAACGTTTATTAATACTGTTAACCGACTTGGCCTAAAACCATTTAAAGATCGTGTTTATAACAATGTTGAGGTCACTGTATGAACAATGTAATTAGCCTAGTAGATGGCGACCAAGCAACGATTATTGATGATCAGTGGTTGCTGTTTAATAAGGCTGATGTTGATGACTATTTGTTAGAAGAAACCAAGCGGTCATTAGATCATGTTATCTTGCCATTGGAGTGTTGCTTAGCTGAAAATAACTCACTACCAGTAGACAATGTTACTGCCGTTAGCATCAGCAATGACACGGAAATAAGCTTGCTCAAACCTTGGTTAGATCAACTTTCACTTATCGTATTAGACTTTCCAAAATTCACCGATGGCAGAGCCTATACACAAGCGGTAGAACTGAGGCGTCATTACGGCTGGCAAGGTGATATTCGAGCAAACGGTGATGTATTACGCGACCAATTAAGTCATATGCATCGCTGTGGATTTACTAGCTTTGCCATTAGAGAAGATAAAGATGCTCACCAAGTAATCAAAGGTTTAGCCGGCATCAGTATTTTGTATGCTAATTCCACCCTTGAACCTGAGCCATTATTTCGCAGGAGATTAACTTAAACGAGTTAACTAAACGTCCACGCCAGGATGCGAGTGATTTTATTGCCTTGTGACATTTCGATTTCACGAATATCCGTCGCGCCGATCTTCTGCAGTAGCTTTCTGGACGGTTTAAGGTTGTCTGATTTAGAGACCAATGTGGTAAACCAATGACACTGCTTAGCAAATGTTTTGCTTTCGTTGATCATTTTTTTGATGAATAAGCGTTCACCACCGTTACACCATAGTTCTGCACCCGCACCACCAAAATTGAGTTTGGTTGATTTTGAACTATGTTGACTGTGTTGTTCGCCACGGTTTCGGGCTAGGTTGGTGAGTTTACGTTGACTACCTTTCTGAGCTTCTTCTAATGAACTATGGAAAGGAGGGTTGCATACCGTAACATCAAAATAGTCGCCATCTTGAATAATACCGGCAAAGATATGATTTTTATCGGTTTGCAAACGCAGCGTAAATCTATCGGTTAATGATTTATTTTTGCTAATGATCTCGGCAACATTATCGAGTGATGTTTGATTAATATCACTGCCAACACATTGCCAACCGTACACTTGGCTTGCTAACAATGGATAGATGCCATTTGCTCCCGTGCCGATATCTAATAAAGAAATTGTAGGCTTAGTTGATCTGCCAGTTGTTACTGGTAGTTCAATCTTTAACAAGTCGGCAATGTAATGAATGTAGTCAACGCGTCCTGGAATAGGAGGGCATAAAGCCCCTTCTGGAATATCCCAGTTATCGATAGCGTAGTGATGTTTTAACAGCGCTGAATTGAGTGTTTTTACTGCCACTGGCTCGGAAAAATCGATGGATAGTTTGCCGTAATCATTCTTTTTTACGTAGCTTGCAAGGCTAGAGTAACTGGCAACAAGTGCTGGAAAGTCATAACCATGACGATGCAGGTTTCTTGGGTGCAGCGACTTAGTCACTACTTTGGATTGCTGATTTTTACGAGGGCTATGACTGGTCACTGTTTGCATCTGTGGCTAAATTAAGTGGATGTATTATAACGCGTGAGCTGTCAGATCTAGCTTTTTCAGTGATACAAATAAAAAAGGGATAAACCATCACTGGTTTATCCCTTTTAAGTTTCAAGCGATTGCTCTAACTCATCTTACGATACTTAATACGTTCTGGCTGATGATCTTTGCCAAAGCGTTGTCGATAATCGTCAGCATATTCAGTGTAGTTACCTTCAAAGAAAGTCACACTAGATTCACCTTCATAAGCAATCATATGAGTACAGACGCGATCTAAGAACCAGCGATCATGCGAAATCACCACTGCAGAACCTGGGAAAGCTAAAATAGCTTCTTCCAGAGCACGTAATGTTTCAATATCAAGATCATTGGTTGGCTCATCGAGTAGCAGAACGTTGCCACCTTCTTTTAACAACTTAGCCATGTGCAAACGGTTGCGTTCACCACCTGAAAGATCTTTCACAAATTTTTGTTGATCAGAACCTTTAAAGTTAAATCGACCACAATAAGCACGAGCAGGGGTCTGATATGTGCCAACGGTAATAACGTCGCTACCTTCGGAAATCTCTTGGAAAACAGTATTGTTACCTTCCAGGTCACGGGACTGATCAACATAGGCTAACTTCACCGTACTGCCTAAGTCTATCGAACCTGAATCAGGTTGCTCTTGGCCAGCAATCATGCGGAACAGGGTAGATTTACCGGCACCGTTAGGACCGATAATGCCAACAATGGCACCCGCTGGGATAGATAGGTTCAAGTTCTCCATCAATAACTTGTCACCATAAGACTTGGTCACATTATTTAATTCGATAACCTTGTCACCCAAACGTGGACCTGGTGGAATGTAAATTTCTTGAGTTTCATTACGCTTTTGGAACTCACGTGAATTCATTTCTTCGAATGATTTCAAACGTGATTTCGACTTAGCTTGGCGACCTTTAGCCCCTTGGCGAACCCATTCTAACTCGGCTTTAATCGCTTTGTTATGTGACGCTTCGCTTTTCGCTTCTTGCTCTAAACGAGCATCTTTTTGTTCTAACCAAGACGAGTAGTTGCCTTCATAAGGAATACCACGGCCACGATCTAATTCTAAAATCCAACCAGCAGCATTATCTAAGAAGTATCTATCATGGGTGATGGCTACGACAGTGCCCGGGAAGTCTTGTAAGAAGCGCTCAATCCACGCAATCGATTCAGCATCAAGATGGTTAGTTGGCTCATCCAATAACAACATATCTGGGTTATCGAGTAATAAGCGACATAAGGCAACACGGCGACGTTCACCACCTGATAGCACTGCCACATTGGCATCCCAAGCAGGTAAGCGTAAAGCATCAGCGGCACGCTCAAGTGCGTTATCTAAGTTATGACCATCTTTGGCAGTGATTAAGTTTTCAAGCTCAGCTTGTTGTTTAGCCAAATCATCAAAATCAGCATCTGGTTCAGCATAAGCAGCATAGATAGTGTCTAAATCTGCCATGGCTTGTTTTACATCAGCAACAGACTCTTCAACAATCTCCCGAACTGTTTTTGAATCATCCAGCTCAGGCTCTTGTGGCAAATATCCGACCTTAATATTAGGCATCGGCACAGCTTCACCAATATAGTCTTTATCAAGACCAGCCATAATTCTTAGTAAAGTGGATTTACCCGAGCCATTTAAGCCCAGCACACCAATTTTGGCACCTGGAAAGAAAGACAATGATATGTCTTTAAGAATCTCACGTTTCGGCGGCACGATCTTGCCAACGCGATTCATACTATATACGTACTGGGCCATAGATAAACTCAAGGAATTAAAAGTTTAGATTCTACCTTTGATAAGGTGATTTTGCTAATCGTATGACGATCTAATTAGATACTAATAATAAATAGTTTTTTGAACGTTAATTTTAAAAAATATTTATGTATAGAGAGGGCCGTCGTCTGCTGTGCAGTCACATAAAATCAACTTAATTAAATCAGATCTATACTGAATATTGAGTTTGTCTGAAATGTTCCTGACGTGTTCTTTTATTGTATGTAGACTCAAGCCTAGTTTGTCAGCAATAACATTATGTGGATCACCGGCTGCATAGAGTAAAGCAACTGTTTCTTGTCGAGGCGTAAGCTCAAGGTTACTTATTCGATGAAACAGTTTTAATAAAAATGGTTCTTGCCAACGTATATTTAAGCCGATTTGTGGTGTTCTATTGCCATTTTTATCTTTGATTAAAAAACCTCGCAACTTAAATTCCCCCCATGCATTGGTAATACTTAACGTTGGGTTGTTTTTGTTGACGGTGGTATTTTGGGAAGCAGATAGTAGGTTTTGTATTAATTGATGTAAACCTGGAAAAACAGCTAAGTTATCAAGTGGTTCTGAGGAAACTGGATTAGATGGTTTCCAAGTGGCTAGTGCTAATAACTTCTCTGCTGTTGCACAAGCATGTTGGGTATACCCATCTTTATCAATTAGAAATAAGCCTTGGATCCAGCCATCCGTAGTGTGATTGTCTCTAAAATCATTGAATGAAAAACCATCAGCAATAATGCTCGCGATCTTAGTTAGTTGTCTACGTTCTTCTGGACTAAACTCTGGTTCCCTTTTATGGCGATGAAGGATGAGTAAACCTAAACGTTCATTCGTTGCTTTATGTTTTACCGGTACAAAGCAACTATTGGCATAGCCCATGGGTATTAAAAACTTTTTATAAAATGAAGTTAAATACGAAGACTGGTTAAAGTTGTCTAAAGAGCTGACCGGTTTATCCTGCTTATTAAGCCATTCATTAACACAATGATAACTATCTGATTTTCGGCTAGATATTGATATTAGGATCTTTTGAACGGTAGAAGTATGCAAGCTTTCATCGTAAATATTGCTGATTATTCCGAACTCATCCTGCCAGCAGAACGAGTTAGATATTGATGAAACTTCGTGATGTAGCTCTTGTAATAAAGAAGGAATTAACAGCTCACTTCTAAGGCCTAAATGAGATAGCTGTTCCATTCGGTAGTACTTGTTTTTTTCTACCACAACGTACTAATCCCTGTGTTTATTACCTAACAAACAATAGTTTATATAACCAAGGTACATTTAACCACCCCCCCAAAAAGAGGGGGTAGTCAATGAACCACTGCAATAAGGAACTGTAAAGTTTAGTTAGAATTACATGACGAAAATGAAGTTCGTAAAGTATTTACTAGTGCGCTATTTATTTGACTTATTTTTTTCGTAACGCAATTATTTCATCAACACTTAACATTTTAGGTTTTGATGATCTTCGATTGTGTTGGCGACGTTCATGAATACGAACCATAAGTAAATTTTTTTCATAACTCGCATTGCGTAGTTTTAATACGTCACGATGAGAAAATAGCTTAGGTTTAGAGTTCCTACGTGTACAACACCGTCTTTCAGATAGACGACGAGTGATAACAGTGCATTTTTCATCTTCTTTACTAATAGCTATTTTAAGAGATGAAAACTTTGTATTCATGTTGGAACCAATATTTCAAAAGTAATCAACATAAAAACAGCCCTCTAAAATATTATCCGTTAAGGGTATTCTATATTTATAGATACTTTTGTATACCCTCAAAAAGAGGGGTTGTTATTTTATTAGTCTTGGTAATTCAGCAGTCAAAGAAGCTTATTGCAGAATTTAAATGTAATTACATTTTGTGGGTAATGTGCCACTGAAATGTTAATTATGAACACTATGAAGTAGTGAGTGAAAGTAATGTGTATTGGCTGCCGCCAATCATATAGGTATCTGGATTTACATCTACAAGACCTGCGGCCTTTAAATTCCAAAATAAAGCTTTATTTAAGTCACATTTCAGCCCACTTAAAGGTTCGCATAATATATATTATGTTAAGTAGCGTGTTTTGGTATGTAAGTACCTACACACAGTTAGTTAACTCTATAAGTCGTATTACTGGTAAGAACTGGGAGTTTTTAAATATCAATAGAATAGATATAAGCAAAATTTGCAGTTCGTGTACTTGGACTGATACCAACTGGATTACATTTAAATTACGGGCGTATTCTAACTACATAAATACACAACAAGTTTCAAATATAAGCGGTTAGTTGTTCAGTTAGGATTGAAATAACGTACAGAATTAGAAAATTTTTAGTCATGTTTAAATTAATCGACTGTGACTTTAGGATGTAATTAATGAAACATTTTTTATGGTTCTTCGACAATTACTGGGCATGAACAAAACACATTTTTGTCACCATAGACGCTATCAATGCGTCCAATTGGTGGCCAATATTTATCTTCATGTTGCTGGTCATTTGGAAAAAATGCCTGCTTTTTAGTGTAAGACAAAGACCAGTGTTCAATTAATAATTGATGAGTATGAGGTGCATTTTTAAGGAGATTACTTGCTTTTCTTGCTTGGCCATTTTCAATCTGTTTAATCTCATTTCTAATTGAAATCAATGCATCACAAAAGCGATCTATTTCTTCTTTATCTTCACTTTCTGTTGGTTCAATCATCATCGTATCAGGTACGGGAAACGAAATAGTTGGTGCATGAAAACCGTAATCAATCAAACGCTTAGCAATATCATCGACTGTGATATCACAGCTTTGTTTAAAGCTACGACAATCAATAATGCATTCATGAGCCACCCAGCCATTTTTACCTGTATACAGGATGTCGTAATGAGGTTTTAAGCGCATCGCTATATAGTTGGCATTGAGAATGGCATTTAAGGTGGCTTGCCTTAAACCAACTGCACCCATCATTGCTATGTAAGCCCATGATATAGTTAGTATTGTTGCAGATCCCCACGGTGCAGCTGAAACGGTACCGATTGTCCCCTGCTCTGTTTCATGTGGATTTACACCTGCCACTAACGGATGGCTGGGTAAGAATTTAGCGAGATGTTTCCCTACACCGATGGGGCCAACACCGGGGCCACCGCCACCGTGAGGAATGCAAAAGGTTTTGTGTAAGTTGATATGAGCAACATCAGCTCCAATGTTTCCAGGTCGGCTGATACCAACGAGGGCATTAAAGTTGGCACCATCCAAATAGACTTGGCCACCATTTTGATGAATTATTTCACAAATCTGTTGGAAGGATTCTTCAAATACACCGTGTGTAGACGGGTAAGTAATCATTAATGCAGCTAAATTAGCTTGATGCTGTTCTACTTTTTTCTTTAAGTCTTCGACACTCACATTGCCGTTGTCATCACAAGCTAAAACCACCACCTTAAACCCAGCCATAACAGCACTAGCAGGGTTAGTACCGTGTGCAGAAGAAGGGATTAAACAGATATTTCTCTGCCCTTCTCCCCTGGTCTGATGATATTTTTTAATAACTAATAAGCCAGCATACTCACCTTGAGAACCGGCATTTGGTTGTAGTGAAAAGGCATTAAAACCAGTCAGATCACACAACATATCCTCAAGTTCATCAAATAACTGTTGATAGCCTAGTGTTTGGTATAACGGTGCAAACGGATGCAGGCCATTAAACTCATGATATGAAATAGCCTGCATTTCGGTTGCCGAGTTTAGTTTCATTGTGCAGGAGCCTAGTGGAATCATACTGCGATCTAAGGCGATATCTTTACGTGCTAAACGACGCATATAACGCATCATCTTTGTTTCAGACTGATATTGCTCAAATACTGGATGTTGTAGAATTTTGTCCTGCCGTAATAATACAGTTGGAATACACTCAGTCACATGTTGATCAAGTTTATTTATATCAGGTAAGTCAGCTTTTACTCCGGCAAATATACGCCAGACCTTACGAATAACTTGCCTATTTGTAGTTTCATCAACTGCAATGCCAATATGATCATCATCAATCTTACGGAGGTTGATGCCAGCTTCTTCTGCTTGACTGGCAAACCGTTTCGCTCGGCTTGGCACGGCCACAATAAAGGTATCAAAATAACAACGACTCGGAATATGAAAGCCTAGCTGTGTTAATCCTGCAGCCATTATTTGGCTATAGCGATGTGTCCTTTCTGCTATTATCTTTAAACCTTTGGGGCCATGATAAATCGCATAAAAGCCAGCAATAACAGCAAGTAAAACTTGTGATGTACAAATGTTACTGGTCGCTTTATCACGACGGATATGTTGCTCACGAGTTTGCAGAGTCATTCGGTAAGCAAGTTGGCCATGCACATCTTTTGAAACACCGATGATTCTGCCCGGTATTGAACGTTTGAATTTATCGCGGGTCGCAAAAAAGGCGGCATGTGGTCCACCATAGCCCATCGGTACACCGAAACGTTGTGAACTGCCGACCACAATATCTGCCCCAAATGTAGCCGGTGCAGTTAACAATACTAAGCTTAATAGATCGGCCGCTACAGTGACTAAGGCTTGTTGGGCATGAGCTTGCTGACAAATGGAAGTCAGATTATGGACTTCACCTGTTGATGTAGGATATTGCAACACCACAGCAAAGAAATCATATTGATCGATATTGTCATAGGGATCAGCGATGACTAAATCAAAACCTTGTGACTCAGCCCGTGTTTGAACCACTGCAATGGTTTGTGGATGGCAGTTCTTATCGATCAACACGGTATTTGATTGTTTTTTCACAATGCGTCGTGTCATCGATACTGCTTCAGCAACCGCTGTACTTTCATCTAATAACGATGCATTTGCGATATCCATGCCGGTTAAATCACACACCATGTGCTGAAAAGTTAGTAAGGCTTCTAACCGCCCTTGGCTAACTTCTGCTTGATACGGTGTATAGGCGGTATACCATCCTGGGTTTTCTAATACATTTCGCTTGATCACCGCTGGCATCACCGTATCGTGATAGCCCATACCGATTAAAGAGGTATAGACCTTATTTCGACTGCGGATATTGCGTAGATGCTTATTTACTGCACGCTCGCTGATTGTTTGGGTGAGTTTTAGCGGTTGTGTTTCAAGGATAGATTCGGGAATAGCTTTGCCGATGACATCATCTAAAGTCGCAATATCAAGTGCTTCTAATATCTGTTGGATTTGTTGTTTATTGCTACCAATATGACGGCGAATAAAATTACCAGGCATTTCCAACTGTTTTAACGACAGTGATATTTCAGCCATAAAACTACCTCCTGTAGTGATGTTTCATAAATGGCAAAGCGATCTTTTGTAAACGAATTTTATGATTTCTTATCTGAGCATAAAATTGCTCATCTTCATTATTAGTATTGATTTGAGCTAAGGCGATAGGTTTGCCTAAACTAGGTGAATAACTACCACTGGTGACTTTGCCAACTGGGTTATTGTCACCGTCTACTAGTGGACAGCCTTCACGTACTGGTATTTTGCCATCAACAACTAGGCCAATCCGTTTCAACGCAGCGCCAGCAGCAAGTTGTTTGCAAATTGCCTTATCGCCGGGGAAACCTTCTTGTCGCTGAATTAACCATTGCAAGCCGGCATCAACAGGCGTGGTATCGGTGGTCAATTCGTGACCATATAAACTCAGTCCTGCTTCTAAACGTAAGGTATCACGAGCCCCTAAACCAATAGGACTCACCAGATTATTAGCTAATATTAGCGAGGAAAATTCAACCGCATATTGATTAGAAATAGATAGCTCAAAGCCATCTTCACCGGTATAGCCACTGCGACTGATAATACAGGATTGGCCATCAATAGCAGTTTCAATAGCCTGCAAAAAATTCAGGCCGCTAATTTCAGGTACAAAAAGCTGTAAGACCTGTTCAGCCTTTGGACCTTGTAATGCTATTAAAGCTTGCTCCTCTAACAAAGTTAAAGTGCAATCATCTGGCAGCTGTTTGGCCAAATAAGCAAAATCCTCCTGTTTACAAGCAGCATTAACAACCAGCAAAAAACGATCGGCTAATCGAGTAATGATGATGTCATCAATCACTCCGCCTTCATCATTGGTTAAAACGGTATAGCGTTGGCTATTTACAGCTAAGGGTTGAATTTTGGCGGGAGTTAACTGCTCTAGAAAACTGGCTGCACTATCACCACTTAATATTGCTTGGCCCATATGAGAGATATCAAACCAACCGGCTTTACTTCGGCAATGAAGATGCTCACTGATAATGCCCGCTTGATATTGAACCGGCATTTCATAGCCAGCAAATGGCACCATTTTAGCGCCTAACTGGCAGTGCAAATCATAAAAAACTGTTTTATTAAGTTCTGTCATTGCTAAGTTTGACTAGTTTATCCCTGCAGATTTTTTTTATTTTTATTGTTAATCCTTGGCTTAACTGTAACTAATTTAGCGCAACATTAATAGTATTAACTTTAGTTAATTTAGTAGCTTGACTATCACCAGCTTGAGGATTAACTTAGTCTTATAAGTTAATGTTTGACAGGAGATTACTATGGGTTGGCGCGGAAAAGAATCAGAACAAACCTACACTGACGAAGAAGTTGAAGCACGGCTCAAAGAAGAACTGCCAAACTGGTATTTAGAAAAAGGTTGGATTCGTCGTAAATACAAAACCAATAGCTGGAAAGGCACGTTAATGGTGGTGAACACTGTAGGGCATTTGGCGGAAGCCGGCTTTCACCACCCCGATCTCGCCGTGTCTTATGCCTTTGTCATCGTAAAATTAATGAACCATGCAGCAAAAGGCATTACCAATAAAGATTTCGCCTTAGCCAGCAAGATTGAAGATGTTGTCATGTGGCAACCGGCACTTGAAGATAATGACTTACCGGGCACACCCGATGATCCAAGGTTTAAATACATTAAATACGACTAAACTTTAAGCTAAATCAATAGTGATGTTTTGAGTTGGAGGTAAAGGTAATGAACGAAGATGTATTAAACATGGAAATTCGCAAATACCTTAAAACGGTCGGCATTAGTTCACAACGAGAAATTGAACATGCTGCATTGAAAGCAGTAGAAACCGGTAACTTAATGAGTGATGAAACATTACAAGTGACGATGACACTGTCAGTGCCTACCTTAGGTATTGAGCACAAAGTCGTTGGTGATATCAAACTAGAATAATGCGATAATTTGTGGAAAAAGAACCCTCTTTAAATGTCTTTGGTGAGCCACTGCAATCATGTAGTGAACAACCGTTAACCGGCTTTCTTCGGGATGGTTGCTGTAATACCAGTAATAACGATGTTGGTTCACATACTGTTTGCATTATTGTCAGCAGCGAGTTTTTAGAATACTCACGGTTTAGAGGCAACGATTTATCAACGCCGGTTCCTGAGTACGAGTTTCCCGGCTTAAAACCGGGTGATCGCTGGTGTTTATGTGCCTTACGTTGGTTAGAAGCGTATCAACATGAAATGGCACCTAAAATTAGATTAACCAGCACCCATCAACGAGCAACTAAAATCATTCCTATTGAGTTATTAAAACAGTTTGCCATTGATTTAAATTAATTCACTTTCGTTTATGGAGGTGTCGTTATGCATCTCGATCACACCGTCGTTCCCAGTCACGATAGTCAACATGCCGCTGCATTTTATGAAGATATTCTCGGTTTGGAAAACCTGGGTTATTACTCGCCTTTTTATGCCGTCGCGGTGGATGATTATCTAAAACTACTGTTTATCAATAAAGACCAAGTAGATAGCCGTCACTATGCTTTTATCGTATCTGAACAAGAATATGAGCGAATTTTTAATCGTATAAAATCAAACCCAACCATTGATTTTGGTGACAGTCCTTCAGATAGACACAATAAACAGATCTATCATTCAGATAAGCGAACCGGTTTTTACTTTGATGATGACGATGGCCATATCTTAGAAGTGATAAAAATAGAACACTAACTCACTCGTGCTAATGCTTGTTTGCAGGCTGGCCGTTGGTACAAGTTATCTTTATAAGCTTGCAGATCAGCGGGTACGTCAAACTCAAATCGCTGCGCCCATTGTAAGGTTTGAGCAACTAAAATATCAGCCATCGTAAAATGGTCACCAACAACAAACTCTTTATCGACCACATATTGATTTAAGGCCTTGAGCGACTTGGCAAATTCCCAATGCGCAGTCGCCAATACTGCTTTAACTTGTTTGTCTTCAGGCAGTACAAAGCTATGTTTGCCATAGGTCCATAACGGCTGCTCTAAATCAGACAAAACAAAAAAACTGATCTCATCATAATAAGCACGCAAAGCAAGATCATCAGTGGGGATCAACTGCTTTTCCGGTACACAACTGGCAATGTAATTAATGATAGCGCCACTTTCATTGACGATTAACTCATCATCGATCAAACATGGCACCTTACCTTGATAATTAAGTTGCTTATAAGAATCGGTCTGCGTGCCCGCTTGGTCACGCGAACCAATCTGTACCGGTTGATAAACACAAGTAAGTCCTGATTCTTCCAATGCCCACAAGGCACGAAATGAACGTGATTGACCGCTACCATAGAGTGTTAACATCGCTAAAATCCTTCTATCTAGTTAATCACTATTTTAGCTAAACCTGTATCATAGAGTTTAATTATTTTTAATGAGTATTGTGATGAAAGTTTGTGGCGTTGAATTAAAAGCGAATGATGCAATTATTAGCTTGATGGACTTAACTGATGGCTTGTATACCTTACTTGATTGCCGAGTGAAAAAAATCTCGATTCAAGATGCAAGTGATCGAGATGAAATCAATAAATTCCAATTCGATTTTGATAAGTTGATGGAAGACTATCAAGTTGATCACATCGTCGTTCGCGAGCGTATGACCAAAGGAAAGTTCGCCGGTGGTTCGGTCAGCTTCAAATTAGAGGCTGCCATTCAATTACTTAACAAACGCTCAGTATCCTTATTATCTCCAGCGAGAACTAAAGAGATTTTAAAACAAAGTAAAGTGGTGATGGACTTTGATGAAACCGGCTTAAAACAATTTCAAGAACAAGCATTTATGACGGCTTTTGCTTATTTAGAAAGTTTATAACAGTAAGATTTAAGCTCAGCGTGGTCAGTGACGTTACCCATAATCGTGTCTAACAGACTTCAGGCTAATTTGAATCGCTAATTCTTTAGGTCTTGAAACTAATGCATCTATACTGTAGAAATACATCAGACATAATTTATAGCAATATTTAGGGACATCTCTTGACTGTAAAAATTTCATCTACTGAGCTCCGTGTTGGCATGTATTTACACAAGCTAGGCGGCTCTTGGTTAAAACATCCATTTCTACGAAATAGATTTTTATTAGAAGATCAGAACGATATCAAGCGCATTATTCAAGCGGGCATTAAAGAGGCTTGGATTGATGAATCAAGAGGCTTAGCTAGAGAATTAAAACAAGATACTGAGCAGGATCAAGAGCAGATAGATGAGCCTACAACTGAAGAACTGTTAGCTGAAAAAGTTAAGGAAGAACCTGTAGGCTCAATCGAAGAAGAAATTCAGCGTGCTCGAAAATTTTGCAATCAAGCAAAAGAACAAGTTAAAGAAATGTTCAATGAAGTAAGAATGGGCCAATCGATTGACTCAGAAAAAATAGTCCCTATAGTTGGCGAAATCGAAACACTTGTTCAACGCAATGCCTCAGCGATTCTTAGTGTTGCCCGTTTAAAAACTCACGATGATTACACTTATATGCACTCAATAGCTGTATGTGCCTTAATGATAAGTCTAGCTCATCACTTAAAATTAGATGAAGAGAAAACTCGCTTAGCCGGGATTGGTGGTTTGATGCATGATTTAGGTAAAGCATTGATGCCAGCTGATATTTTACAAAAACCTGGTAAATTGACTGACGCTGAATTCGTTACCGTGAAAAAACATCCGAAAGCAGGAGCTACAGTATTACAACAAAATGGAGCCGAATTAGCAGTGGTTGATATTGCTTTACACCACCATGAGAAAGTAAATGGTAGCGGTTACCCCGATGGACTGGCTGGTGATGAAATTTCTTTGTTATCACGAATGGCGGCTATTTGTGATGTCTACGATGCAGTAACATCTGAGCGGCCCTATAAAAAAGCTTGGGAGCCTGCCGCGGCGCTTCAAGCAATGGCCAAGTGGGAAGGACATTTTGATAAAAAAATCTTTGCTACTTTCGTTAAGTCTGTCGGTATTTATCCTGTAGGCGCCCTAGTTAGGTTATCAAATAAACGTTTAGCTGTTGTTGTTGAGCCGAATGCGAGTTCTTTATTGAAACCTAAAGTTAAAGCATTCTTCTCTATTACTGCAAAAGCAGCCATCCCAGTTAAAGTTATTGACCTGGCTGCTGCAAGTTGCCAAGTCACAATTGAGGGACCCGAGAACTCTGATAAATGGGGATTTAAGGAACTTGAACGCTTTTGGCAGTAAGCGCCCTTTCTGACTATATAAAGCTTTATAACTAAGGCGAACGATTCCTGTTACATATTCTCAATGTTATTGATTGGTTTTAATCGGCACCTACGTCAAATATTTCATGCTATGAACTGTCCAGTTTTTTTCTGCTCCGCTACACATTCCATAGCGAAATGATGGTAAAAACTCGGGTGAGTGATAACGTAAATCGCTAAACCAAATGCAGGACTGTCCTCCCCGTATATTTTGCTGATAAAAAATAGGATAGACAGCAAAGTCTCTAAATGCATGGAAAGATTGGTGATGCCACACCGTTTTTGCATCAGCTCTCAGCTGGCTATCTTCAGGCAGCAGCACATAGTTCACCCATTGCAGTTTTGGTAGTGATTGGAAGTGGTTTGAATAATGTTGCTTGCCTAATAGTTCACTTAGAATAGGTGCCAGTGGATCGTCCGTTAAGCGAAAATAGGCTGAAGAAATTTGTTGCGTGTCTTTCTTAATAACGTGCCAATAAAAAGGCGATAATGGTTGTGGTAATAACGTAATTGTTGCTGATGGGGATGATGAGTTTATTGCTAGTTCTTGATATGCAGTTTGTTTAATTTGATCGACAAACAATAAGTAACACATTGGTAATAATAAAGGTAAATACACTGACTTTTTATGTGGCCAACAATACATTCCTATCAGTGTGAGAATCACTAACATGGTGAAGTAGATATCGATGATAAACAATAAATTCCAACTGATACGGTAGTCACTAAATGGTGCAAACCACTGCGTGCCAAACACGGTCAAACTATCTACTAATGAATGTGATGTTACCGCTAACAAGCATATCCAGAAGATGAGTGGTTGGAATGGTTTTAAGCGATCCGACATCGTCCATAGTTTAGTGAGTAACACAGCCCAAATTGGTACCAATAACAGTGAGTGAGTTTCGGCCCGATGCCAATAGGCCAGAAATTCTAGAGGGTCCCACAAAAACAGCAGGTAATCGATATCAGGAAAAAGTGCTGCAATGCCACCGATTATGGCTCGCTGATAAAAACTTAGCTTTATCGTAGAATCACTGGTTGTTGATTGGCTAGGTATTTGAGCAACACAGCCACCAACAATAATGTGGGTGAGAAGATCCATTGCTTACTCGTTTTTTGGGTAATTGGTTTTCTTTTTGAATGCTGGTTTAGCATTTTGAGAGCATGAAAATAACTGCTGGCTTTGATTGATTTTGTTGAGCAGACTTTTTAGTAAGTTTCGAGTTTTGGCATGTTGGTTACTGTTATCAAACAGGAAAAAGCTAAAACTGGCTAGATACACTGATGTTATAGCAACTTCATCGGCAGTACGCTGTAAACCGGTACTTTTTCTGTCAGCAGCTTCAATAAACCATTGTACGGTTCGGCTGACTCGGCTAATGCCGTGTGCTTGAAGGTGAAAATGACCGGGCTCTAATTTGTATGCCAGGATCTCGCGAACACTTGTTTTGTAAGCTGCTAAAGAATCAAACCAAGCCATCATACATTCGAATAACTTGTCATCAGGTGGCAAGTTTCGATACTGTTCTGTTGCTGATAACTTCAACATCGCATTATCAGCACGGCTAAACAGTGCTTCGGCGATATCATCTTTAGAGCGGTAGAACTGTTTTATATCGCTCAAACAGTAATCAAGATGAGCAGCTAATTCGTGCAAACTAAAAGATTGCCATGAACTGTTCTGGGCAAGAACGAGGGCTTGTTCAAGAATGCGATCAGGGCTTAAGGCATTATCGGGCATACTCCACCACCTGAAGTAACTACACTATTAAGTATAGTTGATAATTGAACCTAGAGTATTGATTTATAAGTTTTTAAAATTATATTATCTTTACTTCATCCGTTCAAAAAATGTCTCTACATCATCGGTATGTTGAGTAATCGGCATGGCCGGTAAACTACGCAGAAATTGCTTGCCATAAGGCTTGGTTAAAAATCGTGGATCACATAATACCAATACGCCGTAATCTGTATTATCACGAATTAACCGACCAATTCCCTGCTTAAGTTGTATAACAGCTGCTGGGATTTGAATTGAGGAAAAAGGATTACCGCCACGAGAACGTAATGATTCGATACGTGCTTGCAAAACTGGATCACCCGGCGAGGAAAATGGAATCTTATCGATGAGCACACAAGATAATGCTTCGCCTCTAACATCAACCCCTTCCCAAAAACTATTGGTACCTAACAATACCGCATTGCCATGACTACGAAACTTTTCTAATAAACTCGACTTGGAGGCACTGCCCTGCACCATCAATGGGTATTCAGAATCATCTAAAAGATCAGCCACCGCATTCATCGCTCTGTAGCTGGTGAATAACAGAAAGGTTCGGCCTTTACTATGAGAAATGACTTCTTTTGCGATGTCGGCAATATGTTGATTATAGTCTTGGTGACTGGGCTCAACTGGAATATTGGGCATATATAACAGGCTTTGTTTGGCGTAATCAAACGGACTTGGCCAAATAGCGGTTTCAGCATCATCAATACCAAGTTGATGACTAAAGTTATTAAACTTGCCTGCCACAGTCATAGTGGCCGACGTAAAGACCCAAGCGGTAGGTTTTTCATCCATCCATTTGTGGAAATAACTACTTACTTCAAACGGTGTGGCATGAAATACAAAGCTAGATAAACGTAAGTCAGCCCATAAGATCAAGTTATCATCTGGACTTTCACTAGTAAAGACTTCTAAGCTATCAATCAGATCTTGGCTGCGAATGCTGCATTGCTCCAAACCTTTACCACGTTCGGCTGCAATTTCCAGTTGTTCAGCCAGCTCTTCTATTGCCGATAATAAGGTTTCGAGTTTGGCCTTTACGCCTAATTTATCAATAATTTGTGTCCACGGCGAACGTTGTTCAGATTCACCTAACACCATGTTCATCGAGTGTAAGGCGGATTCTGTTCTATCGGCTAAATCACGAATAATAACCATATCGCCGGCATCTTCTTCCATCTCACGAATACTGTCACGACACAGCTCTTGAATTTGATGGCTGCTAACACGACTGCCCAAAAACTGGCTGGCAATAGCTGGCAGTTGATGGGCTTCATCAATGATAAAGGCATCAGCAGACGGCAATACTTCACCTTGACCAGATGCTTTCAGTGCTAGATCAGACATTAATAGATGGTGATTAATAACAACAATGTCAGCTTCTTGGGCTTTTTTTCTGGCCTCAGAAATAAAACACTGCTCATAATCACCACACTCTTGACCAAGACAGTTATCAATGGTTGAGGTAACTTTAGGCCATAAATTGGAATTATCATCTAATAGATCCGTTTCAGATAAGTCACCTGTTTTGGTCATTTGTGACCAATCACGTAAATCATGTAGCACTTCGTAATTGTGCTTTTGTATTGGGTCGTGTTCAGCTAAGGTCAGTCGATGATGACATAAATAATTGCTACGACCTTTTAATAAAGCCGCTCGAAACGATGTTTGCAATGCTTTACGTAAAGTCGGTAAATCGCGGTTAAACAACTGATCTTGTAAGTTTTTTGTACCAGTTGATATGAATATTTTTTGGCCAGATAAAATAGCCGGTGCTAAATAGGCAAAGGTTTTACCTGTGCCTGTGCCCGCCTCAGCAATCAGTAAGGTACTTTCGGCTAAGGTCTTCTCAATGGTTTCAGCCATTTCTAATTGTTGTTGGCGTGGCTTATAACCATCAATATGCCGTGATAATAAACCACCTTCAGCAAATATTTGCTGCATTTCCCCATCCATAACTTACATTCCTACTCGTACATTGATTGCCCAAACCAGTATGCTGCCACTGGCTAAAAAGCCGATCAGTGATAACAATGCTTTGGTTTTGTAGCGTTTAATTAATTTGATTTCTGATTCTGTCGATAAGATAAATGTTTGATCACGGTGTGGGCTTTGTTTTAATACACTCAACTGTTCTAGTTTTTCTCTATGACCATGCTCTAGTTTTATTTGTCGTTCAGCATCGGTTCTAGCTTTCTGCCATTCACCAGGACTAACTGCACCATCTTTATCTTGGTCATATAAATGAATTAACTGATTTGGATCGGTATTTTTCCACTTTCTTAATAAATGGCTCACATCTTCACGAAACTTCTGACGGTCAACATTCGCTACAGTCTTAAATAAACCAATACCATATAAGGGATCGTTAGCTAAGATTAGTTCTTCGGTATAGCGTCGAGGCGGCACAATATCATGTTTATGCCAGGTGCGTTTGTTATCAGTGAATACTTCAGCCTCATCAGGATCAACCACACAGCGGCCAGTGTCATCTTGTAAGAAAAATAACTCATCACTGGTTTGCTGTTTAACTACTTTCCAATGTGTACTGTGTTTATTGCCAGAACGACGCGTGACTTTTTCTTCAACTTTATATCTAAACCAAACACACACTTTGCTGGTTAACGGCGAAATAGTCACTGGACCATCCATCATTTTGGCTTTGCCGATCAACTCAACATAACCTTGCGCAGCTGAACGTATCTTAGCTGTGGGAATATTTTCTATCATTCGCGCATTATGATAGCGGCGATACATTTGTCTGAATGACCATAATGAAATAGCGGCTAATACAACACTCACGATCCAAAACTCAGGCGAATCAAGTTGGAGGATTTCTGCTTCTAATGAAGCAATGATGTCGCGCATAAATTAACTAAACAATTGGCGAATATTTACGTCAGCCATTTCTTCTGTACTAAATTCTAATAAGCTATGATCTTTGAAATTAAACATGCGGGCGATAACTACATCAGGAAACTGTTCGATACGTACATTATTATTATTGACGCTTTCATTATAAAACTCACGACGATCAGCAATATCATTTTCCAGACCGGTAATACGTGCTTGTAAGTGTTGAAATGTTTCATCCGCTTTCAGTTCTGGATAGGCTTCAGCCACGGCAAATAAACTACCAAGACCTAATCGTAGTGCGCCTTCTGCTTGTCCTAATGCTGGGATGTTGCCTTGTTGTTGAGCACTGGCAACTGAGCTACGTGCTAGCATGACTTTTTCGAGTGTTTCTTGTTCAAACTGCATATATTGACGACAGGTTTCAACCAATTTAGGCAGTTCGTCATGACGCTGTTTTAATAAGACATCAATGTTTGACCAAGCTTTGCTGACGTTGTGTTTGAGGCTGACAAGATTGTTGTAGATCAAAACAATATAAACAAGACTGACGGCAATAATAGCCCAGAAAATGAAACCAGAAACATCCATCACACACCCCTAAAAAGTTAGCTGCTGTGATTATCCCATATTTCAGACTGTAGACCATCTTCAATAGTCCATACCAACTTGCTGATAATTTTAAATTGGGCCACTGACATACCTGCTTTCTTTTTACCGGTACGCATCGTTAAGGCTTGCTGAACGTCATCATTACTTGCTAGGTAGATTTCTACAGCTTGATAGTCATCATCAAATAATACTAATACAGCTTGCCCCCAATCTTGTTCGGGATTGATTTGACCGATACGAGGATTTGATTTGCTGCTTTCGAATAAGACACGGCCCTTAATCAATATTTTTTGGTCTTGCAACGCTCCGCAGCCAATCGCATCGTAGCTCTGTGAGCTGTCATTATTCAATTGTAAGTTTAATGCTTTAGCCGCATCAAAACGTGCTATTTCGCCTGTCACCGGTAAAGCTGTGCCAGTTGTCTGATGGTATCTAGCAGCTAATTGCCGTGTCTCATGCATCAGTTTGTCGATTGAATAGATATCCATGTCTGCTTCAGCTGGCTTGTTCATAACTTATTATTAAATTTCTCAAAAAAAACGGCCTATCCGATATATCGGACAGACCGCTTAAAACTTTGATGCTATGTGCACATTCAGTGAAAATAAACATAGCATTCAATGTGTTTTTATTTTTTTGCGTCTAAAGCTCTTTGGTAGTACTTATGAACCAATTCTTCTTGATTATCTAATAAGTAATCAATGCTTGGTTCGTTGTTCATCGCTTTTTCAATCGCTTTAC
>MAAI01000088.1 GCA_002163115.1 Methylophaga sp. 41_12_T18 | reverse complement strand
TAAATGGTGAAGTAGTTACAGACCAAGATACCATTGATATGGTTGCAGCAAGAGTTGATATGATTGATTATGCAGCAGGAACCTATAATATTAATGGAAACTTTGATTTCTTAGACAAAGATGACAAGTTATTATTAGAGTTTGATTATGTAGCAACTGATGATTCAGGAACCACAAGTAATACCAGTGATGCTAAAACAGTTAGTTTAACAGTTACAGGAACCAATGATGCTCCAATAGTTCAAGAGGTATATCTAAATGAGACACTTCCTGGAGTTGTTAAATCAGGAAATGGTACTTCAGAAGTAGTCGTAGCTGGAGAAATAGTAGAAATTGGTTCAACAGATGTAAGTGTAGACCAATGGGCTTTCTCTCATGGTGGAGGGGACTTAACGATTAGTGTTAAGACAGAGTATGATGGAACTGATATTAATGGTAATGAAGAAATTGAAGCCTTAGATACACAAATATATCTTTTAAAAGATGATGGAACAGTCTTAGCTTTTAATGATGATGAAGATTACGATAATGATTTATATGATTCAAAAATTGTTTTTTCAGGATTAGATGCTGGAAGTTACTCTGTCATCTTAAGTGCCTATGATTTAACAGAAGCAGATATCATCTCAAAGATAAATGATATTACCTTAGAAGAGTATGAACTTAATGGTGGTACCACTGATACATGGTGGTATACAGGACCATATGAGATTACTTTTACAAGTGATACCACTGTAACCCTAAATGATTCAGAAACTATTATTGCAGAAACAAATGGTTATGAAACTATTTATACAGGAACATTAGAAGTACAAGATGTAGACTTAAATGACTCTCATAGCTTTAATATCGAGAATGTAAATGAAGAAAATGATTATGGTGTAAGACTGACTTTAAATGGTGAAGTAGTTACAGACCAAGATACCATTGATATGGTTGCAGCAAGAGTTGATATGATTGATTATGCAGCAGG
>MAAI01000026.1 GCA_002163115.1 Methylophaga sp. 41_12_T18 | reverse complement strand
GTCAGGCAGTGTCTGACCTACATATGAATGAATCTGCCATGCCTTTGCTGCGATGACATCCACCCTTGGGGGGCTTAACTTAGCATGTCAAACTTAGCATGTTTTTGTGTGGGGGCTTGGGGTTAAAGTGGGTGCAGCTTGGGCATATCGATTATTGAAGGCCAAGACATTACCGCAGATCAAGTAATGGGAGGTGCCGATACAGCCATGTACGAAGCGAGAAAATTAGGCAAAGGATAAACCTGTTTATTTAAGCCAAGTGGAAGCCAGTAACCACTATCATTTCAATAACTTTTTTACTAAAGGGTGATAAGCTTGCTTTGTAGTACTTAAAAATAGAGATAAACGTGATTCATTCCCACACCCGTGTCCATATTATTACTGGCTTCTTAGGGGTTGGTAAAACCACCACGCTGAAAAACCTATTAAAGCAAAAACCAAATCATGAACGCTGGGTTGTTTTGCTAAATGAGTTTGGTGAAACAGGCTTAGACAGCGCTTTTTTATCACAAAATAATGTAAACATACATCAAGTGGCGGGTGGCTGTTTATGCTGCGATACCAAGCTTTTTTTTCAAACCAAGCTTAATCAAATTATTCGTTTCGAAAAGCCAGATCGTTTACTCATAGAGCCCAGCGGACTGGGCCACCCAGATAAAATAATCGAAATACTCAAGCAAAATCAATATTGCAAGCTATTAATGTTAGATCCGGTTATTACCGTAATAGACCCTAGGCACCTGGGCCAAAAAAAATATCGCCAGCACGAAATTTATCAGCGGCAACTGGCCATTGCCGATGTTTTTGTGGTCAATAAAATAGACTTGGCAAACAATGAATCCATCGCGCAGTTTAAAAAAATGGTCGACGAATACCAACGGCCAAGCTGGATGGT
>MAAI01000082.1 GCA_002163115.1 Methylophaga sp. 41_12_T18 | reverse complement strand
TGAGTCGACCCTGACCATGTTACGTCCCTATGTCGATACCTTGGCTGAAGTGTTCCCTGGTTTTGATTTGGATAAACTACTGGGTCAAAACATTGATGATTTCCATAAAGATCCAAGTCATCAACGTAAATTATTATCTGATCCAAGCAACCTACCTTATCAAACCGATATTCAAGTGGGGCCATTGACCTTTAACTTGAACGTCACCGCGATTATGGATGGTGACGAATATATTGGTAATGCATTAGAGTGGAATAACGTCACCGATATGCGTGCTAGTGAAACTGAGGTCGCACGATTATCAGGTACGGTTGAGGGTGCAAAAACATCGATTATGATGATCGACCGGGATTTCTTTGTAACTTATGCTAATCAGTCTACGATTGATATGTTGACCGAGTACCAAGACGTGTTAAAACAAGTTTTCCCACGTTTTGACGTTAAAGACCTTATCGGTGCCAATATTGACCAGTTTCATAAAGATCCAAGTCATCAACGTAAGTTATTAGCTGACCCAGCTAACTTGCCTTACAACACTGATATAGAAGTCGGACCACTTAGTTTTAACTTGAATGTGACCGCAATTATGAATGCTGATGGCGAATACATTGGCACAGCATTAGAGTGGGCGAATAATACCGAATCAAGAAACACAGTTGCCGCGTACGAAGGTCAATTAACAGCCATAAGTAAAGCAATGGGTGTGATTAGTTTTGAAATGGATGGCACCATCATGGAAGTTAATGATGGCTTTTTGGAAGTAGTAGGCTATAGCAGAGATGAGGTGGTCGGTAAGCACCACAGAATGTTTGCCGAACCTAGCTTAGCAAATAGCGCTGAATATACAGAGTTTTGGGCTAAGTTAAACCGTGGTGAGTTTGATGCGGGTGAATATAAACGGATAGCAAAAGGTGGCCGAGAAGTCTGGTTACAAGCTTCTTATAACCCAATCCTAGATATTAATGGTAAGCCGGTTAGAGTGATTAAGTACGCCTCTGATATTACAGCTCAAAAAGAGCTACAAGTAACCATTGAAGAAGTGTTGGCATCAACTTCAACGGTAATGAATGCCATGTCAGAAGGTGATTTGACTAAGCAGTTTGAAGGCACATATGACGGCGAGTTTGCTTTATTGCAATCAGCAATCAATGGCACCGTTGATAAAATGTCGAGCATTGTAAATGAGATTAATGAAACGGCAGTGAGCATTGGTACGGCCGCCACTGAAATCACGCGTGGTAATGTTGATTTAAGTCAACGTACTGAAGAGCAGGCTTCCTCATTAGAAGAAACCGCTTCAAGTATGGAAGAGTTGACCAGTACGGTGCGTCAAAACTCTGACAATGCAGCACAAGCTAATCAATTAGCCTCCAATGCCCGTGAGCAAGCGGAAAAAGGTGGTGCGGTCATTAGAGAGGCGATCAATGCGATGTCAGCGATTAGCACCTCCAGTAAAAAAGTGACCGATATTATTGGTGTTATTGATGAAATTGCCTTCCAAACTAACTTACTTGCTTTGAATGCTGCGGTTGAAGCGGCACGAGCTGGCGAGCAAGGTCGAGGCTTTGCGGTAGTGGCGTCAGAAGTACGAAACTTAGCACAACGTTCAGCTGCTGCTGCCAAAGAAATCAAGGAATTGATTAACGATAGTGGCGAAAAAGTGAAAGAAGGCTCAATGCTAGTTGATGAGTCGGGCCGAACGTTAGAAGATATCGTTACCGGTGCGAAAAAAGTGGGTGATATCATTTCTGAAATTGCAGCAGCAGGGCAAGAGCAGACCTCGGGCATTGGTCAGGTCAATACTGCTATTGGTCAGATGGATGAAATGACTCAGCAAAATGCTGCCTTAGTAGAAGAAGCGGCAGCAGCCAGTGAATCAATGGATGAGCAAGGCAAAGGCTTGCAACGTCTGATGTCCTTCTTTGATACGGGCGTGGACTCTGGTGTAACGGCTGCGCCGACTGCACCGGCATCAGCACGACCAACGGCGGCACCAAAAGCAAAGAGACCGTCCAAGCCTGCAGCATCAGCATCTAGTGATGATGAGTGGGATGAGTTTTAATTGATTGATACTTGTTGTAGCCGGTAGTTATACCGGCTACAACAAAATTGACTGTTAAGACAAAGTTACTGCTGATTGAAAGGACAATGGATGACTGAGAAAAGAGCTCGTGAGTTTGAGTTTACCGATGACGACTTTGAGCGGATCAGAAAATTTGTAAGTGAACATACTGGCATTGTGTTGACAGTGGCCAAAAAAGATATGGTTTATGGTCGCCTCTCCAAACGTATCCGTAAGGGTGGTTTTGGTGATTTTAGTGCCTTTTGTGATGCAATTGATAATGGTGATGAAGAGCAGCAAGAGTTTCTTATTAATGCTATCACCACGAACCTGACTTCTTTTTTTCGAGAAGAGCACCATTTTGAGTACTTAGCTAATGAAGTTATTCCCGAGTTAGTTAAATTAAAAAGCGCAAACAGACGGTTGCGGATCTGGTCTGCAGGCTGCTCAACCGGTGAAGAACCTTACAGTATCGCCATCACCTTGAAAGAAGCATTACCTGACTTCGAGAAGTGGGATGTTAAGATTTTAGCGACTGATTTGGATGCCAATGTGGTTGATCACGGCAAGCAAGGCATTTATAGGGCTGAGCGAATTGAAGGTTTATCAGCAGAGCGAACTCAGCGTTGGTTTAAGCGTGGTCGAGGTGAGCAAGCTGATCTGGTGAAAGTGAAATCAGAATTACAAGATATGATCAGTTTTAAACGGTTGAATTTACTTCACCCTTGGCCGATGCAAGGTACGTTTGATTTGATGTTTTGTCGTAACGTAGTGATTTATTTTGATAAAGATACCCAAAGAGTATTGTTTGAACGTTATGCAAAAATGTTAATACCGAACGCGCATTTATTTATCGGCCATTCAGAATCGTTATATAAAGTAAGCACCGACTTTGATTCATTGGGTAAAACAATTTACCGGAAGAACCACTAATGGAAAATAGGCCGGAACAACCATCATGTTTGGCTGATTTTGAGCATGTTAACCGCTATTGGGATCGTAATAACAAAACCTGGGCTGCGAAGATTCTTCCTGGTGAATATTATGTAACGCGTAATACCGGTGAAATTATCGCTACTACACTGGGGTCCTGCGTTTCAGCATGTATTCGCGATAAAGTATTTGGTATTGGTGGTATGAACCATTTTATGTTGCCGTTGAAGCATGAGCATGGCAGCGAGGACTGGATGGACTCTGCTACTCGCTACGGTAGTTATGCAATGGAACATCTGATCAATGATATTTTAAAAGCCGGTGGCAATAGAAAAAATTTAGAAATAAAGCTGACTGGCGGTGGAAAAATTGTGGCCAATATGTCCGATGTAGGCAAACGTAATATTGCCTTTGTATTGGATTATTTACAGACAGAAAATTTAGCTGTAGCAAGTCAAGACCTAGGTGATATTCATCCACGAAAAGTACTTTACTACCCTGAGACAGGCCGATTAAGGGTTAAACGGTTACGGTCATTGCATAATGAGACCTTGATCCAGCGCGAGCAGTCTTACCAAAACGAATTGGAAGTGCAACCAGATTCTGGTGGTGTTGAATTGTTTTAATGCTACCGCACAGCAGTCGATGAGAGCTATACTCTGTGCAAGCGTAAATTTCTAGGTTATAGGATGACCATGGCCACAATCACAGTACTTGTCATTGATGATTCAGCATTAGTAAGAAAGTTATTAACTGAATTATTAAACTCAGATCCTGAAATAGAAGTTATTGGCACTGCCATTGACCCTTTTCAAGCAAGAGAAAAAATCAAAAAACTGAATCCTGATGTTTTGACCTTAGATGTAGAAATGCCACGAATGGATGGGGTGACATTTTTGAAGAACCTGATGCGTCTTCATCCTAAGCCAACAGTGATGATCTCTACATTAACGGAACATGGTGCTCAAGTAACCTTAGATGCATTAGAATTAGGCGCGGTCGATTTTGTATCGAAGCCAAAATTAGATTTATCTAATACTATTGGTGATTATGCCGAAGAAATTATTGCCAAAGTAAAGGCTGCGGCACAGGTCAACGTCCATGCTCTAACGGAAGCAAAAGTAATGGCCGCCATCCCTTCTGCTCCGCAACGATTCACCGCCGATGCAGTATTAGCAAAAGAAGAATCTACAACAATTCCCGCCCACTTAAAAACAACCGAAAAAATCATTGCCATCGGTGCATCAACCGGTGGCACCGAAGCAATTAAGGCGGTACTAAGTGCTATGCCTGCCAATTCACCTGGCATCGTGATCGCACAGCATATTCCAGCTGCATTTAGTGCACCATTTGCTAAACGTGTGAATGGTATTTCAGCGCTCGAAGTGTGCGAAGCACACGACGGCCAACAGATTTTACCTGGCCATGCTTATATTGCGCCGGGGGACAAACATTTAATCGTAGAACGTAGTGGCGCTCGATTTTATTGTGCATTGAATGATGGGCCACCGGTCAGCAGGCATAAGCCTTCTGTTGATGTCTTATTTCGTTCAATAGCTCAAAATGTCGGTACGAATGCCATTGGCGTGATGTTGACTGGTATGGGCGATGATGGTGCGCAAGGGATGTTAGAGATGAAGGAAGCGGGTGCCGTGACTTTTGTTCAAGATGAAAAAACGAGTGTTGTCTGGGGAATGCCTGGTTCGGCAGTAAAAATTGGCGCGGCAGAAATGCAAGTACCATTAGCGAATATTGCAGGGAAACTATTAACTTTAATTAAGAAAGGTAATGGCGACAATTAAATATTGGGCATAACCTTTGCTTACAGATGTTTAATTGGTGTGGTAATGATGTTTTCTGTGAGTAGTAAAGGATAGAAATTTGATGAGACAGCTCAGTTTAGTAACCATTTTGTCGGTGATTTTAATTGGTCTTGGTTTATGGTTAGTGGGGCTAATGACGGCAGTATTGGTAACAGTGACGGTCTTAATATGGCGTTTTTTGCCGCAAGCATCGACTGAGCAAACAGCAGAAGCAGATATTGTTGCGACGCTAGAGCAGCCAGAATTTTCTGATAATGTCCACGAAATGCATGATGAAGCTTTTAATCATCTGCGCGAACAGTTGCAATTTATCCGTACTGAAAGTGACCAAGTCAATCAATTAGTTCAAAATGCGATTAGTCAGTTAACGGCGAGTTTTCACGGCTTAAATACGCACAGTGCCCAACAATCCGATATGTTACACAGTTTGGTTAACCAAGGTGAAGGCGAGCAAAGTTTTAGTGCTTTCATTGCTGAGACAGAAGAGTTGTTAACCTATTTTGTTGATAGTGTTGTTGCTACCAGTAAAGACAGTATGTACCTGATGCATCGTTTGGATGATATGAGTTCTAAAGTAAACGGCGTATTTTCATTACTGGGTGATGTGCGTGAAATTGCCTCGCAAACTAATTTATTAGCATTAAATGCCGCCATTGAAGCGGCCCGTGCCGGTGAAGCCGGACGCGGTTTTGCCGTGGTTGCTGATGAAGTACGTAAGTTGTCTAGAAAATCGGATGATTTCAGTGAAGAAATTAATGCCACCACGCTAGATATTAAAGAGGCGCTAGAGTCTGCTGCTGCGGTAATTAATCGCATTGTATCTGCGGATATGAGTGTGGCAATAAATAGTAAGCAAAAAGTCTCTGATATGTCATCGGCAATGGCGACGATGAATAGCAAAACCACCAAGGTGATAGAAGAAACGGGTGATGTCAGTGATCAAATTACCACGATGGTTAATCAAGCGGTAACATCATTGCAATTTGAAGATATGAGCACACAATTATCAGCACACATCACGAAACGAATCGATGCTGTCGTTCAACTGGCAGAGATGGTTGATTTGGCTAATGTTGCTCGAATGAATAACGATAAGTTCAATGAGTATCGTCAATCACTAACTAATTTGGAAAGTTCGTTAGAAGAATTGAAACCAAAAATTGAATCTGTCGAGCACCAAGCTGTCACCCAAAAAGATCTAGATTCAGGTAATGTTGAATTGTTTTAGTTGGCGTGAATGCTTCGATAGACTAAAATGATTACTACAGCGTTTGAATCAGATTATAAGGAAGTGGCTAAATGGCTATATCAAGTGTGAGCGAAGGCAATAAACATATTATTAAAATCGATGGTCGTTTTGATTTTAGTTTGCAAAGTGAATTCCGCCAAGCTTATGAACCAGCGGCCGCGAGTAGTCATTTTGTCATCGACTTTGGCGGTGCTGAATACATTGATAGTTCTGCCTTAGGCATGTTGTTATTACTACGTGACCATGCCGGTGGTGATAGTGCCAATATTGAAATTATTCATTGCCGCAATGAAATTAAAAATATTCTAGAAATATCTAATTTTCAAAAGTTATTTAAAATCAGTTAGGTCTAGTTAAACAGATTTTAATTTAGGCTGTGGGTTTAATTATGGAGCAAGAAACTCATTTAACTGTGGAGTTGTTTAATCAAGCTGAGCATGGTGTTGTGCTTATTGATTTACATCATCACATTAAAGTTTGGAATCGCTGGATGGAAGTGCAGACGCAACTGCCTTTATCTGAAGTATTAGCCAAACCTGTCAAACGTGTCGTTTCTGTCGATATTCTGCCCACTAAAATCCTAGATGCAATTACGGAAGTATTTCAATACGAACAACCGATTTCATTCTCCACTGATGATGTGTGTTCCTATTTTTTCGAAATTAAACCGATAACGATATCAGGACAACAGTACTGTTTGTTAGAAGTATTCAGTGATAATAACGTCTCAGACAGTGAAAACCCTGAGCCAGTAAAAACGGTGCAAGATCACGAGTTGGCAGTGACCGCTCATTTGCTTGAAAAAATTTCTGGAATGAATAAATTTGCTATTCCAGGCCTATCTGTTTGGCAACAAGAAAAAAGTTCTGCCAGCTTCAGCGGCGATATTATATTGAGTGCCCCTCGTCCTTCTGGCGGCGTTAATATATTGATCGGTGATTTTGTAGGCCGAGGCTTACCCGCCGTCATAGGTGCTTTGCCAGTAGCAGAAGTGTTTTATGGTATGACCGAGAAGGGCTTTGGTCTTAGCGATATTATTGAAGAAATTAATAAGAAATTATTATTTATTTTACCGGAAGGATTGTTTTGTGCCGCTTGTCTAATTGAGTTGGAACATCAAGGCAAAATGTTGGCGGTTTGGAATGGTGGCTTACCTGATTTATTAGTGATAGATCAACAAGCCAATATTAAATATCGGGTACCGTCATCGCATATCCCTTTGGGTGTGCACGGTGCAGAAAAAATAGAGCTTGAAACGGTTTTTATTGAAGTAAATGCTGGTGATACTATTTTTTGCAGTACCGATGGTGCCGTTAATGCTGAAGATGCACAAGGTAACAGGTATGGTGCTGCTCAAATGGAACGAGCTTTGCTGCAGGGTGATAAAATATCAGCAATTCAGCAATCCTTGCTTGCTCATATTGCAGGTATAGAGCAGCGTGATGACATTTCATTAGTCGAGCTGGATATTGAACTCGTTCAAAACTATGAAGGTAATAGTTCTAGCAATTTAAGAGAAAGTAATTTAGCACCTGCTTCATGGCAAGTTGATTTTGATTTTTCTGCTCAAGTATTACGAAGCGTTGATTTGGTACCGTTGTTGGTGAATGTATTGATGCATATTCAAGCACCACATGAACATCGACAACGAATTTATACCGTATTAGCGGAAATGTGTAGTAATGCACTGGACCATGGCGTATTAGGATTGAATTCGGCAATAAAGCAAAGTGCTCATGGTTTTGCTGAATATTATGCTTTACGTGGTCAGCGTTTAGCAGAGTTAACAGAAGGCTTTATCAAGGTATCCCTATCTCATAAACCAGCCAATGACAAAGGTATATTGATGATAAGGGTTGAAGATAGCGGTAAGGGCTTTGACTATAAGCAACATACAAAAGATCTGGCTGAAATTAAGACCTTATGTGGTCGCGGTGAAGCCTTGCTACAAAATTTATGTGCTAATTACCAGTACAGTGGTAAGGGAAATATTATTCAAGCGGAATATCACTGGATGACATAAATAACGTTCTTTTTCTCCTCGTTGGCATGTTGATTGCTTTTATATTTAACGAGTGAGAATAACATCATCATTAATGATGTTAAGGAGAAGGTATGGTACAAAATATTTTGATAAAAACTGAAGTAGCCTCCCCGGCTTCAAATGCTGTCGGCGTCAATTCGACATCATCTGATAGTTCAGATGTACAGCCTTTTGCAACAGAATTTAATAAGCAGCTTGATAAGCAAGAGCAACCTCAACAGCGTCAACAAACAGCAGATGAGCCGCCTGAACAATCAGCTCAGCCGGTTGCTGAATCAGTCGACAGTGATGACAAACAAGTCAAAGCGGAAAAAGTTGACAATGATGACGGCAAAAAAGTACCTCAACAAAATGTTACGGCAACTGAAAATAGTGAGTTAGAGATTGCTGTCGACTCAGTTGTGCCTGAATTAGTCGTAGAAACTGCGGTTGCTGAAGTTATCAGTGAGGACATTGAGCTAGAAACTGAAGCAGTTAAGACTGAAGGCGAAGTGCGGTATACAACTGACTCGACTAAGGTTATTGCTGAGAATGCCGATGAAAAAGAGTCCTCTGATAATAAGCCTGTTAAGCCAGCAGCTACAACTGCAGTATCGACTAACGAGAGTCGAGAAGTAGCAGTCAAACAGGTTATTGTCTCTGCTAAACAACAGCATGAAGTCATTGCCCCTACCTCAGCTGCAGCATCAACTGCTAAGCTTAAACAAGACACTAAGCTGCCGACTCAAACTAGCAATAGCTCAAGCTCAGTAAGTCCAAAAACGAGTGATAGCTCAGCGAATGACGTGAAAGTAGTGCCGACTAGCGTTGCACCATCAAATTCAACAGAAGGTTTGAGTTCGGATCAGAAAAAGAATGCATCATCATTAAGACCTGATATATTGTATGGGATTAATAAAAAATATTCGGCGAAAAATAGTAATTCAGGTGACGTTTTGCCGATAGAAGAAGTTAAAACATCTGAACGCTTGATTAATAAGGCCTCATCAGAAGGTCAGTTGGCAGCGGAACTTGCTAAGCAAGTTAAAGCTGGACAACCAGTATCTAGCCCACCGACAGCAGCAATTACTAGTTTAGTTGCTATGCAAGCATTGGCTACTAACTCGGCTCAGCCAGCAGCAAGTTCAACGACACCTGTGTTAGATATTCAACCAGGGTTGCAGACTGCGGCGTGGAATCGAGTGATGAGTGGCCGTGTTGTTTGGATGGCACGAGAAGGTGTGCAGCAAGCGGAGTTAAAATTAAATCCAGCAAATTTAGGGCCGGTCGAAGTTAAATTATCGATGACTAATGAGCAGGCAAGTATTACTTTTGTTGCCTCTAATGCAGCGACACGTGATGCATTGGAGCAAGCTTTACCAAGACTGCGGGATAGTTTTGTAGAAAATGGCATGGAATTGAAGGATGCTGAGGTGACTCAGCATTCATCTGAGCAAGAACAACAGAGTGATAGTGCCGACGATTCAGGTGCTAATGTTGGCCAAGCTGCTAGTGATGGCGAAGAATTGAGTGATGAACAACAGCTGGGTCTAAGTGAAGAAGAGTTGCTTGAACAAGGTTTGAGTTTGTATGCTTAGGTTTATGCTAAATTATAGTTATAGCGAGTGGAGATAGGTAATGTTTAAGTTAGAAAATTTCTCGTTGAAAAAACGGATGCAACTTGTTGCCATGATGGGCATTGCTGGACTGGTTCTTTTGATGATGTTGTATTGGTATTTACAATCATCTGGCATGGCCGTTGGTCAACAACTGTGGATTGCAATTATCTTTGCTTCAGTGGCGGCAGTCATTTTGTATGGTTCAGCCACATATATTGGTAACTTCGGTGGTAAGCGTGCTGATACCCTTGTTGCTGGTATTCAAAATATCAAAAAAGGTGACTTAACTCAGAAAGTAGTTATTGCTGGCAAGAGTGATTTTAGCTGGATGGCCTTTGAATTGGATAGTGCGCGTAAAAATGTAGCTAATCTAGTTAAAACCATGACTAGTGGGGTGACCCAGTTAGAAACAGCAACCCAAAATATGGCGAGCACCAGTGCTGAAACGGTAAATGGCGTACTAACGCAACAATCTGAAACTGCTCAAGTCGCGACCGCAATGAACGAGATGGCTGCATCAGTACAAGAAGTTGCTCGTACCGCAGCAGGGGCTGCCGATGCGGCTCGCAATGCTGATAATGAAGCTAAAGCGGGTAAGCAAGTAGTACTCGAAACCATGGGCTCGATTGATTCCTTGGCGGGCGAAGTAGAAAAAGCTGCTCAAACATTAGCTAACTTAGAAGCTGATATTGGCAACATCGGTGCCATAGTTGATGTTATTCGAGGCATTACTGAACAAACTAATTTACTGGCGTTGAATGCTGCGATTGAAGCGGCTCGTGCCGGTGAGCATGGTCGTGGCTTTGCGGTTGTTGCCGATGAAGTACGTACCCTTGCTGCTCGAACTCAATCATCAACTCATGAAATTGAAGAAATGGTGGAACGTCTACAAGCCGGTGCTCAAGCTGCTGTGACAGTAATGAATGATGGCCGTGAACGTGCTAAAACAAGTGTGGAAAAAGCGGCATGTGCTGGAGCAGCTCTAGATACCATTACTGCAATGATTTCTACAATGGATGAAATGAGTGCGCAGATTTCTAATGCGGCCAATGAGCAATCATCAGTAGCAGAAGATATTAATCGCGGTATCGTAAATATTAGTCAGGTGGCAGAAAGTACAGCAGAGGGGGCACGTGAAACATCGGTGGCCGTTGATACCTTGTCAGGTATATCTGGTCAGTTACAAGAAGCTGCCTGCAAATTTAAAGTTTAACTAACTTTAAATTATCCAAATTGATTAAGCCCGTGATTAACACGGGCTTTTTTTTGTCTGTTATATCAAGCTTTGTTCAATTGCGGCTAAGGCTGCCATTGGATCAGTTGCTGCAGTAATTGGACGACCAATCACTAAGTAGCTACTGCCAGCATCAATTGCTTGCTTGGGTGTCATCGTTCGATGTTGATCGCCTTGCTCACTATTTGCGGGACGAATGCCAGGGGTGATCAATTGAAAGTTATCACCATGCTGGCCACGAAGCGTAGTGGCTTCTTGAGCAGAGCAAACCACACCATCTAAGCCACTATCTTCAGTTAGTTTGGCTAATCGTAGTACAGTATCAGCGATGCTACCTTGTAAGCCGAGTTGCTCAAAGGTGGTTTGATCCATACTGGTTAATAGAGTGACGGCAATTAAATACGGTCGGTCATCACTATGACCAATAGCTTCACGTGCAGCAGACATCATTGCACCACCGCCTTGAGCGTGGACATTGAGCATCCACACGCCAAGATCTGCCGCAGCTTGGCAAGCTTTGGCTACCGTATTAGGGATATCGTGATATTTCAGATCGAGAAAAATATCAAAGCCGTCATTAACTAACTTCTCAACAACAGCAGGACCTGAACGAGTAAATAATTCCTTACCTACTTTTAGGCGACAGCGCTGCGGATCGAGCTGTGAACTTAAGGCGTAAGCCGCATCTGCAGTTGGGTAATCCAGTGCAACAATAATTTTTGGATCAGACATGTATATTTCCAAAACGATAAATAATGTGAAGATCCTACCTGATGTCGTTATATATGTGTCAGATTCAGCTGTACAATGACGAAAGTGGTATGCTGTGGCGGCAATTTTTCAGGAACAGTTTAAATGAAGTTTGATGTTTTAGCGCAAGATGGTGCGGCAAGACGTGGTCGGTTGACCTTTCCTCGCGGCACAATAGAAACACCGGCATTTATGCCGGTGGGTACTTATGGCTCAGTAAAATCGATGACGCCGGAAGAAGTTAGCGCTACTGGCGCAGAGATCATCCTTGGCAATACCTTTCACCTGATGCTACGACCGGGTACTGAAATCATTAAAGAACATGGTGATTTACATGACTTCATGAACTGGAATGGCCCAATTCTGACCGACTCAGGTGGCTTTCAAGTTTTCAGTCTGGGCGAGTTACGAAAGATTACCGAAAAAGGCGTCCATTTCCGCTCACCGATTAATGGCAGTAAGGTCTTTTTAGGGCCTGAAGAGTCAATGGCGGTGCAGCGAGATCTAGGTAGTGATATCGTGATGATCTTTGACGAATGCACACCTTATCCAGCCGATGTTAGGACTGCTGAAAAGTCGATGCAGTTATCTCTACGTTGGGCAAAACGAAGTAAAGAGGCGCATGGTGATAATCCATCGGCATTATTTGGTATTGTTCAAGGCGGCATGCATGAGCACTTACGTGATATCTCTTTAGAAGGTTTAACTGATATTGGTTTTGATGGTTATGCTATCGGTGGTTTATCGGTTGGTGAACCTAAAGAAGATATGCTGCGAATTTTAGACCATTTATCCACTAAAATGCCGCAAGATAAACCACATTATTTAATGGGCGTAGGCCGGCCGGAAGATTTAGTTGAAGCAGTGAATTTAGGCGTTGATATGTTTGATTGTGTGATGCCAACACGTAATGCCCGCAACGGTCATTTATTTGTTCATCACGGTGTGATTAAAATTCGTAACAGTCGTTATAAGAAAGATACTACGCCATTAGATCCGTTGTGCGATTGTTATACCTGCCAGAACTATAGCCGCGCTTATCTACATCATTTAGATCGCACCGGTGAAATGTTAGGTCCAAGGTTAAATACCATTCATAACCTACATTATTATCAAACCTTGATGCAAGGCATACGTGATGCTATTGCAGCGGGTAAGTTAGCTGAGTTTACTCGCGAGTTTTATGCTTTAAGGGCAACAAACTAATAACTAATGATGTGCTCACTATCAAGGTTGTACTTGGCTGTGGCATAATCGCATTCTTTTTTATCTTTGTTTTTTTTGAGGATTTATGATGGACTTTTTTATCTCTCCAGCATTTGCTGAAGCTGGCGAAGCTGCTTCACCTGGATTATTAGACTTTGCTTTTCCTATTATTTTATTGGTGTTGTTTTATGTGATGTTAATTCGTCCACAATCAAAACGCGCGAAAGAGCATCGTACGATGCAAACAGCATTAGGTAAAGGTGACGAAGTCGTAACTGATGGCGGCCTAATGGGCAAGATAGTGAGCATTAATGATAATGCGATCACCGTCGAGATTGCGAGCAACATTGAAGTCAAAGTTCGTCGTGAATCAATTAGTTCAGTAATGCCAAAAGGTACGCTGAAAAAGCTATAACCGCGTTAACTATCGGGACAGATAGTTTGATACAACGTTAGGAATACCAACATGAACCAATATCCCTTGTGGAAGAACCTGTTAGTTGCAGCTGTGATTATGCTGGCAGGTTTATTTGCTTTACCTAATTTATATGGCGATGATTTTGCTGTGCAAGTGTCATCAGGACGCTATGGCAAAGTTGACCTTGAGTTAATGGCTAAGGTTGAAACGGCACTTAAGGCTGAGTCAATTGAATATAAACGTGCTGAGATTGATGGCGAACGTTTATTAGTACGTTTTGCTGATGCTGAACTTCAGCTTAGAGCTAAAGATGTACTAAGTAGTGTTGTTAATGGTGACTATATTATTGCACTGAATTTAGCATCGACAACACCTGCTTGGTTAGCGGGTATTGGTGGTGAGCCAATGAACTTAGGTCTTGATCTTCGTGGTGGTGTGCATTTCCTAATGGAAGTGGATATGGATTCGGCGGTGAATAAAGCACTGAATACCTATGGTAGTGAACTGAAGGTTTTATTACGCGATGAAAAAATCCGTTATAAACAAGTTCAAGTTGTAGCTGATTCGTTAATGGTTAGTTTCCGCAGTATTGAACATCGTGATAATGCTTTGACTGCGGCAGAAGCTGAGTTTGCTCAGGTTGAAATTAATGTCGAAGAAGAAGCTGTCGTGCCGACAATAAAGATGACATTAACTGAAGTAGCAGTGCGTGAAATTCGTTCATTGGCGTTACAACAGAACATTGTTACCTTACGAAATCGTATTAATGAGTTAGGTGTGGCTGAGCCGACAGTACAGCAACAAGGTGATAGCCGTATTGTTGTGCAGTTGCCGGGCGTGCAAGATACTGCTCAAGCAAAAAAGATTCTGGGTGCAACAGCGACTTTAGAGTTTCGCTTAGTTGATACTGAGCATGACGTACAAGATGCCGTTAATGGTCGTGTTCCAGCGAATACGAAACTGTTCCATCACCGCGATGGACGAGCTTACCTATTGAATAAGCGAGTGATGTTAACTGGTGAGCATATTATCAATGCGGCATCGACTTTAGATCAAAATGGCTCGGCTGCGGTATCGATTACCCTAGACGGTAAAGGCGCTCGTGCATTTAGTAATGTCACTCGTGACAATATCGGCAACCCAATGGCGGTCGTATTTATTGAGTCGAAGACAGTGACCCGTAAAGTTGACGGTGAGATAGTTAAAGAGCGTCGTCTGTTGCCGGAAGTTATTAATGTTGCCACGATTCGTGATCAGTTAAGTAAGAAGTTCCAGATCACTGGTTTGGATTCAACAACGGAAGCTCGTGATCTTGCTTTGTTATTAAGAGCCGGCGCATTAGCTGCACCAATAGAAATTGTTGAAGAACGCACAGTGGGGCCTAGCTTAGGTAAGGATAATATTAATCAAGGCTTTAAATCGGTGATGTTGGGTTTTGTGTTTGTATTAATCTTTATGGTGATTTGGTACCGAGTATTTGGTGCGGTGGCTAACTTAGCCTTAGCAGCGAATTTAATCTTGATTATTGCTTTATTATCGATGTTACAAGCAACACTAACAATGCCGGGTATCGCGGGTATCGTCTTAACAGTGGGTATGGCGGTTGATGCCAATGTACTTATCTTTGAGCGGATACGTGAAGAGTTACGAGTGGGCAATAGTCCGCAATCGAGTATACAAGCTGGTTATGCTAAAGCATTCTCAACTATTGCTGATGCCAATATCACGACGTTAATAGCTGCAATTGTATTGTTTGGCTTTGGTACAGGATCTATTAAAGGTTTTGCCGTGACCTTATCGTTGGGTATTTTGACCTCAATGTTCACTGCCATTATGGGCACACGAGCAGTGATTAACTTGATTTATGGTCAGAAACATCGACCAAACCTATCTATTTAAGGTAACAGTGATGCAACTCTTAAAAGAAAAAACCAACTTTAACTTTATGGCGAAACGCAAATTAGCTGCGTTGTTTTCGGTGTTATTGATCATCGCTTCGATCGGGTCATTGATTAGCCAAGGCTTGAATTTTGGTATCGACTTCACTGGCGGCACCATGATTGAGGTGGCCTACCAAGAAGAAGCTAACCTGGACAATATCCGTGAAGTTTTAGCTAATGATGGTTTTAATGATGTCTTAGTACAGAATTTTGGTTCTATTCATGAGGTGTTAATCCGACTACCTATTATTGAAAGCCAGAATATGGCTGAGTTAAGTAATTTGGTAGTGGCCAGCTTGCAAGCCAATAATGAAACTGAAATTGATGTTCGTCGTGTTGAGTTTGTTGGACCACAAGTAGGTGAAGAACTGACTGAACAAGGTGGCTTGGCGATGCTGTATGCACTGATTGGTATTCTGATCTATGTATCGTTTCGCTTTGAATATCGATTCGCGATAGGTTCAGTGATGGCCTTGGTTCATGATGTTTTGATTACTTTAGGCTTCTTTTCGATCTTTCAATTACAGTTCGACTTAACTGTATTGGCTGCCATACTCGCGGTAATAGGTTATTCATTGAACGATACCATTGTGGTATTTGACCGTATTCGAGAAACATTCTTACGGATGCGTAAAGGCAGTTCAGAAGAAATTGTGAACCTAGCCCTAAACGATACCTTGAGTCGTACTTTGATGACATCGGTCACGACGATGTTAGTGGTCTTGTCACTGTTTTTATTTGGTGGCGAAGTCATTCACGCTTTTGCGATTGCTTTGATGTTAGGCATCGTTGTCGGTACCTATTCTTCGATTTATATCGCGAGTAATACGGTACTGTCTATGGGCGTGAGTAAAGCTGATTTAATGCCGGTTGAAAAAGATGATAGTGATATCGGTGAAGATGGTGCACAAGTTTAATTAGTTATTCTTTATCGCTATGAAAAAAGCCCGACTTCGTCGGGCTTTTTTGTTAGTGCATTTGCCTATCCTGGAAGGCGAGCGAGCGCTGAATGGTTTGATGCTCGTGTATCGGTGGAGTGTCACGTTGTTTAAATGTTAAAACATCTGCCTTGTGTTGCGACTCAACACGTTGTCTATCTTGCTCAACACTTTCGACACTGAGGATACGCATACCTAGACTGGTGCTTTGAAAACTTATGAAGGTGGCAAATTCTTCCATGCCTTGCATAATATTTCTGAGTTCTAATTCTTGTGATTTTTTATTCATGATGAGCCTATCAATCTATCGTTATTCTAGTTATCGGATTAAGGAAGGGCTTCTTTAGGATATTTTTTTGATTAGCCGTTAATCAGATATGAAATTAAGAATATCAAATCAGGAATAATTCCCGATGACTAGCTAAGTATCTGAACTGATAAATATTATTAGTGATATTGAACTTTGTTTGCTCACTGAACTCTATACATTAAGGATTTTCCTGATTTGTTCTGTATATAAAGCTTGTATGGTAACAACCTAAATAAAGTAATCAGTGAAGATAGATGGAGAATAGGTATGATAAAAGTTAAAGTTTGGGCTGCAGCAGCTGCCTTAATATGGACACAAACTGTATTTGCTGAAGTACTTGATGTCACTATTCATTATGTTGGCCCAACGGAAGGCAGTGCGTGGTTAGGGGTGCAACAAGGCATTAGCGAAGCGAACTTACAAGGTGAGTTCCTTGGTCAGACCTATACTATTAAGCAGGTTAAAGCTGATGGCGTAGCTGGCTTAGAAAATGTGAGTGCAGTCTTAGTTGCCGGAGATGTTAGTACAATTGAGAATGCAGCTTCGTCATTGTCAGATATACCGGTATTTAATTTGAGTGCTGATGATGATGCGCTTCGAGCAGCCTGTTTGCCAAATTTGTTAAATATTCCTGCTAGCCAACAAATGAAGCAAGATGCATCGAAGCAATGGTTGGCAAAAAATCCAGAATCTACAGCACATATTCAAGGCTGGCACGAAGACTTTAAAAAGTTTGCTGCGAGTCAATTGAATAGTCGTTTTACAAAATCACATGGCACTATTATGGATGATACTGCATGGTCAGGTTGGGCGGCGGTGAAAATGATCTCTGATACAGTAGCCCGCACTCAAAGTGATGATGGCACCAAAATATTAGATTATTTGAAAAATGATATTACCTTTGATGGTCAAAAAGGAGCGGGGGCGACGTTTCGTGAAACAGGACAGTTAAGACAGTTAGTCTTGGTTGTTGAAAATAATAAAATTGTCGCTGAAGCGCCTCTACGAGGTGTGAAAGGTGGTCTGGATAGTCTTGGCTTATTAAGCTGTAAAAAATAGTATCGAATTTAAGGAATTAATCATGAAGTTAAAACAATTATTGCTGTCATCATTAGTATTCGTTAGTGCATCTGCTTGGGCAGATCCAACTTACCGGTTATTTGTTACTAATGAAAAAAGTAATTCCGTCAGCGTGATTGACTCACGTACTGGTAAAGTTGAAACCACATTAAATATTGGTGACCGTCCTCGTGGTATTGGCTTGTCGCCTGACCAAAAAACTCTCTATGTTGCATTAAGTGAAGAAAATGCTATTGGCATGGTTGATGTGCAGACTTTAGAGTTTTTAGGCAAGTTAGATGCCGGCGATGATCCTGAAACCTTTGATGTGCATCCCAACGGCAATCTTTATTTATCCAATGAAGATGATGCTAAAGCAACTGTGCTCAATCCTTCAACAGGAAAGGTCATTAAAGAGATTCGTGTAGGCTTAGAGCCTGAAGGCGTGGCTGTATCGCCAACCGGTGAAATTGCTTTGGTCACGAGTGAATCAACCAACATGGTTCACGTAATTGATACCAAGGAATATAAAGTGATTGCCAATATCTTAGTGGCGGCACGACCAAGAGGATTAGCTTTTAACAGTGATGGCAGTATGGCTTACGTGAGTAGTGAAATTGGGAATGAATTAGCTATCATTGATACTAAAACATTCACTATTACTAAAAAAGTCGTATTGGATATTCCAAAGTCTAAGCCGATGGCAATTAAGATTAGCCCAGATGATCAAACTTTATACCTAACAACCGGCCGTGCAGCTAAAGTCGCGATTCTTGATGCTAAAACCTTAGAGTTGAAAGCAACGGTTGAGGTTGGTAAACGTGTTTGGGGGGCGGAGTTAAGTCGCGATGGCTCAACTTTATATACTGCTAATGGCGTCAGTGATACCGTCTCGGTGGTTGATACCGCAACGCAAAAAACAACTATGAATATTAATGTAGGTAAAAAGCCTTGGGGCTTAGCGCTCGATGACTAAAGCTTAGTTTATTGAAGTAAAAAGAAAACCCGATGATGTGAGTTTCACATCACCGGGTTTTTTTATGGCTATTGATCGGTAACCAATATGTAATAAGGGTTTGTAGATAGTGAGTGACACGTTATCATGCTGGTATGAATATCATATTCCGTTACCTTGAAATCTGTTTTTTTAAAGCCAGCCCGGCGGACGTTATTAGTTCCCACTGGATAATGAAACTCACCTTACTAGCCTATTTTATGATTGGTGTGGCCATTAGTCGTATTGACCAAAGCTGGGATATTAGCTTGTTCTCTAGTTTGACTGATCTATTAATGATGATTCTGTTTACTTGGCTATTATTACGGCTTCGAGGTTTTGATCCCCGTTTTCAACAAACAGTTACTGCATTGGCAGGTGCTGGAAGTTGTTTAGGCATTATTGGTATCCCAGTTGTTTACTTCTTTAAACAAGTATCGGTAAATGAGCCTAGTCAATTATCTGGTTTAGCGATGTTAATGATGATTGGTTTAATGCTGTGGAGTTTAATGGTGACAGCTCATATATTTAGAACTTCATTAGAAATCAAGCCGAGTTCGGCTGTATTGCTTACTATTAGTTACACCATCCTGTCGTTAATTATGGTTGGTCTTGTTGTTTCAGGAATCGCTTGATGCATATTCATATATTAGGAATCTGTGGCACCTTTATGGGGGGAGTCGCACTGCTTGCTCGTTCTCTCGGCATGACTGTGTCAGGTTCAGATGCCAATGTTTATCCTCCGATGAGCGATCAGTTGATAGCTGCCGGTATTGACTTGCAAGAAGGTTATTTAGCTGAACACTTAGACCCAGCTCCTGATCTTGTGGTTATGGGTAATGCCATGTCACGCGGCAACCCTGCAGTTGAGTATGTGCTTAATAAAGGTCTACCTTATATTTCTGGTCCTGAGTGGTTAGCAGATTATGTATTGAAAGATCGCTGGGTACTTGCTGTTGCCGGAACTCATGGTAAAACGACCACCAGTAGCTTATTAGCATGGCTGTTAGAAGATGCAAACATGGCACCTGGGTTTTTAATTGGCGGAGTACCTGGTAATTTTGGTGAAACTGCTCGTTTAGGTGAGACACCATTTTTTGTTATAGAAGCAGATGAGTATGACACGGCCTTTTTTGATAAGCGTTCAAAATTTGTTCATTATCATCCTCGCACGGTAGTACTTAATAATTTAGAGTTTGATCATGCTGATATTTTTGATGATCTCGCCGCGATTCAAAAACAATTTCATCACCTAGTTCGAACGGTACCTGCTGAAGGTTTAGTTATTTCACCGACTAATGATGCTGCGATTGAACAGACATTAGCGATGGGCTGTTGGACACCTCGTCAAACATTAGGTATCAGTGAAGGCGAGCTACAGGCAAAAAATGTCAGTGCAGATGGCAGTGACTTTGATGTGTTCTATCATGATGAGAAAGTAGGCCATGTTAATTGGTCGATGATGGGCATGCATAATGTTAGCAATGCTCTGGCTGCTATTTCTGCAGCGCATCATGTTGGTGTAACTTTTGAACATGCGTGCCAGTCATTAGCTGACTTCAAAGGTATTAAACGCCGGATGGAGTTACGCGGCGAAGTTAACGATGTTCGCGTTTATGATGACTTTGCTCATCACCCGACTGCGATTGCAACAACGGTCCAGGGCTTACGTGCAAATATCGGCGAACGAAAATTAATAGCAGTATTAGAGCCGCGGTCCAATACGATGAAAATGGGTATTCACCAACAAACCTTAGCTGATTCATTACAACAAGCTGATCGTGTTGTGTTATTTGAAGACAATGATTTGCAGTGGTCACTTGCCAATGTGCAGCAACAGCTAGGAGATAAGGCCAGTATCAAAAACAGTATTGGCGAGATTATTGATTTGGTGTGCCAAGAAGCTGAGGCGGGTGACGAAGTATTGATTATGAGTAACGGTGGCTTTGGTGGCATACATCAGCGCTTACTAACAGCATTGGCAGAACGATGATAGATAACAAGCAAATTTCATTAGCAATCACAGGCGCATCCGGCGCACCTTATAGTCAACGATTATTACAAGTATTACTGGCTCAAGGACTGACCGTGCACTTGATGATCTCGGCGGCCGGTCGCATTGTATTAGCTGACGAGTTGGACTGGAAATTACCGGCACGGCCGAGTGATGTGCATAAAAAATTAGTAGCAGAGTTTGATTGTCAGCCGGAACAGTTACGGGTTTATGGTGAACAACAGTGGAGCTCACCATTGGCTAGTGGCTCACATCGTGTCGGTACTATGATTGTCTGTCCTTGTACGATGGGTTCGTTATCATCAATTGCAGTCGGTAGTAGCGATAATTTAATTAACCGTGCTGCTGATGTGATGTTAAAAGAAAGTCGAAAGTTAATTTTGGTACCACGTGAAGCACCATTTTCAGTGATTCATTTAGAAAATATGCTCAAGCTAGCCAAGATGGGCGTGTGTATATTCCCACCAAGTCCCGGCTTTTATTTTAAGCCAACTGAGCTGACAGACATTGTAGATTTTGTAGTGGCCCGTATCCTTGACCAGGCTGGAGTTGAGCATCAATTGCTGCCTCGCTGGGGTGAGTGAAGGCGAATAGTTAGTCAAAGTCGAGTATAATTCTTCGATATTTTAGGCCGTCGGAAGAAAACATGTCAGATATTGAAATAGCCCAACAGGCAAAAATGGAAGATATTTCCACGCTTGCACAACAGCGTTTTGATTTAAAGCCTGATGCCATAGAACAATATGGTCGTTATAAAGCGAAAATTTCATTAGATGTGATGGCTGACTTGGAAGCCCAAGCTGACGGTAAACTTATTCTAGTGACGGCTGTCAGTCCGACGCCAGCAGGGGAAGGTAAAACCACGACTACGATAGGTTTAAGTGATGCACTGAACTATATCGGCAAAAACTCGATGGTTTGTATCCGTGAACCTTCAATGGGACCTTGTTTTGGGATGAAAGGCGGTGCTGCAGGCGGCGGTTATGCACAAGTAGTGCCGATGGAAGATATTAATCTTCACTTCACCGGTGATTTACATGCTATTGCGGCTGCTCATAATTTATTAGCAGCGATGATTGATAACCATATTCATCATGGTAATGAATTAAATATCGATATTCGTCAGGTCACGTGGGGACGAGTGGTCGATATGAATGATCGGGCCTTGAGAGACATTGTTGTTGGCATGGGTGGTAAAGGCAATGGTTTCCCTCGTCAGGATGGCTTTGATATTGTTGTCGCTTCTGAAGTGATGGCGATTTTATGTTTATCTAGTTCATTAGCTGAACTTAAGCAACGATTAGCAGATATTCAAATCGGCTACTCTGTTGATGGCACAGCGATCACTGCGAAAGATATCAAAGCACATGGTGCGATGACTGCATTATTGAAAGATGCACTAAAACCAAATTTGGTTCAAACCTTAGAAAATAACCCTGCCTTTGTTCATGGTGGTCCGTTTGCTAATATTGCTCACGGCTGTAACTCTGTAGTTGCCACTAAAATGGCATTAAAGTTAGCTGATTACGTTGTTACGGAAGCGGGTTTTGGTGCTGATCTAGGCGCTGAGAAGTTCATGAATATTAAGTGTCGTAAAGCAGGCTTAAAACCTGATTTAGCAGTGGTTGTTGCTACTGTACGAGCATTAAAGTATCACGGTGGCGTTGACGTTAAAGACTTAGCTGCTGAAAACCTAGCTGCTTTAGATAAAGGCATGGCCAACTTAAAACGTCACTTATCGAATATTCAAGATAACTTTGGTGTGCAATGTGTGGTGGCAATCAATCACTTTGTTAATGATACGGATGCTGAAATAGATCTGATACGGACTACTGTAGAAGCTTTGGGTACCAAAGTTATATTAGCTAAACATTGGGCTGATGGCAGTAAAGGTGCCGAACAATTGGCACAGATGGTTGTTGAAATGATTGATGATGACCAAAGTAACTTCCAACTACTTTATGAAGATGACTTGCCGCTGGTTGATAAAATTAAAACTGTCGCAACTAAACTTTATGGCGCTGAAGAAGTTATTTTTGATAAAAAAGCTTTGGTTAAATTAGAGCGTTTTAGTGAAACGCATGGCCATGTACCCGTTTGTATGGCAAAAACACCTTATTCGTTTAGCAGTGATGTCAGCCTGCGAGGTGCGCCATCGGGTCATACTTTAACGATCCGTGATGTTCGCTTATCAAGAGGCGCTGAGTTTATAGTGGCACTCTGTGGTGACATTATGACTATGCCCGGCTTACCAAAACGTCCAGCCAGTGAACGAATTGATGTTAACGATGCTGGTGAAATAAGCGGCCTATTCTAGAAGTTTCAATACTTTGTAACATTATCTAAACCTATTAGTCTGAACTAATCACATGGGATTGGTTTACTTTTGATAGGTATGAATTCAGAAATAAAATCTGCAGCAAGGATAGAAGATGAACAGCGCTGGTCTGACTTAATGGTGCAAAGTCAGCTGGGTGATGTTCACGCATATAATCAATTACTTTCCGAACTTAGCGTGGTAATTGAAAAATATTTGCGTGCAAATTTTGGTAATTTACACAATCTGGAAGATTGCATTCAAGAAAGCTTGTTGGCAATTCATCGAGCCCGCCATACCTTTGACCCGAATAGGTTATTCAGGCCTTGGTTCTTCACCATTATTCATCATAAAACAATAGATCTTCTTCGACGAGCAGATACGCATAAAAAAGCAGTTGCTGCCGAGACCCAACTTGATAAAGCAGAGAGCAATCATGTAGATTTAGATCGAGTGATTGATGGCGAACGGTTATTGTTCTGCTTATCAGATGAACAACGATCAGCAATTACTATGACGAAATTAATGGGCATGACTACCAACGAAGCTTCGATTGCTTTAGGTGTAACTGAAAGCACGCTAAAAGGCCGGTTGCGTCGTGGTTTGAATAAAATAAAAAAACAATGGCAAGCTAACGAATGAAAACAAGTCGCCGTAATTTTATTGATAATTTAACAACAGAGTTAACTCCAGTTAATGCTGTTAATACACGAGTTTCAGCTATGTATTGGTTTGCTAGTGCATTTGCATTGGCGATTATTATATTTTCGCTGACCGGTCCATTCCGATCGGGTGCTGTTGATTCCTTACTGAGCTCACCGCAGTTTTTCATTGAAACCGTTATTGGCCTTATTGCTGTAATAACGCTGATATACACTGCGTTTGAAATGGCCATTCCTGCTCCTAGAAGCAAAATACGCATACTAGCCTGGCCAGTTCTAATTTTAGTTGGCTGGATTAGTCTTTATCTATTTGGTCTTAGTCATCCGGCTTTAGAACCTTCGATGCTCGGTAAGCGTGAGTTTTGTTACGTTGAAACATTTTTATATTCCGTGCCTGCATTATTGCTTGGTCTGCTTTGGGTGAAAAAGCAATGGCCAACCGAACCTGTGATAGCTGGAGCCTTAGTCGGTGTAGCCGCCGGAGTGGTGCCAGCAATGGTCATGCAGTTCGCTTGTATGTATGAACCGATGCATATTCTAACCGAACATATCTTACCGGGGCTTAGTGTTGGTTTAGTGGGAGCATTGTTGGCTTTTATCATGCTAAAGCTGCGCTGAACAAAACATTTCTGAGCATTGGTTCAAAGAAAGTAAGAAAAACTTTTTATAAAAGTATCGTTTTGATGATTGGTTACGTATTGGTAATAAGCGTTGGCAAAGCCACGTTTTATTAACCAATAAACCTAATCAGGAAGGATACTTTGATGACAAACGTAACAAAGAAAAGCATGTTGGCTGTCGCCTCAACATTATTACTAGCAAGCTCAGTAATAACTGCCGCAGAGATACAGGTAACCGTAACGAACAATGGTGAGGGCTATTTGACACCCGTCTGGGCTGGCTTTCACGATGGTTCCTTTGATAGCTTTGATCTAGGAGGTATCGCGAGTCCTGGTATAGAAGCAATTGCTGAAGATGGTAATACCAGTTTATTGAGCCAGAGCTTCACTGCGTCAACAGCAAATGGGGTTGATGGTGTAGTTGGCGGGCTAGTTGCTCCTAGTGCTTCAACAACAAATACATTTACAGTAAGCGAAGACGGCAGCAATAACTATTTTTCTTATGCCTCTATGTTCTTACTAAGCTCAGACTTCTTTATTGCCAATGGTGACCCATCTGCATTTAGTATAGAAAGCTTACTAACTGGTTTGGAATCTTCATTAACTATCGACGTCTTTAATGTTTATGATGCTGGCACCGAAATTAATGACTTTTCTACTTCAGCAGGTAATGGCTTATTTGGAATAGCCCAAGGCCAAACTGGACCTAACCAAGGTGCCGATGAAAATGGTGTTGTTACCTTGGTGGAAGATTTCGGCTTGGCATATGCTTTATTTATCAATGCCGATGGTATCGATACCAGTAGTTTCAACTTTGCAAATGGTGAAAAGGTTGCAACGATTGAATTAACTAATGTTTCTGCTGTTCCTGTTCCAGCTGCAGCATTCTTATTTGCACCCGCTTTATTAGGCTTCTTAGGCCTACGCCGCAAAGCGAGCAAATCAGCAGCATAAGACAAATATAGTCGTTTTAAACAGCCGTAGTGAGTTCACTACGGCTGTTTAAGTTATGTTCAGGCATTAATTAATTTACTGGTTTCAGTATCAATTAAATCAGCTAGCGTCATTGGCGCGAGGAAGTTCAGATATTGTTGTTGAGCTTGCCATAAAACCCCTCTTAATTTACAAGCGCCTGCAATAAGGCAGGGAGGATGGTTACAATTCACTGGTTCTAATGTGGTTTCCATTAACTCAATTACATCACGAAGCGAAATTTTATTAGCATCGCAGCCTAATAATATGCCACCATTTTTGCCTCGAACCGCTTTAACCCAGCCAGCATGAGCTAATTTATTAACGATTTTCATAGCGTGGCTCTTTGATATGCCAAAACGCTCGGTTATTTTCTGAATGGTAGTGATTTTCTGATTCATCATTGCCAAATAGATTAACGTTCTAAAGGCAAAGTCAGTGTGTTTAGTTAGTTGCATAGGAGTAGCTTACGATTGAGGTTAAGTACAATTAAATTATAAAGGCTTGCATAACCAAAAGGTACATATATAATGCATCTTTTAAACATTCATTATATATGAATGTTTTAATTTGCTGCGAGGATAGTCTAATGTTAAGCCAACAAACAATCGAAACCGTACAGTCAACCATTCCATTATTAGCCGAGCATGGTCAAAAAATAACCGAACATTTTTATGAAAGCTTATTTAAAGCGCACCCAGAATTAAAAAATATCTTTAATGAAAACAATCAAAAAGATGGCAACCAAGCACGGGCTTTGGCTGATGCAGTATTTGCCTATGCAAATAATATTACCAATTTTGAAGCGTTGATTCCTGCGGTACAACGCATTGCCAATAAACATGTCAGCTTAGGTATCAAGCCAGAACAATATCCGATAGTCGGTCAGCACTTGTTAGCGGCAATTCAAGAAGTATTATCTTTGCCAGATGAGCATCCAGCACTTACAGCATGGGCTGAAGCTTACGGCGTATTGGCTGATGTATTTATCAATACCGAAGAAGATTTGTATAAAGAAAAAGAAAGTGTCGATGGCGGCTGGCGTGGTTTTCGTGAATTTGTGATTGCCGATATTGTTAGCGAAACGCCAGAAGTAAAGTCTTTCTATTTACAGCCAAAAGATAAAGGTGCATTACCTGTATTTCATGGTGGTCAGTATGTCGGTATAAAAGTATCGCCTGATAATTCAGACTACGAACAAATTCGCCAATATTCTTTATCAGGTCAATCAGGGAAGAATTATTTACGGATCACCACCAAAGCGGAGTTACAAGGTTTGGTCTCAAACCATTTGCATAAAAGTCCGGCAGAAACAGTCGTTAAGCTACAAGTACCAGCGGGTGTATTTAATCTAGACCTTAATGCAAAGCAACATGTCTTTATAGCCGGCGGGGTGGGCATAACTCCGTTATTAAGTATGTTGTATGAAGCACTTGCTAAAGGTGTCACAGCAGAAAATATTCTGTTTATTCAGTGCCAGCGAGATGAAGAAAATCAGATATTGAAACAAGAATTGACTTCACTGCAGCTTGAAACAGGCTTTCGATATAAAACCAGCTTTATAGACAGTGATAATGGCGATAATAAAGGTTACTTAAATGCCAGCATATTAAATAAGTGGTTAACCGAAGATGAATTTAATATTAAAACGGCTACTGCTGTATACCTGTGTGGACCTAAACCCTTTATGGCTGCGGTAAAGCAATGTGGTTTGGAGTTGGGCTTTGCCGAAGAATCCATTCACTATGAAAGTTTTGGTCCTACTACAGCAATTTAAGAAGTAAAGGTGTCTAGTGTTGGATGGTGTTTTACTATCGTGTTGGTAACAAGCTGGTTAGTAAGTCACCTTTGCTGAGACGAAAAAAAGCCGTAGTGAATCCACTACGGCTTTTTTGTTGTTCGAGTTAAGTTGTCTAAGCTGTTATGTTTTTAGTTTTGCGACGCAGGCCTAAGAAGCCTAATAACGCCGGTGCAAACATCAAGGCTGCTGCAGGTACGGGTACTGCAGACGGAGATGTTGCAAAGCTAGCATAACCATGAATGGTTGGATTAGTATTCGTAACTTCTCTTGCCGTTAATACGCCATATGTAAAAAGACTGTTACTAACTAGTTCTTCAGCTGTTGGAAGAGATGATATTGTACTTGAGAAAAAATCTTCCTTGAAAATATTCAGTCCGCTTAAATATATGCCTGACGTTGGGTCAGTAGCAAATGCATGATTTACATCAAATAACACCATGTCGTATGTGTCGTTAGGATTTAAACCATGAGGAGTGACCATTTTATCAAGCAGATCAGAGCTGACAATCGCGCTATTTAGAATTGCAGAGATATCAGTTGCAGGACTGATATTATTTATCACGCTATAACTAAATGTTTGGTTCTCAAATGATGTCCCTCCAGTACCTGTAAGCGTATACGAGGGAGAGGTATATGTGGTTATTGTTGTGCCACTTGCTAATGTTGTAGATGTGGAAGTCGCTACAGATAAATCGGTATCATAATTCCAGCTAGCGATACCTACTTGGTTTTGATAAGGTGCAAGAAGACCTGTAGCTGTTTCCCAAGTGTTAATTGTTGACAGAGTAGTTGGTGCTGCAATTGCTGTTGAGGAGATGCTTGCCAGAGCTAGCAAGCCAAATATAAAACCTTTTTTCATTAATCTATTCCTTAAGTTTAATGCAGCACAGCCACCTTAAAAATACATTTAAGGTCTGTAACTTTCCGTCCTTGGTTCACACCGAGTTTGGCTTGGTTTGAAGTGTTACGGAGGTAAGGGTAACACATGTATTTTGTCTATACCTATAGTACTTTGGTACTAGGGCTCTCCCTTTTTATCATGTGAATTAAGGCGTCGTTTTAGCACGATGTTTTTTAATTAAATCATAGGCTACTTGAATTTCTTGCGCTTGCTCGGTGGCAACTTTGATCATATCTTCCGGTACACCTTGGCCGATTAGTTTGTCAGGGTGGTATTGGCTCATTAGTTTTCGATAGGCACGTTTGATCTGTTGATCAGTTTGGTCAGCGGTAACACCTAAGGCTTTATAAGCATCAGCAATAGCATCGGCAGGATTGGTTTGGCCTTGAGCAAAGTGTGCCTGGTTCAATACCATTTCTAAGATACGGTTAAATTCTGCTTTGCTATAACCAATATGCAGTGCTATTTGTTCTAAAACTGTTTTTTCTGCTGGATCAACTTTACCGTCAGCTAAAGCCATTACGGTGAGGTACATTAACAATACTTGTTTTAAATTGAGTGTCTGTCCACAGCTAGCCATAAATTGGTCTAGTGTTTCAGTCATATCAAAATCAGTAGCAGAGCCTTTTTTAAATTGATTGATTGCTTCTTGGCGATGTTCGGCAGTCATGCCCACTTTTTTGATGAAGGCTTCAACATGATCTACTTCGTCGCGTGAGATATGACCATCAGCTTTGGCTAACTTGCCCATCAAGACAAACACAGTATCGAGGAAGACTTTTTGACGCTGACCTGCGCTCAGCGGGTTTACGCCACCGATACCATAAGCACGAGCACGATCAACACTGCTACCGATCATATAACCTAAAAAAGCGCCAAAGATGCCAAGTAGGTAATAACCTAAGGCGATACCAATTAATTTAAACATTTGTATTTACTTCTTATCTGAAAGACTAAGGTAGAGCAGAATGCCACCCCATAAGCCGAAAACCCAGCTCATGGTTGGAATACCAATAAACATTGATGGTGCGTAACCATCTAAACCTTTAATGACGGCTGCACCAATAATAAAGGCTGCACCACTGAGTGCTCCTGCATTTCGGAAACTAGCATCACGTACTTCTTGTTTGAGTTGCTGTAAGTCGTGGGAAGACAACTGCATTTTGAGCTTACCTGCTTGTACTTGCTGAGCGATTTCATGAAGTTTGCGAGGTAGGGTGGGGAGCGTTTCTGCCCAGTTAGGCACTTCTTGCTTGAATGTTGCTAAGGCTGCTTGCCAGCCCATTTTTTCATGCATCCATTGTTCAAGTATCGGTTTCGCTGTTTTCCATAAATCGAGTTCAGGATATAACTGACGACCTAAGCCCTCAACATTAAGCAGTGTTTTTTGTAATAGAACTAATTGTGGCTGTACTTCCATATTAAAACGGCGTGCCGTTTGGAATAGGCGTAATAATAATTGGCCAAAGGAGATTTCTTTCAGTGGTTTGGCAAAAATAGGCTCACAAACACTGCGGATAGCGGCTTCAAATTCATCAATACGGGTATCGGCTGGCACCCAACCAGATTGAATATGTAGTTCGGCGACACGGCGGTAATCATGATTAAAGAAGGCTAAGAAGTTTTCAGCCAAATAGCGTTGGTCATCAGGGGCGAGTGTACCCATGATGCCAAAATCAACGGCGATATAACGCGGCTGTTCAGGATTACTGGCATCAACCATGATATTGCCGGGATGCATATCAGCATGGAAGAAGCTGTGTTTGAACACTTGGGTAAAGAATATTTCTACACCGACTTCTGCTAAGCGTTCCAGATTTACATTTTGTTGCTTTAAAGCCGCGATGTCACCGATCGGGGTGCCATAGATGCGTTCTTGAACTAATAGTTTATTCTTGGTTAATGGCCAATGTATTTCGGGCACATATAATAAAGAGCCATCTTCAAAGTTACGTCGAAGTTGGGAGGCTGATGCTGCTTCACGCATCATATCAAGCTCATCAAACAGGTTTTTTTCTAGTTCGTTAACTATTTCTTTAGGACGAAGGCGTTTGCCTTCTGACCAATACCGTTCCGCTAAAGCGGCGAGGGTATGTAATAAGTCTACGTCGCGTTTAATGGCTTGTTTAATATTGGGACGAATAATTTTTAGTACGACTTCTGTGCCATCAATCAATTGTGCTGCATGTACTTGGGCGACAGATGCTGATGCTAAAGGAGATTCATCAATATGGCTGAAATACTCTGCAATAGCGTGTTCACCATAAGTTTGTTGGATGATAGCTAGCGCTTGTTCGTTGGAAAATGGTTCAACTTGATCTTGTAGTTTGGCCAGAGAATCAGCAATATCTTCTGGTAATAAGTCGCGCCGTGTCGATAATAATTGACCTACTTTTACAAAAATAGGACCAAGATCTTGCAAAGCGAGTCTTAATCTCTCGCCACGAGGCACATCTGTTTTATTGCGCCAGCGATAAGGTGATAAAAAACTCAGATAACGTAGCGGCCGTAAAATATGGGTCGCTTGAATGATGTCATCAAGTCGATGTTTGGCTAATACATGGTTGATTTGAATGAGTCGAAACACTTGTCTGACTTTCATTATTTATTCCCTTGTAATCGATTAATTCGAGCTTCTAGTCGATCAAAGTCAGCGCGGAGTTTATCAATGTCGGTTAAATAGTCATTAATTTGTGATTTGTCAGGAAGGATACGAGCTTCTTCACGAAGATATTCTGCCAAATTGAGCTGCATAGATTGCTGGGTCGACGTTGCCCAGCTAGCTGCTTGGCGTAAACCATGAGCGATGGGATAAGCTAAGGTGTCACCGGTAAGTTTAGCGAGGAGTGCTTCCCAGTCAAAATCAAAGCCTTCGATAAAGTCTTGTAGTTGTTTGGCAAACTGCACATCACCATGGATCTCAACATCGGATGAAAACAAGTTATCTGGATTTTGGCCAAGTCTGATAAGCGTGATGGCATTAGCAGAGATAGTAAGGTCCGCTGCGTCGAGAGCATTGTTGGCTAATACTAATTGCTGCTGATTGATTGCAACGCTGATCGTATAAGTAATATCTGTTATTTCAATAACCAGACTGCGCTGCTCAAATTGTACTAGTTTTTGTTTGCTTTCTGGATCGAGGTTTAAAGCGGCGTTAAGAGTCAATTCAGCTGGTTTTAATAACATTGTCATCTGAGTTAGAATTTGTAGCCGCTATGCAGGGCGACGATACCAGCAGACATATTATTATAATCACAGCGTTCAAAACCGGCATCAGTCATCATCGATTTTAATGTTTCTTGATCGGGATGCATGCGAATGGATTCAGCGAGGTAACGGTAACTTTCTTCATCGCCGCTAAATATTTTACCGATTTTAGGTAATAGCTTAAATGAATAGGTATCGTAAATCGGTGCCAACCAACCATCAGGTTGCGAAAACTCTAATACTAATAACTGACCACCTGGCTTTAGTATGCGATGCATAGAACGTAAAGCAGCATCTTTATCGGTTACATTACGCAAGCCAAAGGCAATGGTAATACAATCAAAGCTGTTATCAGGGAAGGGCAGGCATTCTGCATTGGCTTGCACATAATTGATATTACCGGTGATGCCTAAGTCAGTCAGCCGATCGCGACCAACATTAAGCATGCTGGCATTAATATCTGCCAATATCACTTGCCCGGTACTGCCGACCATTTTGGAAAACTTTAAGGCGAGGTCGCCGGTGCCACCGGCGATATCTAATACTTTTGCACCACGACGAACACCGCTAGTATGCAGGGTAAAGCGCTTCCATAAACGATGTACGCCCATCGACATCAGATCATTCATCAAGTCGTATTTACCAGCGACAGAATGAAATACGCCTGCAACATGTTTAACTTTGTCAGCGACAGGGACTTCTTTGTAACCAAAATGGGTGGTATTTTTCTGTTCCACAAGCGATACCTTTATTATTATTGTCGTTGGTAACCAGCTTGTTGGAGCCGGTTTAAGTAATCTTGCCAATGTTCATCGTATTCAGTCGCTAATTGATAAAGGTGGTCCCATGTGAATAGACCGCTATCGTGACCGTCATCAAAATAGATTTTTAAGGCATAGTTACCAACAGGTTCAATTTGATTAATGCCGACATTTTCTTTATGTGTTTGCAAGACTTCTTGGCCAGGACCATGACCTTGTACTTCTGCCGACGGCGAATACACCCGTAGATATTCGGCGGTGAGTAAGTAACTAGCATCACCATAATTAAGTTCTAAAGATTTAGACTTTTTATGTAAGGTGATGCCACTGGGTATCGTTTGATTTGCCATGCGATTTATTTCCTAAAGAATATAACGAGACAAGTCTTCGTCTTCTACTAATACGGTTAGTTGGCTATTAACATAGTCAGCATCAATAACAACAGGCGTTGCATCTTCATGGCTGGCATCAAAAGATACTTCTTCTAATAGCTTTTCTAACAAAGTGTGTAAGCGGCGAGCGCCAATGTTTTCAGTTTGCTCATTTACTTGCCATGCCAACTCAGCAAGTCGTTGCAGTCCTTCATCAGTAAATTCTAATTGGGTATTTTCAGTCGCTAATAAAGCAATATATTGCTCGGTTAATGAGGCATCAGGTTCCGTTAAAATACGGACAAACTCTTTTGCACCTAAGGCATCAAGTTCAACCCTAATAGGTAGACGACCTTGTAGTTCAGGGATTAAATCAGCAGGCTTACTTAAGTGAAATGCACCTGATGCGATAAATAAGATGTGATCTGTTTTAATCATGCCGTATTTAGTTGAAACGGTACTGCCTTCAACCAAGGGTAGTAAGTCACGTTGCACACCAGCACGTGATACATCAGCACCGCTACCGCTACCATCACTGCGGTGAGTGATTTTATCTATTTCATCTAAGAAAACGATACCATTTTGTTCAACTTCTTCGATGACTTGAACTTTTAAGTCTTCTTCATTGATAAGCTTATCGGCTTCTTCTTCGGTTAATGCCCGCAGTGCTTTTTCAACGGTCAGTTTACGAGTTGATTTGCGAGCAGAACCCATATTTTGAAACATATCTTGCAACTGGTTAGTCATTTCTTCCATGCCAGGAGGGGACATTATTTCAACACCAACGCTAGGTGCATTTAGTTCTAATTCAATTTCACGGTCGTCCAACTTACTTTCACGCAACATTTTACGAAAGCGCTGGCGTGTAGTGGAATCTTCATCAGTTTCTTGATCACGTGCTGGCGATAATAAAGCATCTAAGATTCGTTCTTCCGCAGCATCTTGAGCTCGAGCTTCTACAGCAGTGATGGCCTGTTCACGTAACATCTTCATTGCAGTTTCAGCTAAGTCGCGAATAATCGACTCAACATCTCGACCTACATAGCCGACTTCGGTGAACTTGGTCGCTTCAATTTTGATAAAAGGCGCATTAGCAAGGCTAGCAAGACGACGAGCAATTTCAGTTTTACCAACACCAGTAGGACCAATCATCAAAATATTTTTAGGCGTGATTTCATGCTGTAACTCAGAGGATAGTTGCTTACGACGCCAGCGATTACGTAAAGCAATAGCGACCGCTTTTTTTGCTGCTTGCTGACCAATGATATGTTTATCAAGCTCTTGAACAATTTGTTTTGGAGTTAATACTTGCATAGTGATTTATTATGACTCGCTGTCTAATGTTTCAATAGTAAGGTTATGGTTGGTATAGATACAGATGTCTGCAGCAATATTAAGGCTCTTTTCAACAATATCACGAGCACTTAATTCGGTATTTTCCATTAATGCTGTTGCCGCTGATTGGGCAAAGGGGCCACCAGAGCCAATCGCCATTAAACCATGTTCCGGTTCAATAACATCGCCATTACCTGTAATAATAAGTGATGATTTACTATCGGCAACAGCAAGTAAAGCTTCTAAACGGCGCATCATGCGATCAGTGCGCCAGTCTTTTGCTAATTCAAGTGCGCTACGAGTTAAGTTACCTTGATGTTTTTCAAGTTTAGCTTCAAAACGTTCAAATAAGGTAAATGCATCCGCTGTGCCACCGGCAAATCCTGCAATAACTTGGTCATTGTATAAACGGCGTACTTTACGCGCATTTCCTTTCATTACCGTATTACCAAGGCTAACTTGGCCATCGCCACCAATAACAACTTGGCCATTACGACGGTATGACAATATAGTAGTACCGCGGTACTGCTCCATATAAAACTCCTGAACATAAATACTGAAAATATAAGCGCAAATAGTATACTATGGCTTGTTTATCGGCGCAGTTATAATCCTTCTAAACGACTAAGGTTTATAGCCGAAATGCAGTAATTGTATTTTAATTTACTTTAGTTGTTGACAAGAAGGGCGGATTTCTGGAAAATGCCGTTTTTTTAGTGGAGGGGTTCCCGAGCGGCCAAAGGGATCAGACTGTAAATCTGACGGTTCATCCTTCGGAGGTTCGAATCCTCCCCCCTCCACCATTTGATTTGAAGAGTTACGCGGGTGTAGTTCAATGGTAGAACTCCAGCCTTCCAAGCTGATCACGTGGGTTCGATTCCCATCACCCGCTCCATAACGTGTTGGAATTAGGCCCGCATAGCTCAGTCGGTAGAGCGCATCCATGGTAAGGATGAGGTCATCAGTTCGATTCTGATTGTGGGCTCCACAATTTTTGATTAGACAGGGATTTTCTTGTCTGTTTTGTTTTTGTTATAGCTAGATAATATTGACGGGGAGACTAGTCATGTCTAAAGAGAAATTTGAAAGAACGAAGCCCCACGTCAATGTGGGCACGATTGGTCACGTTGATCATGGTAAAACGACTTTGACGGCAGCGATTACAAAAGTAATGGCCGAGCTTCAAGGTGGTGAAGCAAAAGATTTCGCTGATATCGATAACGCGCCAGAAGAAAGAGAGCGCGGTATTACAATCGCTACATCACACGTGGAATATGAAACAGAAAACCGTCA
>MAAI01000051.1:342-1023 GCA_002163115.1 Methylophaga sp. 41_12_T18 | reverse complement strand
ACTCTAAGCAATAATGGCTGGTCAAAGGAACCTGACATGGCAAAGCGCGCCATTGCATTGCATGACAAACGAACCCTGCATGTTTATTCCTCATCGCCTCAAGATTTAAAATCCTGGCTCGCAGAGTTTAGCTTAGTGAGCAGTTATAACTTTGTTGAAATACGCCAGCGCCTGCTAAGTGACAATCCTGAGCTGTTGCTAATAGACATGCGCAAAAACCCACATGAAGCCTTACTCCAAGTCCGTTATCTGCATAAACATTTTTCCAGCGTGGTGATGTTAGTGCTGATAAATGATGCTCAGCTTTATCTGGGCCAGGAAGCGTTAACCATGGGAGCGGATGCTTATGTGAGCTGTGAACATTGCAGTGCTGCGGGTTTATGGATGCTGATAGATGGTCTATTAAAGCAAAAGAACCAACATTTATTACGGCTTAATAATCAAAACAGCGATGAGTCATTAATTCATCAAAGTTTGTACTTTGATCGTTTAAAACATGCGCTCATGAGCGCTACCCGGCATGGCTGTTGTACTGGGATCTTACTGGTCAGTTTAGATGACTACGGTGCCTTAATTGAAGAATTTAGTGATGCCTTAAACGAGGGTTTATTAACGCAGCTAGAAGAAAGGCTAGCCAGCGTGATGCGTGATAGCGATAGCCTAGCGCGATTGCATACGGGT
>MAAI01000051.1:195-304 GCA_002163115.1 Methylophaga sp. 41_12_T18 | reverse complement strand
AACCATAGCCAACATGGCGCGAAAAATTCAAATGGTTTTTGAAAAAAATATTCGAATTTATAACTCCCCTCACCATTTAAGCGTCAGTATTGGCGGGCACTTGTGTAAG
>MAAI01000051.1:0-171 GCA_002163115.1 Methylophaga sp. 41_12_T18 | reverse complement strand
TTTTATCAACAAACTTGTGTTGCCCTTCAACATGCAAAGCAAAATAATAGATTAGATTTGTGTTTTTACGAACAGGCTTTAAATTTAAAAACCATGGCGCGAATAAATATAGAAGAGGGCTTGAGGCACGCCATTAAAAACAAGGAATTCTTTTTGCAATTCTTACCTTGC
>MAAI01000053.1:175-930 GCA_002163115.1 Methylophaga sp. 41_12_T18 | reverse complement strand
TGATTCAGCAGCTAATGCTACAGGTACATTAGATTTTAGCTTTGGAGCAGATGGAGAAGGAAATATTGCCTTAACAGGTATTTCAACAGATGATTTAAATGTTTACGGATTAACAGCTACACCTAATAATGATGGTACATCAATGAGTGTATACCAAGATCAAGGTGATACAGCACTGACATTAGTTGCAACCGTAACTGTTGATGCTACAACAGGTGCTTATAGTGTTACTCAAAATGCACCTATGATTCATCCTACTCTTGATGGTGTAGCAGGTGATGACGCTGAGAACAATTTAGATTTCACAGTAAATTATTCTGTAACTGATGGTGATGGTGATACAGCAGATGGTACACTAACTGTTAATGTAGATGATGATATGCCAACAGTAAGGAATTACGAAACTAATACTATGCGAATCATTGCTGATGAAGGCATGGCAGATGGTTTAAATGGTAATGGAACTAATTATCAGGGCAATATTAATGGAAAAGTATCATTTGATACAGGTGCTGATGGTGGAACTGTTGCATGGGATCTAGATAATATTTCGATAGTTAATGATAAGGATAGCACGCCAACAGTAAATGGTATTACATTTACTGTTAATGAACAAGGTTCACTTGTGATACTTCAAGATCAAGTTGAAGTAGCAACAATAAGCTTAAATGAGAATACTGGAGCATATAGTTACTTACAAACTGGTAACATTATTCATCAAGCGGGTAATGACGAAAATAACGCTGTATTTGAAC
>MAAI01000053.1:0-166 GCA_002163115.1 Methylophaga sp. 41_12_T18 | reverse complement strand
AAGTAACAGATGGAGATGGTGATACAGTAAGAAGTAATCTTCTTTTACATGTTCAAGATGATGCACCAGTAATTGATTCTAGTAACAATGCAACAGTTCAACTTAATGAGGATACTGTTGTTACTGCAACAAATTCTCACGGTTCAACATTGAGTACTGAAGTAGG
>MAAI01000075.1:685-1019 GCA_002163115.1 Methylophaga sp. 41_12_T18 | reverse complement strand
GAACTGAGCTAGGAAGCTAGTGCCGTCGTTAGTGAATGGAACAACCATCACACCGAACAAACCAACCACACCGTGAACAGAGATAGCCCCTACTGGATCATCAATTCTCACTTTATCCATAGCAAGGATAGAAAGCACAACAATCACACCACCGATGAAACCAATGATAGTGGCAGACAAAGCAGTTGGAGTATCAGGACCAGCTGTAATAGCAACCAAACCAGCCAAGGCACCGTTAAGAGCCATGGTTAGATCCGCTTTCTTGAACAAGATGCGAGCTAATAGAAGTGCACCCAACAAGCCACCGGCAGCCGCCGCGTTTGTGTTCATGAAT
>MAAI01000075.1:0-616 GCA_002163115.1 Methylophaga sp. 41_12_T18 | reverse complement strand
CAACCCAACCATAGGATGAATGTGCCTAGGGTGGCCATTGGCAAGTTAGCACCAGGAATGGCGTTTACTTCGCCGTTCTTGCCGTATTTACCCTTACGAGCACCTAGCAATAACACACCCGCAAGAGCAGCAGCTGCACCGGCCATGTGAACGATGCCAGAACCTGCAAAGTCAGTGAAACCAAAGTAAGTCATTTCGCCATCAACTACTTCGTTTTCAACTAGAGAACCAAGATTGAACATGCCAAATACGTCAGCACCGCCCCAAGTCCAAGCGCCTTCCATTGGGTAGATAACCGCAGTCATTACCACAGCGAAAGCAAGGAAAGACCAAAGCTTCATACGCTCGGCAACCGCACCAGAAACAATAGACATTGCAGTGGCAACAAATACTACCTGGAAGAAGAAGTCAGCAGATGGAGCATAAGCAGCTGGATCTTCAGCACCGGTTACACCGTCACCTTCAATACCGCTAAGCATGAACATTTCAGCGCCGCCGTTATACATAATGGCGTAACCGCACACCATGTACATAGTGCAAGAGATAGCGAATAACGCTACGTTTTTAGTAAGGATTTCGGTGGTGTTCTTAGAACGAACCAAACCGGCTTCTAACA
>MAAI01000052.1 GCA_002163115.1 Methylophaga sp. 41_12_T18 | reverse complement strand
TGAGCCACCGGGTAACCGTTTACGTGTTGCGTTGACTGGTTTGACCATGGCTGAGAACTTCCGTGACGAAGGTCGTGACGTATTGTTCTTCGTTGATAACATCTACCGTTATACATTGGCCGGTACTGAAGTATCTGCGTTGTTAGGTCGTATGCCATCAGCGGTAGGTTACCAACCAACACTAGCTGAAGAGATGGGTGTATTACAAGAACGTATTACCTCAACTAAGATTGGTTCTATCACATCTATCCAAGCGGTATACGTACCTGCGGATGATTTAACAGATCCATCACCAGCAACAACCTTTGCTCATTTGGATGCGACAGTTGTATTGTCTCGTTCAATTGCTGAATTAGGTATTTATCCTGCGATTGACCCACTTGATTCTACAAGTCGTCAATTAGATCCTTTAGTTGTAGGTAACGAACATTACGAGATTGCTCGTACCGTTCAAGGTACATTACAACGTTATAAAGAATTGAAAGATATCATCGCAATCTTAGGTATGGATGAATTATCTGAAGAAGATAAATTGACTGTATCTCGTGCACGTAAGATTCAGCGTTTCTTATCACAACCGTTCTTCGTTGCTGAAGTATTTACAGGTAGCCCTGGTAAATACGTATCATTGAAAGATACTTTAGTAGGCTTTAAAGGTATCTTGAATGGCGACTACGATGCACTACCAGAACAAGCGTTCTACATGGTTGGTGGTATCGAAGAAGCTGTTGAGAAAGCAAAAGGTCTATAAGGCTTTTAGGAGACGACAATGGCAATGACTATTCATGTAGACATCGTAAGTGCAGAAAAAGAGATCTTTTCAGGTCTTGTTGAAGCTGTATTTGCATCAGCAGTGATGGGTGAAGTGGGTATCTATCCTCGTCACACACCAATGCTGACTCGCCTGAAACCAGGTGAAGTACGTGTATTAGTAAAAGGCAAAGAAGAACAATTCTATGTGTCTGGTGGTATGTTAGAAGTACAACCGCATGTAGTAACCATTCTTGCTGATACTGCAATGCGAGCTGCAGACGTAGATGAAGCTGCTGCTTTAGCTGCAAAAGAAGATGCAGAACGTTCATTGAAAGATCGCGATACAAAAATCGATCAAGCAGAAGCACAAGCCAAGCTTGCAGAAGCAATGGCCCAACTTCGTAGTATTGAGCGAATGAGAAAAACAGGAAACAGTCATTAATCTGACTTAACCTTGCAAGATTAAAAAAGGCTGTCCTCGTGACAGCCTTTTTTTTGCCTAAATTTTGCTAGAATAACGCTTTATTATTTATATGGAATAAAAATCATGTCATTAAGTATCGTCATCCTTGCTGCAGGGAAAGGCACTAGAATGAAGTCGACTACAACGAAAGTGATGCATGCTCTCGCTGGCAAGCCTTTAGTTGAACACGTGATTGATACCGCCAATAAATTAAAGCCAACACAGCTCACTGTGGTAACGGGTAATGGTGCTGAGCAAGTACAAACATTACTTGATCACAGAAACATCACCTCAGCGCTGCAAGCTGAGCAGAAAGGCACCGGCCATGCGGTGATGCAGGCTCAAGATATCATTGCAAACAGTGACCAAGTATTAGTGTTATATGGTGATGTGCCATTAACACAGCAAGCTACCCTAGCTAGTTTGATTGAGAGTGGTAATCAAAATAGCCTAAGAATCCTCACAACAAAGTTAGACAATCCCACCGGCTATGGTCGTATTGTTCGTAATGATGCTGGTCAAGTGATCTGTATTACAGAGCAAAAAGATGCAGATGAGCAAACGCTACTGATTAACGAAGTTAACAGCGGCATCATGGTGTTGCCGTCACAATGGTTGATCGAATCACTGCCTAAGTTAGAAAATAATAATGCCCAAGGTGAATATTACCTAACCGATATGGTGGCTTTAGCTGTGGCTGATGGCATTGCTATCAATACAGTTTGTTGTGAAGACAATGCAGAAGTAGCCGGTGTAAATACCCGCCTACAACTAGCAGAGCTTGAGCGCCACTATCAACGTAGCCAAGCTGAACTGTTAATGACCAATGGCGTAACACTCGCGGATCCTGCTCGTTTCGATGTGCGTGGTGATATCACAGTAGGTCAAGATGTCACCATCGATATCAACGTCATCTTACAAGGCAAGGTGACTATCGCTGATAATGTGACGATTGGTGCTAATTGCATCATTAAAGACTCAACCATCGCTGCGGGCACTGAAATTCTAGCCAACAGCATGTTAGACAATGCGGTTGTTGGTGAACATGTAAGCATCGGTCCTTTTGCACGGTTACGTCCAGGTACGGTGTTAGCGAACAAAGCGAAAATTGGTAATTTTGTTGAAACCAAAAATTCCAATATCGGCTTGGGTTCTAAAGTGAATCATCTTAGTTATATTGGTGATACTGATATGGGTAAGAATGTGAATATTGGTGCGGGTACGATCACGTGTAATTATGATGGTGCTAATAAACATCGCACGGTGATTGGTGATAATGCGTTTATTGGGTCGGATAGTCAGTTGGTGGCGCCGGTTACGGTTGCTGAGGGTGCGACGATTGGGGCTGGGACTACTCTTCGGAAAGATGCAGAGGCGGAGGCTTTGACGTTGACTAAGTCTGTTCAGAGGACTGTTTCGGGGTGGAAGAGGCCGGTTAAGAAGAAATAAGTTAAGGGAAGTGTCCGCTTTAATTCAATAAATGGATGGGTTCATGGATGAATGACTTTGTAATCTCATATTTGTATAGCTATACCGGTACAGTACTAAATGTAACCTTATTCTTATTCTTTATCCCTTTCTTTTATAAATCACTTTTGAAGAAAAAATCGGCTTCAACAGGAAATCACTATACAGAAGGTAAAATCACTTGGTCTGAATATGGTCTTTTTGCAAAAGACAGATCTGACCTTATAGTTAAAGAAGCTCTGGTGAGCTATTCATATAAGGTAAATGGGAAGTTGTACGTAGGAGAGCTTGGAACTAGTATTTTTAGACAAGCCCAATTAGCACAGCAGAACCCTGAAGGTTCAACTCTTACTGTTTATTACTCAATAGATGATCCTAGTTTCTCTAAGGGGCATTTCCCGCCGAACCTGTTAGATATTTTTATCTTAGTCTTATTACGGTTCTGCATTGCAATTGGTATGGTGAATATTATTCCCGCCTATATTTGGTGGTTAATTAACCTCAACTAAAGTAAAAATGGAGTAGCTTTATTTTCCTTTATTTTGATCTCGCTGCCGCGGGCGTTCATTTATTTTGTTTGCCCAAAATAAACGAACCAAACAAAAGGGCAGCCCATGCTTGCCCTGCGGGTTCCTTGCGCTTCTCGACATGATTGGGCGCTGCGCAACTCCCTTCGGTCAAACAGTGCTCGCGCTTATCCAATCACTTACTCCGATGCTCAGCTTAGCAATAAAGGGGACAGATTTATTTTCCTTTATTTTGATCTCGCTGCCGCGGGGCGTTCCTTTATTTTGTTTGCCCAAAATAAAGGAACCAAACAAAAGGACAGCCCATGCTTGCCCTACGGGTTCCCTCGCTTTTCAATCTATTTGAGATACGACGAAAACTCGCTGCGCTCAGACACTCGTCGTATTTGTCTCAAATAGCTTTTCAAAACTCGGCTTCGCATTGAGGGCATTGGGGGATAGGCTCAACAGTTGTTGTAGATGCTAGTTCCCCTGACTCGCCATAAGCGAAATGATTTTTAGGAAAAGACAGTTTGAGAAAAAGAATACAGATTACCAACGTGAACTATGTGTCATCATTGCTATCAAATAGGCATTAATGAACAAATGAGGTGAGTATGGGAAGGCTGCTAATTATCTTAGCTCTATTTATTGGCTTGTCGCAGTTAAGTTTTGTGCAGGATGTGATGAATCCACCGCGTGACTTTTCAGCTTTAAAGTATGAGCCGGTGGTTTTGTATTCAACTTCTTGGTGTGGATATTGTGCGAAAACACGTCGGTTTTTTGCGAAGAATAAAATCAATTACGTTGAATATGATATTGAGAAGTCAGAGACGGCTAAGCGTGAGTATGACAACTTAGGTGGTGGCGGTGTGCCGTTAGTACTTGTTGAAGGTCAAATTGTGAGAGGATATAACCCGAATTTGATTGTCGACTATTTAGACGAGTCTGTAACAGCTGATAAAGCATCTTAACGATATAAGGAACAATAAATGGCGAGTGTAGGATTTTTAGCACTGATAGATGATATTGCTGCGTTACTGGATGATGTAGCGTTGATAACGAAAGTGGCGGCGAAGAAGACGGCGGGTGTATTGGGTGATGATCTGGCTTTGAATGCTCAGCAAGTGAGTGGTGTGAAGGCGGATCGTGAGTTGCCGGTGGTATGGGCGGTGGCGAAAGGATCGTTCCTTAATAAGCTAATTTTAGTACCTTTAGCCTTGTTGATAAGTTATTTTATTCCTTGGTTGGTGACACCGTTATTAATGGTCGGTGGTGTGTATTTGTGTTTTGAGGGCGTAGAGAAGCTGGCCCATCATTGGTTGCATACTAAAGAGGAAGATGAAGCTCACCATAAGGCAATGGTTGCGGCGGTGAAGAGCGATGATATCGATATCAAAGCCTTCGAGAAGAACAAAATAAAGAATGCGATCCGGACTGATTTCATCTTGTCAGGTGAGATCATTGTGATTGCTTTAGGTGTGGCACAAGATGAACCCATGTTGACGCAAGCGCTAGTGGTCTCGTTGATTGCCTTTTCAATGACCGCCTGTGTGTATGGGTTAGTGGCCGGTATTGTGAAGTTTGATGATGCAGGTTTAGCGTTGATTGCATCGGCAGGTAAAACTGCTTGGGGCTGTGTAAAACGTAAAATCGGCGAAGCTATTTTATATATAGCACCACGCTTTATGCGCCTGCTATCTACCGTTGGTCTGGTAGCTATGTTCTTAGTGGGCGGTGGTATTTTGGTACATGGCTTACCATTTTTACATCATATATTAGAGCCGCTGTTGCATGATCTCGGTACGGTATTAACCGTTATCTTGCCGATGGTGTTTAATGCGGTCGTTGGTGTAATTTCAGGTAGTATTGCGTTGTTAGCGATCTTAGGAATACAGCGTTTAAGAGCTTAGGTGAGGCTTAAATTGGCAGAGATAAATCGATTAAATTTACTCTGCCAGTTTATTAAGTTTGATTTTTAACCATGTCGCGGTATGCATGCCAGGTAGCATGGCCGAGTAGTGGGTAAATAATGATCATACCGATTAGGAAGGTGACAAAACCTACTGCGGACAGCAATACGATCAAAAATGCCCAAACCAACATGGTTGGCAGATTATCTAATGTTGCTTTAAAGCTTACTGCCATTGCATCAGCAGATGATAGTGAGTTATCAATAATGGCCGGTACCGACACCACTGATACCACGAAAGCGATGCAGGCTAATATTCCACCAACAATGGCGTAGAGTAGGAGTTGTGACGGTGTTACTAGCGTTAAAAAGTTACCCCACATGGTTTGATCTAGCGGCGGTGCAATATCGCCAACAGTGAGTGACAACACCAGACCTGATAACAGAAACCACAGAGCACTGAAGCCGAGTAATATTCCTGCAAAGCGGGTCAGCGAGCTTTGACAATGTTGTAAACCGTCGATGGATTCATCAAAGCCGACCGCTTCATCATTTTCATTGCGCCGTGATAATTCACATAAACCTGCTGCCATGATCGGGCCGATCAGCATAAAGCCAGAAATGCTGGCAACAATGACGTAGATATTTAGGCTAGTGACAAAAAAGATGACTAGCAGTAATGCACTGACAGCAAAGCCATAAGCGAGACTGGCAATGGGGTGGCGAATAAGGTCTTGCCAGGCATAAGCGAGCCAAATGAACGGCCTGAGAAAAGCCACCTGCTGGATAGATAGTTGCTCAGGAACTTTCTGGTTAATATAACTTTGTTCACTCATTTGTCTTTCCTTGCTTGGTTCATGGAGCTTGGATTGAGTTAGATAACTTGATCTGTCTTGTTGGCTGAATCAACCGTATTAAGTCTGACAATTAACGACAGTTAAAGTTACATCAATTTTGCTGAGATGTTAACCATATTATTTAGTTATAGTTAAAAAAAAGCCCGCTTCAGCGGGCTTTGTTGTTTATCTCAATAATAAGAACATCGATCGTTGTTTTCGAGTGATGTTGAACAATAACTCTTTGTCGTTATTGTGAACCAAGGGTTTAAACTCAGCGAGGTTGGCAACGGTTTGTTTGTTGACTGAAGTAATAATGTCATTAGCACGTAATCCGGCCTGCCATGCTGGGCTGCCTCGTTTGACTGAAAAGGTCATCACGCCATCAATGTTGCCATAATAAGGTGAAGACTCTTCAATATCACCAAAGGAAGCACCTGAAAGCTTGGGATGTGCAGTCGCTTTTTGAGTGGCTTTCTTAGATTCCTTAACGGTGGCTGTTAAGGTCTTATCTTTGCCATCACGTAGAATTTCTACGTCAATGGTTTGACCAACCATTAATAGACCGATGGTATTACGTAAGCTATCGGCATTAATCAGCTTAGTGCCAGCGATGCTGAGGATAACGTCACCTACTTGTAAACCGGACTCTTCTGCTGCCGAGTCTTTAACAATGCGAGTGACCACCGCGCCTTTGCCTGATTCGATATTAAAGGCTTTGGCGAGTTCTTCGGTGATATCTTGCATTTGTACGCCCAGATAAGCACGTTTTACTTCGCCAAATTCAATCAGTTGGTCAGTAATCTGTTTGACCATATTACTAGGAATAGCAAAGCCAATACCGATATTACCGCTGCTTTGGCCGGGTGAGAAAATAGCGGTATTAATACCCACTAATTCACCACGTAGATTAACTAAAGCACCACCAGAGTTACCAGGATTAATCGAGGCATCAGTTTGGATGAAGTTTTCGTAACCTTCTATGCCTAAGCCACTACGACCGAGGGCACTGACAATACCGGATGTCACTGTTTGGCCTAAACCAAATGGATTACCAATGGCAACGACAAAATCACCGACACGCAGCTGGTCAGAGTTTGCTAACGGCAAGGCGGTGAGCTGTTCAGCTGGAATCTTAATTAAAGCGACATCTGTAGCTGGATCACTACCTACTAATTCGGCCTCAAAGCTGCGACCATCTGTTAAAGAAACAGTAATTTCATCAGCGCGTTGAATAACATGGTTATTGGTGAGTACTAAACCTTGTTTAGCATCAAAAATAACACCTGAACCTAGGCTTTGTTTGGTGCGATGACGAGGTTGTTGTTTAGGAATATTAAAAAAATGACGGAAGAAAGGGTCATTTAATAAGGGATTATCCTGAACACGAACATGGCTTTTGGTGGCAATGTTGACCACGGCAGGTTTCGACTGCTCTAGCATTGGCGCTAAGCTGGGCATTTGACCATCATTGCCAAACCAATCGAATGGCAAGGCCGCGATAGCGACTTGCACTAATAAACTGAGGCCTGCTAGCCAAACGATGGTTGATTTTAACGTGCTCATCATCAGTCCTCGTTAATTATAAGGTTTGCTCTAATTTTTCACGTGGATTAAAACTGAGTTCTTCCGCCATTTGCTGATAGATCTTTTTAGCTAGGTCACTATCTGCCGGAGGCGTGTTAATTTGCAATACCACAAATTGATCACCCGCTTCTTTGCCGGGTAAACCTCGACCTTTAAGACGCATTTTTTGACCACTTTTAGCATCAGCAGGAATCGTTAGATTAATTTTACCTGCTAAGGTTGGCACGGTGACTTTAGCACCAAGTGCTGCTTCCCAAGGTGCTATCGGCAGATCAAGATAGATATTCTTATCTTCTAGGCGGTAGTAGCTATGGTTGGCGATACTGATTTCTAAGTAGAGATCACCTGCACTGCCACCCATGCCTGCTTTGCCTTGACCAGTTAGGCGAATTTTCTTCCCAGACACAATACCGGCTGGAATTTTGACATTAATAGTACCGCCTTGATTCGCGCCTGATGGCCGACGAATTGATTTTTTAGCACCATTAAAAGCATCTTCTAAAGAGACTGTGATCTTAGCGTTAACATCTTCACCTTGAGCGAAGAAGTTATCACCGCCGCCACCTGTACCGCCGCCGCCAAACATGCTGTCAAAGAAGTTGCTGAAGTTACCACTGCCAGCAGCGCCACGTTGCTGGCCCCAACCTGGTGGCGGATTGAATGATTGGCCTTGGTTATAGTTACTGCCGAATTGATCATATTGAGCACGCTTTTCAGAATCTTTTAATACTTCATAAGCTTCACCAACTTCTTTAAATTTTTCTTCAGCATTGGCTTCTTTACTGACATCTGGATGATATTTTCGCGCTAGCTTTCGGTAGGCTTTTTTGATGTCATCTTGAGCCGTCTCACGAGAGATACCAAGGATTTTGTAATAGTCTTTGTATTCCATAAATGTCACTAAAGGTTGTGAAAATTGATTTGGATCATAGGTGGGGGCAGAATGTTCCTTTTTCAATAGGATTTAAGGGAAAATCCTGATGTTAAGCGACTTTTAACATGTAAAACTAAGTTAAAAATATTAATTGGAAAAGGACAAGAGATGTTTAGGGTAAAAAAACTGGCTATTGCAGTGACTGCAACAGCCATCGTGATGCCAAGTAGCTTGCTTGCTGAGACGGTGACTTTGGATGAATTGGTTGTAACAGGCACCAAACAAGAAACTTCTTTAATGGACTTGGCTGGTAATACCGCGACGGTTAATGAGGAAGCAATTAAGTTACTCAATGCCGATCATATTCAAGAAAGCTTGAGCCGTATTGCTGGCGTGAATATCCAGCGTGGTAATGGTGCGGAGTCGTTAGTGGCGTTACGTTCACCGGTATTAACTGGCCCTGGTGCCGGTGGTGCTTTTCTATTTATGGAAGATGGCATCGCTTTACGTTCAGCTGGTTTTGCCAATAATAATGGTCTAGCTGAAGCGCATTATGAAATGGCGGGTGATATCGAAGTCGTTAAAGGCCCGGGTAGTGCTTTGTATGGATCTAATGCGGTACATGGTTTGTTCAATATTTTAAGTCTTGCCCCTTCTGCTGAATTAGAGCGCGAAATTGGCTTTTCAGTGGGTTCTGATGACTTACATAAAGTAAAAGGTACTATCAGTGATACGGTAGGCGCTCATGCATACCGTGTCAGCTTTAGTGGCACTGATGATAACGGTTGGCGTGATGAATCAGGTTATGGTCAACAGAAAGTAACGGCTCGTCATGATTATTTTGCTGACAGTGGGGATAGCTTTAGAACCTTGTTTTCAGCTTTTAATCTTAATCAAGAAACAGCAGGTTTTATCAAAAGTAGTGATGAAGATGCTTATGAAGATCGCTCGTTAATGGAAACAAACGATGACGAAGATGCTTATCGTGATTGGTGGTCAATGCGGTTATCCACACGCTGGGATCATGAATTAGCTAATGGCAATCTATTTAGCCTAACGCCGTATGTACGCAGCACTAAGATGGAGTTTCGCCAACATTACTTGCCTTCACGTGCTATCGAGCAAAACGAACACCAAAGTGTCGGTGTGCAAGCAGCTTATTATGTTGACTTAGATGGTGGTCATAAAGTGATTTTTGGAACCGATTTGGAATATACCGAAGGTAGCTTACGCCAAGAACAGGAGCGTGCGAGTTATAGCTACTTTGGCAAGAACCGCCAACAAGGCATTCATTATGACTATGATGTAGCTGCAACCACAGTAGCGCCTTATGTGCATGCTGAGTGGCAGTTAGCAGATAAGTTTAGAGCGACAACCGGCGTGCGATTTGAACATGTTCGTTACTCCTACGATAACAATGTCGCTGATGGTACCGGCATGGCAGATGGCAGTGCTTGTTTCGCTGGCCCATCATGTTTGTATAACCGCCCAGCAGATCGTGATGATACCTTTAATGACTGGAGCCCTAAATTAGGCTTGGTTTATCGTTTAGCAGAAACACATAGTGTATTTGCCAACTTATCGCGTGGTCACCGTGCGCCACAAACCACTGATTTATACCGTCTACAAAATCAGCAAGTGGTAGGGGATATGGATTCAGAACAGCTTGATAGTTTAGAAATTGGTGTACGTGGTGATGCCAACATTTTAAGTTATGAGTTAACTGCGTTTTATATGAAAAAGAAAAACTTCTTTTTCCGTGACTCTGCTGGTTTAAATGTGACCGATGGTAAAACGAAGCATAAAGGTATCGAAGCAAGCATTACGATTCCTTTAGGCGAGCAGTTCGACTTATCTGCTAATTACACTTATGCAGAGCATAAATACGACTTTGATAATGCTGCTAGTGGTGTAGAAGATGGTAACTATGTTGATACTGCGCCACGTAATATTTCCAATGTGCGTTTAGGTTGGGATATTAATTCAGATAGTCGTGCTGAATTAGAGTGGAGCCACATTGGTCGTTACTATCTCGATCCATCAAATGCACATCAATATGATGGTCATGATGTGGTGAATTTACGTGCAAACACTCAAATAACAGCAAATTTGGCAATTCATGCTCAAATTAAGAACTTGTTAGATGAAGAGTATGCCGATCGAGCTGACTTTGCTTTTGGTGATTATCGTTTCTTCCCTGCTCAAGATCGTAATGTGCAAGTAGGAGCGACTTATAGCTTCTAATTAATTGCGCTGTGAACTAGTAATAAAAAAGCCGATAACTTTCATTATCGGCTTTTTTATTTTCGCAGCTTAATTTAGTTGTAGCTGATTAAAATTCGTATTTAACCGTAGCTTCAACTGTTCTTTCTGCACCAAACCAACAGTTATTACCGTCATAACAAGAGTAATAACGTTCATCGAAAACATTATTAGCTGTAGCGCTCACAGTTGTTCCTCTCATGCTTGAATCCAATTGGCCCAAATCATAACTTAGAGCAAGATCAACGAGAGTGTATGAAGGCACTGTGTCAGTGTTTGCAGCATCTAGTTCAGTTTCACCAATATAACGAATACCTAAACCGGCACGAAGGCCTGCAAAACTGCCTGATGACACATCATAATTAGCCCATAATGAAGCTGTTTGCTCTGCTACCCAAACAGGTGTTTTTCCTTCTAAGCCGCTATTGTCTTTAGTCACTTCCATATCTAACCAAGTGTAGTTGAACATAAGGAATAACTGGTCGGTAACTTGAGAGTTAATTTCTAACTCAATACCTTTAGATTCGACTTCACCGGTTTGAATTTGATCATAGGGGCCACCTGATGGATCACGTGTTACGTCATTTTCTTTGGTGATTTGGAAGGCAGATAAAGTAATCTGACTGGCATCATCTGCAGAACTATATTTGATCCCTGCTTCCCATTGATGGGCTTCAGTAGGTTTAAATTGGTTGCCATGACGATCATTACCCGACACAGGTTCAAAGCTTTCTGCATAACTAACAAAAGGGGCTAAACCGTTATCAAATTCATATAAAGCGCCGAGTCGACCAGAGAAGTTGTGGTAACTTTCACTGTTATTAATTTGAGCACTATATTGACGACCTTTGGTTCTATTTTTGAAATCATCATAACGACCACCTGCTAGCAGAACTAAACTGTTGATACGAAGTTGATCTTGGAAGTAAATACCAGTCTGTTCTTTATGTATCTCAAAATCACTGCTATAGCCGGGATAGAAACTTAATGAATTTGGATTAATCAGGTAATTATTGGGTGAGTATAAGTCGATTGAAGGAGTGCCAATTCCTGCTGTATCTTCATATTTAATGTCTGACTCTAAGTGTGAATAATCAACCCCGAATAACAGATTATGCTCGAAGTCACCATGACGAACGATGCCCGAAAGCTGGTTATCAACGGTAAAACCAATTGATTGTTCATCCGTCAGATAGGCGCTGCGTAACAAAGTACGATTATCGGCGGCTAGACCGTTATTGTAGGTATTTTCTTGGTAGGCATCGCCATCTAGATAACGAAAATTATGTAAGAAAGTCCAGTCATCATTAAACTCATGATTAATTTTATAACCGACTAATAATACTTTGCGCTCATAGGTGTTCCAGTTGGCATCACCGGCATAAAAGTCAGTAGGCAACTTGCCATGTGAAGACTTATAGACAGAACCTAAAGCGGGCACGGTATTGTAAATACCAGCAGAAGGATCATCTTGGTAATAAATATTGAAGTTAATTAAAGTACGATCAGTTAGCTGCCAATCAACAGAAGGTGCAAACACACGGCGTTGTTCTTCAGAAGTAACAGCCTGGCCATCTTTATCACGAATTAAACCGACAACACTGTATGAAAAGTCACTATCAGCAATTTGTCCTGTCGTTTCAAAACTCGCTTCTTTTAAGTCTTGGTTGCCTAGGCTGGCACTCACTGAGTTATAAGATTCTGTAGTTGGACTTTTAGCGATAAGGTTAACTAAGCCACCTGGTGGCATGCTGCCGTATAAAACAGATGTTGGCCCTTTAAATACTTCAACTTGTTCAATTGCTACGGAATCAATTTGTGGCTGTAAGTTCCAGTCGTTAAATAACAGTTGTAAGCCATCGTACATATTTTGGTAGTTGGTAAAGCCACGAATGGTGAACAGATCCATACGAGTAACAGCACCGCCACGTAGCTCAGTAGTGACACCTGGCACATAACGCAATGCTTCACTAACTGAGTCAACACCACGCATATCCAAGGTGTCACGATCAATGATGGTGATTCCTTGAGGTGTTTCCTCAGGAGCTAATGCTGATTTGGTTGCGGTGTTGCGATAAGTATCGCTGTATACAACAAGCGGCGCTACGGTGATAGCTTGTTCAATGATGTCGTCTGCTGAGGCTGAGTGTGCAGGTAATGCTACTGCGATAGCTGAAGCTAAAGCTGCATGTTTAAAGTGTTTAGGGCGTAACATGTCATACCTTAAAAAGTGATTACAAATAAGTATAATTCTTAATGCGAATTATTATCGTTCGCAATGATATGGCATGAAGGTTTTTAAAACTTAACAATTTGGGGCGTTATTAAATTTTGACGGTAAATTGTGGGCTTTTACTATTAATTAGACCGGACCGACTTTAACGTCGAGTGACTGGTAACCAGTATTCCATTTGAGTTTTGTCACTGTGGAAGTCAAAGTCAGGGCCATAATATTCGAGGTCAAAACCTTCAAGGCAGGCATAGTCTGAATCGGGTAGCCAATGGCAAATAAACCAGTCTAATATTTTTGGCAGATCTGTAATGGGGCCTACACATTCAATAACCGCATATTGCTGAGCTGGAATTTGGATGGTTTTAAGTCCGTTTATATCTGGGACTGCACTGCGAACAATACCTGCCCAATAAGGCATATTGTCAGCATAAACTTCGGCTTGTGAAACCGCGATTACCCCAAAACGTTCTTGAGTTAGCACTTCTCGCTGACTAATAATAGCTGTTAGCTGTTGCCATAACTTAGGTACTTTTATGTTGAAGTCTGGCGAAGCTGAAAATATGCCATTAATTTTGCAGCTAAGTCCGGCAAGTTCAAACGCAAGTTTAGTTTCGACTCGAACCTTAATTAATTTCGAAAAGACATCGAGGGCAGGCTTGGTTTGATGTTGCTTGCCAATGGGTAATAATAAGCCTGTTCGTAGGCCTTTTTTACGGTATTGGCTAGGACTGCAGCTAAAAAATTGTTTAAAACTGCGGCTGAAACTGATTTCAGACTCAAAGCCACAACTGATCGCAATATCTATCTGCCGACTAGTACTTGTTAATAAGTGATCGGCTGCAATACTGAGCCGTAGTTGACGTACATATTGTGCAACAGTTAAGCCCGTTTCAGCTAAAAAAACCCGTTGTAATTGCCAACGAGACCAGCAGCTGTGCTCTGCTAATTCGTTGACAGATAATGATTCAGAAATATGTGCCTGAATATAATCTAAAACACGATCAATACGGTTTAGTCGTAAAGATGTTGTGGAGGAGTCAAGGTTTGCCAATACAGATTTCTCAAGCTACTTTGATGTAGTTTGCCGTTATGAAATATTAGTCTTCACCTTCTCTTAAAAGTAACTATGCGTCAAGTAAGTCCATGTCGATAAAACATAAGCTTACATTTCGCACTGCACAGCAGCTTCACCAAATTGTTGGGTACGTTGTTCGGTTAACGGGTGACTAGAGAAGTAGCCTTCAACACGATCTAGATCGGCTTGTTCTGAGCTAGCAGTATTTGTTGGCCGATGTACTGTTTCCATACGATTCATGATACTAGTAAAAAAGCCGGGATTGATATTGTTGGTTTGCAAAAAGTGGTAAGCATAATCATCGGCTTCACGTTCAAAATCACGTGAATAGTCCATTTCTAACAAGAAGGTCGGCAGGCCAACGACAACTTCACCTAAAAATGAGGCATCACCGACCAGCATGACGGTGGTGAAGGCAATTACTGAGCTTTGTATCATGCTGCGAACCGTATGCCGATACTCTATATGACCTAGTTCATGGCCAAAAATGGCGGTTAGCTCTTGATCATCGCAAGAGAGGTTAACCATGTCATCAGTAAATACAATCATGCCTGAAGGCAGGGCAAAGGCATTGGCGCCCATTAACTCACTATTTCGAAACTCGACCCGTATGGGGATAGATAATGAGGATTGATCAATCAGTGATAAAAACTTTTCTCGCAGTGCTTGTTGTCTTTGTTCAGGTAGCTGACTTGGGTTAAGTATCGATTTATCCATGTATTTCAGTGTGCTATCACCCGCGCCGGCATATAAGCTGGCTGGCACTTTATAAGCTAACCATTTGGCCCCAGCGGGAATGCCATATTGAATACTGAGCCAGGTAATCACGATGATGGTAGCCAACATTGCCATTATTATTGGGTAGTGATTTTCTAACCAATACAGCCAGTGTTGTTTGGATGGGGCAATTTCAGCTTGCAGTGTGTCTACAGCATCATTATCGAGTGTTTCAAATTTGCTGCCATCATCAAATGAAATAGCACGAACCGTATTACCTACTCTGGCACTGATAGCCAGAGTAGGTCGGTTTAGCTGTAATAACACCTGTTTGCTGACAGTGTCTTTTACGAGCAGCAGGCCATTAGCAAGACTAAGCTCAGCATTATGGCGCTTGGAGCTGCTGCCAGTAAAAAAATTGCCTTCTATCATGATAATTAGAAGCCCATATCAACAGCAAATACTTCACCGATTTCATCGCCCGTCGCTGATACTTGGTCAGCTTGACTAGATGTAAAGCTATCAAGATCTGTAGCCATCACACTGAGCTGCTCTAAACGATATTTAGCGAGACGTACTTTGGCCCAAGGGTAGAATAAACCAAGCGTAATGATTAGGCCCAATAGGTTAGTTAGCTGTATCCACAGCATGCTGCGAACTTTGAGCGAAGATTTAAATTGGTTGTCAGCGATGCTGATGCCGTTGAACATAAGGTTTAATAAGGCGACATAAACATAGATACCAATAATGGCCATGAATAAATAGATGATAGGAATATAAACCATCATCGAGGCTGCTATTTGTTGTTGGCTTTGACTGTCCATGCTTGCCCCAGCTTCTGCGGCTGAATAGCCTGCAACGGCAGCAATCATGATTGCTGAGAACACGCCAATGACAAACATAAACACAAAAGCAATGCCAAAGACTTTGAAGTAACTTTTTACGCGCGCATTAAAGTCGAAATATTGGTCACCAAAACGATGGTTATCAACGGTAAACCGAGTTTGACGGTAGCGAATATAAGGGATGATTAAACCTAGGGTCAAAAGAATAAGTAATGGGTAAGCAATGTATTCTTTGGCCGCTTCACCAGTTGTACCAGTAAAGTTAAAGCGAATATTTCGGTAACTGCTATTGATGGCATTAAATGCATGCGAACGAACGATCAGCCATGGCGTTAGCAAAAATAAAAATAAGAAGAAAAGGGGTTCGACAATGGGGTTAATCGTTCTGACTGCTGCATAGACCAGTAAAATAGCAACTGCGATCAGCCGACCTTTTAAAATAGTGACCGGATCAGCTAAATAGTCGAAGGTTGATTGGGCTAAATGAGTATTGCCGTAGAAGTAGCGTTTAGTTCTAACTTTAGCCCAGGCAGAGTAGACGCCCAAGGTCACAATAGTTAATAAGATATTAACGATCCATATTCGGAAAAACTCACTGCCGTTGCCGGTGAATTCAAAATGGTGTTGTTGTGAGGCTGGCGAGGCTGTTTGGTTGCCAGCTGCATCGATTATCGGGTCAATCTTTTCCATAAAACTTCCTTGTATTTAAAGACTAAAAATCAGTCTTGCATGCTAACAGGAATTTTAATGGACGACCATTGCTGGCTGTTGGGTATTTAGATAGAGGTATTAATCATGTTGTTATTAAATAAGTAATTAATTTGGAACAAAGTATTTATGAAGGGAATATTGGAGAGCTAAAGCCTAGCCTAAAGCTAGACTTTAGCGTGTACTGAGTGTGTTTATTGTTGTTGGCTACGAGCTTGTTTGATAGCGGCTTTAACTTGTTTAGGAGCTGTACCACCTAAGTGATCACGTGCTGCTACTGAACCTTCTAGTGTTAAGACATCAAAGACATCTTCGCTGATGTGAGCAGAGAATTGTTGTAGCTCTTCTAAGCTTAATTCAGCTAAATCTTTATTTTGTTTGATGCCGTAAGCAACCGATAAGCCAACCACTTCATGGGCATCACGGAATGGCACATCTTTACGAACTAAGTAATCCGCTAAGTCAGTGGCTGTTGCATAACCACGTAAGGCAGCGTTACGCATATTGTCAGGTTTGACAGTAATTGCACCCATCATGTCGGCATAAACACGTAACGAACCCAATAATGTATCGATCGTGTCGAATAATGGTTCTTTATCTTCTTGGTTATCTTTGTTGTAGGCCAACGGTTGGTTTTTCATCAAAGTAAACAAGTTGAACATATTGCCGTAAACACGACTTGTTTTACCACGAATCAATTCAGGTACATCAGGGTTTTTCTTTTGCGGCATGATGGATGAGCCAGTACAAAAAGCATCACCAAGATCAACAAAATCAAACTGTGCCGAAGCCCAGATAATTAACTCTTCAGAGAAACGTGATAAATGCATCATTAATAATGAGGCAAAGCTATTAAATTCAATAGCGAAGTCACGATCACTCACTGCATCCAATGAGTTTAAGCAAATACGGTCGAAACCTAATAACTCAGCAGTTAGTTCACGATCAATTGGGAAAGTGGTTCCTGCTAAAGCGGCCGCACCTAAAGGCAGGCTATTAACGCGCTTTTCACAGTCAGCCAAACGTTCCGTATCACGGCGTAGCATTTCATACCAGGCCATCATGTGATGACCAAAGGTGACGGGTTGAGCTGTTTGTAAGTGAGTGAAGCCTGGCAAAATAGTTTCAGCTTCACGTTCTGCAACATCTAATAATGCGATTTGTAGGCGTTTTAACTCGCTACGAATCGGTGTAATCATGTCACGTAAATATAAGCGAACATCGGTAGCCACTTGGTCATTACGAGAGCGACCAGTGTGTAGTTTCTTGCCTACTTCACCGATTAAAGCGATTAAACGTGCTTCGATATTCATGTGCACATCTTCTTGGGCAATCGACCATTCAAATTGATCGTTTTCAATTTCGGTTTTGATGGTGTTTAAACCTGCAATGATTTGATCGCGTTCTTCATTCGTTAAGACATCTACTTTGGCCAACATAGTGGCGTGTGCGACAGAGCCTTGAATGTCTTGTGCGTACATACGTTGATCAAATTGCACGGATGCGGTGAACTCTTCTACAAATGCATTGGTAGGTTGAGTTAAACGGGCAGAGGACAGTTTTTTGTTGGCTGTAGTCATAATAGGTTGTCTTTGAACGCAAAAAAATTAGCGTCATTATAACGTGCTTATTCGTTAATCAGCGGGGAAATGATAGAATCGGCTATTAAATTTATATTAATGACCGCTCACAGTGAACCGCATCTATGACCAATAAAACCGTTCGAATTGCTACACGTAAAAGTCCTCTTGCCATGTGGCAAGCCGAGTTTGTAAGAGATGAGTTGCTTGCTTTGCATCCTGATCTGCAGATTGAATTGGTCAAAATGAGTACGCAAGGTGACAAAATTCTAGATACGCCATTGGCCAAAGTGGGTGGCAAGGGCTTATTTGTAAAAGAGTTAGAGCAAGGTATGTTGGCCGGTGATGCGGATATTGCCGTGCACTCGATGAAAGATGTGCCTGTTGAGTTTCCAGAAGGCCTACATTTACCAGTGGTTTGTAAGCGTGAAGATCCTCGTGATGCTTTTGTATCTAATAACTACCAATCTATTGATGACCTGCCACAAGGTGCCAAGGTTGGAACATCAAGTCTGCGACGTGAAAGTCAGCTACGAACTAATCGACCTGATCTAGAAGTATTGCCGTTACGTGGCAATGTAAATACGCGTTTAGCGAAGTTGGATGCTGGCGATTATGATGCGATTATTTTGGCAACGGCGGGTCTGAAACGGCTGGGTTTTGATGAGCGTATTAAATCTAAATTAACACCGGAACAGAGTCTGCCAGCCATTGGCCAAGGTGCGGTAGGTATTGAAACTCGAATTGATGATGACGAGATCAATGCTTTGATAGCACCATTACGCTGCCCAGAAACATGGGTAGTGGTTAGCGCAGAGCGAGCAATGAATAAACGTCTTGCTGGTGGTTGTCAGGTGCCGATTGCCGGCTTTGCTTTGTTGGAAAATGATCAGATTTGGATGCGAGGTTTAGTTGGTCGGCCAGATGGTACTGAAATTCTGCGTGCCGAAGTGAAGGGTAAGGCTGAAGATGCCGAAGCTTTGGGGATTGCCTTAGCAGAAGATTTATTGGCTCAAGGTGCGGATAAAATACTCGCGGATGTCTATGGCAGCTAAGTTAGCGGGATTAACTGTTTTAGTCACTAGACCAGAACAGCAAGCTAATAATTTATGTGAACTCATTGCACAACAGGGTGGGGAAGCGGTTCGTTTGCCGGCGATAGACATTAAAGCGGTTACGGTTAAGTCATGGCCAAATGTGAATGACTACCAAGTCATTATTTTTGTCAGCCGGAATGCCGTGAGTCATTTTGTAGCGGACTTAACTTCCCCGTTAACTACTAACGGTTTGTTGGTGGCAGTAGGTAAGGGAACGGCTGTGGCGATGGAGCAACATGGCTTATCTGTTGATGTGCAGCCCAGCCAAGCGGGTGGCAGTGAAGGCTTATTAGCGTTAGCGGAGTTAAAGCAAATATCGGGACAACGCATATTAATAGTGCGAGGTGTTGGTGGCCGTGAGTTATTGGCGGATACCTTAACTGCGCGAGGTGCTAAGATTGACTATATTGAGTTATATGAGCGGTGCTTACCTACACCTACAAAAACAGAAATAGCAGCGGCGTTGTCGGTGGACAGCGTGGTTTGCACGAGTGGTGCCAGTTTGAAAAACTTAAGTTTGTTATTAGAACAAGGCATAACAACATTATTAAATAAGCCATTAATCGTTTTAAGTGAGCGGTTAAAGCAATATGCAGCTTCATTAGGCTTTACAGAAATATTAGTAACAACGGATGCAACAGATCAATCGATCGTGCAGCGATTGATGGAATTGGGGAGATAAAATGGCAGAAAAAAAGCAACAACAGACAGACAAGGAAGCAGTTTTGGATGCTGAGCGAGTGAATGATGATGCTCAAAAATCGAAGAAAGCAAGCTTAGTTTGGTTGGCGATTATATTGTTAGTAGTGGTTAATGCTGGCGCTTATTTTTTGTGGTATCAGCAGAGCTCAACGATTGCACAACTTCAACAGCAATTGTCACAAACTCAACCTGTTGTAGACAACTCGGTTGATATTAAGCAACTGGTGCAGGCGGAAAATAAAGCTGCACAAAATAAGTTATCTGAATTAGCGGCTCAACAGCAAACCTTAACTGAAAGCTTAGCCGCATTACAGCAGGCTGAAGAAGCCGGTGATAAAGGCCGAGAAGCTGAAAAGCAATGGCTTGAAGCCGAATTACACTATTTGTTAACCGTTGCGAACCGCCGCTTATTATTGGCTAAAGATGTTGAGGGTGCGAAAAGTGCATTAACAATGGCGAGCCAACGAATTGAAAGTGTCGGTGATTATAGTTTGCACCCATTGCGCGCTTTATTGGCTGATGAACAGCAAGCGTTAGCAGCAGTGAATAAAGTGGATGTTGAGGCCTTGGCACTACAATTACAAACAGCACTTAACCGCGTTGATGAACTGCAAATGTGGATGGGGCCAGAAGTAACGGCTGAGCAAGAAAGTAATGATGAAGAAGTTGTCAGTGATCAAAGTTGGCAACAGGTATTAACTTCGATGTGGACTGAAGTTAAGTCTTTAGTTGTCATTCGTCATAAGCAAGATGGCAATGCAGCAGTATTGGTACCTGAGCAACGTTATTTTGTATATCAAAACTTGCGCCTTCAGCTGGAGTCAGCAAGGTATGCATTGTTAAGTGGCGAAGTGAATACTTATAAATCTAGTTTGAAAGCGGCAACCGACTGGTTGGATAGATACTTTGTCGGTGATGAGCGTGATGCTATGTCGACTACATTACATGAGTTACAGCAGCATGATATTGAACAAGACTTTCCTGATATTTCAGCTTCGTTAAGCTGGTTGAAAGCACAAGGAACTGAGCAATGAAAGCTGTCATCGCTATTGCTATTGCCTTATTGCTTGCTGCGGGTTTGATTTGGCTGGCTAATTTTGAGCCGGGCTTTGTATTATTGCAGTATGGCTCTTGGAGCTTAGAAACCTCATTGATCGTCTTTATGGTGGCTATTACGGTTATCTTGATTACCGGTTATTTTAGTTTACGAAGTCTGGTCTTGTTTCGACAAGCACCTAAAAGGTTAGCTGCATGGAATGAAACACAGCGCCATAAACGAGCTGGCCAAGCCTTAACTCGAGGTTTGATCATTCTTGAAGAAGGCCGGTGGGCAGAAGCTGAGCGGGTTTTAGTTCGACATGCAGGCAATAGTGAAACACCGTTATTACATTATTTGGCAGCGGCGCGAGCAGCTCAAAAGCAAGATCAGCCAGAGCGTCGTGATAATTACTTAAGTTTGGCTCATCAGACTACTCAAGGTGCTGATATTGCAGTAGGGGTCGTGCAGGCGGAATTGCAATTGGCGGCAGGACAAAAAGAACAAGCGCTGGCAACCTTGCAACACTTGCGAGAAGTGGCCCCTAAACATCCCTATGTTTTACAGTTGTTACAGCAGTTGTTGCAAGATTTAGAGCAGTGGCAGGATGTACAAAATGTATTGCCAGACTTGCGTAAGCGGAATGTATTGGAATCGTCGGCAGTGAAAACCTTGTCTGATAATACGGTTTTAAAACAGTTAGAAATGGCGTTGGCTCGTCAAGATTGGCAACAGCTCAGTCAGTTATGGCAAGCTTTGCCAACGAAAATGAGGCAACAGGAGAGTTTGTTGATACCTTATGTTGCTGGACAAGTAGCGCAAGGTGAACATGAGCAAGCGATTACACTTATTGAACACTTTTTGATCAAACAATGGAGTGATACATTGGTTGATCAATATGGTCAGTTGGCACAAGGTGATATATTAAAACGTTTAGCTAAGGCTGAAACATGGCTAAAAGCTCACCCTGACAATGCTGGTTTGTTGTTAACCTTGGGCCGCTTGGCTCTAGCAAATAAGTTATGGGCAAAAGCAGAAGATTACCTACGTTCTAGTTTAGATTTAGGGCCGCGAGGTGAAACACATCATGCTTTAGCAACGGTGCTAATAGCTGAAAATAAACATGATCAGGCTGTAGAGCATTACAAATTGGGCCTTGAGTTAATGTTGTCACAAGCTCAAACAGCGAATTAAATCTACGTAGGTTATTGAATAATTATGGATGGTTCTCACTCAACATATTTAATTGATATATTGGCACTATTACTGGCCACAGTAATCGTGGTGCCTATTTTTCATGCCATTCGCTTAGGCGCTATTTTAGGTTATTTAACCGCTGGTGTTATTTTAGGTCCTTGGGTATTAGGTATCATCACTGAAGTAGAAGAAATTCGTCATTTAGGCGAATTTGGCGTTATTTTCCTACTCTTTGTCTTAGGCATCGAGCTCAAACCCGATAAGCTGTGGCAGATGCGCCGTTTGGTCATTGGTTTAGGGGTCGGCCAATTGCTAATTACAGCGGGTGCGGTGTATGGCATCGCTATATGGTTAGGTGTCTCCCAGAAAGAAGCTATTATCATTGGTTTTGGTTTGGCATTATCTTCAACGGCTTTTTGTTTGAAACTGTTATCAGAACGTGGTGGCATCATGACCGTCATGGGCCGAATGTCCTTTTCGATTTTATTATTGCAAGATCTAGCTGTGGTGCCCTTATTAGCCTTGGTTGCCTATCTTGGTGGTGGTGAATCAGCTACTGCTGAATCGGGTTCAGGGCTGTTAATGCCTATTCTGGTAATCATTGCGATGTTATTTGCCGGTCGCTATTTATTAAACCCTATTTTAGGTCGGCTGGTTGCCAGTCGAGATCCTGAAGTCTTTATCGCTGTAGCAGTGTTGTTAGTGTTAGGCGTAGCTTGGATCATGGAGTCAGTTGGCTTTTCAATGGCGCTAGGAGCGTTCTTAGCAGGAATCATGCTGGCAGAGTCACATTATCGTCATCAAATTGAAGCAGATATTTTGCCGTTCAGGGGCATACTGCTCGGTTTGTTTTTTATGACGGTAGGTATGGGCATTGATTTTGGTTTGTTATGGGAACAGTTTGGTTTGATCTTGCTACTGACAGTGATTTTGATGGTTATTAAGGCCTTAGTTGTTTATATCTTGGCAAGAATCAGTGGTGCTCGGCATGATATTGCAGTGCAAAGTGGCGTTTTACTCTCTCAAAGTGGTGAGTTTGGTTTTGTTATGTTTAGTGCGGCGACCTTAGCTGGCGTATTGGATGCCCATCTTAGTCATATATTGATCTTGATTATTGCTCTTACCATGGTGTTTACCCCTTTTGTGGTTAAAGCGGCCAATGTATTGTTATTACATTTTTATACGCCAGAAGCCGAGGATGACGAAGACTTTGCCGAGTTTGTTGAAGACTCTGAGCAACATGTGATTGTCGCAGGATTTGGTCGTGTTGGTGCTCGTATTGCTGCTTTATTAGGTGCGGCTGGCGTACCATATATTGCTATAGATATGAGCCAGGAACGTGTTAAGTCTGCTCGAGAGCAAGGCTTCCCGGTATTTTTTGGTGATGCAAGTAAAGTGAAAGTATTACAGGCTGCAGGAGCAGACCATGCCAAAATGATTGTGGTGGCATTGGAGAATCCTGAACAGGTCGATCGCCTAGTTTCTTTAGTTAGGCAGTATTATCCAAGTATGCCTATTCATGCTCGAGCTCGGGATCGTAAGCACTGTGCTAACTTAATACTGCAAGGTGCAACAACAACTGTGTCTGAAACCTTAGAAACCAGTCTACGGTTAACTGAAGAGGTCTTATTGGGTAGTGGCGTTGATGAAGCAACAGTACTGCAGGTTATCGATGAGTTTCGTGATGACTATTATTCAAATGTAGTGCAGAAAGTTACAGAGAACGCCGTGGTCTTAGGTGAATTAAGACATTAAAAAAGGCAGGTTTTTAGCCTGCCTTTCTTGTGGAATATTATATTGAACTAGCTATGTTTTGGGCTAAAGTCTCATCGGCATAACAACATATTGTCTCTCTAGCTCTTCATTAGCAGGGGTAATTAAGGCGCTGCTATTTTCATCGCTAAATACCATAGTGACGTGTTCATCTGGAATGGCATTGAGTAGATCAAGCAAATAGGCATTATTAAAGGCAATTTCTAAGGCTGCACCTTCATAATCAACGCTAATTTCTTCTTCAGCTGATTCTTGCTCTTGGTTGATCACTGTTGCTTTAAATAAACCGGGTTCTAGGTTGATTCGTACACTACGATGTTTATCGCTCGACAAAATAGCCGCACGCGATAAGGCTTGTTTTAATTGTTCACGGTCTGCTTTTACTTCCTTATCACCACCTAAAGGTAATACCCGTTCGTAATTAGGGAACTGGCCATCAATAAGCTTAGAAGTGAAGTGTAAGTCAGGCAGCTCTACTTTAATTTGCTGATTACTGAATGCTAGCGTGACATTGTCTTCACTATCGTTAAGTAAACGACCTAATTCTAAAATAGCTTTACGAGGCACGATGATACTGCTTTTTTCAGCTAAGCTAGTTTCAGTAGTGATACTGCCTAAAGCAAGGCGGTGGCCATCGGTGGCAACCGCTCGTAAGATATTTTCTTCGCGTTCTAGCAATAAGCCATTGAGGTAGTAGCGAACATCTTGGCTGGCCATGGCAAAGCTCGTTTCATCAAATAATGCCTTTAGTGCTGATTGTGGCAAAGTGATCTCATCGACATAGTTGGCACCTTCACTATCAGGGAAGTCTTCACTAGGTAATGTGGATAATGAAAAGCGACTTTTACCTGCTTTGACCAGCGCTTTATTATCTTTAGCATTAAAGCTAATCGTAGCATTGCTCGGCAATGCTCGGCAGATATCAAGAAACTTTCTAGCAGAGACGGCGGTTTTACCTTCCTGTTCGACGGCAACAGGCAAGGTTGCAATCATCTCCAATTCCATATCAGTACTGGTCATTGAAAGCTGATTGCCGTGAACTCGCAGTAAGATGGTAGACAAAATTGGCAATGTAGATCGGCGTTCAACGATGCTACAAACTAACTGTAGAGGTCGAACAATTGTTTCTTGGCTAACAGTAAATTGCATTTTTATTCTCTCAACTTAACTTGATAAGGTACGCAGTAAATTACGGTAATCTTCAGCAATACGAACATCCGTTTCTTTTAACTCTGCGATTTTTCGGCAAGCATGTAATACCGTGGTATGGTCACGACCACCAAAGGCTTCCCCAATTTCTGGCAAACTATGATTCGTTAATTCTTTCGCTAAGGCCATTGCGATTTGGCGTGGTCTTGCAATGGAACGAGTACGTTTTTTGGATAATAATTCAGATATGCGGACTTTGAAATATTCGCCGACAATTTTTTGAATATTTTCTAAGGTAACTAGTTTTTGATGTAGGGCTAATAGATCTTTTAATGCTTCCTGAGCCATTTCAATTGATAACGGCTGATTGGTGAAGCGAGAAAAGGCCATCACTCGTTGCAAGGCCCCTTCTAAATCACGGACATTAGATTTAATACGTTGAGCAATGAAAAAGGCGACATCATCAGGCAAGGTGACTAAACTTTGTTGCGCTTTTTTAATCAAAATGGCGACACGTGTTTCAAGTTCAGGTGGCTCGATGGCAACGGTTAACCCCCAACCTAAACGAGACTGTAAACGTTCGTCTAAGTGTTCAACTTCTTTAGGGAAGCGATCACAGGTTAAGATAATTTGGCGTTGACCTTCTAATAAGCTATTAAAAGTATAGAAAAACTCTTCTTGCGAGCGCTCTTTTTTCGCAAAAAATTGAATATCATCAATTAATAAAGCGTCGGCACTGCGGTAATGTGATTTAAATTGATCGATCGCATTATTGCGCAATGCGGTGATCATATCTTGTACAAATCGCTCTGAGGACAGATACATTACTCGAGCTTTTGGATTGTTTTGCTTAATCTTATTACCCACCGCAAGCATTAAGTGGGTTTTACCTAAGCCAGTACCACCATAAAGGAATAACGGGTTATAACCACTGGTTCCAGGGGCTTCTGCAACGTGTAGAGATGCGGCACGAGCTATTTGATTAGATTTACCTTCAACGTAAGAATCGAAGTTAAACAAAGGGTTTATAGGGCTACCCATTGCTGGCGCTGGCTCTCTTCTTCGCTCCATTCGTGCTGCAGGTTCTGGCTCTGCGTGTATAGAGGTAGAGGTACTGATAATAGGTTCTTTTTTTTCTACGACTTTAGTGCCAACTTCGATGGTAACAGTGGTGATTGCTCCGTTACTTAGCGCATGAATTAGGGAGTTAATCTGCGATTCAAGTTGTTCTTGTACCCATGCTTGTACATAAGGGTTTGGCGCTAATAAACGCAGACTAGTATCTGTTTCAATGGCTTGTAGCGGACGTAACCATGTATTCAGCTGTTGCGCCGAAAGATCACCTTCGAGATGGGTTAGACATTTTTCCCAAAGGGATGATGGCACGGTAACTCCTTGATTGATATTGTTAATAGTATGTTTTTTTTATCGTATTTCTATGGTTTGTCTGTTATTATGCAACGTTCAAATCAAGACCGCTAAATTTAGCCTTAAAGGTGAATTTTGGCAAGTAATAAATATTTGTTATCACAATATATATGATTTGACTCCAGCATAGTAAAAACACTATAATTTCAGCCCTTTTGCTTTAGGCTGATCATTTGGGTCGTCTATTGAATAGCAAAAAACCATTATATTTTTGTGGAGTCTGTTGAAATGAAAAGAACTTTTCAGCCTAGTAATATTAAACGTAATCGTACACATGGTTTCCGTGCACGCATGAGAACTGTTGGTGGGCGTCGAGTTATTAATGCTCGTCGTGCTAAAGGCCGTGCAAGCCTTACAGTTTAATTTTTCTCTAAGTTTTATATAGAGGAGCATGACTTGGCACACTTTAGCCGAGCCATGAGAATGAATAACCCGGGAGATTATTCTCGGGTATTTCGTTCTGGCAAACGCATTGGCGGCGGAGGCCTAACAATTTTAACGGTAGAAAACTCAGTAGGGTATCCTCGACTGGGCCTGGCCGTAGCCAAGAAACATCTTAAACTTGCGTGTCATCGCAATCGTTTAAAGCGGATTATTCGTGATTCATTCCGACACAATCAGCTCGAATTCAGCAATATAGATATTGTGGTGTTATCACGTGCAGATGTAAAAAAACGTGATGATAAGCAAATCCGCATAGCCTTAGAGCGACATTGGTTAACGGTGGTGACGCAATGGCAAGAATCCTAATTAGCTTCGTTCGCGCTTATCAAATTCTACTTAGTCCTTTAATGGGCATGCATTGTCGCTATCAACCGACATGTTCACATTATATGATGGACGCAATCAATCGTTTTGGTGCCATCCGTGGCACATGGCTTGGATTACGCCGACTATCTCGTTGTCACCCATGGCACAAGGGTGGCTTGGATCCTATTCCTGAACTAAAGACAAAAAAACACAATGGATAATTTTAGAACTTTTGCCATATTTGGCTTACTTATTGTCTCTTTATTATTATGGGAAGCATGGCAAAAAGACTATGTACGCCCACAGCAAGCGATACAAAGTGCTGCTGTTGAATCAATAATTAGTGATTTACCTGAGACAGTACAACAGGATGACTTACCAAGCTTACCATCGACATCGAATTTAACTAATTTACCTGATTTAGTACCAAGTACTGTCAGTAAATCAGCTCAAATTCATGTTAAAACAGATGTGATAGATTTGCATATCAGTCTGCAAGGTGGTGATATCAGCGACCTAGCGCTGCTTCAATATGCGGTTGATTCAAGTACGCCAGATATTCCTGTACAGCTAATGGCGAGTTCGGCCTCACAGTTTTTTGTTACTCAATCAGGTCTGCGTTCAAACTCAACTGCTCCGACACATTACGATAACTATAGTGCTGAGCAATCAGAGTACGAGTTAGCTACTGGTGAAGATAGTTTAGTGGTGCCGTTACAGTGGCAGACTGACAATGGCTTACGAATCACTAAAACATATCGTTTTAAGCGTGATAGTTATTTAGTTGAAGTTGACTATCAAATTGAAAATAGCTCAGGTGAAACATTCTCTGCATACCCTTATGCACAGTTTAATCGTGTTCGCCCACCAGAAGACTCAGGCTTTATTTATACCTACACCGGTGCCATTTTTTCTAGTGAAGGCTTTGAATACGAAAAAGTTGATTTTGATGATTTAGATGATAATGCTTTTAATCGCACTGCTGGTGATGGTTGGACGGCAATGATTCAACATTATTTCGTGGCGGCGTTGATTCCGAATGTTAATGACCAAGAAGTTAGCTTTTACGGTAGATCAATCAATGAGCATAATTACACTGCTGGTTTTAGAATGCCTGCTGTCAATGTGCAAAGTGGTGAAACACAGCAGGCTAACTACAGTATGTATTTAGGTCCTAAGGAACATCAGCGTTTAGAAGTAGTTACTGATAATTTGGACTTAACGGTTGATTACGGTTTGCTAACGATTATTTCTCAGCCATTGTTTACGGTGATGGAATGGATACATAAATTAACCAATAACTGGGGCTGGTCGATTGTATTTTTGACTGTGTTGATTAAATTGGCTTTTTATCGATTATCAGCAGCAAGTTACCGTTCGATGGCTTCAATGCGTAAATTAACGCCTAAATTAGCGAGTTTAAAAGAACGCTTTGGTGATGATAAGCAGAAGTTTAATAAGGCAATGATGGACTTGTATCGTACTGAAAAAATTAACCCATTAGGTGGTTGTTTACCTATTTTGGTTCAAATGCCAGTATTTTTAGCCTTTTATTGGGTATTAGTAGAAAGTGTTGAATTACGCCAAGCAGACTTTATTTGGTGGTTAAATGACTTAACAGCAATGGACCCATATTTCATTCTGCCAGTTATTTTCGGTATTAGTATGTGGTTCCAACAACGACTAAACCCTGCACCACAAGATCCTGCACAAGCAATGGTTATGAAAGCATTTCCAGTGATTTTCACTGTCTTCTTTGCTTTCTTCCCTTCAGGTTTAGTGTTGTACTGGGTAGTGAATAATGTTCTGTCTATTGCTCAACAATGGCATATCACACGTAAGTTAGGCGCGCTTTAAAGCTAATAATGGATACGATAGCTGCGATTGCCACAGCACCAGGTCGAGGTGGCGTTGGTATAGTTCGAGTATCAGGAACGGCTGCCTTAACGATTGCTGAGGCGGTATTAGGTTTTACACCTACACCGCGTTATGCACATTACAGCCCATTTAAAGATCACAATGGCGCTATCCTTGATGAAGGGATAGCGTTGTTTTTCCCCAATCCAAACTCGTTTACTGGTGAAGATGTCTTTGAGTTACAAGGTCATGGTGGTCCAGTTGTATTAGATTTGATCATGCAATCATGTCTAGCATTAGGAGCGCGTCCCGCTCGCCCTGGTGAATTCTCTGAACGGGCTTTTCTTAATGACAAAATGGATCTTGCCCAAGCAGAAGCCATTGCTGACCTAATTGACTCGGCATCTGAGCAAGCTGCACGTTGTGCCTTACGTTCATTGCAAGGTGTATTTTCTAAAAAAGTACATGACTTACTTGAGCAACTTACCTATCTACGTATTTATGTGGAAGCTGCTATCGATTTTCCAGAAGAAGAAATAGATTTTCTTTCTGATGGCAAAGTTGAAGCCATGTTAGATAAGTTGAAACTGTCCGTTGATTCAGTGTTACAACAAGCCGAGCAAGGTGCAATCCTGCGAGAAGGTATGAATGTAGTTATTGTTGGTCGGCCAAATGCGGGTAAATCATCATTACTTAATGCTTTATCGGGTAGCGAGCGCGCGATAGTCACAGATATAGCAGGAACGACACGTGATGTATTAAGAGAGCATATTCATATTGATGGTATGCCATTGCATATTATTGATACGGCAGGCCTACGACAAGCCGCTGATGAAGTAGAACGCATTGGTATTGAGCGAGCATGGCAAGAGATCGAGCAAGCTGACCGTGTACTGTTAATGGTTGATAGTTCAGCTGGTGAAGCAGATGCTGAACAATTATTACACGCCATTTATGATGAGCAAGGCTTAAAGTCACAAGCTGATAATATGATTGCCGATCAGCGGATAACGGTTATTAGAAATAAAGCTGATCTTAGTTCAGAACAAATAGGTTTTACTGATCAAGCACTGTATCCAACAGTGACGATGTCAGCCAAACAGAATAGTGGTGTTGAAGCGCTTCGTGAGCACTTAAAAAATGTTATGGGTTATAACGCAACTGCTGAAGGTGGATTTTTAGCCCGCCGCCGGCATATAGAAGCTTTGAAGCAGGCTCAACAATCGATCTTAGATGGCGAAAGCCAGTTACATGGCATGGCTGCCGGCGAACTATTAGCCGACGACTTAAGAATGGCTCAACAAGCCTTAAGCGAAATTACTGGAGAATTTACTGCCGATGATCTGCTCGGTGAGATTTTTGGTAGTTTCTGTATAGGTAAATAATCAGATTATTATTTAACTTTTAAAGTATTAGCTGGTTAACAAATAAAACGTTATTTTCTTTCCTGTTGCTCACTAACTTTGTTAGTCTTCATAACTCAGCTCCTGATCTGCAAGGAATAGTTATGCAAAAATATTTTAAATATCAGTTTGTATTGGTGATGTTTCTAATGTTTTTAATTGGCATTTCTAGTATTTATTTTCTTGCCAATATCTACTTCACCACCCAAAATATGTATGAGCACCCATATCGGGTTAGTAATGAGCTCAAACAGTTAAGAATTTCTATTCACCAAATCAATTTAGCCTCACAAGATAGCGCTGATATCGACTTTCAAAAGGTAGGTCAGCAAGATTCTACTAATAGATTAAGTCTAGGAGAGATAGCGAAGTCATACCAGGATGATATTGCCGAAGTGACTCTGTTAAAGCAGCTATATGAACAGTGGTTGACTACTCGAGTATATTCTGCGGATAGTGAACTAATAGGTCCTGCTATCGGCGAACAGGAAATATTTAATCAGTTATTAGCTGAGATTGAAGTGATGTCACGGTTCGCTGACAATAATGCCGCTGAACTATTTAAAAAGGCACAATCTGATGCCTTATTGTTTGCGGTATATATAGCTGGCGCATTACTATTAGCTGGTGTGCTCGCGTTGTATCTTTATCTACGTACCTTAACGGACTTACGAGAAGTGGCGGCTAACAGAAAACAGTACCGCTATTTAATCGATCAAAATGTAATGATTGCAGCGGTAGAACAAGATGGTAGTATTTTTGAGATAAGTAATCAGTTGAGCCGTTTTTTAGCAATGAGCAAGCAATCAGTGTTAAACAAGCCCATTAAAGAGATCTTTTTTTCTGAAAATGGCCAGTTTGAAGAGATGTGGCAAGATGTTACATCTGGTGCGAATTGGCATGGTGAACTTAAAATCATTTGTGACACGGATACCAAATGGTTAGGTGTAGATGTTTTGCCGATGCAAGATAGTGATTTCAGTTATTCAGGCTTTCGTTTGTTGGCACAAGATATCAGTGACAAAAAATCCTTAGAACATATCTCGATCACCGATACCTTAACTGGGCTATTAAACCGGCGTACCTTAGATGAAACATTGGACCGAGTTACCAGAGTCGCTCAACGTCATAAAGAGTCAGTGACGATCGCAATGTTAGACGTAGATTTCTTCAAACAGTTTAATGATACCTATGGTCATGCTGCGGGTGATAATGTATTAACCAGTCTTTCTGATGTCTTAAGCGGCATGTTTGCAAGAGCCAATGATTATGCATTTAGAGTGGGGGGGGAAGAGTTTGTTGCGGTCTTTAATGGCAAAGATGTGGAAACATCGTTAGCTTACTTAGAGAAGGTCAGATTAGCAGTGAGGAGCTTAAATATTACGCACGAACACAGTAAGGTTGATAGCTGCGTGACAATCTCAATAGGTGCAGTCTATTTTGATGGTAATGGTTTGGCAGAAGGCCAATTGATTCTATCTGATGCTGATAGTAATTTATATCGAGCTAAAGAAACTCGAAACCATACGGTTCAAACCATCCATGGTAAACCGCCACCAGTTTTTGAAACTGATTAATACTTAGGGTGAAAATGAAGAGCCACAGCCACAGGTAGTGGTGGCATTTGGGTTTCTAATAACAAATTGCGCGCCTTCAACACCATCAGAGTAATCAATTTCAGCGCCTACTAGATATTGGTAGCTGGTCGCATCGATTAATAGGGTCACGCCATTTTTTTCAACTCGGGTATCGTCTTCACCGACTTCATCTTCAAATGTAAAGCCGTATTGGAAGCCTGAGCAACCACCACCGGTAATAAATACTCGCAGTTTTAATTGATCATCACCTTCCTCGGTAATGAGCTCGCTGACTTTTGCGGCGGCTGCGTCGGTAAAATTAACGGGGCTAGGTACTTCGCTAGTCATGATGTTCTCCAAAAAAAAAGCTTATCCCATAATTATCCTATTCTGAGTAATTTAGTCAAGAATTAGTCTGAATATAAGCTAACTTACGGGTTTGAATCGCGATAAGGTACGAAGCTATTAAGCCACTATTAGCTGGCGTCAATTGATAAAGCTAAAATCTGACTTATTTGAGTGAGGTTGAGTCCAGACTGTTGCTGCCATTCATTGTAGGCAGACTGTACTTTTTTCATATCTTTATTACTACTTGGGTAACGATCTATTACGCCAGCATCGATCAATGCCGCAGCACCATCATTGCCGATGATAAATCCTGGTTTACCAACATTACGGAGAAAATATTGGCAAGTGCGCGGACCTAGACGCGAGCCGTGTTTTTGTAAATAACTAAGTAAGCCGACAAAGTCAGCACTTGGCCAGTCGGCAATGAACTGTCCAAATGAACCATGGCTTTGTTGTATATCGATCAACATGGCGGCATTAGATTGCACAGCAAGGATTTTTTTATGGTGCTTGATAATACGTGAGTCGGACAGTAGCTGATCAATATCATCTGGGCTCATCCATGCACAACGAGTAACGTTGAAATTCCAGAATGCTTGTTCAAAACCGGACCACTTATAGTCGACAATTTTCCAGACAAAGCCTGCTTTAAAGATAGCTTTGCTTATTGTGTCTAGATAGTGAGCATCGTCAATTGCTGTTAGTTCTGTAGCTGATTTCGTAGTATTACTGAGTAGAGCATTAAGTGCTTTTTCTCCACCTTTACGCTCTAGTGCTCGTTGGTATATAGCTGCAAATTTTTTCATTTTTAATGTTCAGCGAATGATTGCTTTAATTGATTTGTCTGGCACTTAATAAATGCCCCATCTTTCTTGGTGTGAATTTTTCTCACCAGGAGAAAAGCAACAGTAAACCCAGCTTAAGCCGATGATTTCGGTAATTACTGACTTAGCGCCATCACTGGTTGTCCACCACTGTGCTAGTGAAAAATGTGAAGGCTGGGCGGCATAAATACCTAATTGAACATCATCAAACAAGGCCATTTGATAAAGCTTAAAACTACGGCGAGCATGCACATCACTAGAAAATAAGTCCAATGTTGAAATAGCTGGATGATTGTTTGCGAGCCAGTCCCTAACTATAACGGCAGAAAGGTAGGTGCGGTTCTGTGCTGAGGCAGGCGTGGGCAAGCTAATTATTTGTGATGGTTCCAGCCCCTGGTTAATTAAAAATGCAGCGGCTTTGTCAGCAAAGCTAGGGTAAGTAGGATTAAGTTCTCGTGTATTAGGGCCGCCAGTGGTGAGCAGTAAACTGTAGTTGCCATCACGGAACAGTTTTGCAGCTAATAATAGTGCCGGCTCAGACAGCCAACCTTCTACGACTAAAACTTGGCCATTAATCGGTGCTTGTTGAGCCAAAAAATGACCCGCTTGGCGGATAATTAGACTCGCAGTGAGCGTAACTACTAGTAAAAGAATGAATAGGCCCCAAAGAGTAGGCAGCAATACTTGTCGCCGTTTAACGAATGCTGGAAACTGCATGTTGAGTATAACTTTTGATGCGATTAAGACTGTGATTCGTCTTTTTGTTCTAATTGAAAATTGTTGGTGTCATCGACAACTTGATGTTCAATATCAAGAATTTGTTCATCATCGGCATTGATATGGATCATCTGGCCATTCACGGCTGAACCCATCGCCATTTCTAATAAGTTGTAATAAACATTGCCTTGAACTTTTGCTTTTGGCGCAAGCTCGATGTGTTCTGAAGCAAATACATTGCCAGTAATGGTGCCATTAACAACGAGGTTAGGCACTCTTACTTCACCTTCAATAGCGCCCATTTCACTCAGTGTCAGTACTGATTCTTTATCACCCGTTGCATGGATATTACCTGCAATGCTGCCATCAACACGTAGTCCGCCACTGAAGCTGATATCGCCTTTGATATGCGTATGTTGCCCAATCAGCGTATCAATTCGGGTTGATTTACTTTTACGTTTATCTCTTTTGAACATTACTCACCTCAGTTAGTGCTTATCTTCAATTTGCCAATCAAGTGTTTGTGAAACGGTTTTATTTTTCTTTGGTTTTATGGCGATAGTAATTGATATAGGTTCAATATTGTCTGCTATTTTTAGTTGACCTTCAATTACTTGCACATGTCTTAGCTGTAGACTTTTATTTTCAGCGTTAATTTTCTTAGCGGTGCCGTCTGTTGTTTTACCGTTAACGGTAATAGCAACATCTCCTGTTAGTGGCTTGCTAAGTTTTTTTCCCTGAGTAATGACAAGTCGGTAGTGATAATAACCTGCTTGGCTTTTATTGGCAGATAAATCGAGTTCGCGAACCTGCAATTTACTTGAGTTATTGCCTTGGGTAACCGTTTGATAAAACACCAGCTCTTTATTGAGGGTGATGACTTTACCCTGTAGCTCAACAAGCTGCATTTGCAATTGTTGATCGGTGGCTTGCTGTAACGACAAATATTGCTGTAGCTCAGTTATCTGGGTTTGCTGTGTGGTATTGGTTTGTTGTAACTGTTGATTATCTGCGCGAAGCATTTGCCGTTGTTGCTGTAAATTGGTGAGTTGTTGTTCTATGTCTGTTAGCTGTTGTTGTTGAGCTGCGGTACTACTTTGGTTGTATAGCCACTGGCCAGCAACAGTAACGACAATAACAGCCATTAAGGTGGCAACTATTCGTAGTGGCTGAGCTGGCGTTATGACATGCTTGTTAAGGGAAGACATGTTTAAGGTAGGGTCGCAATATGGTTAATCGCTGTCGTTTCTTCAAAACCAAACATGATATTCATATTTTGAATCGCTTGGCCTGAAGCACCTTTAACCAAGTTATCAATGGCGGATAGCACAACGACAGTGTTGCTACCTTGAGGCTGATGAACAGCAATACGACAGGTATTTGAGCCACGAACACTACGTGTTTCAGGGTGTGAACCAGCCGGCAAAACATCAACAAAAGGTTCATTGGCATAACGTTGTTCAAACAAACTTTGCAAATCAACATCTTGATTGAGGCGGCCATATAATGTGGCGTGAATGCCTCTGATCATTGGTGTTAGATGGGGAACGAAAGTAAGATTTACTTCTTTACCGGCAGCCATAGTCAGCCCTTGCTCGATCTCTGGCAAGTGACGATGGCCAGCGACGGCATAAGCCTTCATGTTTTCAGATGACTCAGTTAACAAAGTACCAATAGCAGCTTTACGTCCGGCACCACTTACTCCAGATTTAGTATCAGCAATCAGGTGATCAACATCGATGATATTGCTTTCTATCAAAGGTAAAAAACCTAATTGTGTTGCAGTAGGGTAGCAACCTGGAACAGCAATCAATTGTGCCGTTTTAATTTGCTCACGGTTTACTTCTGGTAAGCCGTAAACTGCTTGTTCAATGAGCTTAGGGCAAGTATGCGGCGTGTTATACCATTGCTCCCATAAGGCAACGTCTTTCAGACGAAAATCAGCAGAAAGATCAATAACACGGGTGCCACGTTGGATGAGCTCTGGCACTAAAGCCATAGCAACCGTATGCGGTGTAGCAAAGAAGACGACATCACAGCTTGCCAGTAGCTCGACATCCGGTACGGTGAAGGCGAGATCGACATGGCCACGTAAATTAGGAAATAGTTCAGAAACAGCCATGCCGGCTTCACTGCGCGAGGTAATCACTTCAAGTGATACTTCTGGGTGGCCTGCTAATAACCTGAGTAGCTCTACGCCTGTGTATCCGGTGCCGCCAACGATGCCTACTTTTATCATGATCTATCTCTATATATTTAACTTTAACAACACATAATAAAAGAGCTACCCAGAAAGCGAAAGGGCAGATTGAAGCTCAGTTTTGATTTAACAGCTGCTCTAGGCGTTGTTTTTGTAATAGGTATTGATTAGAAGTGTAGGGCCCACCTTGGCTGAAGGTGAGTTTGGTTATGTATAGCGGATACTGTTGATGGCTTTTTCGTAACCGCAACATGAGCTCTCTAACGGCGTGGAAGACCGATTTATCATTGGCTGTACCTTGAAAGTATTCCTGGCCACAATATATTTTGCATTGAGCATGGTCATCGGCGGAATCCATTTCAACCATCACCGGTAAATAACTTTGGCCGGCCGGAGTTTGCAGCGGAATAACATTGACCTGCCAGTCGGAATTCACTTTTTCTAAACGATAAAAACGTAATTTGTTAATTTCATTTTTAAGCTTAATGGTATTTAAAAAATGATAAAAATGAGTGATTAATGTCGACTCTGTTAAGCCATAAAAATGTTGTTCAATCAGGTTGCCCAATTCATCAACGATATAGATAGTAATTTGTGCTGATTGTAGTTGCAGAAATAAGGTGATTTGTTGTGGCGATTGGTAGCGTAACAGTTGATTGAATAGCTCATTATGTTTAATCGATGAGTCAACTTTGCTGGTTGAAAAATGGCGATTAACATCCATCAGCACCTGCAACATATTGCCCTGCTTTGATACTAAGCGAACAAAGCATGCTTCATGCTGCCAGTGCAGCTGATAGAGCTGTTCAGAGATGGCCATAAAGTAATTGCCACTTGTCGATGTTGATTTATAGTGAGTAATCACCTCGTTATAAAGGTTTGAAAGTCGGTTACTTATCGCTTGACCATGCGCTTCGGATGGACACCAGCTGATAATGTTGTCAGCTGATAACTGCTCGGACTGCCATTGCAGTAGTTTGGCTAGCACCTGCAAGGGACTATCTAAACCTTGATAGGTTATATAGTGCCATTGTCCCCATGAGGTTAATATTAACGCTTCAACCGTTACTATTAAGCTCTGACGATTGGCTGCATGGTTGAGCGGATCACTTTGCAAACTAGACAATACTAAGCCTTGCTGGCTGAGATTATCGGTCGGGCTGTGTTCGAGATTAATCACTAGCAGCAGTTGTGTTATTGCTGCTGGTTGAGCTAACTTTTGCTCACTGATTGTTGGAGTAAGCTCTTTAAGCTTTGAGCGTAATAACTGTTCAACCAGTTGTAATATTGTATTTATGGCTATTTGATGTGTTTGATCGGCAATCTTCAGTCGGGTTGATTTGGTGAGCAATTGATTAGCTACTGCCCAAGCGAGCACTTGCACCAAAGAGTCTGCTTGATATAGCGCCACTTGCTTGTTGCCAATAATGGCTACTTCATTAAGCATCCAGCCTTGCTGTTGTGTCGTTCGATATAGGTACAGATGTTGTTCTGAGCTCTTAGGTAATAATGCTGGCGGTAAACAGGTGATAATGTCAGGCGCTGACTCATGTAGTTGCTGCTTACGTCTTAACTGTTTTATTTGTTGCTCACAGTCGAGCTGGTGTTGCTTAGCAAAATTTAACAGGCTATGACTGACATCAAATACTATATTACGAAGTTGTTCATATTCAGTGACACATTGGCGATAAGCGGCTTGTGAACGACGGTCTAAGTCTTTAATTTGTTGCTCAGACCATTGCCATGATTGTATTAGTTGGCTACAAAATTCACGGCGCCATGGATAGATAGCATGGGCAACCTGTTGTGACAGCCGCTCTTTAAATAAAAAATACAGTGCCTGTTTAACCAGTAATAAGCGTTCGTTACTGAGCCCGCCTTGTTGCTGTAGCTTGGTTAGTTTAAGCAGGTTACTATCTATCTGTAATGGATTTTTCTCATCTTGATAAACGGTATGTTTTAAATCATTGCACAGCCAAATATGTTGCGGGTAAGTGAGCAAACAATATTGGCTATAGAGCAAGTCTAACAGCGCTTCAAGTCCCTGCTCCATGGCAATATTAAGCTGTTTATAAGTGAGATCAAACAGCGGTTGAGCATCCATCTCAGTAGGTAATTCACCAAAGTCGATAATACTGTGATGGTTTAACCTGCGTTGCTGGGTCAGTTGCTGCACTGCTTGTTGATAATCTGTGGTGTCAGGCGGCACTAACCACCAGGCGGGCAGGCTGCCAGCCAATACCAAACCATTCAAATAAAAGCGGTTTAAGTCATGGGCGGTAAATGAAGACGGGTTAAGATCCGAGATATTAAATAACCGAATGGTTAAGTTAATATCGAGACTAGTAGCCCATTGTTGCAGTGCCTGTGATTTTTGCTGTAATAGCGCTTGTTCAGCGGTAGGCACTTGTTCGCTATGAACCAGCCATAGATCAAAGTCAGCTTGCTGGGGGAATTGTAGGCCGCCATGATCATTGATCAAGTACAGACCTAAAATAGGGTAGTGGCGTAACGCTTTGCGCTTAAAGTTAAAACTGTGATTAAATTTCTGAGCGGCAGTTAGATCGGCTTCATTAGGCTGATAATCACTAATACCGGCAGGGACTGAATTACTGATAAAAGCCGGTAATGTGGCAGAGTTGCTGTGGAAAATCAGTGGCAGCAATTCAATAAAGGCTTGCTGTTGAATTGGGAATAGCTCTCGCAACCGCGCGATCCGTGTGCGGTTAAAAGCTAAAAACTGTTTAAGTACGTCGCTTGTTTCCATTGCAAGCTAATGACTGGCCTAGTGCTTAAAGTGACGCATGCCAGTGAAGACCATTGCAATGCCATGTTCATCTGCAGCAGCAATAACTTCATCATCTCGCATCGAGCCACCCGGTTGAATAACAGCACTGATTCCAGCTTCTGCGGCGGCATCTAGGCCATCACGGAATGGGAAGAAGGCATCAGAGGCCATTACAGCGCCTGGAACAGTCAAACCTGCATCTTCTGCTTTAATACCAGCAATACGACTGCTTACAACACGGCTCATTTGGCCTGCACCAATACCGACGGTTTGTTGTTTGTTAACATAAACAATCGCGTTAGATTTAACAAACTTAGCGACACGCCATGCAAATAACAAGTCAAGCATTTGCTCTTCAGACGGTGCTTTTTTAGTCACTACTTTTAACTCATCAGCAGTGACTAATGCTGTATCGCGATCTTGAACTAATAGGCCGCCATTAACACGTTTAAAGTCTAAACCTTCAGCCTGTTGTGTCGGCAATGGCCCACAACATAACAGACGAACATTGGCTTTTTGGCTAATGATTTGTTTGGCTTCATCACTAATTTCTGGAGCGATGATAACTTCAACAAATTGGCGATCAATGATCGCTTGTGCTGTTGCTGCATCTAAAGTGCGGTTAAAGGCGATAATGCCACCAAAAGCAGAAGTGGTATCTGTTTGGTAAGCTAAGTCATAAGCTGTTAATAAGTCATCGGCAATCGCTACACCACAAGGGTTAGCATGCTTGACGATCACACAGGCTGGTGACTCAGGAAACGCTTTAACACATTCTAAGGCAGCATCGGTATCAGCAATGTTGTTATAAGATAATTCTTTACCTTGTAACTGCTCAGCTGCAGCAATAGAACCGGTTTCTGGTTCTGCTTCAGTGTAAAAAGCTGCTTTTTGATGAGGGTTTTCACCATAACGCATATCTTGTGTTTTTTGGAATTGGCTATTGAAGGTACGAGGGAAATTAGCTGTTGTATCGTCAGCTTCAATCTTGCCTAAAAAGTTAGCAATTGCACCATCATAATGAGCGGTATGTTCGAATGTTTTTACTGCTAAATCAAAACGAGTAGCGTCATCAACACCACCGGTAGCTTCTAACTGCTCTGTTACTCGGCTGTAATCGGCTGGATCAATTAACACGGTTACTGACGCATGATTTTTAGCAGCGGCACGCAACATCGTTGGGCCACCAATATCAATGTTTTCAATTGCCATTGGTAAGGTACAATCATCACGAGCAATAGTCGCTTCGAATGGGTAAAGGTTGACCACTACAAGGTCAATCGGAGCAATATCATGCTCAGCCATGATGCCTTCATCAGTACCACGACGGCCTAATAAGCCACCGTGAATTTTTGGATGTAAGGTTTTGATACGGCCATCCATCATTTCTGGAAAACCAGTATGTTCAGATACTTCTTTAACAGGCAATCCTGCTTCTTGTAATAATTTTGCTGTACCGCCAGTAGACAGTAATTCAACACCCAAACGATTTAGTTCTTGAGCAAGCTCTAAAACACCTGTTTTGTCTGACACACTAAGTAGCGCGCGCTGGATTTTATTCATGTGGTTTCCTGATTGTTGCTAGGCTGTTATAAGCCGTAAAGTTTTAATTTTTTGCGTAGTGTGCCGCGGTTTAAACCGAGAATTTCGGCGGCACGACTTTGATTGCCATTGGTATGAGTGAGTGTTGCTTTGAATAAAGGCGCTTCAACTTCTGCCATGAGCATGTCGTATAGGTTGGCGGTTGAATGACCATCTAATTGTTCAAAGTAATCTTTTAATGCGGTTTCAACACATTCGGCGATGGGGGCATTTTTTTGCTCGCTGGCCACATCTAATTCGAAGCAGCTAGCAGGCTGTTTTTCTAAAGCTTGGGTCATGCTGCCATCGTATCCTTATCTTCAAGTTGAGCAAAAAATTGCTCGGTGAAATCAAGTTGTTGTTGCGGCTGTTCGAAGGTGTTCATTTGTTGGCGGAAAGGATTACCATCTCGTAAACCCTTGCTATACCAAGCGATATGCTTGCGAGCCATGCGCACACCAGTGTAGTCACCATAGAAATCGTACAGGGTATGTAGGTGCTCGATCAAGGTTTGTCTGATTTCTTTTACTGATGGCGAGGCTAAAACCTCACCGTGGTCTAAATAGTGGTTTATTTGCCTAAAAATCCATGGGTTACCTTGCGCGGCACGACCAATCATTAGGCCATCAACGCCGGTGTAAGCAAGGATTTGCTTAGCTTTGTCTGGGCTCGAAATATCACCGTTGGCAATCACTGGAATCTCAATTCTAGATTTGATATCAGCAATGGTATCGAATTCGGCTTCGCCTTTGTATGCATCTGCTCGGGTTCGGCCATGCACAGCTAAGGCTTGAATACCTGATTCTTGAGCAATGCGGGCAATAGTCACACCGTTTCTATTATCTCGGTCCCAACCCGTCCGAATTTTTAAGGTAACAGGCACATCAACCGCATTGACAACCGATTCAAGAATTTCAGCGACTAAAGCTTCATGTTGTAATAATGCCGAACCGGCCATCACATTACAGACTTTCTTGGCAGGACAGCCCATGTTGATATCAATGATATGCGCGCCTTGTTCAACATTATGTTGAGCGGCTTCAGCCATCATTTTCGGATCGGCACCAGCAATCTGTACGCTACGCGGTTCTGGTTCACCATCATGGTTAGCACGTAATAGTGATTTTTTACTGGCCCATAATGATTTATTGGCCGTAATCATCTCTGATACGGCCATGCCAGCACCTAAGCGACGGCATAGTTGTCGAAAAGGACGATCGGTAACGCCAGCCATGGGTGCTAAGAAGAGGTTATTTGGCAGTGTGTAAGGGCCAATTTTGAATGCGTGATCAGTCATGTCGTTGACCGGTCAAGCGAATCCATTCTTCCTTTTGGGTTGGGGGCTGCATTGCAAACCAAGTTTGATAAGTTGAACTCACATCCTGTGCTTGTTCTTCTAAAATTCCTGACAAAACGATAGGTGCTTGTGGTTTCGTTAATTGTGAAAATAACTCAGATAAGGACTGTAATGGCCCAGCTAAAATATTCGCAATCAGTAAATCAGCTTGATCGGTAGGACAATCATCAGGGAAATAGGTATCGATTTGTACGCCATTACGCTCGGCATTGGCTTGTGTCGCTTCTAATGCTTGTGGATCAGTATCAACACCAATCACCTTTTTTGCGCCTAATAAAGCGGCTGCAATGGCTAAAATACCACTGCCGCAACCATAATCAATGACGTATTTACCTTTAACATCAGCTTGATCTAGCCAGTTCAAACACAAGGCGGTAGTGGGATGGGTGCCAGTACCAAAAGCGAGACCTGGATCTAACATGATATTAATGGCTTCTGGTTGTGGTGGCGTATGCCAGCTAGGACAGATCCACAAACGTTCGCCAAAGGAGATAGGGTGGAAATTATCCATCCATTCACGTTCCCAATCTTTATCTTCTACAGCTTCAACACGGTGACTTGGCACCGTTGCTGGTGCCATTAAAGTCGATAAATGGTCAATGGTGCCATCAATATCGATATCGGCATCAAACAATGCGATAACTCGTGTCGCTGCCCATAAAGGTGTGGTACCAATAGCAGGTTCAAACAAAGGTTGATCGGCATTGTCTTGGAAGGTGATTGCACTAGAGCCACATTCCAAGAGCATGTCTGAAAGCTGATCAGCAGCGTCAGGCGTGCTATCAAAGATAAATTGTATCCAAGCCATATTACTAATGCTCTACCTTACAGTCCGAGTTTCTTTTCAAGGTAGTGGATATTAGTGCCACCGCTTTGGAAATTAGCGTCACCAATAATATCTTGCTGTAATGCGACGTTGGTTTTGATGCCTTCGATACCAATTTCATTTAATGCAGTTTTCATTCGTGCAATTGCTGATTCACGTGTTTTACCGTAAACAATCAATTTAGCGATCAATGAATCGTAGTTAGGTGGTACACGATAGCCACTGTAAATATGGGAATCGACACGAATACCGGCACCGCCTGGAGCATGATAGTGAGTAATCGTACCTGGGCTAGGCATGAATGTTTTAGCATCTTCAGCATTAATACGACATTCAATGGCATGGCCATTAATAACGACATCTTCTTGTTTGATAGATAGCGGCTCACCGGCAGCAATACGAATTTGTTCAGCGACAAGATCAGTGTCTGTTATTTGTTCAGTTACTGGATGCTCAACTTGAATACGAGTATTCATTTCAATGAAGTAGAACTCACCATCTTGATACAAGAATTCAAAGGTACCTGCACCACGGTAACCGATACGTACACAAGCATCAGCACAGATTTTACCCATACGTTCACGCAATTCAGGGGTAATGCCTGGCGCTGGCGCTTCTTCTAATACTTTTTGATGGCGACGTTGCATAGAGCAATCACGTTCGCCTAAGTGGATAGCGTTACCATGTTGATCAGCTAATACTTGGAATTCAATATGACGTGGATCTTCTAAGAATTTTTCCATATAGATCATGTCATTCTTAAACAGCGTTTTTGATTCACTACGAGTAAGAGCGATAGCATTGAGCAAGTGTGCTTCACTATGTACTTCACGCATACCACGACCACCACCACCACCAGATGCTTTGATAATGATCGGGTAACCGATTTGCTGTGCTAGACGCAGGTTCGTTGCATCATCATCGCCTAGGGGGCCATCTGAACCAGGCACACAAGGCACGCCCGCTTCTTTCATTGCTTTAATGGCCGATACTTTATCGCCCATCAACCGAATGGTATCTGCAGTTGGACCAATGAAGATAAAACCACTGCGTTCTACGCGTTCTGCAAAGTCAGCATTTTCTGATAAAAAGCCATAACCAGGATGAATCGCGGTTGCATCAGTAATTTCAGCGGCACTGATTAATGCCGGCTCATTAAGGTAACTCTCTAAAGAGGATGCAGGGCCAATACAAACCGTTTCATCTGCTAGTAATACGTGTTTTAAATCACGATCTACATCAGAGTGAACAGCAACGGTTTTAATGCCTAGTTCTTGGCAGGCACGAAGTACACGAAGGGCAATTTCGCCGCGGTTGGCAATGACAATTTTATCTATCATGAGATTTGTTTATCCACAGTTTGGTGTAAGCAAGATTGTTACGTTGAAATAGCGATGACAGCTATTTATTCGATGATAACTAATGGCTCATCAAACTCAACAGGATGACCATTCTCAACCAAAATAGCTTTAACGGTACCACTGCGATCGGCTTCGATCTGGTTAAACATTTTCATTGCTTCGATAATGCAAATCACATCACCGGCAGCAACGGTTTGGCCCACTTCAATAAATGATGCTGATTCTGGAGAAGAAGAACGGTAGAAAGTACCGACCATTGGTGACTTAACGGCATTGGCGGTATTAGCAGCTGCTGGTGCTTCTGCAACTGCTGCTGGAGCAGCGACAGGTGCTGCGACAGCTTGAGGGGCTACTGCTACAGGTGCTGCAACCACTACTTGTGCACTAGCACGGCTGATACGAACAGATTCTTCACCTTCTTTAATTTCTATTTCGGCTACATCAGATTCTTGAATTAAATCTATTAATTTTTTTATTTTACGAATATCCATGGAAAAACCTTATTTATTAATATGTGTAATGGCTGCTTGTAAAGCGAGCTCATAGCCTTGAGCACCCAAGCCACAGATAACGCCTACAGCAATATCGGAAAGATATGAATGCTGACGGAACTGTTCTCGAGCATGTACGTTGGAAAGGTGTACTTCAATGAAGGGGATCTGCACTGAAGCTAATGCGTCACGTAAGGCGACGCTAGTATGTGTGAATGCGGCGGGATTGATAATGATGAAAGCGGTGCCATTGGTTCGAGCAGTATGAATAGCATCAATCAGTACATGTTCCGCATTACTTTGAAGGTTAGTTAGCTGATGGTTTTTGTCGATGGCAAGGCCAGTGAGTTTGGTACTGATGTCAGCTAATGTTTCATAACCATAAATGTCAGGTTCACGAGTGCCTAAAAGGTTTAGATTGGGGCCATGCAATACTAAAATTTGTGCCATCGTAAAGTTCGCATCTTGGTAGAGGAATAATTTAAGACGGAATTTTGCACCAGAGGGGGGGGAATGTCCAGTTTTTCGAGCTAAAAATGCGCAATAATGTGGCTAAATTCGTCGAAATAGATCGTATATGCTGGAAGTCTTTATTGCGAAAGGCTATTGATATGTTGCAACAGTGCTGTAGCTGAAATATCACCAACCAGACGATGCTGGTGATATTCTTGGCCTGAGGCGTTAAAAAACAACATCGTTGGCGGGCCAAATACATTGAGTTTTTTGAGTAATGCCTGATGTTCAGAAGTGTTCGCGGTCATATCCACCTGCAGTAATTGCCAACCTTGTGTGGCTGCAATAACCGCTGGTTCGGCAAACGTCGTCAGTTCCATTTTTTTACAATCGACACACCAGTCAGCATAAAAATCGACCATGGTCGGTTGATTGGTGGTGGCTAACGCCTGATTTAACTCGGCAAAGCTATTCACTTGCTTGAACTGCAGTGCTGACTTTTCAGCTGCAAGACTATTGTTGGAGCTAGCAAGATTTAATGGCTGCCAAAGATTATGGTTGCCACTGCTGCCGCCAACAATCAGTAAACCACCGTAAATTAACAAGATCAGCCCGATGCCTTTCCAAAATTTAGCCCAACCAGTGGCCTCAATACCAAGATTAGAGAGTGCCCCGAGATAAATAGCGGTCACAATTAAAAGTCCGCCCCAGAGTAATAAGCTAATCCAGCCAGGGATAATGCGCTCTAACATCCAAATAGCTAGGCCGAGCATTAACACACCAAATACAGATTTAATGGTATTCATCCAATCACCGGCCCGAGGCAATAAACTACCTTCAGAGGTGCCGATGGCAACCAAAGGTAGGCCCATACCGAGACTAAGCGCAAAGAGTGCGGCACCGCCTAGAAAAGGATCACCTTGTTGGCCAATAAAAATTAACGCACCGGCTAAAGGCGGGGCTAAACAGGGGCCCACGATGACACCGGAAATGAGGCCCATTAAGGCAACACCAATTAAAGTGCCACCTTGTTGCTGGTGGCTGACTTTATGTAAGCGATGTTGTAAAAAATGTGGCAGTTGCAGCTCAAATAAGCCAAACATCGACATCGCTAAAATGACAAATAAGCCACTGAAGCTACCGATTATCCATGGGTTTTGGAAGGCTGCTTGCAGGTTCTCGCCCAATAAACCGGTCAGAACACCGGCGGCGGTATAGGTTACCGACATCGCCAATACATAAGTTAATGACAGGATAAAGGCACGGCGGGTGGTGATGCTTTCACCGGCACCAACAATAATGCTGGATAGGATAGGGATCATCGGAAAAACGCAGGGGGTAAATGCGAGCAAGATGCCTAGGCCGAAGAAACCTAATAATATTTTGGCCAGACTATCTTCGGCCAAGCTCTGTGCTAGTCGATCTTGTTCTGATAACACAGGACTTACGGTGTTGATGGCTGCGTTAGCTACATCCTGATTGGTTATTTCGGCAGTCGACTTATTATTGGCAGCTAACAGCAGTGAAATTTGCTTGGTGATCGGTGGGTAGCAGATGTTAAAAGTTTCAGAGCAACCTTGATAACGAACCGACAGAGTGACTTGTTGGGTGTCGCCATGACGACTTAACGGTAGCAACACCTCTGTATCGTGATGATAAACCTCACTGAGGCCAAAGATTTCATCCATTTTGTTTTCGCCAGCAGGTAGCGAATAACTAAGCAATTTAACCGCATCGTTGTTGATAATTTCGAAGCTAATTTTATCGCGATATAGATAATTACCTTTTGCAACCTGCCATTGAGCTAATAACGTTGTGGCATCGATGACTTTTGCTGAAAGTTGAAATGCCTCTTCCACACTAGGAGGCACATCAAAATCATCATTTAAGCCTAAGCTATCTAATAGGCCTGGTCGCGCATTTAGCGAGGTTGTTATAAGTAGAAATAGTAGAAATAAAATTTTTTTCATAAGTTGTCTTGGGTCTAAAAGCCGTCTTGTCATTGACTATCAACAAAGCAGATTGTTTCATTGAATTAAAAAAAAATAAATTGAGTCGAAATAGACTGTCATAAAACGGTAACATTCGCACTTTAATATTACCTGATCAATTAATTTGAAGAGTTGGCGTAGAGTGGAAATTAAAAATATTTATCAAATTGAAAAACAAGCCATGAAAAAAAGTCACACTGAATTAGGCCGAATTGGATTCGCCTTATTTTTCTTGGTTGGCATCTTAGCTTTCAGTTTCAGCACTAGTGGCGGCATTAACAATAGTGTCTTTCTCGCGGTAGCGGCTGTTTTTGGCGGTTATATGGCGATGAACATTGGTGCCAATGATGTCGCTAATAACGTCGGCCCGGCTGTTGGTTCAAAAGCATTAACCATGGGTGGCGCGATTGTTATCGCGATCATTTTTGAAGCTGGCGGTGCTTTTATTGGTGGTGGTGAGGTAGTTTCAACTATTAAAAAGGGCATTATTGATATCAACGCCTTTGGTGATGATACCGATAGTTTCCTCTGGGCGATGATGGCGGCCTTATTAGCTGCTGCGTTATGGCTTAATATCGCCACCATGGCAAAAGCGCCGGTATCGACCACTCACTCGATTGTCGGTGGTGTGATGGGGGCAGGTATCGCTGCTGCTGGTTTCAATATTGTTGATTGGGGCACGATGGGTAAAATTGCCAGTTCTTGGGTGATTTCTCCCGTTATTGGTGGGGTGATTGCCGCCGGTTTCTTATTTGCCATCAAAAAAACCATTATTTTTAAAGACAATAAAATTGAAGCGTCTTATAAATGGGTACCTTTTTATGTTGCGATCATGTCGTGGGCTTTTGTAACCTACTTGGTTCTTAAAGGCCTGAAAAAGGTTTGGCCGCCACTGGTCGGCACGTTCAATGACATCATGTTCTTTACTATTGAAGTGACGAAAAAACCAACCTTTACGACGGCGGCTATTATGGGCGCAATCGTTGCTGTTTTTGTTTTCTTTTGGATGAAAAAATCACTCAAAGGTAAGCTCGATACTTTGAAAAATGATCGTGCTAGCGTCAATTTATTGTTCACCGTGCCATTAATTTTTGCTGCAGCCTTATTGAGTTTTGCTCATGGTGCTAATGATGTGGCGAATGCGATTGGTCCATTGGCTGCGATTAATGATGCCGTTGTCACCGGTGGTATTTCATCTAAAGCCGGCATTCCTTTCTGGATCATGGCGGTAGGTGCACTAGGTATCGCACTTGGTTTGGCTTTATATGGCCCACGCTTGATTAAAACAGTGGGCAGTGAAATTACCGACTTAGATCAAATGCGTGCTTTCTCAGTGGCAATGGCGGCAGCGATCACGGTGATTATCGCCAGCCAATTAGGTTTGCCAGTGAGTTCAACTCATATCGCAATTGGTGGTATTTTTGGTGTCGGTTTCTTACGTGAATGGTTAGATTCAACTACCAGCATCGAATACGAAATTGAGCAAGATAAAGCTGAAATCAGAGATGAGAAAAAACGCCTACAAGCTTTAAAGGCTGAATTAACTCAGATCGAGAAGAAAGACGAACGTAGCGATAATGATTATCAACGTATCTCAACACTTTATCGTGAAATTGATGAAGAAGAAGCTACCATCAAAAAAGCGAAAAAATCGCTGAAAGAAGATAAGAAAAATTTATATGTTAAGCGTGATGCGATTAAGAAAATTATCACTGCCTGGGTAATTACTGTGCCTTCTGCAGCAGTCTTAGCCGCGTGCATGTTCTACATGATTAAAGGCTTTATGATTTAATCATCACTAAGCAGAGTTAACGGCAGTTACCATGCGGTTTTAAGTAATACTCGGGTGTTATTTAAGACCGCATTTTTATTTTATCTACGCTAAAAGAAGTCATATGGAACGCGCCCAACAGGTTCTTAAATCTACATTTGGTTATGATCAATTTCGTCATAGCCAGCATGACATTATTGAAACCATCGTCAATGGTGGCGATGCCTTAGTATTGATGCCGACTGGTGGCGGTAAGTCGCTGTGTTATCAGATCCCTGCTTTAGTGAGAGATGGCTGTGCCATTATCGTGTCGCCGCTGATAGCCTTGATGCAAGATCAAGTCGATGCCTTGCAGCAACTAGGTGTCAATGCTGCTTTTATCAACTCTAGTGTCAGTGCTGCTGAAGTGCGTGATATTGAGCAATTGATGCAGCATAACGAATTAGATTTGGTCTATGTCGCGCCAGAACGACTGTTGATGGATCGGATGTTATCGCTGCTTGATCGCTGTCATATTTCCTTATTTGCGATTGATGAAGCGCATTGTGTATCGCAATGGGGCCATGATTTTCGGCCGGAATACCAAAAGCTTAAAATCCTCCATCAACGTTTTCCGGATGTACCGCGGATAGCGTTAACGGCGACAGCCGATCAGCGAACTCGCCAAGAGATTATCAGTCAGCTGCAACTAGAGTCAGCGCGGGTCTTTCTGACCAGTTTTGATCGACCTAATATTCACTATGCGATTTCTGAAGGTAATAACCCCAAGCAGCGTTTGTGGTCATTTTTAGAAAATAATCATCCGAATGATGCCGGCATTGTTTACTGCCTATCGCGTAAAAAAGTAGAAGCCATTGCCGAATGGCTCAGCGACCAAGGTCGAACGGCGTTACCGTATCATGCCGGCCTACCTCAGCAAGTACGACAAACCAATCAGCAACGGTTTTTACGTGAAGATGGCGTCATTGTTGTTGCCACTATTGCCTTTGGTATGGGTATCGATAAACCTGATGTACGCTTTGTTGCTCATTTAAACCTACCGAAAAGTGTTGAAGCTTACTATCAAGAAACCGGTCGAGCAGGTCGTGATGGTGAACCTGCCCACGCCTGGATGGCTTATGGCCTGCAAGATGTGATTACTTTGCGTCAATTCACCCAAGACTCGAATGCTGATCAGCAACACAAGCAAGTCGAGCATCATAAATTAGAAGCGATGTTGGGTTTATGTGAAGTCAGCACCTGTCGTCGTCAGACATTATTAGCCTACTTTGATGAAACACTCGCGCAGCCGTGTGGTCAGTGTGATAACTGCCAAACACCGCCAGAAAGGTGGGATGGTACGGAATCAGCCCAAAAAGCCTTATCGTGCATCTATCGCACCGAGCAACGTTTTGGTGTCAATTACATCATTGATATCTTGCTGGGCAAAAGTGATGAGCGTATTCAGCGTAATGGTCATGATCAAATCAGTACCTTTGGCATCGGCACTGAGTTTTCAGCGGTGGAATGGCGTAGTGTATTTAGGCAATTAATCGCCTTGTCTTATATTAATATTGATATGGAGCGACATGGCGCTTTAGTGTTGACTGAACAATGTCGAAGCTTATTACGTGGTGAACATAAATTACAATTAAGAAAACAAGTTAAACAAGAAGCACCAACCAGCGCTAAAAAGAAGAAAAGCATGGTGCGGCCGCAAGACGAAGCCTTATGGCAAGCACTGCGCTCATTGCGTACTGAATTGGCAACCGAGCTAGGTGTGCCACCCTATGTGGTGTTTTCTGATGCTTCATTGCAAGACATGATTAAGATCAGGCCACAAACGGTCAATGACTTCGGTCGAGTATCAGGCGTCGGCCAGCAGAAACTACAACGTTATGGTCAGCAGTTTGTCGCTGAAATTGTTAATCACCCATTGTCTGCTCTGCTTAATAACCGCTTAACTGCCACTGTTAATGAAACCTTGATGTTATTTGAGCAAGGCTTAACGATCGATGATATTGCTAAACAACGTTCGGTGGCCAGTAATACCATCTATACTCATTTGGCCGATGCGATCGAGGTTGGCTTATTAGAGGTGCGTGAAGTGACTGGTTTATCAAAGGCTGAGTTTAATGAAATAGTCAGTATGATTGAGTCACAAGAAGACATGGAAAAAGGCCGGCTGAAACCGGTGTTTGATGCCTTAGGTGGCGAATATGAATATGGTATTTTACGTTGCGTGCAAGCAGTGATGTAAGCGAGAGCTTGCTATGATGGCAACTGTTATAAAACTGTAATATAAAGTCCGTATCATTCAGTAATTTTGATGTAGTCAGGAACAAAAATCATGACAACAACGATTTTAGTAGTAGAAGACGACAAAGCGATTCGTGAAATGCTGGGCTTCACCTTAAAACAATCTGGTTTTGAGTGTGAGTTAGCCAGTGATGGAGAACTCGGTTTTGAGTCATTAAATAAACAGCAGCCCGATCTGATTTTATTAGATTGGATGTTGCCGGGTATGGATGGCATTGAATTTATCCGTCGGCTACGCGCCAATGAGTTTTTAGCTAATATTCCGGTCATCATGTTGACCGCAAAAGGCGAAAGCGAAGATATGGTTAAGGGCTTAAGCGTGGGGGCAGATGACTACGTGAATAAACCATTCTCACCCGCCGAGCTTATCGCCCGGATCAAAGCGGTAGTACGTCGCTACAGCCCGAGTGATGCTGATGATTCTAAGCAACTAAAATTAGGTGGTTTAGTGTTAGATACTAAGAGTCACCGTGTTTTAGCAGATGACAAACGCATCGAATTAGGGCCAACTGAATTTCGGCTATTACACTTTTTCATGAAAACCCCTGAGCGTGCCTACAGCCGTGGCCAGTTACTGGACCAAGTGTGGGGAGATACAGTGTATATCGAAGAACGAACTGTGGATGTACACATTCGTCGCTTGCGTAAAGCCTTAGAAGAAACCGGCCATGATAATTTAATCCAAACAGTACGTGGCGTGGGTTATCGCTTTGCAGAAGACTAGGTTCATTTATTAATGCGTTGGGATAATTGGCGACTGGCAGCCATTGTCAGTATGTCTGGCTTTCTCGGTTTACTGATCGAGCAAATGATGACCATGATGTTTTTTGCGGTATTGCTATACGCCTTATGGTTGCAACGCAGTTGGAATCAACTCTATCGTTGGGTTAGAAACCCTAAGAAAGTGAAAGCACCCAGTGCTGAGGGCGTGGTTGATGATGTCTGCCGAGAGATCGAACGCGTACGAAAACAAAATCGTGAGCGGAAGAAGAAACTCGCCGGTTATTTGAAACGCTTTCAAGCGACCACTGCCGCCTTACCTGATGCCGTGGTGGTATTGGGTGATGACAGCTTAGTTATTTGGTCTAATAAAGCAGCAGAATCATTGCTAGGTCTCTATTGGCCTAGAGACAGTCATGTCCGTTTAAAAAATGTCATTCGCACACCTGAGTTTCAAACCATCATAGCGGCACCGATTGATGAAGAGCATCAACTGATCGTGCCATCGCCACGCAACTCAGACATGCGATTAGAAATCAAAATAGTGCGTTATATGACCAGTGGTCGTTTACTGATTGCTCGAGACATCACCAAAACCTTAAAACTACAACAAATGCGCCGTGACTTTGTTGCTAATGTATCGCATGAATTACGCACGCCATTGACCGTATTACGTGGTTATTTAGAAACATTTAATCAAGATAGTCCAGTAGAAATGTGGGGTGCGGCCTTGCCGACCATGCAACAACAAACTGAACGTATGCATGTCATGATCACCGACTTATTGGCTTTATCTCGGTTAGAAACCGGCGAAAAAGAACTGACTGACGAACCTATCGATATGCCGGCATGGCTAAGTTCGATTATTGATGATGCTAAAAAAATAGAGCAGTTTAATGAGCATGATCTGCAATTGCAGATTAACAGCGAACAGCACCTATTAGCAGACTCTGATGAGCTACGAAGTGCGATTTCAAACCTAGTGTTTAACGCAGTCAAATACACACCAGCACAGACCACAATCACCCTTAGCTGGTCAGTGGATAAACACGGCGGCCATATCTTAGTTGCTGATGAAGGGGAAGGCATTGAAGAGCAGCATCTTGAACGGTTGACCGAACGTTTTTACCGCGTTGATAAAGGCCGTTCTCAACAAGCCGGCGGCACCGGTTTAGGTTTAGCCATAGTGAAGCACGTATTGCAGCGTCATGAAGCCGAGTTAAAAGTCAGTAGTGAATTAGATAAAGGCACACAGTTTAGTTGTGACTTTCCTTTGCTGCGGGTGGTTGATTAACACGTTTTCATGATGAAAATTACTCTAGGTATTGCAGGTATTGATTAATATTAGTAGCCGTTCGACTTTGAGGATTGAGTTTCTCTGCAATAGACAACACGGTTTGTAGTTCGCTTAACGTCACTTTTTCTTGCTCCGTTAGACTGAGGCCATCCGTCGTATTTAGCTGCTGCTCGAGCTGAGCGATGGTAGTAAACGTATCTGCACTACTGGTGCTGCCAAAACTATCAATAATGCTGGTGGCTTTCTCTAGGATTGCGACCAAATTGTCAGCTTGGCCATCATCTTGTAAGCGTTCAATAATATCGATGGCATCTTGCTTGATCGTTGCCAGCGTTAATGATTCTGAGTCTGACGAATTGTTGACGCCGACCTCTTCTTGAAGACTGGTTAATTGATCTGCAGAAATAAAATCAAGCTCCGCCAATCTAGTCAGAAAATCATCAGTAATAGCAAAGTTTGAGCTAGTAATATCAAAATCTTGATTTAAGGCTGCAAGTCGTTCGCCCCTTGAGCTCAGCGTCGTTTGACTCGTCTCTTGAACAGGTTTTTGCTGTGCGTCTTTAATCGTTTGTTTGGCAGCCTCGATGACTTCGCTTGTTTTGCTAGAAAGCGATGAATTGATCGTCGAGCTAATATTATTGTTAACCGAAACCATAAAGCATGTACCTATGTGAGTTGTTTGTTCACATAAAGCAAAAATTAAACCAGTTTAAAGTGGGTGATATTTTTTTCCAAATCACACTCAAGAACGTTTAATCACACTATAAATGTCCGCTAACAAAATTCCAGTGCACTTTGTAATCGACTGAAACTAAAGGGTTTACAGCCTATTTTTGAAAGGCCCAAATTTAGGGTAACACCCTACAAATGGATAATAAAATAAGCAAAGTGGACATCTTGGATAAATACTGACTATACTCCAAACTCTATCTAACACATTGGTACAAGGACGTTTACAACGATGTTATCTTTCAGAATCTATAGTATGTTAGCGGACAAAGTGTCCGCTAAACCCTAGTTATATTTCCAGGTGCTTTGCCCATGAGCTGTTAATGACGTGAGAATATGAAAAAAATATTTGAGCCGATCCTCGATGAATTTCAACCAACATCAGCGAAAGATGTGTCTGCCTTTGAAAAGAGATATAACGTTGTTCTTCCTGAGGAATTCAAAAAATTTCAATTTACTTATGGCAGGTGCATGTTCTCAGGCGAGGCGTCGATTGTTTCTAAATCCAATGCAAACTTGGAAGTTTTCACTATGTTTGGAATAAATTGTGGTGCTGGGGATATTTCTGATGACATAGAAACACATGAAGAGTACGCATCTCAAGGATTAGTACCATTTGCGGATGATTCATTTAATAACCGATATGTAATTAAGACCGAAGATGGGAGTGTGTGGTATTTAGAATACAACGCTGGCACTTGCAACACGGATCAAGTATCGGATACATTCGAAGGATTCATGAGAAATATCGAATTAACACCATATGAATAAAGTGAAAAATATAACAAAAAAAGTAAAAACGACGCAAAAGACACGCGTCTTCTTTAGGCGTTATGCACGTAAAGGAATAGAGGTATGATTTCATTCACTGCAAATCAAATTGGCTGTGAAGATTTTGAAGGAACATTAATTGCTGGAATCGGAGATGAGTCCATTGGCTACATTATGTTCCAAAGAGGAATGATTCCAGAAACAGGAAGCGATGATCTTCCATACTTTGAATTTGATGATCAAACTAATGGCGGTTCTGATGTCATCAAATCGGTAGAGTTGTCTGGTGATCTTCTGATTGTTCATACAGATGAGATTAAAATCGGTGAATCTTTATTTGAAATCAAGCTTGATGCAAACCAAGAAGAGAGCAGAGAGTTGGTTTCTCAGCTCGAGAAAATATTTTCTGGTCATGAAAACTTACTGAGCATTAATGATGCATAACCATACGCTCAAGCCGAAAAATTATTCGCTGACTCGCTCACAATGTTTCGGCTTAGCAAGGCGTTAAATGCTCAGGGAGAGTAAATTAAAGGGGACGCATCCCTTTAATTCAAAAAAGATCCGATCTGAGTTACATGAACGTTTCGCAAGTTCAACTAACTTGATTTCAGAAAGTGATTATTTGTATTCTGGAGTTTTACAGAATATTTTAAAATGAATGGCTTAACAAATAGCTCCAGCGGACAATTCAAAGTGTCACTTTTTTTGCTTTCGCAAAAACGCGCCACTTTGATTTGCCGCTGAGCTTGGCGTTATGTTTTCCCCATTAAGGTATAGAGAATGAATAAATCGGAAGAGTTTTGGGATGGCGCGTCTAAAAATTACGACAAAACGGAAGAGAGATTTGAGTATATTCATAGTAAATCTAGAGAAAACACTAGAAAATTTCTGAAGGATAGCGACATTGTTCTGGACTATGGATGCGGGACTGGCACAGCAGCTTGTCAGTTTTCCAGTCAAGTTAAAGAGATCCATGCCATTGACATATCATCGAAGATGATTGAAATAGCTAAAGAAAAAGCTACTGTTGGGAAAACTGAGAATGTAAATTTCGAACAGTCGGACATCTTTGATAACAAATATTCTAACGAATCATATGACGTGATTTTGGCTTTTAATATGTTGCATACAGTCCCTAATCCTCAGGATGTAATGCAGCGAATAAATGAATTGTTAAAACCAGAAGGTTTATTTATTTCTGTAACACCTTGCTTACGCCAAAAGATGTCATTTTTTGTAAACCTTCAAATTCAGTTGGTACGGGTCTTGTGCAAGCTCGGGTTAATTCCCATTCCTATAAGAAGGATCACGAGCTCTGAGGTAGACAATTTGTTAGAGGCTGGTGGGTTTCAGGCAGTTGAATCTGAAGAGATATATAAAGGTGCATCTAGCTATTTTGTTGCGGCAAGAAAGTTAAAGACCATAACAAAGTGATCCAGTAGGTTGCCAAAAGCGGCGCTCCTGTCGTCGGCCCACTTTTGCTCTCAACTGAGCTTAATCGTTATAAGCACAATCATAATTAGGGTGTTCACTTGAAGTTAGAATATTTAGTACTAGCACCAAATCATGACTCTTTTTGTAATTCTAAAAAGGCATTCATTGATTTTTTTAGTAATAGCTTTCGGCATAACTTACTCCCTTAGTTTGTTTCAGCAGTTAGAAGCAAACGTCTTTACTTTGCGGTGATTGCACCCGCGCAGGAGTATCAATTGACTTTGCTGGGATATAAAATAACTTACAATTGTTGTGAATATTAATATTGGTAATACCGCCACCGTAACTAACTCGCAATGGCTTTCCCTGTCCCCATCCACCGACATAATCTTGATTAATAGCATCCATAATAGAATGCTCTGTGGGGTATCCATAACGTGTAATTATCTCGGTACCATCTTCCAAAAATACACTTGAGTTTATTAAACTCTGCGAGCCATTAATTATAGACTTTAAATATACCAACTGACTTGCAGTGCCTATAGAACCCTCAAGAGACTTAAGTGTTGAATAGCTTGCATCCTCTTTCAAATTAACAAAGCGGGGTAATGCGGTGGCTGCCAATATGCCCAAAACTACAATTACCATGACCAACTCAATAAGTGTAAATCCGTTTTTATTTTTTCTCTTATTCATTGGTGCTTTCCTTGTAATTAACCCCGTTATTTTGCACATCAAACTCCCTAGTTTTGTTGCGTTACTGGCTTAAACAATCAAACTCAGACATTAAGTTTTGATTTTTACATGCTTCAGCATGACTAATTAGCTAAATGGGGGCGCATCCCTTTAAGATCATCTTTTTTACTCATAGATAAACTTCTTCGCTGCCGCTGGGCGTTCATTTCTTTTGCGTGCCCAAAAGAAACGAACCAAAGAAAAGGGCCCCCGGCGTTATCGCTTATCATCGAAAATACTCGATTTTACGGCGTGGGTAAAAACTCGCTACGCTCAAACACTTACCCCCGTCATCCGGAAAATAGAGCCTTTTCGCTGGCGATAACAACGGGAAAAAGAAAAACTGATTTAATCTTCCCCAAACAAATGAATTAAGCCATCGGCAATAACGTCTTGCCAAACATAGTAATCATGGCCGCTGGCGTATTCTTCATATTCACTTTAGTTAGCTTATCTTGAAATCAGCTTGAAGCCCACGCCAATGTTGTTTTAGCTGTTCTTTATGTTCTTCATTCATTGGTAAATCTTTCAATGCATTTGGCCATTTTGAAAGCCTGCTAAATAGCCGATGAGTTTGTCATGTAAGGTGAGTTTAAGGATGCTAACTTCCTCAGCTTTGTTGTGCAGAGTCATTGCTGATCCTCTAACAGCTTCTTCCACGGATCATTTGAAAGCTCGTTAGCTTCTGTTTTGTTTGATGACTGGCTTGTTGTTGAAGATGATTGGGCATCGTTCTCCAAAACTTCTTTTATAAGACTAAGTTTTTCAGTAGGGATCAGCATGAGTTCACTTTTTAAACCCTTGGCAATGAGTTCAAGTGTGTTTAGCCTCGGGTTACCCTTCGACTCTAAATGTTGATACTGCTGGCGAGAGATACCTACACGAAGCATCATGTCTTTTTGCTTTAACTTGAGGCTTAACCTACGATTTTTTAGTTGTTCTAATAGTGATGCCATTATAAGAAACTCATAGATTGCTTTTAAAGGTTAAGCAATATATTAGTTTCTTTTTTTACATTAAGCAATGCATACGTTTCTTTAATAAGGTGATGAACTCTCATCACCATCGAATAAGCTATCCTTTGCAGTGCTAGAAACCTATTTTTCTCCAAACAAATGAATCAACCCATCTGCAATAACATCTTGCCAGACGTAGTAATCATGGCCGCTGGCGTATTCTTTATATTCACTGTCATAGCCTTTGGCGGTGAGCATGTGTTGTAAGTGACGGTTGGTTTCTAAGATGCTGACTTTGCCGTTGTAGAAACTTTCAAACAGGCCGGCACTGAGGAAAAAGCGAACGGGTTGTTTCGGCATGGTCGCGATTTTAATCGCTGTGTATTCAGACTCTTTGGCAGGTGTATCTTCTGGTGACCACCAGTAAGAGCCAGACATGGAGAGTGCATTACCAAATTGTTCTGGGTGGCGAAGGGCTATGCTGGTGGAGGCTAAACCGCCATAGCTAGAACCTGATAAGACGGTTGTTTGTGGTTTAGATTTGATGCCAAGCGTTTGCTCTGCCCAAGGTAATATTTCTGTTGCCATCGCTTTGGCAAAGTCTTTGTTATCTGGCAGTTCGCTGGCACGAAGTTTTTGGCTAGGGTTATCAATCAACACGGCAGCAATGGCTGGTATTTTGTTGTTAGCGACGAGATTATCTAAAATCATCGGCACATCGACTTTTGACGTGTAGTGTTTGCCATCAAACATCAATAACAGCACATTGTTGGGATCATTTTTCACGTAATTAGCTGAGGTATACAGCCAAATATTACGTTGGTTGCCTAGGATATCACTGCTGAAACGGTGTTTTTGCACTGAACCTGTTGCGACATTATTTTGTGGTTGCCAATACTTATGAGTGTCCGTTGCTAGATTCACGCTTGAGAAGTAATTAAACGGACTGCTGTTATTTGCAGCATATTTTGCTGGAAACGGGTGTTTATTTAATGGATCAGCTTGAGCTGTGGCAAGTATAGCCACACGTTGTTGCCAAGGTGTGCCTGAAAATTGAGGAACATCAGGTGATAAGCGATAAGACAAGCGGCTGGTGTTGGGCACGATAAAGCTTTTATACCAAATATCAGAACCGTCGAGCTGTTCCATAAACTCATGTTCGCTGGCCGGTGCGCCAAAGATACGCACATTATGTTTGGCACCTTTATAAGCAAAGGTCATCACCACATTGTCACTATCCGCATGTTCTTCAATGATCGGTGTGCCTTGTGATGCGATGGTGGCCCAGATTGCATCGGTAGAAACATTATTGGCAATGTTGTCTGCTAATGCGGCGATGGTTGGGCTAACAAATGGTTGGCTGGGAGCAACTTGTTCCGACTTAGGAATATGGCGAATGATTTTGAGTTGATAGTCAAAGTGGGACTTGTTTGAGTCATCAGTTGCTTGCAAACGCAGTGTTTTGGTTAAGTCAGTGGCAACAAACAGAAAGTTATGTTCGCCTTGTTCTCCATTAATTAATTTACGTTGTACTGCTAAATCATTAACGTTGTCATCGAGCAAAATCAGATCGACTTCTGCGTCATTGCTAATCAGTTGGCCAAAGACATAATCGCCAGCACTCACTACTATCGGGATATCGACGGCTTGTGAATAACGCTCGTTGATAGCGTGATCAACAGAGAGTTCAGCTGCCTGGATAAGAAGAGGGCTGACTAAAAGTAGCCAGCCCATTAATATTTTCATCAACAAAGTATTTTTCATCTAAATTAAAGGTGCCCTAATTGCTTGGGCTCTGTTGGGTTATTAGCTACTTAGAGGATGCTTAATTACTAAGTAGCGCAAATGAGAATTATTATTAATTAAAGCTAGTGATAATGCAAACTTGCTGTTTTATGAATCACTTCTTCAGCATCGTTAGCGAGTATTAGTTATTGAGCATAAAAAATGGTTTAGCTGATTTAGCACTGTGTTTTTAGAAATAATTCGTTACATTCTCGTTGGGGCCGTTATTCACGTTAGCTGGTGTTTTTGATCTCTTTATGTTTTTCTTGTATTTCACTAATTTGCATTGATTGCAGGTTTTCTACCTTCAACTTTAGAAATGCCTCTGGATTTAGTTTGCAGTGATAATGGTGATGTTCCATTGTTCTATTGTCATCTTCCTTAAGCTGATCAATTTTAGGTTTCTCATCTCGACCAGTTTCAATACGCCATTGTTTATATGCCTTCCAAAAGCTATATGTTATGCCCAGTATTCCAATCCATTCAGGACTGAAATATTCCAGCATAGTTATAATTAGTGGAAGAATAATGGTCCAGAATATGATTATGGATCTAAATCTCCTCACAGATTTAGCTCTAATAAGAGAGGTTTTGTCGATGTCTGACTGTTTTTTAAAATCTAGACCTATAAAGATAGAAAATAATCGTTCTTTTGAAATTTCTGGAAATTCATTGTTGCTTACCGTACCCCAGCGTTTCTTTTTAGTATTACCTATTACGATAGTGGTTAGGTAGTTCTCAGACTTAAAACCTGATAAGTCTATAAGGTCTCCTTTTTGGTCAAAAGAGTTTGCCATTAGAGAAATAGGAAATTTATTAGTCCATATTTCACTCAAGTTAACTAGATCTTCTACGACCTGCTTTGTCGTAACATTCGAAATATAATTTATTGATAATGTGGAGAACTTCCACCCAGGGATAGGGGGGGAGTACACAACAAAATAGTTGTCACATTTATCAGTAATGGTGTCAAAGTAAATTTTATCATCCATGCGCCAGAATCAACTCTATTCATCACCCCAAAATTTCCACCATTTCTTGCTGTGTTGTTCACGAGAAGCTTGGCCTTGCTCTGAGCCTTTACCCAGTTCTTTACGTTCTTGGCTGGCTTTTTTGTCACGTTGTTTTTCTAAGCCTTTCAGCTTGTCTTCACTATCTAGATCATCAAGCGCTTTATCTTTCTTAGCCTTGTTGGTTTTGTCTTTTTTCATATCGTCGATGTCATCATCGAGATCATGTTTGGCTTTGTTTGCTTTTTTGTCTTTGTGCTTATGTTTTTTATCAAGTTCGTCTTCGAACTGTTCCATGCTGTCAGCAGCTGATTTTGATTTATCTTTTCCTGCCCATTCGGGTTTGTCGGCGAAAGCAGTGCTATATATAAAGAGAGACAAAATTGAGGCTAATAGGAGTGAGTTTTTCATTTTAGCTGCGCCCGTAGTGAAAAGAGTCAAGATGATTATCACCTATAAAACCGGTAAATGTAAGTCGTTAGTGGTTGTTTTGTAAGTATTTTAACTTTGTCATAAAACGGTCATATTATGTTCATATCATTGTCACATAGTTTGATGATAATGCATCCCGTAGTTTGAATTTATTCATTTTTTACTTGGGAGTTGAACAACGATGTTCAAGAAGAATTTTGCGAAGTATTTAATTGGGCTGTCGGTAATGTCGATGACATTTTCTGCCGCAACGTTTGCTGATGTTGATCCAGCATTACCTGATTATCAAAAAGAAAGCGGTATTTCTGGCAACTTATCAAGTGTAGGTTCTGATACGTTAGCTAATTTAATGACACTTTGGGCTGAAGAGTTCAAACGTGAATATCCAAACGTTAACATTCAAATTCAAGCAGCGGGTTCTTCTACAGCTCCTCCAGCGTTAACTGAAGGTACTTCAAACTTCGGCCCGATGAGCCGCAAGATGAAAGACAAAGAAAATGCAGCGTTTGAAGAAAAATACGGTTACAAAGCGACGCCAATCCGTGTTGCGATTGATGCTTTAGCAGTATACGTACACAAAGATAACCCAATTGAAGGCATGACTATTCCTCAAGTTGATGCGATTTTCTCAGCGACACGTAAATGTGGCAACGCTGAAGATATCACTAGCTGGAACCAGTTAGGTGGCGACTTAGGAAATATTCAAATTTACGGTCGTAACTCAGTTTCTGGTACTTACGGTTACTTCAAGAAGAAAGCACTTTGTAAAGGTGATTACAAAAACAACGTGAACGAGCAACCTGGTTCTGCTTCTGTTGTGCAAGGCGTGACCAAGTCTTTGAATGGTATTGGTTACTCTGGTATCGGTTACAAAACCTCGGGTGTTAAAGCGGTTGCTTTGACTAAGAAACCAGGTACTCCTTTCATTGCAGCTTCTAAAGAGAATGCTGCTAACGGCTCTTATCCGTTATCACGTTACCTATACGTTTACGTGAATAAAGCACCGAACAAACCTTTAGCACCGATTGATCGTGAATTTATCAAAATGGTGATGTCTAAAGTAGGTCAAAAAGTAGTGGTTAAAGATGGTTACATTCCATTACCACTATCAGTAGTTGAACAAGAGCTAGATAAGCTGAAATAACAGCAACGTTTGTAAGATGGATCGCCTTGTTACCACGGATGGTACAAGGCATTTTCGTTTTATATCTTAAATATTTATAGAGCTATATCTGAGATTTTATGGTTGAACATACTTTAAAAGACAGTGTATTACCGGCACTAGATTCACCAATAGCAAAACGACGCCGTGCTTGGCGCGAGTTTAAAGATCGCAGTGCTAAATATGGTGTAGCTGCTGGCGGCATGATGGTTATTTTTGCCATTGTATTGATATTCTTTTATCTGTTAACAGTAGTTATGCCGCTGTTTAACGGTGCCGAGATGGATGTTGAATCCGAATATGAAATGGCTGCCAATAACAGTCGTTATTTAACCTTAAATGAATATAACGATGTTGCATTAACACTGAATATGCAGGGCCAAGCAAGGTTTTTTGATGCAAATGATGGTCATCTGTTGTTAGAACCAACATTGCCAATAACGGCTGATGTTGAGATTACGAGTTTTAGTAGTGGCTCACCATCAACCGGTGTGTTTGCATACGGTTTTGCAGATGGTCGAGCGTTATTGTTTAAACAAGATTATAAAATCAGTTACCCAAATGATAAGCGAATGATTACACCGCTTATTGACTATCCATTAGATAAAGAATTATTGGTGGTGGATGCTGATGGTGCAGCCTTAGAGTTGTTAACGGTGCAAAGTAGTGAAGAGCAAACTACCTTAGCGGCTGTTACTGCTGATAAACGTTTGGTGATTAGTAGTTTGGTTCGTGAACAAGACTTTATGGATGAAGACTTATACACAATTGAAGCAACCTCTAGCAGCATTGAGTTGGCAACGATTGCTCAATCAACCCATTTAAAGATGGATATCGATCAACGTGAGCTTTACTTAGTTGATAGCAACGGCATGATTGCTTATTACGATATCACTGATATTGCTGCACCACGTTTAATTCAACATATTAAAGCAGTGCCATCAGGTACGGATATTACCAGCATAGAGTTTTTGACCGGTGGTATTTCAATCTTAGTCGGTCGCAGTGATGGTCAGGTCGATCAGTGGTTCCCAGTGCGTGATGCTGATAATAACTATACCTTGCATAATGTACGTAGTTTCCACGACCAACACGCGGCCATTGTGGCAATTGCGCCTGAATATTCGCGCAAAGGCTTTGTTGCTTTAGATCAAGACGGGGTGATGGGTATTTATCACACCACGGCAGAGCGTACCTTATTGATTGAACCGCTGGTGGACACGGCTAATGCAGTAATGGCCTTATCTCCTCGTGCTAATGGTTTGTTAGCAGTGACTTCTGCTGGCCAAGCCAAATTATTATCACTTGATAATGAGCACCCAGAAGTGTCTTGGCATTCATTGTGGGAAGAGGTTTGGTATGAAAGTCGTGATAAACCAGAGCATATCTGGCAATCATCATCAGCGAGTAATGACTTTGAGCCTAAGTTCAGCTTAACACCACTTACTTTCGGCACCATTAAAGCGGCCTTTTATGCGATGGCGGTGGCGGTACCTCTAGGTATTCTAGGTGCGATTTACACTGCTTATTTCATGTCTGCAAGAATGCGTAAAGTGGTTAAACCAACGATTGAGATTATGGAAGCATTGCCTACCGTTATTCTTGGTTTCTTAGCGGGACTTTGGTTAGCACCGATTGTCGAAGGTAATTTACCTGGTGTATTTAGCATCTTAGTGATGTTGCCGGTGATGACAATATTAACGGCCTATTTATGGAGTCGTATTCCAAGCCGGTTACGGGATCGTATTCCTGATGGTTGGGAAGCGGCAATTCTAGTGCCGGTAGTGATTATGGTGGGTGTGGTATCGATGTTGATGAGCCCAACATTAGAGTTATGGTTGTTTGGTGGCAATATGCCGCAATGGTTGAATGACATCGGTATCGATTTTGATCAACGTAATTCATTAGTGGTCGGTTTGGTGATGGGCTTTGCTGTTATTCCAACTATCTTCTCTATTACTGAAGATGCCATTTTCGGTGTGCCAAAACACTTAACTATCGGTTCGTTAGCGTTGGGTGCGACACCTTGGCAAACACTGACACGGGTGGTGTTGTTGACTGCCAGCCCAGGTATTTTCTCAGCAGTAATGATTGGTTTGGGGCGTGCCGTCGGTGAAACGATGATCGTATTAATGGCCACCGGTAATACACCCATTATGGACTTTAATATCTTTGAAGGTTTCCGAGCGTTATCAGCCAATATCGCGGTTGAAATGCCTGAAGCTGAAGTGGCTAGCTCTCATTATCGAGTGTTGTTCTTGGCCGCTTTAGTGTTGTTTATGGTGACCTTTTTGTTTAATACGGTGGCCGAAGTCATACGCCAGCGTTTACGTAATAAATACAGTAGTTTGTAGAAGGAAATAACTATGTCTAATAAATCATTTTCTTCGTGGATGAGCAGTGGTGCACCGTGGGTTTGGTTAAATGCTGGCGCAGTAAGTATTAGCCTGGTCATGGTGGTCGGTTTGTTATTACTGATTTCAGTACGCGGCCTTAGTCATTTTTGGCCTGCCGATCTGATGTCGATTAGTTATAACGAGCCGGGTAAAGAAAGCGTTACTTTGGTTGGTGAACTGATTGATAGTGAAATAATATCAGCACGACAATTGAACCGCGTTGGGGTTGAGTTACCAGCCGGTCAGGCGAGTGGCGAGCGTCATTTAATTAAAGTCGGTAATCGTGATTATTTTGGTTTGGATTTTAGCTGGATCAATGGCCCTTGGATGGGCGAAGTCACTTATCCACAAGATCTGATGGCGATTGAACGTCGTGAGTGGGGCCATTTTTATGGTTACTTAACGGCGGTGAAACAGCAGGGTGAAGTGGTTGCCGATGGCGAAAGTACTTATGCTGAACTACAACTACGTTTGAAACGCAGTAATCAATTGATAAGTGATATTAAAGCTCTGGAACGAGGTGAGGTTGGCAAAATCAACGCCGGTTTAGAGAGTATTCGCTTAGAACGCCGTAAATTAGAGTTGGACAATGTTGTGGCGGGGTCAGTGCAGTACGTCGAGCTAACAGAGTCAGAGAAGGTGTTTGATGACTCTTATAAAGTACTGCAAGCAACCTTAGCTAAATTGTATGCGGCATTAAACCGTGACCAAATGATGGTGAGAATGTCTGATGGTCGTGAAGTTGAAATTCCATTAGCTAAAGTGGTGCAAGCTCATCTGCCTAATGCGATGACGGTGCCAGAAAAAATGGCGGTGTATGTGCATGAGTTGTGGAAGTTTGTTTCTGGCGACCCTCGTGAAGCAAATACTGAAGGTGGTGTTTTCCCGGCTATTTTCGGCACGGTGATGATGGTAATGATAATGGCGGTGTTGGTGACCCCGTTTGGTGTGGTTGCTGCTGTTTACTTGAAAGAGTATGCAACACAAGGTCCGATCATTCGTTTGATTCGTATTGCGGTGAATAACTTAGCGGGTGTGCCATCGATTGTTTATGGTGTGTTTGGCTTAGGTTTCTTTGTATATTTCTTGGGTGGCAACATTGATGAGTTGTTTTTCCAAGCAAGTTTGCCGTCACCTACCTTTGGTACTCCCGGTTTGATGTGGGCATCACTCACCTTAGCTATTTTGACCGTGCCAGTGGTGATTGTGGCGACAGAAGAAGGCTTATCTCGTATCCCACGCGCCATTCGTGAAGGTAGTTTAGCGTTGGGTGCAACTAAGGCTGAAACCTTATGGCGTACTGTATTACCGATGGCTGCACCAGCAATGATGACCGGTTTAATCTTAGCTGTAGCGCGTGCTGCTGGTGAAGTCGCGCCGTTAATGATGGTTGGGGTGGTGAAGTTAGCACCGGCCTTAGCGGTAGACAATCTAGCTCCTTACTTACATCTTGATAGACAATTTATGCACCTTGGTTTCCATATCTATGATGTGGGTTTCCAAAGTCCAAATGTAGAAGCTGCGCGGCCATTGGTATATGCCACTGCGTTGTTATTAATCGTGATTATTATCGTTTTGAACTTGGCGGCGATCAGTATTCGTAATCGTCTGCGTGAAAACTATAAAGCAAATGAGAGTTAAAAATGGAAGCAGTTAAACAACAACAAGCGCCGGTTGCACGAGCAATCAATATCGAATCTATTCATCGTGGCAATAAGGTGAACCTTGCTGATGAAAAGACCTGTATAGAAGTTAAAGACTTTAATCTTTATTACGGTGACAAGCAGGCTCTGCATGGCATTAATATGACCATTCCCAAGAATCGAGTCACTGCTTTTATCGGGCCTAGTGGCTGTGGTAAATCAACGTTATTACGTTGTTTCAATCGGATGAATGATTTGATTGATAGTGTGCGGGTTGAAGGTGAAATGTTGCTTGAAGGCGACAACTTGAATGCACCATCGGTCAATGTGGCTGACTTACGTCGTCAAGTGGGCATGGTTTTCCAAAAGCCGAATCCTTTCCCTAAATCAATTTATGAAAACGTCGCTTATGGTCTTCGTCTGCAAGGAGTTAACGATCGTCTAACCTTAGATAGTGTGGTCGAGAAGTCACTGAAAGGTGCGGCGTTATGGGACGAAGTTAAAGACCGTCTGCAGGAGTCAGCAATGGGTATGTCGGGTGGTCAACAACAACGCCTAGTTATTGCCCGCGCCATTGCCATTGAACCAGAAGTATTATTACTCGATGAGCCAGCTTCAGCCTTGGATCCTTTATCAACATTGAAGATTGAAGAGTTGATCTACGAGCTGAAAGACAAATACACCATCGTTATCGTGACCCATAACATGCAGCAAGCAGCACGAGTTTCTGATTACACGGCATTTATGTATATGGGCGAGTTAATTGAGTTTGGTGCCACGGATGAGTTATTTACAAATCCAAGCAAAAAACAAACAGAAGACTACATTACTGGCCGTTACGGTTGATCGAAAGACGTTAGGAGAAAAACATGGCAACAAATAGTTCAGTGCATATTTCACAGCAATTTGAAGCGGAGCTGCAAGATATTCGATCACAAGTACTGGCGATGGCAGGCTTGGTTGAAAAGCAAGTTGCAGATGCATTACAAGCCTTATTTACCGGTGATGTAGATCTCGCCAGTCAGGTGATCGAGCAAGATACGCAAGTTAATAACTTTGAGATGAAAATTGACGAAGAGTGCACACAAATTTTGGCTTTACGTCAGCCTACCGCGAGTGATCTTCGCTTAATTGTAGCGATCTTAAAAACCATTACTGACTTAGAACGCATCGGTGATGAAGCTAATATTATTGCTAGAAAAGCACTTAATCTGTCTGATCAAGATCGACCAAAGAAAAGTTATCGAGAATTAGCGACCTTAGGCAAACATGTTTGTGAAATGTTGCGTGATGCTTTGGATGCATTTGCTCGCTTTGATGCAAAAGCCGCACTGCGAGTAGCCGCTGAAGATAAAAGTGTTGATGAAGAATATGACAGCATTTTGCGTCAGTTAATTACTTATATGATGGAAGATCCACGTAATATTTCTCATGTCTTAGATTTAATTTGGTCGGCACGCTCTTTAGAGCGCATTGGTGATCATGCTAAGAATGTCTGTGAATATGTTATTTATTTGGTTGAAGGTAAAGATGTTCGTCATTTAAGCGTCGATAAAATCGAAAAAGTTTTGCAAGCTAAAAATAGCTAATCAGCGGCAGTTAGCTCGAATTTTAAAAAGCCCATATCTAGGTATGGGCTTTTTTTATGATAAAACTAAATTAATTTAACGAGATATGATGTAAATCAGTATTGGTGCTGGTCAGCAGGCCTAATGTAATGCAAAATGCTCCCATTATTGACTCTTTTTTGGTGAATATGGAACAAGCAATAGAACAGGAAGTCTTAGCGGCCGTTGATTTAGGCTCTAACAGCTTTCATATGATTATTGCCCGTCTCCGAGACGGTCATTTCCAGGTGATGGACCGATTACGTGAAATGGTGCAGCTGCGTGCCGGCCTTGATAGTAACCATAACTTAACAGCTGAAGCTCAAGATCGTGCTATCGCCTGTTTAGAACGATTCGGTGAACGTATTCGAGACTTACCGCAGGGTAGTGTTCGTATCGTGGGTACCAATACTTTACGCATGGCTGGAAATAGCCAGCAATTTCTAGTCAAAGCGCGACAAGCCTTAGGCCATCCGATTGAAATTATTATTGGCCAAGAAGAAGCGCGGCTGATTTATTCTGGTGTTGCTCATGCCTTAGCCTTTGATGATTCCCGGCGTTTAGTAATGGATATCGGGGGCGGTAGTACTGAATTCATTATTGGTGAAGGTTTCACTGGTATTCGTCGCGAAAGTATCAATATGGGCTGTGTCAGTTTTTCGCAGCGCTATTTTGCTGATGGCATTATTAGTAAATCACGAATGAAAATGGCCTTGCTTGCTGTCGGTACAGGTTTACGAAGTATTCAACGGCCCTATAAAAAAGCCGGCTGGACAGAAGCGGTCGGCGCATCCGGTACGATTCGTTGTGTCGCCAGTATTGTTAAAGCCAATGGTTGGTCTGATGATGGTGTAATCACGCTTGAATCCTTGGATATGTTGATTGCAGCGATGATTGATGCTGGCGATGTCAGGGCTTTGTCGTTGGACGGTTTAAGCCAAGAACGGGCAACGGTATTAGCTGGCGGAGTAGCAGTACTTCGAGCTTCATTTGAGCGTTTAGGTATTAGTCGGATGATCGTATCCGATGGCGCGTTACGTGAAGGTTTGTTGTATGACTTATTAGGTCGAATTCAGCATGATGATGAGCGTGAACGCACGGTGTTAGCTGTGGCACAACGTTATCAGGTTGATGAAGCGCATGCTGGACGCATTGCTGAGATGGCAACACAAATGTTTGAGCAAGTAGCCAATAGCTGGAACATTAATCAGCCCGAGTGTTTACATCGCTTACAGTGGTCAGCTAAATTACATGAAGTCGGCTTATCGGTTTCACATGAAAACTTTCAAAAGCATTCGGCCTATTTGGTGGAGCATTCCAATCTGCCGGGCTTTTCTCGCGAAGAGCAGCATGCCTTAGCGGTCATGGTGCGTGGTCAGCGTAGGAAGTTTCCTAAAAAATACATCAAACGCTTACCGGATGAGTTGCAGCAAGTGACTGAGCGACTGACGGTATTATTGCGGTTAGCGATGGTCTTTAATCGCGGTCGGTCAGAAAAGACTGATACCTTTGTATCATTAGCTGTCAGCAAGAAAACATTGAAGCTAGGCTTGCCAGCAGGTTGGCTAGCAAAACATCCATTAACAGAAGCTGATTTAACACAAGAGAATGAATACTTAAAATCGATCGATCTTAGCCTCCAGTTAACTGAAAAAAGTAGTTAACGCCGAACCAATTTAAGAGGCTTGGGTCGGAGAGTATTAAGGAGGCGTGATGCGATTACTTTATATACTCGTGATGCTTGGTTTGTTGATTGCTACACCAGCGCGTGCTGCAGACTCTATGTTGTTGACCAGCGAAAGTGGCGATAGCTTAATGTTTCACCAGCTTAAAAATGGGGAGATATGGGCGAGTTTCATGTTGACTGATCAGGTGGTTGAAAGTTTTGCTGATCATGAGTTAATCGTTTTGCAGATTGATAATAACCAGCCTATTAATTTGGCGGGTAAGCAATCGTGTGGCGGTGCTGCTGGCAAGAAACAAACGATGAGTTATGATTTTTTGGCCAGTGATACACAAGTTGATAACTGGCAGTTCAGCCAATCAACAGTGGCAAGCAGTAATGTCTTGCAGTTATTAGAGCAAGATAAGCTGACTTATCAAAAGTTATTGTCCGATAGACGACCAGAAGTGGTGGATTTTCCTATCCAATCTGCTGTGGGTTTTGCATCATTACAGCAACAATTTCAACAAGGCCAGATTGCATTGTTTCGTTACACGACACAGGCAAATGAACAACGTGTCGCTCGTTTTCATCTTAAAAGTCAGGCTACACAATTAACGGATTTTTTCGCGAGTAGATAAAGAAGGTCTCAGCCAATAAGCTGAGACCTTCTTTAGATTACCAGCTTACATTGGCTGCAATATAAGCACTGCGACCTAGGCCCGGTAGGCGGTCACCTAGGGCAATATCTGCGTTGTCTGAAATACGGTTATAACCCGCTAAATGATCTTCATAGTCACGATCAAATAGGTTGTTGATGCCTGCGGTAATTAATACATTATCTTTAGGTTGGTAATTACCAGTTAGATTAAATACTGCGTAACCACTGGTTTTTTGCTCTTCATTTTCAGTTGAAACTTTGTTTTGACGAGCAATAGTCTCTGCTTCAAAACCAATACGCCAATTAGTTTGCACATAACTCAACATGGTACGTGCTGATAATGGCGCAATTCGATACAGGTTATCGCTAGTATCACGACGTTTACCGCGTACATAACTGAGGGTTCCGTCTAACTGCCATTCATTGCTTAGGCTGACGAACCAGTTGGTATCCACACCATATAATTTGGCATCAACATTATTGTATTGCAGTGGTGTCGTATCGCCGCCCATCATATTGCTGACCATTAACGCTGCCATGTTAGATGACGGTACCGCTGTGCCTTGAATGTAGTCGTTAATGTGATGGTAGAACACACGAGGTGATACGCCTGCTTTAGGTGTATGCCAATCTAAACCTAGTTCTGCTTGGTAAGCGGTTTCAGGATCAAGATCAATCGTACCAATGTGATTATTACCGTCAGCTAAACCGGATGTGGACTGCATTGGCAGCCATAGGTAACGTTCTTGATAGCTAGGAGCTCGCTGTTTACGAGCTAGACCAAACTCAAGATCAATATCGCTATTGATGGTGTGAGTGAACACCATGCTGAGATCAATTAAGGTGTCATTTTGGCTACGGTCGGCAGCATTGAACTGATCACGTAATGTTCGCACATTGGCATTCATCATTGCCATGCTGGAATCAACTTCGCCGGCATCCGTTTGTACATAAGTAATGCGGGCACCAGATTGTAGCTTCCAGTTTGATGAGATATTACCTGACCATTCGGTGAATGCACTGTAGCGATCACGTTCAACATCATTGAAGTTATTGATATAAAACATGGTATTGGTCGGATCAAAAATATCAGTGTCGTGATCAGCTTGATCACCGTCAATGCCAACTAACCAGTTATTTTGAGCATAAGTGAAGCGGTAACCTACACTTTCGACTTCAGCATCAGCATGACGTTGCATCATGCCTGGACTACGCAACACATAATTTGCCATGCGGTGTTCATCGTCTTGGTAGTTCAGGCTAGCACTGACTGTTGCCCCATTAGATAAGGCTTTATCAAAGCTAGTTTTATAGTGTTCACCACGAGCAAAGATGATATCCATCGGCAAGGCTGCTGTGCCGGTCTCGCCTGTGTCATGGTGCTCGATGTCTAAGCTGAACTCATTGCCATTCTGTTGTAAGCCATATCCAAGGCTAATCGTGTCACGAGTATGTTTACTAGGATCAATATCGCCGCCATCAAACTCAAGATCATTGCCACGATCAACACTACCAGCTACTTGGAAGCGGTGACGTGCATTGGCAATGCTTGCTAATAAACCTGCTTGGCGAGTATTGCCATTTTCAGCATAGCCTGCGTTGACATTACCATGGAACTCAAACTCATCAGTCGAAGTGAATTCTGCTTGTTTTGAGTTGGCAGTCATGGTGCCACCGATCGTTTCGATACCGGTGCTGACTGGTGCGATGCCACGATAAACAGAAACATCTGCTAAACGAGAACTTGGAATTGCGCTAAGAGGAGAGTCCATGCGGTTCGGGCCGGCTTGATTAAGGCGAACACCGTCAATGAGTACGTTAACGCGATCAGCAAATAAGCCTCGGTATTGAGCAATGCTGGTGATTGGGCCATTTTTATTAACATTTGCACCTGGCAAACGTTTGACGAGATCACCTGTGTCAGGGCTACTAATAGCAAAAATAGGCAGTTCGTAAGGTGTTGCTTCACCAGGCACGCCTTCGACGGACATGGCTGGCAAGCTGACGTGTTCAGCAAGTACATGTTGACTGCTAGCGGCTAGTATAAAAAGTGGCAAAAACTTATAACGCACGACAAACTCCAAATTAAATTTACCATGTAAATATAATGATTTATTGGTTTCAAAAAGTGTGTTTTCTAAGGATAATGTGTGTCAAATAACACAATATAGTCATTTTTCAGCATGTTACAGTGTCGCCCTATGTGAAAACGTTAAGGTTTAATTTTTGATGGAAGCAATCGCCACTTCATATATCACTGCTTTTTTGTTGGGCTTATTTAGTACTGTTCATTGCATTGCAATGTGTGGATCGGTCATCGGTGCTTTGACACTAAGTTTGCCTGCAGAAGTGAGAGAAAGTCAGCAAAAAATGCTGCCGTATGTATTTAATTATAATTTGGGGCGTTTATTAAGTTATGGCACCGCAGGTGCAATAGTCGGCTTATTAAGCTCTCCATTAGCTGCCTTTGATGGCCATTTAATTTTGCGTTATTTATCCGTGATCGTGATGGTCGCGATGGGCTTATATTTAGCAGGTTGGTTTCCAAAATTTGCTCAGATGGAGCGAATCGGGGCACCGATCTGGCGAAAACTGCAGCCGATAAGCCAAAAACTGCTGCCAGTTAGAACTTTAAAACAAGCCTTTTTATTAGGGGCTGTTTGGGGCTGGTTACCATGTGGCTTGGTTTATGCCGCCTTAGCTGTTGCTGCAACTGTTGGTGAACCAATGAAAGCTTCGATGGTGATGTTGGCTTTTGGAGCTGGCACGTTACCCGCGGTGATGGGCGCAGGCTTATTTACGGGCATGCTTGCTTCAATGGCAAGGGCGAAACATTTAAGACGTATTGCTGGAATATCGATCATTGTGATGGCAGTGGCAACCATGTTGTGGCCGATGGATCATAGTCAACAGCACGACGATCATAGTGGTCATGAACATCATGTTTTGTAGGATGAAGCTCATATGACACAGATATTAGGTCAATCGCCTCAAATTACTCACTTAATGCGGACTATCCCGATTATTGCCGCCAGTGATGCCAGCGTCTTAATTTACGGTGAAACCGGTACCGGTAAGGAGTTACTTGCTCATGCCTTACATGCTCAAAGCGGTCGTAAAGACAAACCTTTTAGCACCATAAACTGTGCCGCTTTACCGACGGAAGGCTTGGAAGAGCATTTGTTTGGTCGTTGCAATGCCAATGGTGAGATTGAGCTACGTGGCAAGTTTTTAGCGGCTGAAAGTGGCACTGTTTTTCTTGATGAGGTTAATGCACTGCCTTTATCGGTCCAAGCTAAAGTATTACGTTTTTTAGAAGCAGGCGAGTGCCAATTACAAGGCAGCCATAAATTACATACCGTTGATGTACGTATTTTGGCTGCAAGTAGTGTGGATTTACAGCAGGCTGTTTCTAAGGAAGAGTTTCGTGCCGACTTGTTTTATCGTCTTCAGGTTGTGCCGCTAAACTTACCGCCTCTTCGTGAGCGTACTGAAGATATTATGTTGTTATTACGCCATTTTGGTCGCGAATTTTCGGCAAAAAATGCAGTAGTTCGATATGCCAAAGCAGCTGAACATTGTCTGCAAACCTATGCTTGGCCTGGCAATGTTCGTGAATTAATGAACTTTTGTCAGCGAATGGCATTATTAAGTCCAGGTAAATCAATACAAGCCGAAGACTTGCCGGTAGAAATGTTGCCTGAAGCAGCTGCGAATGATCATGCTTTTGTATTACCGCCAACGGGAATTAAATTGGCGCAAGTGGAGTTAGACTTGATTGAGCAAGCCTTGGAAATGGCTGCTGGCAATCGCTCACGTGCCGCTCGTTTATTAGGCGTCAGTCGCGACACTTTGCTTTATAGAATGCAAAAATACGATTTGTAGTAAAGTAACGCCAGATTCAATTTAAACCATAGAGTAGAGTTATGAAACAGTATTTAGACTTGTGCCAACGAATTATTGACGAAGGTACTTGGATAGAAAATGAGCGCACGGGTAAACGATGTTTGACCGTGATCGATGCTGACTTGACCTATGATGTGGGCAACAATCAATTCCCTTTAATTACCACCCGTAAAAGCTTTTGGAAATCGGCAATTGCTGAGATCTTAGGCTATATCCGTGGTTATGATAATGCCGCTGATTTTCGTGCTTTAGGTACTAAAACATGGGATGCCAACTCAAATGACAATGAAGTTTGGCTTAACAATAAATACCGTAAAGGCCCAGATGATATGGGCCGCGTTTATGGTGTACAGGGACGAGCTTGGGCAAAGCCAGATGGTACAACGCTGGATCAGTTAGCAAAAATAGTCGCCAACTTATCAAAAGGCATTGATGACCGAGGTGAGATCCTAACGTTCTATAACCCCGGTGAGTTTGATATGGGCTGTTTACGTCCATGTATGCATAGTCATACCTTCTCATTATTAGGTGATACTTTATATCTAAGCTCATATCAACGTTCTTGTGATGTACCACTGGGGTTAAATTTTAATCAGGTTCAAGTATTCTTTTTACTGCAGATCATTGCGCAAATTACCGGTAATAAAGCAGGCAAAGCATTTCATAAAATTGTCAATGCTCATATTTATGAAGATCAATTAGAAATGATGCGTGATGTGCAGATTAAACGCACTCCTTTTGAGTCGCCATCGCTACAAATAAACCCTGATATTAAGACATTAGAAGATTTAGAAACTTGGGTTAGCCTAGATGATTTTGAAGTCACCGGCTACCAGCACCATGATGCAATTAAATATCCTTTTTCGGTATAGCTGATCTGAACTTCCCTCCGTTAAGAACTTGATAGCAAAGCATATGTATAGAGGTGTATGCTTAAGCTAGAGCTCATACGGAGGTTGCAACATGAATAAACCATTTTTCATTAATTGGCAGGATGAATTTATTCAAGGTGAAGCATTGATTGATGAGCAGCATCGAGCGGTGCTGGCCACTATCAACAGTTTTCATTACTTCTTACAGCAAGGGCAGGGTGTTGAAGCATTAATGCCAACAGTTAATATATTGGTTAGATATATTGGCTTTCATATGAAAACGGAAGAGGGCCTATTGCGCGCTGCTGAATACCCAGGCTTAGCGGACTACATCGTAGATAGTGATAATGTCACTGATGAGTTTATGGCGATATGCCAACTGGCGATTGATAATCAAAACCCGGATGGTTTGCTAGTTTTTATAAGAGAGTGGTGGCAGTCTCATCTGGAACTCCATCACAAAACCACCCCTTATTTAATGAATTGTGCAGGTCAATATTGTCGCGTTGATGCTCATACAGCTTAAATTGAGTTGTTCGTTGTTATAGCTTGCCTAGCTCGGCAAAAGAGACGCTTTCGCCATCGCCAATCACAATATGATCGAGTACGCGAATATCGATTAATTCTAAAGCGACTTTTAAACGTTGGGTGATTTGATAATCTGCTTCGCTAGGTTCGGCAAGTCCTGATGGATGGTTGTGAGCAAAAATAACCGCCGCGGCATTATGGGCAAGCGCTTGCTTGACTACTTCCCGTGGGTAGACTGCTGCTCCATCTAAGGTGCCTCTAAACAGTTCTTCAAACTGAATCATTCGATGTTTGTTATCGAGAAATAAGCAGGCAAATACTTCATGTGGATAGGCTCTTAAACGTTGTTGTAAATATCGTTTAGTCGTGACAATATCGACTAAGGCATCGCCTCGCGACAAGGTTGATTCCATATGGCGATGACTCATTTCCATCACCGCTTGTAATTGCACAAACTTAGCTGGGCCAAGACCATGTTGTTGGCAAAACAGTTTAAGATCGGCTTCCAATAAGGCGCGTAGACTGCCAAAGGCATTGAGTAAATTACGGGCTAATTCAACGGCAGATAGGCCGGTAACACCAGTACGAAGGAAAATAGCGAGCAGCTCAGCATCGGATAATGCATGGGCGCCATGGCGTAGCAGCTTTTCTCTAGGCCGTTCATCAATAGGCCAGTCTTTGATAGCCATAAATATTCATCCTTGAAGTGATTGGGCTGGGGGCTAACTATATCAGGGTCTTTTCAGCAAAAACAATAACTTGTTTTGTATTAGCTGTATAAAAAGAGTATTCTACTTGCCCTTTTTTTATAATGAAAATTCATGGCCGGTAAACTTTATATAAAGACCTTTGGTTGTCAGATGAATGAGTATGATTCAGCTAAGATGGCTGACGTTCTCGCTGCATCACATCAGCTGGAAATGACTGATATTGCTGAAGAAGCAGATGTTTTGTTGCTCAATACTTGTTCGATTCGCGAAAAAGCGCAAGAGAAAGTTTTCCACCAATTAGGTCGTTGGAAACGCTGGAAAGATGAGCGCGAACACCTCGTTATTGGTGTTGGTGGTTGTGTGGCGAGTCAAGAAGGTGATGCTATTCGTCGGCGCGCGCCCTATGTTGATTTGATTTTTGGCCCACAAACCTTACATCGCCTACCCACTATGCTGGATGATGTTAAGACTAGTCGTAAGCCGAGTATCGATATTTCATTTCCTGAAATTGAAAAATTCGATAATTTGCCCGAGCCAAGAGCTGATGGCCCGACTGCCTTTGTCTCTATTATGGAAGGCTGTAGTAAATACTGTACTTTCTGTGTCGTGCCCTATACACGAGGTGAAGAAGTCAGTCGTCCGGTTGACAAAGTACTCATAGAAATTCGTGGTCTAGCCGCTCAAGGTGTCCGTGAAGTTAATCTATTAGGTCAGAATGTTAATGCCTATCAAGGTGAGTTGGATGGTGACGATACCGCTGATTTAGCGTTGTTGATTAATTACGTTGCTGCGATTGAAGGTATTGACCGGATTCGTTTTACCACTTCTCATCCAGTAGAGTTTTCTGATAGTTTGATTGAAGCTTATGCTGAAGTGCCTGAGCTGGTTAGTCATTTACATTTGCCAGTGCAATCGGGCTCAGATCGTATTTTGACACTGATGAAACGCGGTCATACTGGTTTAGAGTATAAGGCTAAGATTCGTCGTCTACGTGAAGTACGACCTGATATTAGTATGTCGAGTGATTTCATTATTGGTTTCCCTGATGAAACTGAAAAAGACTTCCAAGCGACGATGAAGATGATTAATGATGTAGAGTTTGATCATTCTTTTAGTTTTATCTATAGCTCGCGCCCAGGCACGCCAGCCGCAGCCTTTACTGATTCGGTTCCTGCTGAGGTGAAAAAAGCTCGCTTAAAACAAGTGCAGGAGCGATTATTAGAGCTTGAGGCTAAACACAGCAAAGCGATGCTAGGTTCTACCCAGCGTATTTTAGTTGAGAAAAAAGCAGATCGTAGTGAAGGTGAAGTGATCGGCAAGAGTGAAAATAATCGCTCGGTGGTATTTGCTGGTGATGAGTCGTTGATCGGTAAGTTTGTTGATGTAAATATTACTGAAGCTTATTCTAATTCGTTACGTGGTGAAATGCTGGCTGATAGTCGTATCAGTTAAGCTTATTAGGAATATATTTGTGACAACAACCTCCCCTGTGCTCGACAATATTAGTTTTGAACTTAGTCCTATTGATAACCCTCGCTTAGCAAACCTTTGTGGTCATTTGGATGAGCATCTTCGAATGATGGAACGTAGTTTTGGTGTAGAAATCAATAACCGCGGTGGTAAATTTCAAATTATTGGTAAAAATGAAATTTTAGCGGGTGTGCAAGATGTGATTCATGAACTGTATGCTGAAACTGCACAAACAGTGTTAGTGGCAGAGCAAGTGCACCTGGCTATTCGCCAAATGGGCGGTCAAGAAATACTGGCAGCTGTTGAACAAAAAGAAGTGGTTATTAAAACCAAGCGAGGTTTAGTTAAGGCGCGCGGTAAAAACCAGCAAGACTATTTGCAACGGGTGATGACTCACGATATCAACTTTGGTATTGGTCCAGCAGGTACTGGTAAAACATATCTTGCTGTCGCTTGTGCTGTTGAAGCCTTAGAACGTGACTTTGCACGCCGGATAATATTAGTTAGGCCTGCGGTTGAAGCGGGAGAACGTTTAGGCTTTTTACCTGGCGATCTCAGTCAAAAAGTCGATCCTTATTTACGACCTTTATATGATGCCTTGTATGAAATGCTTGGTTTTGAGCGTGTCGCTAAATTAATTGAACGCAATGTGATTGAAGTTGCACCATTGGCCTATATGCGTGGTCGAACATTGAATGAATCATTTATCATTTTGGATGAAGCGCAAAATACCACCACTGAGCAAATGAAGATGTTTTTGACTCGACTAGGTTATAACTCGACTGCGGTGATTACTGGTGATATTACTCAAGTTGATTTACCGAGTTCGCAAAAGTCTGGTTTGCGTCATGTCATTGATGTATTAAAAGATGTGGAAGGGATTGGTTTTACCTTTTTCCAAGCTAAGGACATCGTGCGCCATGCTTTAGTGCAAAAAGTTGTGTTAGCTTATGAAAAGGCTGAAAGTTCATAACATGACAGTGATTGTTGATCTGCAAGTTGCCTGTGAAGCTTCACTGCCAGAAGAGGCCGATTTTCAACGTTGGGCTGAGCTCGCTTTGCAAGAAGTCGAGCAAGCATGTGAGTTGAGTATTCGTCTGGTTGCTGCGGATGAGAGCGAAGAGTTAAACTCAACTTATCGAGGCAAGGATAAACCAACCAATGTATTGTCTTTTCCTTTCGATTCACCCATACCGATGGAGCCTCGGCTATTAGGTGATTTGGTGATTTGTCATTCGGTTGTCGAACAAGAAGCTGAGCAGCAACATAAAGCAGTCAATGATCATTGGGCTCATATGGTGATTCATGGTTGTTTACATCTATTAGGTTATGATCATATTGACAGCGATGAAGCAGAACATATGGAAGCGTTAGAAGTAACACTTTTGCAATCATTGAAAATTGAGAATCCTTATCTTGATCAAGAGAACAGCAAATGAGTGACGGACGACTGAGTAGATCAACTAAAAAACAATCTTGGTTTAAACGTTTAGGCAGTAAGTTCCTGAAGCTGGAAGACCAAACACAATTAATTGAATTGATCCGCGATGCTGCCCAGCGTCATATCCTTGATGCTGAAGCTTTATCGATTGTTGAAGGAGCGTTAAACGTATCAGATATGCAGGCACGGGATATTATGCTCCCTCGCTCGCAAGTCGTGATGGTGTCGAAAGATGCTACAGCAGAAGATACCTTAAAACTGATTACTGAAACGGCCCATTCTCGTTTTCCGGTAATAGACGATGACCGTGATGATGTTATCGGTATCTTATTAGCCAAAGATTTGTTATCTGCAGTGGTCACTAATAGCAAGTTTGACTTTGATTTGCGTGAGTTATTACGGCCGGCGGTTTTTATTCCGGAAAGTAAACGACTGAATGTATTGTTGCGTGAGTTTCGTGCTCGTCGCAATCATATGGCGATCGTGGTGGATGAATATGGTGGTGTGGCCGGTATTATTACCATTGAAAATGTATTGGAGCAGATCGTTGGTGAGATTGAAGATGAGCACGATATTGACGATGATGCCCCGATTTTAAAACGCAGTGAAACCAGTTACACAATCAAGGCCTTAACATCGATTGAAGACTTTAATGAGGCTTTTGATTCGGAGTGGAGTGATGCCGATTTTGATACCATCGGTGGTTATGTTGTCAATCAATTTGGCCATATGCCTGAGCGCGATGAAAAAATCATGATTGAGAGCTTTCAGTTTACCGTAGTACGGGCAGATAACCGTCGTGTTCATCTGCTGGAGATGGATATTTTAGCTGAGCCTGAGCCACAAGATAACGAAACGGAGTAATAAAAATTAACAATTTTCAAGGCTGGTTAGGACAGAAAGGGAATGCTGTTGCCTTGATTGCTGGCGCAATCTTACCTCTAGCGTTTTCGCCATTTGATTTCTTCCCTGTAGCGGTCATTAGTTTGCTGCTACTTTTTCTCAGTTGGCATAACGTAGCCACTAAAACAGCTGCCTGGCGTGGGTTTTTATTTGGCTTAGGCATGTTTGGGGTCGGTGTATCATGGGTCTATGTCGCGATTCATGACTTTGGTCATGCCAATGTCTTGTTAGCGAGTCTCTTAACGGCGTTATTTGTTAGTTTTTTATCGTTATATATAGCTGCACTTGCTGTCTTGATAAAGCGGTTAACGGGCACGATTTTTTCTAGTTTAGATTTGATTCTATTATTGCCTGTTAGTTGGTTAGGCTTTGAGTGGTTTAAATCTTGGTTTTTGACTGGTTTTCCATGGTTGGAATTAGGTATCAGTCAAATAGCAGGGCCTTTAGCAGGTTATACGCCGGTGATAGGTGTTTTAGGAGTGTCGTGGTTAGTTGCACTGTCGGCTGGTTTATTAGCTGCGAGTTATCTCTTTAGTCGCTGGTGGTTATTGATGCCGGTAATTGTTATTTGGCTGGCTGGCAGCCTCTTGCAGCAAAATATTTGGACTTCCCCTAAAGACGAGCCGATAAGAGTCAGTTTGATCCAAGGCAATATTCCACAAGATATTAAGTGGAGTCCCGAACAGTTATTTAAGACCCTTGCTCTATATCAAGCGCGTACCGAGCAAAATTGGCAAAGTGATTTAATTGTTTGGCCAGAGAACGCGGTGACTGTTTTCCACCATCAAGCCAAAGATTACTTTCTTGATCCGTTAGCAAAGCTAGCTCGTGATAATGACACGGATATTTTAGTTGGCTTACCGGTTAAGCAAGACAATAGTCGCAATTATTTTAATAGCATGATGGTGCTAGGTTCTGAGGAGGCTTTTTACCATAAGCGCCATTTAGTGCCTTTTGGTGATTACATGCCCCTAGAGTGGTTACGTGGTTTAATCGATTTTTTTAATTTACCCATGTCTAGCTTTATTGCTGGTGAGCCGCGGCAGGCTTTATTACATGCCGCGGGGCAAGATATTGGTGTCTCAATCTGTTATGAAGATACTTTTTCAAATGAAGTATTAATGACTGTCCCAGAGGCTTCTATCTTGGTTAATGCCACCAATAATGCCTGGTATGGCGATTCTTTTGCACCGCATCAACATTTGCAGATTTCGCGTAATCGAGCTTTGGAAATGGGCCGGCCAGTTGTGCGTGCGACGACCAATGGCATATCAGCATTAATTGATTTTAACGGTGAGTTGAAGCAACAAACTGCCCAGTTTGAAGAGGCGGTATTAACAGGCATGGTGCAAGCCAGGCAGGGCGAAACACCTTATGTAACTTGGGGCCGGCGACCAATGTTATTTATGGCACTGTTCATGTTGATGGTGTGGGCGTATTATCGTCGAACAAATCACCAACAAGCCATAAGCAGATAAGCAAATGCAGATCCTGACCATCCAGCGTATTTTGGGCCTCTTACTTAGCCTGTTCAGTATCACCATGTTACCTCCGCTTGCCGTGTCTTTGTATTACCAAGATGGAGCAGACCAGGCCTTTTTTACTGCGTTTGTTTTATTGTTAATTATTGGCACCATGCTATGGCTGCCAGTGCGAAAACATCGTAAAGAATTAAAAATTCGTGATGGTTTTATTGTGGTGGTTATGTTTTGGATCGCCTTGGGCTTGTCTGGTGCGTTACCGTTTTTCTTAACGACTTATCCGGTGATGTCATTTACCGATGCGGTATTTGAATCAATGTCTGGTCTGACTACAACAGGGGCAACGGTATTAACCGACCTGGATTCTTTGCCGAAAGGCGTACTCTTTTATCGTCAGTTTTTACAGTGGTTAGGCGGAATGGGGATCGTGGTATTAGCGGTTGCTATATTGCCTTTACTCGGCGTCGGTGGCATGCAGCTTTATCGTGCAGAAACGCCTGGTCCAATGAAAGACTCTAAGTTAACCCCGCGAATTACTGAAACAGCAAAAGCACTTTGGGTGATTTATTTATCACTAACCATTGCATGTGCAGTGGCTTTTTATTGGGCAGGCATGAGTTGGTTTGATGCCGTTTGTCATAGCTTTTCAACGGTTGCGATCGGTGGCTTTTCAACCCATGATGCCAGTATCGGCTATTTTAATAGTGCAACTATTGAGATGGTAACGGTGCTATTCATGCTAATTGCCGGCATGAACTTTTCGCTACATTTTTTAGCCTGGCGTCACCGTAGTGTGCGTCATTATCTTGCTGATTCAGAGTTGCGTGTTTATTTAGCGATATTGCTGCTTATTTCAGTGGTAACGTCGGCATACCTGTATTTTACCCATACCTTTGATGAGCCTTGGACTGCCGTTCATCAAGGAGTATTCCAAGCGGTATCAATTGGTACTACAACAGGCTTTACCACCACAGATTATTCTTTATGGCCTGGTTTCTTGCCTATTTTATTATTGATGTCGAGTTATATAGGTGGCTGTGCCGGTTCTACTGGCGGCGGCATGAAGGTAATTCGAGTTCTATTGTTGTTTAAACAGGGTTACCGTGAAGTATTACGGCTGATCCATCCAAATGCGATTTTTGCTATTAAGATTAACAATAAAGCGTTACCGGACAAAGTGGTCGGTGCGGTATGGGGATTTTTTGCCTTATATGTATTTTGTTTCAGTATTATGCATTTATTTTTAATGGCAACCGGCTTAGATGTAGTGACCTCATTTTCGGCGGTGACAGCATGTTTGAATAATTTAGGTCCAGGTTTAGGGGAGGTAGGAGTCAATTTCGGTGATATAAACTCTCCATCTAAATGGATGCTGTGTGTTGCTATGTTGTTAGGACGACTAGAGATATTTACTTTATTAGTGGTATTAACACCTGCTTTCTGGAGGCGTTAATTATGTCGTCAATCCAAGAAAAGTGGGATGCTGCATATAGCCAACCTCGTGGTGAGCTGAAAGCTGCAACAGTACTGCAGCAAAATCAGTTTTTATTGCCTGCAGAAGGACGAGCGTTAGACTTAGCTTGTGGCTTAGGTGCAAACTCAGTTTTGTTAGCAAAAGCTGGCTTGAAGGTTGATGCTTGGGATTTATCGCCCGTTGCTATCGAGCAACTTCAGCAGCAAGCGACAAATGAAGATCTGACTATTTACCCGCAAGTGCATGATGTAATTCAGTCACCTCCAAAGTTAAATAGTTTTGATGTAATTGTGGTGAGTTTTTTTCTGGACCGTGCGCTTTGTTGTTCATTAGTTGCGGCGTTAAAGCCGGGTGGTTTATTGTTTTATCAAACTCACTGCCAACAAAAGGTAACTCAGCAAGGCCCATCTAATCCGGACTATTTGTTAGCGGATAATGAGTTGCTTGTTTTGTTTTCAGAGCTTAAAGTGAGAGTCTACAGTGATAATTCACTGTTAGGTAATCATCAGCAGGGTCTACGTAATCAAGCTTTTCTAATTGCTGAGAAGTAGAATGTATTTTTCACTAGTCTTTAAAAAAAACTTGCTGTAAGTTAGTTAGATCAGTAGAATTATGCGGTTCACAAGTCCACATTTAAATTTTGTGGTATAAATTTTTAGTAAACATAACAGACGAGTACAGATATGAAAGCGGATATCCATCCAGAATACAACGAGATTGATGTTACCTGTAGCTGTGGTAATAACTTTAAAACTCGCTCTACACGTAGCAGCGCTTTGACTTTGGATGTATGTGCAGAATGTCATCCTTTCTACACTGGTAAGCAAAAAATGCTTGATACTGCTGGCCGTGTTGATAAATTCCGTCAAAAATACGGAAAATAAGTTTCCAGACCAATTACGTGGTCAATTTAATACGAGATTGAACATGTACGTACCTAACAGTACTGGTCGTGAAATAATTCAAAGCCTCCGCCTTTTGGTGGGGGCTTTGTTGTTTTTGTGCTTAGCAGCTTGTGCTCAAAACCCAGTCAGTGGCGAGCATGATTTCGTAATGTTGAGTGAAGATAGTGAAATAACGATCGGTCGAACCAACCATCCTAAAATTATTGCCCAATATGGTCGTTATGAAGATGAGTTAGTGCAGAAGTATGTGCAGTCAGTCGGTGATCGTCTTGCCGAGGTGAGCCATCGCAAAGATCTTATTTATCGCTTTACCGTTTTAGACTCGCCGGTTATTAATGCTTTTGCCCTGCCGGGGGGGTATATCTACATCACTCGTGGCTTAATGGCTTATTTAAACTCTGAAGCAGAGTTGGCTGCGGTATTAGGTCATGAAATAGGTCATGTCACTGCTCGACACGGTGTACGCCAACAAAGTGCAGCTCAAGCCGCTAATATCGGTTATACCATCGGTGCAATCTTATTTCCTGAGCTTCGTGCTGCACCGTCTCAAGATTTATTCAATATATTGGGTGGCGCCTTACTCAGTGGTTATGGCCGAGAGCATGAATTGCAATCCGATGCCTTAGGCGCCGAGTACCTTGCTCGTTCTGGTTATGAACCTCAAGCGATGATGAGTGTCATTCGAGTATTGAAAGATCAAGAAACGTTTGCTGCTGAACAGGCCAAGCAACAAGGTCGTGAAGCGAGCGGTTATCACGGTTTATTTGCCAGTCATCCAGATAATGACACGCGATTACAAGAAGTGGTCGCCGCCGCTGATAAATATGCTGGAGCTGATCAAGCTGAAGTCGGCCGTTTAGAGTATTTACGACGTATCAACGGAATGATCTTTGGTGATAGCGAACAACAAGGTATCCGTAGCGAAAATCATTTTTATCATAAAGAAATGGCTTTTGCTGTTGATTTCCCCTTAGGTTGGCAAATCAATAATAATCCAGATAGTCTGCAAGCTATTTCTAATCAAGGAAAAGCCATCATTGAAATGGGCGCTGCTGATATTAATCGCAAACTATCACCAAAAGAGTTCATTAAACAGAGATTAAAAATTGCTAAGTTAAAGTCTGGACAAGCTCTTAATGAACATGGCTTGGAAGGTTATACCGGCCTGTTGGAAATTCAGAGTAAACCGGCACGTGTTGCAGTTATTTATTTGTTAGACCGAGCATTTATCTTTTTTGCTACTGTGACCGATGGTAACGAGTTTAAGACCGTTGATCATCATTTTCTAGCTACTGCTCGTAGTTTCCATGCACTAACTAGTGATGAAGTTCATTTAGCCAAAGCGTTAATGTTAGATGTAGTGACAGTGACTAAATATGATAGTTATAACGTCTGGGCTGCACATTCTCGAATTACCAATAGTGCTAGACAACAACTACAGTTGTTAAATGGTCATTATCCTAATAAAGAGCTAAAACTAGGCGAGACAGTAAAACGAGTCAAGTAAGTCCACCGTAGCTACTAGAACAAATCAATAATAGGTGATGCTGATGAGTCATTACCATTGTCAACAATGGTAGTTATTTCTGGTTCCATTTCTTGTGGTAGGAACTGCTTACGGAATGTTTCGTAGATCGCATTGCTGGCATTGGCTGGCGCGAGCAGCCCTGATTCTGGATCTATTTTGACTGTCACCATATCAACTGGTTGCTGTAAGGGCTCATCGGGAACATCTTTTAAAGCGACCTTCATAAAGTCTATCCACATAGGCAGTGCTGCTCGACCACCAGTTTCATATCTACCTAAGGTTTTTGGAGAATCAAAGCCAACCCAGCTGATTGCTACAAGCTCAGGGTTAAAGCCGTTAAACCAAGCATCTACTTGGTCATTTGTGGTGCCTGTCTTGCCAGCGAGATCTGTTCTTCCTAAAGATAAGGCTTTTCTACCGGTGCCATAACGCACAACATCACGTAATAAACTATTCATGAGATAGGCATTTTGTGGCGAAATAATGCGTTTCGCAGGTCGAAAGCCAAGCGTACTGTCGGCATTATCATCAGCGATACCGATAGGGCAGCTCTCACATACCGTAGCAGGCTGTGCTTGCATGATAATATTGCCATGGGCATCTTCAATACGCTGAATGATGTATGGCTCAACCCGGTAACCTCCATTGGCAAGTGCAGCATAAGCTTTGGCCATATCCCATGGCGCGGCATTACCACTACCGAGAGCTAAAGATAGGTTTTTGGGCATTTGTGAGCTATCGAAACCAAATTTTTTGGCATGGTTGATAGCATAAGCTGCTGTGATATCACGCAATAAGCGAATGGATACAAGGTTACGTGAATTGGTTAATGCGACTCTTAACCGGGTAGGACCAAAAAATTTGCCACTATAGTTTTCTGGACGCCAAACATTTTCTAGTCCTGGATCATCAAATACGACCGGTGCATCATTGATAATACTGGCCGCGGTATAGCCTTTATCCAAGGCGGCTGAATAGATAAAAGGTTTAAATCCCGAGCCAGGTTGACGGCGAGATTTAGTGGCCCGGTTAAATTTATTTTGAAAATACTCAAAACCACCATTTAAAGCGGTGACAGCGCCATCAAAAGGAGCTACAGCTACTAAGGCACCTTGAGCTTCAGGTAGTTGTGCTAACTGCCATTGTCGGTGCTGATTTTGATGCAAATAGATCAGGTCACCGACATTTAGGACATCAGATATTTTTTTAGGTATTTTTCCACGGCTATTAGTTGAGAGTTGTTTTCTAGCCCACTTCAGCGAAGACAGTGTTAAGTCCACGTAACCAGTATCTTGAATATAGATGGTGGCGACGTCATTGTTAATAGTTGTTACTAAACCAGGATGTAATGGTCCGATTGAATCATATGCAGAGATCATTTGTTCATATGTCTCGGCAGAAAGATCATCTGTTAACTCAAAGGTTTGAATTGCTCCTCGAAAACCATGTCGTTTGTCATAGGCCAATAATGCGGATTGCAAGGCCGTGTTTGCTGCTTGCTGATGGTCTGCTCTGATTGTTGTATAGACATTAAAGCCAGCATTGTATGCATCATCACCAAATTGTTCGATTAATTGGGTGCGTATCATTTCAGCGACATAGGGTGCATAGACTTCTACATCACGACTATGGAAACTGGCGGTAATCGGTGCTTGAACCGCTGTGCGGTAATCTTGTTGGCTAATAAAACCGACTTCCCACATGCGGCGTAGTACATAGTCTCTACGTAATTGCGCTCTTTCAGGGTTGGCGAGCGGGTTAAATTTAGACGGCGCTTTAGGCAGGCCTGCAATCATTGCAAATTGAGGCAAATTTAGTTCTTGTAAAGGTTTACCGTAGTAAACATTGGCTGCAGCACCGACACCATAAGCCCGGTTACCAAGATAAATTTTATTTAAATACAGTGTTAGAATTTCTTCTTTGGTTAATGCTTGCTCAATTTGAAGTGCCAGAATAATCTCATTGAGTTTTCTTACATATGTTTTCTCGCGACTAAGAAAGAAGTTGCGAGCGACCTGCATGGTGATTGTGCTTCCCCCTTGCGCCTTTGCTCCAGTCGTAACTAAAGAATAAGCCGCTCGTAATAAACCATGGTAATCGACGCCAGGATGTTCAAAGAAACGATCGTCTTCGGAAGCTAGGATGGCATGAATCAGATGTTGAGGGATTTCATGGTATTCAGTTGGAATACGTCTTTTTTCACCAAACTCGGCAATTAACCGCTCTTCGGCGCTAAAAATGCGTAGAGGCACTTGCAGTTGCGTTTCTCTGAGTGTCGCAGCATCAGGTAGGTTTGGGGCCAAAGTGGAATAAATTATTGCAATAGCTATTGCAATAAGGCCTGATGAGATTATTATTAAGGTCAGTAAGTGGCGAAAAAAACGAAACATAGGATTGTGTTTGAAAACCAAATTTGGGTATTAAGTTCATAAAGTATATATAAAATTACAGAATCAGGATAATGATATCTATACTATTGTTTTTTTTAGGGACATGCACTATAGTCTTAATAAATCACTTTAAGTAGTGACTGTAACTGTAGATGTAATTATATTATTAGTGTAAATGGGAATTAGGACTGCACATGTTTGGACGTAAAAAATCCCCCTTATTAGGGGTAGATATAAGTTCATCAGTTGTTAAAGTACTGGAGCTTGCCTGGAAAGGAAATAAGTACTGTGTAGAGTCGTATGCAGTTGAACCTTTGCCAGTTAATGCCGTTGTTGAGAGCAGAATTGAGAATGCCGATGAAGTCTCCGGTGCGCTGAAGCGAGCTGTCAAACGTTCTGGTACAAAAGCAAAGGAAGCAGCAGTCGCTGTTTCTGCAAATTCAGCAATCACCAAAATAATTTCTTTCCCTGATTCACTATCTGAACGTGAAATGGAAGATCAGATTATGTTGGAAGCAGAAAATTATATCCCTTATCCATTGGAAGAAGTGAGGTTAGATTTTGAGGTGGTGGGGCCATCTGCCGTGGATGCTAATGCTGTGAATGTTTTATTAGCTGCTTCCCGTCGGGAAAATGTCGACGCCAGAACCGAAGTCTTAGAAAATGCAGGTTTAAAAGCCAAACTGGTTGATGTTGAAGCGTATACGATGGAAAATGCATACAGCTTAATTGCTAAACAAATGCCTCATTATGGTGAAGGCTTAACAGTGGCGATTGCCGATGTTGGAGCAACATTAACGACATTACATGTTTTAGTCGATGGCAAAATTGTATTTACCCGTGAACAAACCTTTGGTGGCAGAATGCTGACTGAAGATATTGAGCGACACTATGGCATGTCTTATCAAGAGGCTGGCCGAGCCAAAAAAGAAAATAATTTACCTGATGATTATGGTCCTAAAGTTCTAGAACCATTTAAACGCTCGATGACAACGACGGTAACACGCGCATTACAATTTTTCTTTTCAGCATCTACGCAATATCAATCTATCGATCATATTATTCTTGCCGGCGGATGCGCGTCTATTAAAGGGATTGATGCAATGATAGAGGAAGAAACGGGCACATCAACTTCAATTGCGAACCCCTTCTCAGAGATGGTGTTGGGCGCTAAAGTAAAAATTCAGGCATTAAGTAATGATGCTCCCTCAATGATGATTGCCTCTGGTTTAGCAATGAGGAGTTTTGACTAATGGCCCGTATTAATCTTCTGCCATGGCGAGAAGAGCGTCGGCAAGAGCGGCAACAACAGTTTTTCACTAGCCTAATTGCAGCGTTTATTTTTGCTGCGGCAATTTTGTATGGCGTTATTTTATTTGCAGATAGTATGCTTGATGAACAAAATAATCGAAATGCCTTCTTGGATCGAGAAATTGTCGAATTAAATAAGAAAATAAAGGAAATAAAGACATTAGAGGCGGAACGAGATCGTTTATTAGCGAGAATGCAAGTTATTCAAGAGTTGCAAGCGAGTCGACCTAAAGTTGTTAAAGTCTTTGAAGCAATTGTGAAAACAGTACCGGAAGGCATCCATTTAGAAAAAGTGGCTCGCCAAGGGAATACTTTAACTCTAGACGGGGTTGCACAATCAAATGCAAGGGTTTCTGTATTTATGCGCAAACTTGATGATAATACTGAATTCGAAGAATCTAAATTGAATGTCATTAAACGTACTTCATCGAAGAGCAATGCTATTAGGAAATTCACCTTAGGGGTGAATGAATCAAAACCTAAAAAAGAAGATGGAGAGAGCTAAATGGAACTGTCTTTAGATGAGTTAGATTTTAATGAGAGTGGCGAATGGCCGTTGCCGATAAAAATAGTAGCCATCATTTTATTGTGCGCAGCAGTTTGGGGTGCAGGCTTTTATTTTGTGATAAAAGATAAGCAAATTGAACTAGAAAGTCTGGAGCAAAAAGAGCAACAATTAAAAAAATCATTTGAAGCTAAAACTGCCAAGGCAATAAATCTAGAAGCCTACAAAGAGCAAATGATTGAGATGAGAACAGTATTTTCGTCGATGCTTAAACAGTTACCTAGAAAAAGTGAAGTAGCGGATTTATTGATTGATATTTCACGTACTGGGCTTATTAATGGTTTGGAGTTTGAATTGTTTAAGCCTGAAGGCGAGCGGCCCATTGATTTTTATGCGGAACTGCCAATTTCAATAAAAGTAACTGGCGATTATCATCAATTTGGAGAGTTTGTTAGTGGCGTTGCGGCACTACCAAGAATTGTGACAATGCATAATTTGACACTAAAACCGATTGGTAAAGATGGCGGTAAGATGAGTATGGATATTACCGCCAAAACATATAGATACTTTGATCAAGACGTTGACTAAGGATGATTAGGGAATTGAAAAGAATGGTGAAAACATTAAAAATTCTGATTGTTATATCTGCCCTAGTTGTTGTTACTGGCTGTCAACATGAGAAAGATGACCTTAGCGCTTATGTCTCGACGGTGAAATCTCAACAAAAAGCAGACATTCCACCTTTGCCGGTATTGAAAGCTTATGAAAAGTATAGTTACAACGCGTCAGAGTTGAGAAGTCCATTTGTTCGGACTGTGGTGGAAATGCCTCTTGAAATAGAACAACCAATTGTTGAAGATAATGGTATACATCCAGATAAGCATCGCCGGAAAGAAGCTTTAGAATTTTATGATTTAGCCAGCCTGCAATTAATGGGCACTCTTGAGAAAGAGACAGTCTGGGCACTCATTCGTTCGTCAGATGGTGTTATTCACCGGGCACAAATAGGTAACTATATGGGACGAAATCATGGAAAGATTTTATCCATCTCCGAGATGGAGTTAAAATTGAAAGAAATTGTAGCGGAGGGAGATGGTCGATATATGGAACGTGACTCTTCTCTTTCTATTGCAGATGTAAATTAAAGGCTATAACTAACATGACTAGCAAAGATGGAATTATGATGCATAAACAGCAGAAGATGATATGCGCACAGGGTGTTTTCCAGAAAATAAGGGCGTCTTTTATGACTACACTTTCTAAGAGCTTGATCACATTATATCTGGTGTTTTTTGCAAGTTTGGCAGCGGCTACTGAGTTACAATCAGTAGGCTATTCATCACTGCCTGGGGAGAAAGCACAATTAGTATTAACTTTTTCAGAACCAGTGACTGATTTAAATAGTTTTTCTATCGATGAACCAGCTCGAATTGTTTTAGACTTTTCTGGCATAACCAATAAGTTAGATAAAAAAACAGAGCAAATCAATATTGGCTTAACGAGAAGTGTTTCTACCGTCGAAGCTGGTGGCCGGACACGAATGGTGGTTAATCTTGTTCAAAAAGCACCTTATACTATCACTGAAGATGGCAATATCATTATTGTGACAATTGATGGCGGCGCATTAGCGACTTCAATTAATGATAATAGTGAGCAATCTGTGACTGATATTGATTTTCACCGCGGTGAGAATGGCGAAGGTTTATTAACAATAATGTTGAGTGAGGAAGCAGCAACCGTTGATGTTCACCAAGAGCGCGATACGATTGTTATTGACCTTATGGGCGTTGATTTGCCTGAGAATCTTCATCGTCGGTTAGATGTCACTGATTTTGCGACACCGATACAAATGATTGATAGCGTTAAAAAAGGCGATAATACGCAATTAACTTTATCAACATCGGGTAAATTTGAGCATCTGGCATATCAATCTGAAAAAAAACTGGTTTTAGAAGTTAAGCCCGTTTCAGAAGAGACTAAATCATCCGATAGTAAAGATCAGTTTGGGTATAATGGCGAAAAGCTATCATTAAACTTTCAAAATATAGAAGTCCGTGCAGTTTTACAGCTACTTGCGGACTTTACTGGAATGAATTTAGTTACCAGTGATACGGTGCAAGGCAATTTAACCTTGAGGTTGAAAAATGTACCCTGGGACCAAGCTTTAGATATCATTTTAAAAACCAAAGGTTTGGCGATGCGCCAAAATGGTAATGTGATGCTGATCGCACCAGCGGCAGAAATTGCGGCGCGTGAGAAACAAGAGTTAGAGGCATTAAAACAGTTGGTTGAATTGGAGCCATTGTATTCAGAAATCATTGAAATTAACTTTGCTAAAGCAACTGAGCTAGCTGCCATTATAGATTCTGGTTCGGGTTCAAGCTCAGGCGCTGATCCGACTGGATTTATTTCTGATAGAGGCAGCGTTACGGTCGATGAACGTACCAACTCATTACTTATTCGTGATACAGCAGATCAATTAGTTCAAGTTCGACAGTTAATAGAAAAATTAGATATTCCTGTCCGCCAAGTCTTGATTGAAGCACGTATCGTTATTGCAAATAATGACTTTACCAAAGAGCTAGGAGTTAATTTTGGTCTTTCAGGTAAGAGTAATACTTTAGGCACAGCCTTTTCTGGCAGTAGTTCTGACTTTACTGTGGGAGCTGATGGTGACACTGTCACTCCTGGCCTTGATCTGAGTGACTCCTTGAACGTTAACTTACCTGTTACTGGAGGTTCAACTTTAGGGTTAGCATTTGCAAAACTTCCCTTCAATGCGATTTTGGAGTTAGAACTGTCTGCTATGCAACAAGAGGGTAAAGGTGAAATTATTTCTAGCCCACGAGTAGTGACATTAAATCAGCAAACAGCAATTATTGAACAAGGTACGGAGATTCCTTATCAAGAAGCAAGCTCTAGTGGTTCAACTTCTGTCTCATTTAAAGAGGCGGTGTTGAAATTAGAAGTGACGCCACAAATTACACCAGATGATCGTATTGTGATGGATCTTGAAGTTAACAAGGATGAAGTCGGTGAGATATTCCTTGGGGTACCAAGTATTGATACGCGTTCAGTTAAAACGCAGGTATTAGTTGATAATGGTGAGACAGTAGTTTTGGGGGGGATTTATGAGCAATCGACCATAAATTCTTCTACTCGCGTTCCATTCTTTGGTGATCTACCTTATGTAGGCTTCTTATTTAAGTCGACATCAAATAATGATACAAAACGAGAATTGTTAGTATTCATAACACCTAAAATTATTAAGGACAGCCTTAAATTTTAATCAAACACAGGTTTGATATGATGAAAGCCGGATCTATGATCCGGCTTTTTTGTAGACTGAAAGTAAAGTGAGATGAAAATTACGTGATATCAGGCAATATTTTTTTAGTTGGACCAATGGGTGCCGGCAAGTCAACAGTTGGTCGACAACTTGCAAAAGTACTTAAACGCAGTTTTTACGATAGTGATCGTGAAATAGAAAAACGCACTGGTGTATCTATTTCATGGATTTTTGAAATGGAAGGTGAACAAGGTTTTCGTGAACGAGAGAAAAAAGTCATTGCCGAATTAACATGTTTAAAAAATATCGTGCTGGCTACTGGCGGCGGAGCAATCTTGGCTGATGAAAATCGCCGAGCCCTACGAGCGCAAGGACATGTGGTGTATTTAGCGGCATCAGAAGAGCAGTTATTGAAACGTACCTCTAAAGATAAAAATAGGCCTTTATTACAAACTGAAGATCCAAAAAAGAAAATTATTGAGTTACTGGAAAAGCGTGATCCTTTATACCAAAATGTAGCGGATGTAGTGTTACGGACCGGTGAACAGTCAATTCAACACACTGTTTCAATGGTAATAAAGCAATTAGAAGAATTGGGAAAATAATACTAAACATGATGAAAACCTTACACGTTGCATTAGATGAACGTAGTTATCCTATTTATATAGGTCGAGACCTTTTGGCGCAGCCCGAGTTGTTAACTCAGCATATCAAAGGTAAGGAAGTATTAGTGGTGACCAATGAAACCGTTGCCCCTTTATATTTACAAGCGCTACTAGATTCTTTGCAAGCATATCAATGTGAATCCGTTGTTTTACCAGATGGAGAGCAATTTAAAACATTAGATGTGTTAAATCAGGTTTTTGATCAGTTATTATCAGTGCACTTTTCTCGCCAAGTGACCTTGATTGCATTAGGTGGTGGGGTGATTGGTGATATGACTGGCTTCGCAGCTGCTTGTTATCAGCGCGGTGTGCCATTCATTCAAATTCCTACAACATTACTGTCTCAGGTGGATTCATCTGTAGGTGGGAAAACGGCGGTTAATCATGCCTTAGGTAAGAACATGATAGGCGCTTTTTACCAGCCACAATGTGTGATTGCTGATACCAATACTTTAAATACACTAGATGACCGTCAATTATCTTCAGGCATTGCGGAAGTTATAAAGTATGGTCTTATCAATGATCTAGACTTTTTTGAATGGCTAGAAGACAACATGACCGCTTTAAAGCATCGGGAGCCAGCAGCACTTGCTGAAGCGGTTGAACGTTCGTGTATAGATAAAGCCAAGATGGTTGCTGAGGATGAACTTGAGCATGGGGTTCGTGCATTATTGAACTTAGGCCATACCTTTGGCCATGCTATTGAAACTGGTATGGGTTACGGAAATTGGTTGCATGGCGAGGCTATTGCTTGTGGCATGGTGATGGCTGCTGATTTATCACAGCGCTTAGGCTGGCTTACAACTCAAGATGTTGACCGTATCAAAGCATTATTATTAGCTGCTGACCTGCCAGTTACAACACCTGAAGGTATGAGTTCGGAGCAATTTATGTCCTTGATGGCCGTAGATAAAAAGGTAAAAGATGGCGTGATTCGTCTCGTATTACTGCAAGGAATTGGTCAGGCTGTCATGAGTGATAATTATTCAAGGGATAAACTGGCTGAAACATTGGAGTTGTTCCAGCATTAGGAGTTATATTTTGTTATGAGTGAACTTGCATCACCCTCTGCTGAACCTAGTTATATTTCGCGGTTAGCGTTGAAATCTGCGCCTTTCAGTCAGACTGTAGATGCAAATTCATTTTTTAATGGCAAGCAAGTCGAGCAACGACTTAATTTATTATTGCACTTGGTTCAAGCGACAAATCAAATAGGATTGTTAATAGCCAAGCCTGGTGTCGGCAAAAGTTGTTTATTGGCACAACTGCAGTTAAAGGCAGGTGATGGTCTCCGAACTTGTACTCTCAATAGCGAATCAACCCGGGATGTTCAATCGCTAGCATTACAATGTTTAACAGCATTTGGTATTGATACTCAGGGTGTCCTTTCTGGCGAAGCTCTGGCAGATAAATTGACGCAACGATTTACTCAATTACAGAAAATTAATATTAAACCTTTATTGCTGGTTGATGATTTTGAGTTGCTGCCAGAAGAAGTCAGGACAGAGATAATAAAATGGTTGCACTGGCGACGTAATGATACCTTTTTATTACAAGCAATTATAACTGCCACTGCTGATGTTAGTGAGTTTAACCTGCTTCAACAGCGTATACAGCACGTTGATTTACCCGAACTATCGGAACAAGAGTCTGCGACCTATTTATTACAACGCTTATTAGACGCAGGTTATCAAGGTGCATCTCCTTTCTCCAGCAAAGAAATGCAGCGATTTTATCAGCAATCGTCAGGCAACCCGGCAAAGCTAAACCAATTAGCTCATCAAAAATTGTTGGGCATTCATCCCTCGTTTGTTAGTCCGGTAAATATTAACGTTACTGTCATTGTGCGTTGGCTAGGAATATTGGCAATATCAGTATTACTGATCTCCCTATTGGTTTATCAATCTGATATTAACGAACTATTTAGCAGTGATGAAGCTGATAATGAACTCATTAAGTTACCGGAGTTAATTCAGGAAGAGTTGGCAACAGTGGTTGTTGAAGATGATGCTATTCTAAGTTCAGAGCAGGCTGAGCGAAATGAATTATTGTTATTAATCGATGAGCTAACTGTTCAAAGTGATGAGCAAGTTGTTGCCGTTCAGCAGAGGGAGAAGAGTTTACAACCTTCGACGTTGATATTGACGGCTGATGCCGAAGTGTCGGCAATATCCGTTGAGCAAGCTGATCTTTATCAACAAGATTGGATTCTTAAGCAACGAGCTACGGACTATACATTTCAGTTAATGGGCTCTTGGCAGCATCAAGAGGTCACCGAGTTTATTGAAAAATATGCATTGGCTGGTGATGTGGCTGAGTTTGAAAGTATCCGTAATGGTCGTGTTTGGTATGCACTGGTCTACGGTGTCTATAACAGTAAACAAACAGCGCTTACAGCAAGTAGTAGTTGGCCAGCACCCTTGAATACGCTACCTTCATGGTTACGCCGCTTTGATAGCGTGCAAAAACAAATTAGCAAAAAGGCTCAAGCGCAGTAATTAAGCTAGTAGCTTGGGCAGCTTGTGAAGCAAAAACACAGCGATATACCGTCTTATTATTCACTTTTGCTTTTGAGAATAATCCTAAAGTTACTAAATCATCTAAATTAATGTCAGCTGAAGGCCTAAAGCAAATTATTCCTGTTGGAGACTGATGATGCCACCAGTAAGGCTGCGATGTTAGGAACTCAGCAAAACATTGCGCTTGCTGTAGCCGATGTTGCATTTGCTTACGTAAGTCAGCAACGCCGGAAAACATTAGGCTAGACCATAATGGTAGAAATAACTCACCCCCAAATGAGCCCGGTAGTGTTTGTTTAGGTGGGTGTTCTAGGTAGTTTGCATCAATAGCAAATAACGGCTGTAATGGCCTCTGGTAGAGTAATAGGCCACATGGTTTTGGTTGCGAAAAGGCTTTGTGTGGATCGATAGTGAGCGAATCTGCATCTGCTACAGCACAGAAGAGCGGTTGATATTGTTCTAATAACACAAGGCCAGCGCCCCAAGCCGCATCAACATGGCTCCAACAATCAAATGCCTGACATATTTGTATGCACTCCGAGAGTGGATCTATTTCGCCACAAGCCGACGTACCAGCAGTGAGTACGACTGCAATAGGTACTTGTTGTTGGCAGACTTCAGCTAATGCCGATGGCAATATTCGGTCATATTGATCAGTGTCAATTTCTTGAAAAGTAAGACCTAATACCTGACAGGCTTTTGCCACAGAAAAGTGACTAGCATGACTGCCATAAACCAGCTTTGAATCGTGGCTTGCATGTTCTCTAGCTTGCCAAAGTGCTTCTAGGTTAGCGTAGGTCGCCCCGGCAGTGAAATGACCGTATTGATGGCGATATAACTGACAAAACCAGCTTATTAGTTGTTGTTCGATTTTATCTAATAAGGGATATAGCTGTGGTGATAGCAAGTTACCATTGTGTAAGCCTGCTAATACTTGGCCTAAAATACTGGCAGCAGTTGGTGATGATGTCATATGTGCTGCCCATGCACTTTGGTTATGACGCTGACCTTCATTTATTAGCGCCCGACAGAGGCTGTTAATTTGCTCATGATTGTTTGCATCTTCTTGGATAGCTAATAAAGATGAATTTATAGCGGATTGGCTGGTGAACTGCTGGAGATGTTCTAGTAACGCGTTAAGAGTAGGTGAGTCGTTAGTCATAGATGGATTACAGTATTCTGATTGTCATTATTAAAAGCAGCATAGTTTTGATAATGAATGATGTCAGTTTTGATCGCTTGTTGACGATAAAATTGTTCAAAACTTGCATCTAATATTTGTGCTTGTACTAGCTCGGCTATCAATTGACTCTTTTGCGGACATCTCTTAACGAGCGTTAATTGCTCTGCATCTAATTGTTGGCTTAACCATAATGCAAGACTGTCTGAAGTGACCGACCAATCTTGTGAAATTTCACTATAGGCAAGTATAGATTGTTCAGGTAGCCACACTGATAATGACGGTATTGATGGTTGATTAGTTTTGTCGTAATAATAGAGTTGGCATTGCGGCTCTAAACCCGAAATTAGCAACGCAAATTGAGCCATTGCTAATAAGGCCATGTGGTGAGCATGATGATCATCAAACTGATGGAGTAGCTGAGCTGTTCGTACTTGATCGGCAAAAGGGCCACCACCAGGAACGATAATAATAGTCTGTTGTTCAGCATAGCTGGCTAATACTGTGAGCCAAGCTTTGAGTTCTTTCGTGTTATAGAGACTACCGCCTAATTTCACGACCAACATTATTAATGCAGCTTTTCTATTAGCTTGAGTATAGCGGAAGCTTTATCAAGGATTTCTTGGTGCTCAGCATCTACATCAGAGTCAGCAACAATACCGCCGCCAGCCCAAAAACGCAGTCGATTATCGTTGTAAACGAGAGTGCGAATGGTGATGTTACTATCCATTTTTCCATCAAAGCCAATGTAAGCAATGCTGCCACAATACACACCGCGGCGATGAGGTTCTAACTCTTCAATGATTTCCATTGCTCGTAGCTTGGGTGCGCCAGTGATTGAACCACCAGGGAAGCATGCTCTTAATAAAGAAACGGCCGTTTCATTCTGCTCAAGCTTGCCAACAATGGTAGTTACTAAGTGATGTACAGTAGCAAATGATTCCAGTTCGAATGGTTTCGGTACTGAAATCGAGCCCGGCACGCAGACTTTGCCTAGGTCATTACGTAACAAATCAACAATCATCAGGTTTTCAGCACGATCTTTGATACTGTTTTGTAGTTCAATACCGAGTGCTTCATCGTTACTTTTATTTAGTAAATCACGAGGACGTGTGCCTTTTATTGGCTTGGTTTCAACCTGCTGTTCGGCAACATGCAATAAGCGTTCTGGTGATGAGCTTAAAATACTTGCTGAGTCTGTAGCAAAATAGGCCGAAAACGGAGCCGCATTATATTGACGTAAAAGTTTATAGGCATGCCATGGATCGCCTTGGGCTTCAATTTCAAAGCGTTTAGCTAGGTTGACTTGATAGCAATCGCCTTCAACGATATAGGATTTAATTTTGTTAAATGCACTTTGGTAACTGGCTTTGTCAAAGTTAGCTTGTAACTTGCCCGAGACCGTGAACTTCGCTTGCTGTTTCTCGACTGGTTGTCTAAGTTTGTTAACGAGTGCATCCCAGTTTTCATCTGTTTTGGGATCGCAGCCATTACTGGCCAAAAAGCATTGTTTATTTTTATGATCAATAACAATGGCCCAATCATAGATGCCAACCGCCATCTCAGGAAGATCTTCAGCATCAATAGTTTGTTGTGGAATATCTTCAATTCTACGGCCTAGATCATAACCCAAATAACCTATTGCACCGCCAGTAAACGGCAGGTCTGAACTCGCTTGTGATAAGGGGGCGAGAATAGACTGCAATATTGTGAATGGATCGTCACTGCTATGTTGTTGTTTACCGTCACGATAATCTATACAGGTGTCTAAATCACGTGTTTGCAAGGTAATAAATGGATCAGCAGCCATAATATCGTAGCGGCCACTATCAAGATCTGTATTGGCACTATCCAGAAACACTGGCCACGATAAATCACGAATAGCTTCGAAATAGTCGGCACTGTCCGGTTTATAAGGGAGTTCAATACATAAGGAGGGGAAATTCGCTGTCATAGTGCCTATTTTACGTGAACTGTTGTTGAGCTAGAAGAGCAATGGCAGTCGCAGGAGCATGATCTGCAGCTGCTGATAATGAGGGACTGACTTGGCTAGCGAAATCAATATAAGGTCGTTCGAGTCGCTGCGCACATTGTTGGGCGATAAAACGACCTACGCCAGCACCAATAATCGGCGCGTCTAAGGATAAGTTATGATTAGATATTACTTGCAGACAAGCATTAATGACCTGATGTAGTTGCTGCTCGGCAAACCATTGCGCGAGTTGCTGCCATTGTTGAGGCGAATGGTCATCAGCATCACTGCCAATCAACCTGGCAATACGACGAGCACAATCTTCCGGTTGCCATGGCTGGCCATCAGCACTGTCGTCAATAATCATGTCGGCTTCAATTTTATTGAGCAAGCGCCAGCAATCCCCCGTGGTTGCAAATACCTCTGCAGCTAGGCTAAACAGTTGGCCATTAAAAGGAGCTTGATTGGTCAGTGCGAGCAAAGGAGTTCTTATTGCACCGGTATAGAGGAGCTCACGAGAGAGTTGACGTTGATGATCATCAAAGCCTCGCGGACAAGCTACTCCATTGTTAATAGCAATAATGTCACAGGTAGTACTGCCTAGATCAATAAATAAACCATCAGCAATATTATTAGCTACGAAGTTAGCACTAGCTAACCAGTTCATCGAGGCTACATCTTGCCATTGTATTTTGGAATCAGCAGGAGATAACCATTGCTTACTAGCAAAAACATGAATTTTATCGGCTGGTATATAGTTGTTAATACAAGCTAAAATTTCACTAACACCAGTTTGTCGATCGGCAAAAATATCAACTAACTCTCCGGTCATGGTAATCGCTGAAATATCACCTTGATTACCCAACTGCTGTTGAGCTGATTGTATTGCTATATGAAGGTGCTCAATGCCTTTCCAAAGAGGGCAGGCTAGTTGAATAACCTCAATTAGTTTCCCAGAGTGATCACAGCGAGCCACTTTCACATGGGCACCGCCAATATCCCAACCTGAAAAGTAAGAAGCGTGTTTTGTCATGATGCAAACCTTGAGGCTATTTGCTTAGGTATTGCATTAATTAGCAATTCAGCAGGGTTGTTAGTTAATGTAGACTTAAGATTAAGATAAGATGTCGTTAATCGTGGGTTAATTTCAATTACAACAGGGCCAGAAGCCGATAGGATTAGATCAATGCCGACAAAGCCCCACAAGCCGGGAATGATATCAAAAATTCTATCTACAAGCTCTTGAGCCTGATTTAAAGGTAATTTAGCTAATAATGTATTGTTGGTATTAGAGCTCGTACAAATTAACTGTGAACCTTGTTGGCTGATCTGTTGGCCATTTAAGGCTAATACTGAAACTGTTTCATCAATAAACAAGCTAAGGCTGGCCGCTTCTCCGACAATAAAAGGTTGAACAATCAACTTTGAGAGCTTGGGCTCTGGTTGTTGTTCTAGGTAGCGACTGACTTGTTGTGGTGTTTGAAAGTGCATGGTATCAATGCAACCAGCACCGTCGACAGGCTTAACGATAAAACTGGTAGCGTAATTAAAATCAGCGAGATGCCAATCTGTAGCAAGCTTGGTTGTTGGCGTTGTAATGCCATGGCTTGTTAAGAGTTGGAAGCAGTCGAGCTTGTCAGTGGTTAATGCTGTTGCATGTTGTGAGCATCCAAGATAACGTTTACCACTGTCTATAACTTGTTGTTGAATAGAGATGAGCTGTTGCTCTGTTTCTGGTGCAATGAGCAGGCTATGTTCAGCTATTGATAAAGCTTGCTGCCATTGTTGATCAAAGCTACTGGAACTACTAACCCATAAATAATCCAAGCTTATGTCGTTATTTAGTTTAGCGATAGCTTGCAGACGAACATCACGTAAGATGACTAATTCCAGCTGTGGTATTTCTGCAAGATCTTGCAAAATAGCAGTGAGCATCGCATCGCCTTCATGAGCAAGACTTTGAGGAAGATCCTGTCCGGTTAAAGCACCACTGGTAATATGTTCGTAAACGAATAGTTTCATTTGAGTTTTTTGAAGGAAGTACAGTGCAAATTATACCGGTCATTGATGTAAAGGGGGGGATTGTTGTCCATGCTAGCGGAGGTGATAGGGCTAATTATGCACCGTTGCAATCAGTACTGACCTCATCAGTGGAACCTATTGAAGTGATAAGAGACTTTTTAACATGGCATCCTTTTAACACGATCTATATTGCAGATTTGGATGCGATTGTTAAGCAGCAATTTAATATCGATTTTTATAGCAAATTACACCAATATTTTCCGGATACTGAATTCTGGTTAGATGCAGGAATACAAACACGGCAGGACTGGCAACAGCTGGCTAATATTAAAGGGCTCCGCTGCATTCTTGCTAGTGAGAGTTTGGTCGAGTTAGATTTAATAGCAAATAGTGATACACGAAGTGGGGTTTTATCTTTGGATCTACAGCATGGAAAATTCTTAGGTAATGACTCACTGTTAGCACAACCTGAAGCTTGGCCTGAAGATGTCATTGTGATGAATTTAGATTTTGTAGGTGAGGCTATGGGGCCTGACTTTATGTTGTTAAATAAAATGAAAGGTTTAGCTGTAAATAGCCGAATTGTTGCTGCAGGTGGAATTCGTAATGAGGCTGACTTGGAGAGTTTAACTGAGCAAGGAATTGATGCCGCACTAATAGCAAGTGCATTGCATAGGGGAGCGATAAGCAGCGGTGTGCTTAGACGTTTTGAAACAGGACACCGCCCTCTCTAAAGAGAGGGCAATGCTTTGAACTGATTTACAACTTAGCTAGCTGCAAATGGGTGTGCGCTGTCTTTGTATTGTGCAACAACGTCAGCCGCTTTAGGCTCACGAGCTACTGCACGTTCGATTGACTCTTTAGTCGCACGGTAGTTCCAGTCTTGGATTTTTTGATCACTGTCAGCTGTTGGAGAGATAAATACACCAACACAGATGAAGCAATCATCAGCTTCGCTAGCTGGGATTGTACCGTTTTCAACACATTCAGCTACTGCTAACGCAACACCACGTTGTGCAGGGCCGAACATTTGAACAGCTTGCTTCATGTTTTTGATAGTAACTTTGTTAAACATAACTGTCGCAGGTTTAACCATAAGGTTAGGAGCAACAACAGCTAAAAGACCGTTAACACCGGCTTTTTGGTCTGTCATAGTGCGGCAGAAAGCATCTTCTGCTGCTGAGCCACGTGGGCCCATAAGTAAGTCAATGTGAGCTACGTTATCTAAGTCACCATCTTCAATGACTAAAGATTCACCTACAAGTACGCGATCGATTACTGGCATGTTAATTATCCTGTTCCAAAAAAATTGTTAAAAATACCCATTTCCCCTCCACTTAATGGTTTTAAGTCGGAGGTTATACGTGATCAAGGAACGTATGTCCTGCTCAATACTGTCCGCTAAAAAGCATCAAGGTATCAAAATTCTTTGTGAAGAAAACATTGACTGGAATGCGCACAGCAATAATGTCGCTGCGGTCAAATCTGCGGTGGTTCCAGGGTTAATTGAGTTCTTCTTTAATTCTTTATCCCAAGCAATTATATCTGATTTATTGTTACTTAACTTGTTGTTGTTCTTAGTTTTACGTAATAAATTTCTTGCTTGCGTTGTCACTGCCCTGGCCTGCTCTAATGATTGCTTTCGACAAATCAAAGTATCAGGCTCGGTTGATAAGATCGTAAGATACGCTAAAGCGGTAGCCCATTCAATACTTTCTTCACATTTAATCGCAGCTGTCAAACTTGGCAGGCCTAGATGGAAAATTTCTCGGAAATTATTCCCGTATTGTTTGGCTATATTGTCCCTATTTTGGGCTAATAACATCGCTTGTTTTAAGGTAATTGTTGGGGTGTCATTAATATCTTGATTTTGTTCTTTGCCCATCCCGCCAGCTTCGGCTAATCGAATCGCCTGATAACAATTTTCGGCATCAGAAACGGTTAGAGCATTGAGTGCGCGCTCTAATTCAGCGGGTAGTTGGTCAAAGCTTTCACAATGATGGGCAGCATAGCAAAGAGGGGCAAAAAGTAACACAATGCCTAGATTGGTATTGCAATCGACAACGGTGCGGGTGGCTTGTATTGCTTGCAGAATCAATTCGCCAATAGCGATATCTTGTTGGGCTAAGACGGGAGCAATAGCATGTGCACTGGCGATGAAGTCTTGCACTTGCATATTGTGGCCATCACTAAAGCAGTTAACATTGCCAGGCTTTGGAGCTGCAACTTCCTGTTCACACGCCCAGCGGATACTTTCTTCTATATTCTGACTAGATAGCATGGTCTGACTTTGAGTTGGCGGTGGAAGGGTGTTTTATTCGTTTGGCTAATGCTTGAGCTAGGTTGCTTGCAACATCAATTCCAGTTGCTTGAAATAGGCCTTTCCAAGCTGGAACACTATTTACTTCTAACACGGTAAAGCTACCTTCCTTTGTTCTAATTAGATCGACTCCAGCATAGTCTGCTTGTACGACTTGGGTGGCTTTTATTGCCAGTTGTTCCATTTCGGCTGTAACCGTAGTTGCAAGACAATGGCCACCTTGAGCAAAATTGGTGATCCAGTGATCAGACTGTCTCGACATGGCAGCACAGACCTTGCCATCAATTACAAATAACCGCCAGTCCTGCCATTGTTCAGGCGTAAAGGGTTCAATATATTGCTGAAGATAAAAGGCATCTCCGACTGCTTGAATAGCTTCAAACTGGTCGATAGTGTCGATTTTTTCAATACCCTTACCTTGGCAACCAAATAAAGGCTTAATGACCAGCGACTTACCTTTAGCTATTTGTTGCTGAGCAATTAGCTTTGCTTGTTGACGGTTTTCAGTGGCCCAAGTACGCGGTGTCGTTAAGCCTGCTAAATGCAACCGTAGCGAGGTTCGAGCTTTATCAACCGTATGCTCTATAGCTGATGCCGGGTTAAATACAGGAATATTGAGCTCAGCTAAGGTATGCAATACATCCATCCGTAAGGTGATTTGCTCTAAGCTGCCTGGCGCGATGCCTCGGACCATTGCTGCTGCAGGTAATTGATTATCAAAGCCAGGAATGTTGAGCCCAGTTGCACTGTCTAGATCAATAACGCAGTCGGCAAGATCGGCGAGTACAGTTTCAATGCCTAAATCAGCTAAAGCTGTGACCAGTTGATTACTGTGCCAACCATGGGTGTCGTTGAAGATAACAATACGAGGAGGTGTCATAATGAGTAGGTAGTTAGGGGCAACTTGGAGTTGCCCCTAATGAATTTACTTATAGGCCAAATGAAGTAGTGAGTAGCTCATTGTTTAATTCGCCAGCAGTGAAACTTTTGCCGGTAGCAGCATTAGTAATAATCACTTTTGCCGGGCTAAATAACATTGGATCCACTTTGAAGAAATCATATTCATAAGCTTTAAAGATTTCAGCAAAAGGACGACCGTAATCTGATGAAGTATTACTAGGCATTTTTTCAGCTAAGTCTTGTGCTTCTTCATCTGTGCCATTGATAAATAGATGAACCATACCGCCATACAAAATGGCATCGTTAGTACGACCCATGCCTGTCATGAAGTCACCACCTGGAGGTGCAACAGGTGTTACACCAAAACCATCAACGATTTTTTCCATAGGGAAATGCAAAGTGTGAGCTTTGTGCATTGCCACTTCTAATACACGAATAGCAATTTGCATTACACCGGCTAAACTTGATGTTGGCGTGAGTATAAATGTTAGGTCTTCAGGCTTGATACCACAGTTGGCAGCCACTTTTTCTGCAACTTCAATAGGTGGGAAGCTATCGACTTCTAAGACAATACAGGTTGATTTAGCTTCATCTTTATAGCCAAATTCTTTAAGTACTTCTTCACGACCTGCTAAGGCGCGACCTGGACCTGATCCTAGTGCAAAGAATTTACTGTCTTCACTCTTATGGGAAAGGCTCCAGCCTGCATATTGACTGCCTAAGCAGCTTAATACCGGCGTTTTAGCATGAACATTAACTGACCAAGGCCAATTGTCAAAACCACTATTACTGCCTAGTGTCACGGTACCAAGACCGCCCATGCAGATTTCACCGATTAATCGTCCAGCTTCAAGACCGCCGGTGCAGTTGATACCGGCATCAACGATGCGAGTGCCATTGCTCAGGGTACTAATTTCAAGCTGTAGTGCTTGGGCGTCAGCAATAAGGTTGTCAACTAAAGGTTGGCAAGCTGCATTGACGCTCGTCCAGTTGGCTGAGATGTTACTACTCATGAGGGGCGCATCCTGTGTGAATTATTAAATTACTAAAATTATACGTGAAGTGAGGGCTATGGAGTATATGAATGTATGCCTAAAATTAACGCTAGCTATTGATCTAGGCGGTATTTAATTTACCGTTTGTAGTCGTTCATGATTTGGTCAATGATGTTGATGCGTTGCTCACGTAGAGCGTGGGCTATTTCTAGGCCTTGTAAGCCCGCCTCTACAAAAGGTTTTGCTGTTACTTTCTGTACAGCTGAAAAACACTGTTCGAATACAGGTATTTCAGCAACAGCTAGATCTTCATAACCAGGACGGCCCTTGCAGTCAGCTTCACCGGCCAGTAGATATTGCGCAAACCGTTCTGGTCGACGAAATGAATCTAAGGCTTCAATTACCTTTAAAATAGTCTTCGCTTTCAGCTCAAATAACAGATGGACATGAGTGTGATATTCAGCGACTTTTAGTGCCAGTGATTTAATGTCGTTCGGGACTCGTAATTGCTCGCATAAACGTTGTGTTAATTCAACGCTACGGTGCTCATGGCCGATATGTTGCGGCAATATATCGGCGGGTGTGGTGCCTTTGCCAAGGTCATGGCATAGCGCAGCAAAACGTACCGCAATGTCATCAGTTAAGCGTGCGGCTTGATCGATGACCATCATGACGTGAATACCAGTATCGATTTCTGGATGCCATTTTTTTACTTGCGGCACACCAAACAATCGGTCGACATCTGGAAACAGAGTTTCTAATGCACCGACAGTTCGGAGTGTGGTGAAAAACAACGATGGCTGCTTAGTCGCTAAGGCTTTTTCTAATTCTTGCCAGACTCGCTCAGCAACAAGATGATCTAGCTCTTTGGCGGCAATCATTTGTTGGATGAGTTGTTGCGTCTCAGCGGCAATGCTAAAACCGAAGCGAGCAGCAAAGCGAGCAATACGTAATACGCGAACCGGATCTTCAACAAATGCCGGCGATACATGACGCAGCACTTTATCTTTGAGATCTTGTTGGCCGTTAAATGGATCGATTAATTGGCCGTCAGCTGTTTGTGCGATGGCATTAATAGTGAGATCACGACGTAGCAGATCTTGTTCTAGAGTTACGTCAGGAGCAGCATGAACTACAAAGCCGCGATAACCTGGTTTTGTTTTTCGTTCTGTGCGGGCCAGCGCATATTCTTCATGTGTTTCGGGATGTAGAAACACTGGGAAGTCTTTGCCTACTGGCTGATAGCCTTGCGATAAGAGTTGTTCGGGCGTGCTGCCTACAACAACCCAATCCCGATCTTTGACGGGTAAGCCTAATAGTTGATCGCGAACACCGCCGCCGACGAGATAAATTTCCATAGCGCTAGTTTAAGGTGTTTTAGCGTTAACTGCAGGCATTCGTGAGCTGATTGGGCTAATATTTTGTTTTCGCTGATAATCGAACACTGCTGCATAGGCTAAGACATTACTGGTGTACTTTCTTGTTTCGTTAAAAGGAATATTCTCAATCCAGATATCGGCTGGTAAAGCTTGCTTAGGTAACCATTTTTTTATGCGGTGCGGGCCGGCATTGTAGGATGCGGTGGCGAGAACAGGGTTATGCTGATTTTTATCGTACATTCGACGTAAATAAGCACTACCAAGTTGAATATTTCTAGCAGGATTTAACAGTTCATCAACTTTCTTTAATGGCCGGTTAATTAGTTTGGCAATTAACTTTCCGGTCTGGGGCATTATTTGCATCAGTCCCATTGCACCGACATGTGAGCGTGCTTGGGGATTGAAGGCGCTTTCTTGGCGAGCAATACCAAATAACCAGGAAGGATCGATGCCATTCTTTTTACTGGCTTTAAGAATGTCAGTATCAAATACTACTGGGAAACGTAAATCTAAGGCATCCCAATAGCGTGCTTTGCCTAATAAGGCGATGGTTTGATTGTGCCAGCCCCAGCGGTGGGTCAAAGTTGCTAGCAACTGTAATTCTCGGTTTGATAACCGTTGCTTTAATGCATAGGCTTGGCGACGCGATTCGAGAGACATATTTAATACATAGAATTCTCGTAACCTATCGATAGCAGGCCGCTGTGAAAATTCGGTCAATTCCTGTTCGGTCACGGCGATAGGCTGATGATTCATTTGGTAAGGCTGTTGTAATTTATCTGCAGCTAAAAAAGAATAATAATCACGTTCAAAAATTAGCGACTGAAAGGTTTCTGTTGCTGCTTGTTGTTGACCTTGCTCTGTTTGGCTGCGGCCCAACCAATATTGCCAGCGAGAAGACTGCTGTTCATCAAGGTTAAGGCTAAGAATCGCTTGTTGTACTGCTGGCCAGTCCTGTTGCCATAAGGCGGCGCGAACTCGCCATGGCTCAGCTGGAATATCTGCAAAGAACTCTAAAGCGCGATCTTCACGATTTAATGCTGAACGTTTAGCAATATAACGTTGAACAGTGAGTTTATCTTGCTCACTAAACTGGTAGTGAGGTGAAATACGTTGCCATGCTTCAAAAGCGTTATCGGTTGATCTACGAGCAAGTCGACTAATGCCATGTTTGATAATTTCTCGAGCGATACTAACGTCTTGCGTGAGACTAATTTGCTGATTGTTTGATGGCGCGGGCAGCTGCTTTAACAATGAATTTGGGTTGCGATGCATTTGTTGCCAGCGACTAATCCACGCATTTGCTTCAGTATTATCTGTTAAAGACTTTGCTAAGTATATTGCTAAGCTGAACTGGTTTTCATTTAGGGCCAGCAAGATACGCTGCCAGCGTAGTTCATCATCGACTAAGCCTTGTGATTGCCAAACTTTGAAAATGGGATCGCAGGCTTTTTTTTGTGAGCGTGGCACTAACCACAGTTGCGGTACTTCGGCCAAAGCCTGTTGTTGTTGGCCGGTTGCGCTGAGTGCTTGTAGTCGCAAGCATTGTCGCGATGTGGATTGTGGACTTTGGTAGTGTTTTAAATATTGAGGCCACTGTTTTTTTTGCGCCAAGCGATCTAACCAATAACTTCTTAACCGAGCAGCAAAAAAAGTATCGTTATGTTCAAACAAAAATTGTGCGATGGTTTGTTCGGGAACATGGTTTAAACGATGACGAAGATAACGGTATTCTAAATAAGCTTGTAACGGGTAGTCATCTAATTGATGAAGCAAGGTTTTAAATTGTTGAATCTGATTAGTTTGCAAGGCTTTTTGCGCTTGCTGGTAGAGAGTTCGCTGTTTGAGACGGTCACTTGTTGCTGCTATCGCCACACTGGTAAATAGGCTGAGCACTAAGATAAAGCATGAAACTATTTTGGAATAAATCATGGCGTTATCTTAACGCGAATTGTGGGCCTTATGCAGATAAACAACAGCGAATTTTATTCGCTCAGTTGTTGTAAGTAATTTTCGATATTGTCCAAGTGAGGAATGAAGGCGACTTTGTTACCGATCTTAATCTGGCAATGGAGAAAGGCTGAGTCATCGCTGTCGTGCGTGGCTTGGATAGCAGATTCATGCAAGGTAATTAGCTGGGGTGAGCCATAACAAGGTAGAGCATAAAATTCGACTTGGGCATCAGGGTTAATGCCGTTGAGTATGCATAATTTATTAGCGTCATCCGATTGTGGAGTTTTATTTTCAATCATGCTTTCCAGATCGATAATAGGCATTGTTGTCTCGCGCCATGTATAACTGCCAATGTGATAATTGGTTTCATGCTGTGTTGCTTTAATGCGAGGCATGGGAATAACTTCAGCGATAGTTGGATGAGGCAATAACAAAAAATGATCTTGTAATGGAACTAATACACAGTGGATAAAATCAGAAGGATTGGCCATGAATCTGTCCTAAAATAGTTGCGTTGAGTCGTTAAGGTTTGGCATGAGGGTAATTGTCGCCAAGCAACTTTTGCATTTCTGCAACGAGCTCTTCTTCTTGGTAGGGTTTACCCATATAGACATTGACACCAATCCCCATTGCTCGATCACGATGTTTCTTACCCGTTCGTGAAGTGATCATAATGATGGGTAAATGTCTGAATTTCTCATCATTTCTGACAATAGAAGCAAACTCAAAGCCATCCATCCGCGGCATTTCTACATCGAGTAAGATGAGGTCCGGTTTCTGTTCATGGAGCTGAGCAAGCGCATCCACACCATCACGAGCGGTAGTGACTTCGAAGCCATGACGTTTTAGTAGATTGCCCGATGCTTTACGAATGGTAATAGAATCATCAACAACCATTGCTCTTGGCGTGCGTTCTTGTATTTCGGCAAGTTCTAATGCCAAGTTGGCTGCATCTTGTGTATTTCGGTGTGCATCCTCAAAACGGGTTTCGACTAGTGTTGGAATATCGAGAATAAAGACGACTTGGCCATCACCGAGAATGGTGGCGCCGTTGATCGCTGCAATATTACCCAGTTGTTCACCGACAGATTTAATAACAATTTCGCGGTTACTAATAATTGAATCGACTAATAATGCGATGCGTAACTTACCTGAGCGAAATAAAAGTAGTGGTAACTGTTGTTTGGAGCTCTCAGGTAGATTAAATGGTTGACCTAATAAATTACATAACGGTACGAAGTCATAGCTTTCACCATTGAATTCGTAAACGGAACTGTCATGCGACAAAATAGCTTTGATTTCTTTAACCGTGATACGTTCGCCTGAATAAACATTGGCTAACGGCACAGCATATTGTTGGTCATGTGTGCTAACCAGCAGAGCTTGCAGTATTGATAACGTTAAAGGTAAGCGAATATTGAATGTCGTTCCTTTTCCTGTTTCAGAGTGGATACTGAGTCGACCTTTTAAAGCACGAATTTCATTGCTGACTACATCCATACCGACCCCGCGACCAGAAATTTGTGAGACTTCATCAGCAGTGCTAAAACCGGAATTTAATATTAATTGGATTAACTCTTCATCGGCAGGAATATCATCGAGACGAATAAGGTGCAGGTCGAGTGCTTTTTGTTTTATTTTTTCGACATTAATTCCTTGGCCATCATCGCTTAGGGTAATTAAAATCTCAGACCCTTCGCGTTCAAGCGTTAAGGTTAAAGTGCCGGTTTCATCTTTACCTGCTTGTTGTCTTTCATTTGGTGTTTCTAAGCCATGAGCAATCGCATTACGTAGTAGGTGTTCAATGGGCGCAGAAATACGATCCAGTATGGTTCTATCGAGTTCGAGCTCTGTACCGACAATGGTTAATTTTGATTGCTTGCCAAGTTCACTGTTAGTTTGTCGGACGATTCGTTCTAGGCGAGGAGTAACCCCCTTAAATGGCAATAAACGGGTATTCATTAAACCTTGTTGTAAGTCAGTATTCAGTCGTGACTGCTGCAGTAAAATAACATCAGTTTCACTCATTAATACTTGCATTGACTGACTGATATCAGTTAAATCACTGACGCTCTCAGTCAGGCCACGAGATAACTGTTGAATCATTGAAAAACGATCCAGCTCTAAAGGATCAAATTCAGACTGTTGAGCCTGCATTTCTCCTTCGTAGCGAAATAGAATTTGTGTCTCGGTTTCAATTTCAAGTTTTCGTAATTGTTCTTGTAGTCGCGATACCGTGTCTTCCATCTCATGCAATTGCTGATGAATAGCATTATTTTGTTGAGTCACTCGGTCACGAGAGATACTGACTTCGCCGGCAAAGTTGGTCAAATAATCCAGTAAGTCAGCTCGTACTCGAATTTGCTCGGCGGGGACGACTGGTACTTGAAGTTTAGGACTCTCAACAGGCTTTTGCTGAACTTCTGCAGCAAGAGTTGCCATTTCTACAGGAGTGGGGGGCTGTATCTGTTCTTTTGGCTCTTGAATTTCGGCAGATTTTTCATCGGAATGAACTGCAATTTCTGCTAATAGATCTTCGGCGAAAGCAATATTGGATTGTGCTGCCAGTTGTTCTTGCATTTCAGCTAACCGATCTTGGCAACGCTGAAGTAAATCAAAAAACGCATCATGACCTTCTTGTTGGCCATTGCTAACAGCCAGCACTAATGATTCTATTTGATGGGTTAAATCTGAAATTGGAGCGATTCCAGCTAAACGAGAGCCACCTTTTAAGGTATGTAAATCTCGCTGTAACTGCATGGCGGCAGCTTGATTGTTAAGGTCTTGTTGCCAAAGTTTTATGGCTGCTTCACTCGATTCTAGTAGCTCAGCTGCCTCTTCAGTAAATGCTTCTAATAAGTCTTGATCAATATCAGGTATGGAGAATGAGTGAGAAGCTGTTGACGGTTCCTCATGTTCTTCTACCGTTAGAACTTGTGAAATAAAGGCTTCAACGTTTTGCTTAAATTCAGTGAGCTCTGGTGTAGCTTTGTTTTGAATTAAGTTTTCAATATGATTATTGAGCTCTTCGTAACCTTGATCTAATAACTTAAATAATGTCTCTGCTTGCGTATCGGGCGTTAGAATTAACTGATCAAGCAACTGATATAACTGGGCAATTTCCGGTAACTTACTGTGATTGGCATTGTCAGTAAGTTTCACTAATACTTTATGAACGGCATCTCGGTGTTCAATATCATCAGGTTGATGTTGTAGTTTATTCAGCTTTTTAGTGTATTTATCTAACAGTTCATCGGTTTCTTCGAGGAAGACAACTAATATTTCGGGGTCGATAAGTACTTGCTTAACATTAGAGTTATCAGCTTCTCGAGTTAGGAAATAAATTTTATCGGCTAACTCACGAATGTCAGGTTCATCGATACTTACAGTTTTGATACTCTCTAAGACATCTGATATCCCGGTAATCAGATCAGTGATCAGCTTGATTTGTTCACTAGATAAATGAATATTATGTTTATATAAACTTTGTATAGCTTGATCAAATTGAGTTGCCAACAGTGCGATAGGTGTAACTTCCGCGATGTTGGCGCAGCCTTTCAGTGAATGAATTGAGCGTAATAGATCTTTATTAACTAGTTGATGCTCATCAAGCTTGTTGGCTGCTAGTTGTAAGGCTTGAATATGTTGTGTAGCTTCAGCGTTGAAAATGCTTTGCAGTGTATCTGACTCTGCTTCAATACTTGCAACCTCAGCAACCTCAGCAACCTCAGCAACCTCAGCAACCTCAGCAACCTCAGCAACCTCAGCAACCTCAGCAACCTCAGCAACCTCAGCAACCTCAGCAGCTTCCTCTGTTGCGAAAAAGGCCGTTGCTTGTGAAATTAAGGCATCAACTTGTTCGGTAGTCGTTATATCACCCTGACTGAAACGAGTAAGCAATGTAGGCAGGATCGCAAAAGCATCAACAACAACTTGTTCAATGGCATTGTTGGCGGCGACTCTACCTTCTAACATTTCATTGAGCAGATGTTCAACGGCCCATGCCAGTTCGCCAATAACCTCTGCTCCAGCCATACGTCCACTTCCTTTCAGAGTATGGAAGTGGCGGCGAATAGTGGCGACACTATCTTGATCATGATGCTGTCGCCACTGTGTAATCAAATCGACTAGTTCCGTTGAAACTTCATCCGCTTCTTCGAGGAAAATTTCAGCAATTTCAGGATCAATTCCATCGGCAAAGTTGAGAGCAGTCATTGCTGACTCAGCTTCACGATCAAGCTCTAAATCAGTGGTCGGTTCGATATCAATTTCAAGATCTGACTCTGCTGATTCGAACTCATTTGATAGTTCAAGTGATTCAGTATCAAGCTCTAAAGCAGTGGTCGGTTCGATATCAATTTCAAGATCTGACTCTGCTGATTCGAGCTCATTTGATAGTTCAAGTGATTCAGTCTCAAGCTCTAAAGCAGTGGTCGGTTCGATATCAATTTCAAGATCTGACTCTGCTGATTCGAGCTCATTTGATAGTTCAAGTGATTCAGTCTCAAGCTCTAA
>MAAI01000016.1 GCA_002163115.1 Methylophaga sp. 41_12_T18 | reverse complement strand
TAGGTGACGCTGATGCGTTCACTACACGTTTGAAACTGACAGCAAGTTTTGACCTAAATGAACAGTGGCAGTTCTTATTACAGCCTAATTATGTTTATGCTTTTAATGAAGGAGATTATAATTCGGTTACCGTTAAAAAATTCACTTCTCCTATCCCAGACCCTCAAGGTTTTAATCTAAGCAAAGCCTTTATCAATTATAGTAGCGATTATGACTGGCAAATAAGGTTGGGCCGACAGCAATTATCATTTGATAATGAACGTATGATCGGCGCTATTGAGTTTTGGCAAACACCACAAAATTTTGATGCGTTAAAGTTTGATTATAATGATCAAATTAATTGGCATGTTCAATATGCCTATACTAATAAAGTACATCGAATTTTCGGCCAAGATTCAACTTTAACAATACCTCAAGATGACATTCGTTTTGGTACTGTCGCGCAAAGACCAGTGAATGAATTAGGTCAGCATCAATTGTCGGCGCATTTAATCAATGTTGCCTATAAAACTGACAATAACTTGTCTATGGTTGGCTATGCATATTTAGTTGAAAACAAAGAACAAGCCCGTTTTTCGACTAATACCTTAGGTGTTCGCCTTAGTGATGAATTTAAACCAGCAAAGATCAAATATCGTTATAATGCTGAATTTGCACTGCAACAAGATACGGCGAATAACCCTACAGATTATCAAGCTTGGTACAGTTTACTTGAAGCCAGTGTGCAGTATAAAAGTCATATTTTCAAACTGAGCCAAGAGGTATTCAGTGAAGATGGCATGCAAGGCTTTATTACACCTCTTGGAACCAATCATAAATTTCAGGGCTGGGCTGATGTTTTTACTGGTTATGGCGTGCAATCAGGGTTGAGAGATCAGTATTTTACCTATCGAGGTCGTTATAATAAACTACGCTGGCGAGCCGTGTATCATGATTTTCATACTTACCAGAAAAGCGATGACATTGGCAAAGAGCTTGATTTAGAGTTAGCGTATAGAGCAACTAGAAAATGGGAATTTAAGCTAGTGTATGCAAATTACCAAGCCAAAGGTGGCTTGCATTATT
>MAAI01000054.1:253-1035 GCA_002163115.1 Methylophaga sp. 41_12_T18 | reverse complement strand
ATTTCTTTTCAAAACATGGCAAGACAACATCACTCAGATCTTTATCCCAATAAGGGGCTTCACCAGTAAGTTCAAATTTCACACCATTCGATATGATTCCAGCATTAAGTGGATGGTTGCTTGAAAACAGGCTTCTTAATGTTTCAATTTGGTGTATGGACACTTCTGGATGCTGTGTAAGTTCTTCGATACGTGCATTGATCATAATATGCTTCAGAGGCTCATCAACTGCAGTCAGATCTCCAATTTTTGGTCCTTCTTTCTCACTAGAATTTGTATCAGGTTCATCCGGATATTGACTATCTTGTATTGTTTTGGATACTGTACTCTGGCTCCATGGCATTTCCGGTGGAGCTATCCCAGCCCCATTCCGTAAGGCGGCCAAGATCTCACTTACTGTCTTATCTCTAAAACTCTCATGCTTAACTGACAGATTGTTGTATAAATCATCTATCGTTTCAGCGTCTTCTCGATATTCTGCTGCATACTTTTCGCCGAATAAAACAGCATCATTTTGTTGTTTTTTGGATGCGTAAATCACTACCCTTGCGTCTAGTTTGTTGTTTTGATCTACATTTTGAACCGCATATTCACTTTTAGGGTCTATAGCCACATAGAAACGCCCAGCCAGGAAGTCCCCTTCAGAATACATATCACCAACTAATGGTCTGGATGCATTCATGACTATCCAGTCATCAGGGGCATCCATCAATTTTTCGTGGGTCATACGGCCCTGCATGTTCATTACAAATGCGTAATCAACATTGCTAGCAAACTGGTTT
>MAAI01000054.1:0-162 GCA_002163115.1 Methylophaga sp. 41_12_T18 | reverse complement strand
ACGAGCGTGGAAAATTATCATAGTCTGCCAGATGGGTTAACCACTTAAAGCCCACTACGTTTTCAAGTGCACTGTCGCACACCTTAGTGAGGGATACTCTTAGGGTGTTGTCGATTTTTTTGTGGGTTTTTTTCATTGTAAATTTTCTGATTTAGTCTTTTT
>MAAI01000006.1 GCA_002163115.1 Methylophaga sp. 41_12_T18 | reverse complement strand
AAATTTAAATTTCTTAATTTGGAACATGCAGAAGATATTTCGCTAAAAGATCTTCATGGCGAAATTAAGTCTTTGCTTGATGCTGTAGAGATTTTAAGAGAAGTCTCCTTAATTCATTCAGATACTCCTGTAGTAGTGATAGATGAATTTGACAGAATGGAATCAGAAAGTGAGAGAGCTCTATTTGCTGATCTATTGAAACATCTTGGTGATAAGCGCATTTCAATTAAGTTTATTTTTACTGGTGTCGCTACAACTATTGATGCACTTCTTGGTGCCCATCAATCTGCTATCAGACAGCTTGAGACAATAGAGCTTCCAAAATTGAGTTGGGATGCTCGATGGGAAATAGTAACTGATGCCGCAGATGCTTTTGGGTTGGAAGTTGAAAAGGATATTCTGGTGAGGATAGCTGCTGTATCTGATGGGTATCCGTATTATGTACATTTAATTACCGAGAAATTGATGTGGCACATTTTTTGGCTTGATGAAGTGCAGTCAAAGGTAACTAAGGAGCATTACCACTCAGCAATTAAAGAGGCTATTCATAGTATTTCTGCTGAGCTAAAGCGCCCATATGAAATAGCAATATCACAGCGTTCCGGTGACTATGAAGAGGTGCTTTGGTCTACGGCTGATTCGGAGTGGTTACACCGATACATAAAAGACATGTATTCATCATATGAATACATTATTGCTAAATTTCCTGATAAGGAAACAATGGGGTCTACTAAATATGGTACGCGAATTAGAAACCTGAAAAATGAAAGCTGTGGTGCGATATTGGTTCCAGACCCTAAAAAGAAAGGTATGTATTCCTATCGAGAAAAAATGTTAAGGGGGTATGTTAGAATGCAAGCTGAAGCACATGGAGTAGAATTGATTGGTGAGCAGGTAGAGGCGAAAACTGTGCAACATGTTACAGCTCGTGCAAGTAGTGGATATCAACAGTCCTCTGTTCCTAGTGGAATTTACTTCGGTAGAGAAAGAAAGAATGAAGTTGTCGAAGATGAAATTTAACGGCTGTATTTTCAATAGTGTCATAGCTTAGTTTTTTATAGTGGTTG
>MAAI01000073.1 GCA_002163115.1 Methylophaga sp. 41_12_T18 | reverse complement strand
AAAGTAAAATTGCGGATAACCCTAAGGCAAAACTTACGTAACCCAACATTGGATAGCCGTTGTTGAACATCGCAATCATCGTTTGGCCAAACACAAGCCATTCAAATGCAACGGTTACACTCAGCAGTATTCCGCTGGTGATGAGGTTATAGCCAATAAATGGACGTATCTTGTGGGCAAAGAAACCCGCAATAGTAATGAGCAGTAGCACCACACCAAATGCGTATTCAATCAAATGTTCTCTCTCATTGAGTGCTTCTGGCAAGGTTCGCTCTAAAAAAAAAGAAAATGCCGTTGCGGTTATCACACCGATACATCCGCCAAGTGTTGCACCGCGTGTAAAGGCAAGTGTTTTAGGATATTCATTTTTTCGCTGACGTTTAACCACCCAAAGCACATTACCGGCGACAATCATTCCACAAAAAGCAATCGCTAGAACAAAATAGATAAGCCGCATATCGGTACCCGCATAATTAGCAAAATGCATAGAATATAAAATAACCAATCCTCTCGCAAACGCATTATTTTCGGACAGGTTCATTTCACTGGGATAGCTATCTGTTGATACTTGATAATAGCGCGTAAAGGATTCGTTAAAACCCGTATTATAGAGACCATCCACTTGAAAAACGGCATTTTTATCACCATAGGCATAGATGTTGAGACGTGTAATTTCGGTATTGTTTTGCCGTGCTAAATTATCGACGAAAGATTTAAGGTCTGGCATAGCTAACGACTCACCGCTGGCAATACTTCGATGGCTATAAAAACCAGCATCACGAGTCACGCCATCTAAGTCGCCTTTGTACAACACCAATACACTAGGGATCTGAACTAATATTAATAAGTTTAATATAACACCTGAAAGTGCATACATTAATGCATACGGTAAACTGATCACGCCAACAATGTTGTGCATATCATTCATTTGTGAACGCGTGGTTTGATCCTTTCGATACAAGAAAAAATTTTTGATAATTTTTTTCAATTGTACAATCACGCCTGTGATAATAATAACAAAGAAAAACAAAGTAATAACACCTACCATGTATAAGCCCTGCGGTAAATGCAGC
>MAAI01000083.1 GCA_002163115.1 Methylophaga sp. 41_12_T18 | reverse complement strand
GGCGCCTTGCGTGGTACCGATTCTCGAATTCTTGTAGCTCAAGTGCCTGGTGGCATGTTGACCAACATGGAAAACCAACTGCGCGAGCAGGGTGCTTCTGACAAGTTCGACGAAGTACTGCAAGAAATTCCACGTGTACGTGAAGACCTTGGTCACATTCCTTTGGTAACGCCTACTTCGCAAATCGTGGGTACTCAAGCGGTACTAAACGTATTAACTGGCGAGCGTTACAAGTCTATCTCTAAAGAGACTCAAGGCATTCTTAAAGGTGAATACGGTGCAGCACCAGCTCCTTACAACAAAGAATTGCAAGATCGCGTTTTAGATGGCGCCGAAGTGATCACTTGTCGTCCAGCTGATTTGTTAACAAACGAACTGGATAAGCTGGTTGCCGATGTTGATGCTTTGGCCGCTGATAAAGGCTTTAAGCTTGCTGCTGATAAAATTGACGATGCACTAACTTACGCCTTGTTCCCTCAGGTAGCGCCTAAGTTCCTTGAGAACCGTGGCAACCCAGATGCATTTGAGCCAGCGCCTAAGGGTGATGCCGAAGATACTTTCACTGTAAACGTAGACGGCAACGAGTACGTAGTGAAAGTAGACGACGGTGGTGATGTAACTGACCTTGCTCCTATTAACGGTGCACCACTAAGTTTTGGTGGCGCAGTGGCGCAAGCGCCAGGTGCCGCACCTGCAGCAGTGGGTGGCGGTGAGCCTCTTGACGCACCTCTTGCCGGTAACATCTGGAAAGTTGAAGTAGCTGTAGGCCAGCAGGTTGCCGAAGGCGACGTTGTGATCATTCTTGAAGCCATGAAAATGGAAACTGAAATTCGCGCAGCTAAGGCCGGTACTGTCGGCAGCATCAGCGTGAAAGAAGGTGACTCTGTGACTGTTGGCCAAACCTTGCTAACCATCGCATAAGGGGCTGACTCGTGGATAAACTTTTACAACTATTGATGGACTCTGGTGTATACCAGATGCAATGGGGCCAGGGACTGATGATTATCGTCGGTCTATTGCTTTTATTTTTAGCCATCAAAAAAGGCTTTGAGCCTTTGTTACTTT
>MAAI01000078.1 GCA_002163115.1 Methylophaga sp. 41_12_T18 | reverse complement strand
CCTATACATAAAAAAGAGCAATAAATTGCTCTTTTTTTATATGTGTTTATTTGTTAACTCAGATCACCTTTGATTATCACGATGAACTTTGTATTTAATCAGTAAGGTAATTTCATCACGATCATAATAAAGATGCTTCGCTTCATAATAACAATTAGGTAATGCCGTCTTTAACTTATCTAAAAGTTCTTTCACCGTGTCATACTTTTTCGCCATCGGTAGTTTAAGGTTAACTATAGCTTCGCGGCAATAACCTTCAGTGAACCAATGAATAACTAAGTCAACGACCCGCTGAGGCTTTTCAATCATGTCACATACTAACCAATCAATTGGGGTTTGATCTGGTATGTTTACCTTTTCACGTTTATTCGTTTCACGGATCAACCAGTAAATTTCATGCTTTGTCGGTATAAACTTAAAACCATCCACTTGTCGATGTTTAACTTGACCACTTTCCATGAGCGATTCAGCCATAGGTCCATTATCTATCGCTGTAACCATCATACCGCGACGTACCAATTGATAAGTCCAACCACCTGGCGCGGAGCCAAGATCGACCGCTTTCATGCCTGATGTTAATCGGTATTCTTGGTCTTCTTTAGGAATAAAATATAAGAAAGCTTCATCTAACTTTAATGTCGAACGACTTGGTGCTGCGTTCGGGAACTTTAACCGTGGAATACCCATGACATGTGGCGAAGTATTATGACCAAAAGAATAACCCAAAATAACTTCACTGCCACTAAAGAATAAGGCATGTAATACCGCCCCTTCTTTATTATTTTTTTCACTCAATATGCTCTTTTTTCGTAATGCTTGTCTTAATGGCACCGCTAATTTACGACAAAATTTTGATAATGCTTTTCCGTCATTGGTATCAGGAGTTTCCATACGCAGATCCGCATATTGCCAATCCCCGCTTAATTCATCAACAATGGCTTCAACACGATTATAATCTGGCAAAGCAATTTTTTCAGTTAAAGTAACAAACCATTGGCGAGCAAAAATCAGTCTTTTTAAAGGCAGATTTTCCATCAATTTTTCACCATCGTCCGGATTATTCAGGTGATAAAAAACTACGCCTTCTTTTTTGGTCAATTGTAGATAGCCGTAGACTTCGAGCCACGCAGCTTTTTCTTGAATTTCAGCGCCGCACTCTTTTTCAAAACCGGGTCTGCAATATAATACGATTGATGTCATGATTCTTTTTTACCTAAAAAAACTAAACTTAACCAGCCTAATGCCAGTGATATGCCCCCAAAGGGAGCAAATGTACTCATACTTGCTATACCAGTATATGTTTTCAAATATAAACTGCCACTAAAGAGCAACAAGCCTAAAATATAGAAACCTGCTGAAATTAATAAATAACGAGAATGTTTTACTCGATAAGCTAACATTACAGCAAGTAATGCAAGTACATGAATTACTTGATATTGATGCGCAATTATTAAACGCGCTTTATCAAGTTCTTCCAAGTTTTGCCCAGCGTGGGCTAACCAAGCGCCGAATAATACGCTTATTCTCAGAAATGACAAGCCCTAATGTGAACTTTTTTTCATTATTGTTCATTAAGGTGTTTTAAGAGTGCTATCTAGTCTATTTATCCTTAATATATAAGGGAGAAGCTAGTTAACACCGTATCCTTAATTGTTCCGGCATTTCTACCGTAGGTCTATATTACGCCTAATACTGCGGAACACAATCACTCAGTTATCTATAACAACGACCAAGTTAGATTGTCGGCCTAATTATCTAGTAAGTGATTACGAGCTGTCTTTATAAGCTTAATTTTATCTTATTGCCATCCATAGTTCTAAGCTTATCGTTAAACTATGCTCTGAATTATTCTACTGATAGCGGGTAGGGTCAGTTAGTGCAGCCTGTTCAAATCCCTGTTTTCTAAATCGACAGGAATCACAGCAACCACATGCACGGCCATCATCATCAGCCTGATAACACGATATCGTTTGACTGTAGTCAACATCCAACGCTGTTCCTTGTTGAATTATTTCCGCTTTCGTCATTTTAATCAGTGGTGCATGTACGGTTAACTTCTGTCCTTCCACACCCGCTTTTGTTGCTAAATTAGCTAACCGCTCAAATGCTGCTATAAATTCTGGTCGACAATCTGGGTAACCTGAATAATCTACAGCATTAACACCAACAAAAATTGCTTGTGCCGATAAGACTTCTGCCCAGCCTAATGCAATAGATAGGAATACGGTATTTCTAGCTGGCACATAAGTAATAGGTATACCTTGCTGATGCTGTTCTGGCACAGCTAATTCATTATCGGTTAATGCTGAGCCACCAATTGCAGCTAAATCAATATCAATAACTTTATGTTCTACAGCACCATGTTGTTTGGATAGTTTAGCTGCCGCAGTTAGCTCTGAATTATGACGTTGGCCATAATTGAAGCTTAAGGTATAACATTCGAAACCCTGCTGTTTAGCTATTGCTAATACGGTGACGGAATCTAATCCACCTGAAAGTAAAATTACTGCGCGCTTCATCGGCCTTGCTCATCATTCCAAAGATATTTATGTAATTGTACTTGCATACGTACTGGCAAGTTATCGGCAACGATCCAATCTGCTAATGCTGACGGATCAAGTTCGCCATGTATGGGAGAAAATAATACTTCGCAGCGATTTGGTAAATCATATTCTGCTAACTTCTGACATGACCAGTCATAGTCACTACGATCACAGATCACAAACTTCACTTGATCATCTGGTTTCAACTTGTCGATATTGGCGTAGATATTTTTTGCTTCTTCGCCTGAAGCTGGTGTTTTAATATCCATAACACAGACCACGCGAGGATCAACATTTGAGATATCAATCGCACCGCTGGTTTCTAAGGATACTTCAACATTGAGGTCACATAAGGTTGTTAATAATTCATAACAAGTCTTTTGTGCTAACGGTTCACCGCCGGTGACAGTGACATAACGTGGATTATATGCAGAAACTTGTTCAACAATATCTGCAATCTCCATTTTTTCACCGCCAGTAAAGGCATATGCAGTATCACAATAACCGCAACGTAATGGACATCCTGTCAATCGCACAAACACAGTAGGTAAACCTATGGTTCGTGTCTCTCCCTGAAGTGAATAAAAAATTTCAGTAATACGACACTGCGCCATAACACCTACCTCGCTTTATGGCCTAGTTTGATTGTTGTTTAATGCGTTCTAATCTTACTTTAGCTAGTCTTGCAGCAGACGTATTCGGATATTGCTGCATCACATTTGTTAATGTTGCTTTTGCAATCTCAACTTGGCCTAGCTCATATTGGCTAAAGCCCTGTTTTAACGTTGCATCTGCGACTTTACTGCTGCCAGGAAAGCGGTCAATGACTGTTTGGAAGGCTGCTATCGCTTTTTCAAAGTTACGCAATACGTAATTTGCTTCGCCCTGCCAATAATATGCATTTGGCAAATAACTACTTTGCGGATATTGCTCAGGAAAAGCATATAAAGCGGAAGCCGCTTGTTCATATTGACCACTGCGTAATGTTTGCAAAGCGGCTTGATAGGCAGCTTCACCATTTTCAACTGCAACTGGAACAGCTACCGACTCAGGCTCAGCTGCCGTTTCAGTATCCGTGCTAGATTCGACTACTGGAGTTTGAATAACTTTAGGCTCAATAGTTTCTACTGTTGTAGGTACTTGAACTGCGACTGCTTGTGCTGTCATACGATTTTCAAGATCGATATACATCTCACGTTGACTAGCTTTCAACTTGCCTAATTGATGAGTTAACGATTCATTCTCACCTTTCAAGCTTTGAATTTCATTCTGTAGTTGGTCAACACGAGCTAACAAAGACACTAAACCTTGTCCTTGAATAATACGTTCCAACCTTTCAACTCGTTGTTGTAATGCAGTATCTTCAGCCCAAACAGCATTAGAGCTAACCGCTGCTAATAAAATAGATACCGCTAAGGCTTTTTTGCCCATCAATCTCATCTCTAACGTCCTACGTAGATTAATTCAACACGACGGTTTTGCAGGCCGGCAGCATCATCGCTACCTTCTACCGCTAACCGCTCTTCACCAAAACTAACGACTTCAAATTGGTTAATGCTAGCACCGTGCAACATTAGAATTTGACGAATAGCTAAGGCACGACGTTCACCTAAAGCAAGATTATATTCGCGAGAACCTCGTTCATCGGTATGACCTTCTAAACGAATCGTTACATTTGTATTATCACTTAAATAAGTAGCATGAGCAGCTAATGTCTGCTGATCTTCAGCTCGAACACTACTGCTGTCATATTCAAAATACACAATGCGATTTGATAATGGACTTGCCGGATCATCTAATTCATTACCTTGGAATGCATCTTCACCTACGATAACTTGTGCTTCAGCACCGTCACCCAAGTCTGCACCCATGGCATTTTCGCCTGCAATGCCTGAACTTTCAGCATTTCGGTCTTCAACAGCCACTTCACCAGATTGTAAATCTGCTTCTGATTCTTTGGTCGCTAATGGATTAGTACAGCCTGATAACCAAACTAAGGCTAACAATACCGCGGATGATTTCAATAACTTCATTTAGATACTCCTAACAATGTATTATTTTCTAATTGGCGACCATGCAGGCTCACGAACATCACTTCCTGACTCTCCTAAACGCTGATGGATACGACCATCAACCGATACAGCAGCTAAGATCCCTTTGCCATTTTGCTCAGTAGCATACAGGATATTACGACTATTTGGCGCAAAGCTCGGAGACTCATCTTGACCCGTTTCAGTTAAAACTTGAACGGCGCCACTGTCTAAATCCTGCACTGCAATATAATATTTCCCATTCAAGCCATGCACCATAGTCATGAAGCGACCATCGGCAGAAATGTCTGCTGAAGCATTATAGCGACCTTCAAATGTCACCCTACTAGCACGACCACCATCAGCAGATACTTTATAAATTTGGGGTCTGCCACCTCGATCTGAAGTGAATAGTAACTCTCTACCATTTGGCATCCACACGGCTTCAGTATCTATCGCTTGTGAATTATGAGTCACTCGTGACAACTTACCACTGGCCAATTCCAATACATAAATTTCTGGATTGCCCGCTTTTGACAAGGTTAAAGCTAATTTTTTACCATCTGGAGACCAGCTCGGCGCACTATTTAAACCTTTAAATGCTGCAACTGAGTCACGTCGTCCACTGCGCATCTCTTGCACAAAGACTTCCGCTTTGCCATTTTCAAACGAGACATAACTCAAACGTTCACCATCAGGTGACCAGCTTGGCGATAAAATAGGTTGCTTTGATTGCAATACACTACGAGGATTAGCACCATCGGCATCCGATACTTGCAAGGCATAACGCTTCTGGCCAGCCGGAGTATTAACGACCGAAACAAAGGCAAGGCGGGTTGAAAACACACCGACTTCACCCGTTAAGGTTTGATAGATCAGATCTGAAATTTGATGGGCTAGGCGACGTAAACCCGATGCAGGCACTTGATAACGCTTACCGATTAATTGCTGACTTTTATAAACATCAAACAGCTGAAATTGCACTTGGTAGGTTTCGCCATCAACACTACTTACTTTGCCGACTAATAATCCTTCAGAACGAAGTAAACGCCAATCCTTAAAGTTAATCTCTGACTTGTCATGAGGGCTAGAAATTAAGTCACCTTTTGGCAACGGTGCAAAACGACCACTGCTGGCCAGATCATTTCTAATCACTTCCGAAATATCTTCCGGTGCAGCAAAACCTTCATTACCAAATGGCACCACCGCTATCGGCAACGCAGCTTCAGAGCCACCGGTTATTTCGATAGTTAATAAAGCATGTGCTTGCCATGGCAACAATGTAATTAACAGGCTCAATGCCATTAACCAAGATTTGATCATTTTTTACCCTCTACTCAGGTTTAAAGCTAAATTGAAAGTCACGAAACTTAGCCATCGCTTTTGGATCAGTCGGTAGTGAAAACGGTGCCGCTTTATAAACTGCAGACTCTGCTGAACGATCAAATATCGCATTGCTACTGCTCTTAACTATTGTCACTTGTTTCACATCACCACCCGGCAATAAACTCACTCGCAATATTGCTTGCAAGCCTTTTGTCGCATTAGCCGGTTTAATCCAATAACGCGTAACGCGCTGACTAATGATGCTCATATATTGCTGAACGACACCGCCAACACGTCGCACTTCTTGTTCACGTTGTTCATTCGCCAAGCTTTCTTGCAACAATCTATCAGCTTCGGCAATTTGTGCCTTACGCTCTTCTTCAACTTGTCGTTTTTCTGCTGCCAGCCGCTCGGCTTCAGCTTTACGTTTTTGCTCTTCTGCTAATTTAGCAGCTTGTTCAGCTTCACTTTTACGTCGTTCTTCCGCCTGCCTATCTGCTTCAGCTAAGCGCTTTTTCTCTTCGGCGACGCGACGTTCTTGTGCAACCTGTTGCTTGCGTTCTTCTTCTACTAGACGTTCTTGCTCAGCTTTTTGTTTTCGCTGCTCTGCTACTTTTCGATCTACCTCAGCCTGCTGCTTACGCTCTTCTTCAACTTTTCGCTGTTGCTCTAGCTGTTGTATTTTGTCTTGCTCTTGTTTGGCAACTAATTCACGTTGTTGTTGTTGTATTTTTGCCTGCTCTTGCTGCTCTAAATATTCTCGCTCTTTGCGGGCAAGCTCTTGTTGCGTTTCTAACAACTTCTGCTCAACCTTTTCTTGCCTATCTTGCTCAGCTCTAAGTTGCTTCTGCTCATGTTCTTGTTGGCGAACCATTTCAGCCAAAACACTATCTTCACTTATCGCTGTTGCTTTAACTATATCGACTTGGGGCAATACCGCTATCGGTTCTGATTTTGATTCCATGCCCATTACAAACAAGCTAATTAAGCCGATGTGCAAGATCAGTGCATAACTACCCGCAATGATGTTTTCAATAAGACTTTTATTCATCTGTTTATGACGCCGGCTCTAACTCAGGTTGTTTGGTAATCAAACCAACACTAGGTGCACCGGCTCGTTGTAGCAACGCCATTACCGTCACTACTTGACCATAATTAACAGCACTATCGCCTTTCACCATCACCGGTGTATTAGGACTGCGTTTTAATACGGCTTTCACCTTAACCATTAAGGTTTCGGCATCAATCGGTTCATCTTGCTTATCACCGATGGCCGCATAAAAATTACCCGCCGCATCAACAGAGACAACCAGTGGCTCGCTATTATCATCTGGCGCCACAACTGGATTAGCATCAGCACTTGGCAAGTCAACATTGACCCCTTGCGTTAACATCGGCGCGGTGATCATAAAAATGATTAACAATACCAACATGACATCAATGTACGGTACGACATTGATCTCAGCCATCGGTTTGCGACGTATGCGTTTATGTTGGTAAACAGCCATAAGAATGCGTGGTCTTAAGCTTGTTGACGTTGCAGGATAGAAGAAAACTCTTCTAAGAAAGTATCATAGCGATTAATTAACCGCTCCACTTCATGGGAATATTTGTTATAAGCCACCACTGCTGGAATCGCCGCGAACAAGCCCATTGCCGTAGCGATCAACGCTTCCGCAATACCCGGTGCGACCATGGCTAAAGTTGCTTGTTGTACATTACCCAAAGCAGTAAATGAATTCATAATTCCCCACACGGTACCAAACAAGCCTATATAAGGACTGGTTGAGCCAGCGGTTGCTAAAAAAGGTAATGACATTTCTAGTTGATCCACTTCTCGGGCCAATGAAACTCGCATCACTCGCTGCGAACCTTCTAAAACGAAGCCAGAATCTGGTGATGATTTTTGCAAGCGGACAAACTCTTTAAAACCCACTTCAAAGATACCTTCCATGCCGCTACTGCCATGAGGTCGGGCTGAAATATCTTCATACAAGCGGTTTAATTCATTGCCTGACCAGAATTTATCTTCAAACGAATCGGCATCTTGCTTAGCTTTTGCTAACTCACCGCGTTTTTTAAATATTAAGGTCCATGAATACAGAGAGATAAGTAGCAATGTAAACATCACTAACTGCACCAAAACACTGGCTTCAGTTATCAATGTCAGCAAAGAAAGATCAGTAGTCACCTTGTATCTCCGTCAAAATAAATGAAGGTATCGACCTAGGTCGGAACCTGTCTGAGTTCAAACACGCGATTTTGACCACAGCCTCGCACAACAGTTCATCCTCACGATAAATTTTTTGCTCGAACGTCATGCTAGCACCTGAAACATCGACTAAACATGAGCTCACTCGTAAAGCATCATTAAACCTTGCTGGTTTACGAAAATTCAATTGCATTGAATGTACAGCAAATAGACATTGATGTTGAGATATTAATTGGTCTTGTTCAAGGCCTAATGAACGTAGCCATTCGGTACGAGCACGTTCCATGAAATTTAAATAATTTGAATGGTAAACTACACCACCGCTATCGGTATCTTCATAATAAACACGGATTGGCCAGCTAAACTCAGTCATTATTATTACTGGCAGCCGGTATTAAGCCTAAATGTAACCATGCTTTCTTAGTGGCGATGCGGCCTCGTGGTGTTCGCATAATAAACCCTTCTTGAATTAAGAATGGTTCAATTACATCCTCAATCGTGCCGCGTTCTTCACCAATCGCCGCAGCCAGATTTTCAACTCCGACGGGCCCACCTTCAAATTTTTCGATAATGGCTAATAATAACTTTCTATCCAACATATCAAAGCCATTATTATCAACAGCCAATAAATCTAAAGCTTGGCGTGCGACCTCAGCAGTAATGCGGCCATCAAATTTTACTTCGGCGTAATCACGCACCCGTCGTAATAAGCGATTAGCAATTCGTGGTGTTCCGCGTGAGCGTTTAGCTACTTCATGAGCACCTTGTTCATCTAAAGGCACGCCGAAAATACGGGCACTACGTTGTACGATAGTGCTCAAATCGTCGCTATTGTAGAACTCAAGCCGCTGCACGATGCCAAAACGATCGCGTAATGGTGAAGTTAACGAACCTGCTCTAGTAGTTGCGCCAACCAATGTAAAAGGTTCTAAATCTAATTTTATTGATCGTGCTGCCGGTCCTTCACCAATCATAATATCCAGTTGATAGTCTTCCATCGCCGGATAGAGCACTTCTTCAACAATAGGACTGAGTCGATGAATTTCATCCACAAACAACACATCATTGGGTTCAAGGTTGGTCAATAATGCAGCTAAATCTCCAGGGCGTTCTAATACGGGCCCTGAAGTTTGTTTTAAATTTACGCCCATTTCATTGGCGATAATATGAGCCAAGGTTGTTTTACCGAGTCCAGGCGGGCCAAAAATTAAAGTGTGATCTAAGGCTTCTTTGCGTTTTTTGGCGGCAGAAACAAATAACTCCATTTGCTCCTGTACCACTGGCTGACCGATGTAGTCGCTTAAACTTTCTGGTCGAATCGCTCGGTCATAACGCTCTTCTTCATTGCTTGCGGTTGAGGTAATAAAGCGATCTTCCATTAATTAATTTCTCTGCAAGGCTTGGCGAATAAGTTCTTCCGTTGTCATGCCACTAGCATGCACACTGCGAATCATCTTATCAGCTTCTGCTGGTTTGTAACCTAAGGCCACCAGCGCTTCAATAGCTTCATCTTTTGCACCAGCTAAGCTAGCGGCTTCAGAGACCACCGGCTTCAAGCCCATCGCACCACTAATTTCTTTTAAGCGATCACGCATTTCAATGATCAATCGTTCAGCTGTTTTTTTACCTACGCCCGGTAGGCGAGTCAAACTGGCAGCATCACCTTCTTGCACACTGCGAGCAAAGTCATCAACATCACTACCCGACAAGATGGTTAATGCCAACTTGGCACCGACACCATTTACTTTTAATAGACTACGAAAGAGTAAGCGCTCACGAACGGTAGCAAAGCCATAAAGTAACTGTGCATCTTCACGAACGACTAAGTGAGTGAATAATGAAACTTCTTCATTGAGTGCTGGCAAACTGAAAAAGGTCGACATGGGCGCCGCCACTTCATAACCCAGGCCTTGCACATCAATCACTAAATTAGGTGCTTGTTTTTCTAAGATAATGCCTCGTAAACGACCAATCATCGACTATAACGCCCTCCGCGGCGACTACTTGTACGCATGCCTGCTGGCAACTTGGATTTTGTTCGCTCACCTAAGGCAGCATGATTCGCATGTGTAATGGCACACGCTAAGGCATCAGCTGCATCTTCTACGGGCAGCTCAGATAAATTCAAAATCACCGACATCATATACTGAACTTGTTCTTTTTTAGCATGACCATTACCCACTACCGCTTTTTTTATTTGGGTAGCACTGTATTCATGCACGGGTAATTTTTGACTGACGCCTGCACAAATAGCTGCGCCACGTGCTTGGCCTAGCTTCAAAGCTGAATCAGCATTTTTGTGTAAAAATACTTGTTCAATAGCCATCATGTCAGGTTTGTAACGCTGAATGATGTCGGTCAAACCTTCGAATATTTGACCTAAACGATCGGCAAACTCACCGTCACCGACCATTAACCGGCCATTAACGACATGATGTATTTTCTGCTTATCGAGCTCAATAATGCCAAAGCCGGTTTTACGAGAGCCTGGATCAATGCCTAAAATACGTGTCATTCAAGCAGACCTATTAACCTAACTGTTCCATGACCTCGTCAGAGAAATCAGCATTGGTATAGACATCTTGCACATCATCTAAATCTTCAAAAGCATCAATCATGGCTAATGCTTTCTCAGCATCTTTAACATCTAAGGCAACAGTCGTTTCAGGATGCATCGTTACTTCAGCAGAAACAGCTTCTAAACCTGCCGCATCTAAAGCATCTTTTACTGCAGCGTAATCTTCTGGCGCAGTGAAAACATCAATGGTGCCATCTTCATTCGTAATAACATCATCAGCACCCGCTTCTAATGCCGCTTCCATAACAACATCTTCATCGGTACCAGCAGCATAAGAAATAATACCTTTCTTAGCAAACAGGTATGACACACTGCCATCTGTACCCATATTGCCACCACGCTTAGTGAATACATTACGTACCGCAGCAACAGTACGATTACGGTTATCCGTTAAGCAATCCATCATGATAGCGATGCCACTTGGGCCATAACCTTCATAACGAATTTCTTCATAACTCATGCCTTCTAATTCACCGGCACCACGTTTAGTGGCACGTTCGATCACATCACGCGTCATATTGCCGCTTAACGATTTATCAATGGCTGCACGTAGTCGTGGGTTATTATCAGGATCACTACCGCCTTCTTTGGCTGCTACAGTGATTTCACGAATAAATTTAGTAAATAATTTACCGCGTTTTGCATCTTGAGCACCTTTACGATGCTGAATGTTTGCCCACTTACTATGACCTGCCATCTATCTATACCTCTATATTCTTTTGTTCAAATAACTTTATTTAGCGACTAATGTATTCCAGTTCGGATACATTTGATCACGACCATAAACATGATCAAAATACAGTGACTGTAATTGCTCAGTAATTGGACCGCGGCCACCGTTACCGATTTCACGATTATCTAATTCACGAATAGGCGTTACTTCAGCAGCAGTACCAGTGAAGAATGCTTCATCAGCCACGTAAACTTCATCACGTGTGATGCGTTTCTCAACCACTTTCAGGCCAATATCTTCAGCCAAAGTCATTACTGTTGCACGAGTAATACCTTCTAATGCTGAGGTTAGCTCAGGTGTATACAACACCCCATCACGCACCATAAAGAAGTTCTCGCCACTACCTTCAGCAACAAAACCTTCAGCATCTAATAATAAGGCTTCATCGTAACCATCATTAACCGCTTCTTGCAGAGCCATGATTGAGTTCATGTAGTTACCATTCGCTTTGGCTTTACACATGGTGATGTTGACATGGTGACGAGTGAAAGATGACGTCTTGATACGGATGCCGTTTTTCATATTGTCTTCGCCTAGGTATGAACCCCAGTCCCAAGCAGCAACCATCACGTGAGTACGTAAGTTATCAGCACGAATACCCATGCCTTCACTGCCGTAGAAACACATCGGACGAATATAAGCAGAGTCTAAGTTATTTTCACGAACTGCAATTTTTTGAGCTTCGTTGATGGTTTCTTTATCAAACGGCATGCCCATGCCCATGATTTTTGCAGAGCGAAATAAGCGATCCGTATGTTCTTGCAAACGGAAAATAGCAGCACCTTGCTCAGTGTTATAAGCACGTACACCTTCAAATACACCCAAACCATAATGCAAGGTATGGGTTAATAAATGTACTTTTGCATCACGCCATTCAATTAACTCGCCATCTAACCAGATAACGCCATCACGATCTGCCATTGTTACTACTGCCATAATTACCTACTTTCTATATTCGTTAAATTACTGTCTAAAACTAGTTAATCTTACCTAACCAACGTTGCCAAATTGCCTCAACACGAGGTTGATACACTGCCACCTCACTGTGTGGCACACAGCTAGGCATTTTTTGTAAGACACAACGATTGGCTAACTTGCGATAAAAACGATAAGCGCCGGCAAGCATTTTGCCATCTTCCTCGTTTAACTTCGCTGTTTCCACTAATGCATCTAAAATCCGGATATTATCGGTATAAACCAACAACTCAGGCAAGGCTTTCGACCAAGCCAAAACAGCATATTGCACCATAAACTCGATATCAGTGATGCCACCGACACCTTGTTTAAGGTCAAAGAGCTGCGCTGTGCTTTTATCTAACTGCTCACGCATCTTTGTTCGCATGTCTTGTACTTTATCCTTCAGCAATGCGTTATCGTGCTCAGTTGCCAGCACATCTTGTCTAATTTGCGCGACCTGTTGCGCAAGATTTGCATCACCCACCACACATCTTGCTCGTACCAAGGCTTGATGTTCCCATGTCCATGCTTCTTGTTGTTGGTAGTCAGCAAAGCCAGATAATGAACTCACAATTAAGCCCGAAGCACCACTTGGTCGTAGCCGCATATCCACTTCATATAATGTTCCAGCCGGCGTAGTGGTAGTCATTAAATGAATCATTCGTTGTGCCAAGCGAGTATAAAATACTGATACATCTAATGGTCGAGGACCATCGGTAGCTGATTGCTCACCACGATCATCATAAATAAACACTAAATCTAGATCTGAACCATAGCCCAGTTCCAGTCCACCCAACTTGCCATAAGCCAACACAGTAAAACCATAATCAGCAATATCGTTAGATTGAATATGTGTCGGCCGACCATGTTTCGCCACTAAAAAATGCCACGCTTGTTTGAGCACCGTTGCCAACATCAACTCCGCCAGCTCGCTCAATTGGTCGCCAACCCGCATTAAAGGCAATACTTCCGTCACATCAGCAGCGGCCACATGCAAGATGGCAACCTGCCTAAACTCACGTAACAAATTCATTTGTTGCTCTAAATCATCGGCATCGGCAGATTTTAAAAACTGGCTTAATAAGCCCTCCTGCTGTTGACGATTCGGCACTTGATAGAGGTTTCTTGGGTCTAAAAGCTCGTCTAACAACACCGGATAACGTGTTAATTGCTTACTGATCATCGGGCTAGCCGCACACAACCTCACCAGTTGTGACAAAGCTAATGGGTTCTCCACCAGCAACGAGACATAAACCGAGCGGCGCATAATCGCCTCAACAAAAGGCAATAATCGCGTCAAACATTCATCTGCATTATCAACATTCGCTGCAGCCTGCACGATCAATGGTAATAGACGTTCTAAACGTGAGCGGCCCACTTGACTCAATTTGCGACAAATATGACTCGTCAGAAGGTTATCCAAAGCTAGTAAGCCTGCATCTGGCTGCTGATACCCTAACTGCTGCAAATACGCAGCCTTATGCTCATCAGATGAAGAAAATAACACCACACTATCATTGGTTGTCGCATCTGCTTGTGGCGCGGTTAATAGCTGTTCAAAATGACTTTGCACAGTATAGCGGTGCTCAGCTAATGCCTGCTCAAACAAAGTCCAGTCAGTAAAGCCCATTAAGCATGCTATTCGTGCTTGGCCGTCATCATCTTCAGGCAATAAATGGGTTTGCTTATCTTGCCATGCTTGAATGCGATGCTCAGTGCGACGTAAAAAATCATAAGCCTCTTTTAACTCATCCACCGCATAAGCTGACAAATAATCATTTGCCGCTAATAAATCGAGGATAGTTAAAATCGGCCGTTGTTGAAATAAAGGCTCACGGCCACCATAAATCAGCTGGAAGACTTGGCCAATAAACTCAATTTCACGAATCCCACCAGCACCTAATTTAATATTGGCTTCCATGCCTTTTTGACGGAGCTGACCTGCAATCATCGCCTTCATTTCACGCAATGAATCAAACATGCCGTAATCCAAATAGCGGCGATAAACAAAGGGCATCAACATCTCTCGCAATGCTTGCTTATCATCGCTACGGCCGGTGATAACCCTCGCTTTGATCATCGCATAACGTTCCCACTCGCGACCTTGCGTTTGGTAATAGTTTTCTAATGAATCAAAGCTGGCCGCCAATGCACCACTATCGCCAAAAGGACGCAGCCGCATATCAACCCGAAAGACAAAACCATCCACCGTCACATTATCTAAGGCTTGGATCAGTTTTCGCCCTAAGCGAACAAAAAACTCTTCATTAGCTAAAGTACGGCGACCGCCTTGTGTCTCACCCTCTTCAGGATAAGCAAAAATCAAATCAATATCTGATGATAAATTGAGCTCGCCAGCACCTAACTTGCCCATGCCGATGACCAATAATTGCTGCGCTTCACCTTCTGCATTGAACGGCTGACCAAAATCTGCTGCCAACCAGCCATGCAATAAATCCAAAGCTTGGCTCACACAGGCATCAGCTAAGGCCGATAACTCTCGCACCGTTTCAGCTAAATCAGCCCAACCGGCAAGATCACGCCAAATAATCCGCACCATTTCTCGCTGTCTAAACCAACGTAATTGTTGATGTAAAACAGGTTCATCCATCACATCAACCAACATTGCAGCTAAACGAGCTTGGAAGCCTTCCTCACCATAAACGGTATGTATGTCACCAGATGCTATTAGTTCTTCTGCTCGTTCAGGCTGGCGAATCCCCCACTGTGCAACATAATCACTTCCCTCTAATATCTGCTTAGCCGACTCCAAAAGAATATCGTCGTTTAATAATAGTTGCTGCCACTGTGCTGGAAATGAATTATTCGTCATTTATTTACTCAAAAATAATTGCTGGAATTAAAAATGTTTCTCTTATGTGTCACGCCATCAAAGTAAGGTTATTATTTGCAACTCTTACTTTATCTTAAAACCTGCTCGAACAGATAACTAGACTTTCGTAACATCTAGATATTTTTAATGTGTAAACAATACACTTATTCAGTAATCATTCAGGTACAAGCTGGCAAGCTATTGTAGTATGTCGCATACACATAGACGGTTCACTCAAATTATTCGTAAGGGAAATTACAGATGGAAATGTTGGCTTGAGGATTTATGTTATGAACAAAATCAGTCGTCTTTTTCTAAGCAATAAAAATTTATTCTTAGTCGCCTTATTGACTGCATTTAACATGCAGGCCAAAGCTGATACGTCTTTAGGTGAAACCATTGACTGCTCAGATACAAATATTCATTTTGTTGAACAAGCGGATTGGACTGCAGCTGAAAGACTAGAAGCAATGGATAAGGCATTTTTCGACTCAGTCAACCGTTTTGAGTTGTGCAATTTATCCACCCAATCATCTTCAGAGTCCTCACCAGAAAATGCTGAAAATCAAGCTTCAGGCGCTACTAGTGACGCATCCTCTGAGAGCTCTGATGGTAGCAGCGAAGCTCAAGAATCCAACTTTAACTCAGTGGCAAGTCCATCAATCTCAGGTACAGAAATTGAACCGCCCCCTCCACCAGCTTACATAGCCGATGACAGCACTATCGATGAAACTATAACTGCTAGCTCCGGTAGCAGCGCTTCAAATGGTACTAAGCCAGCAGACATCCCTGATGCTGATAATGATGATGTTGTTGCAGCTCAAATCAGACGTGCCGCTGAGCTTGAGCAAGATCAGGTAAAAAAAGCAAAACTCTGGAACGAGTATCGTAAATATAAAGGACTTCCAATCAATGATGAATAAAGTCGACATATCCAATAAATTACTTCTCTGTGTCTTTATGTTGTCCTTTATCCTTGCTGGCTGCACAACAACAGGTGGCCAAAAAAGTACTCATAAAGCAGGCCCAAAATCATCTTCATCCTATACAGAAAAGGTCGTTGCTGTAGTAGCTGCCCAACCAAAACTAGATGTCATTATTCCTATTTTTGATCCAGGTTTGGCAGAGCATGAAGGAAACTATGCTGATGAAGGTATCTGGCCTGAGTTGCGCCGTGCAGAAGCAAACCGCTTTGCTTATAAACTGAAACAAGCGCTCGACAATAGCAATATGTTTGGCGCAGTACGTGTCACTCCTGATGAAACTGCATCTGGAGATATTTACGTTCTAGGAAAAATTAACGAATCTAACGGTCAAGAGGTCGAGTTTGACCTTAATATTGTCGATATCGCCGGTAAAGAGTGGTTCGATGATTCCTTTGAGCATGAAGTCCTAGAGTCTTTTTACAATGATATAAGAAACGAAAATAAGGACCCTTATGCCCCAGCATTTAAAGAAGCAGCTGATGACATCATCAAAGCATTACAAAAGCGTAACGCTACAGAGCTGGAAAACTTAAAAACGATTGCTGACTTACGGTTTGGAGCAAGTTTCAATGATGCCGCCTTCATGGAATACATGGACTCAGAAGGCAAGTATATAAAGTTAGTCAGCCAACCTAGTGATAATGACCCGCTATTGCAACGTGTGATCGCGATTCGAGTTCGTGAGCAATTATTTATTGATAACTTACAACAAAACTATGCCTCCTTTTCACAAAATATGGATGAGAGTTACTTAAAGTGGCAACAAGCTAGTTTTACTGAAACCAAACTTCAACAAGAAGCCAAAAACGAAGGTATATTTAAAGCCGTTGGTGGTGCAGTCCTTATTGGTTTGGCCATCGCAGCCGCAGCGGCATCTGGAGATAGTGAGCTTGCTGATGCGGGCTTAGATACTGCTGCCATATTGGGTGGGATAGGCGGTGTTTATTTGCTCTCCAGCGGCTTTAAATCCAAAGAAGAAGCGAAGCTACATCAAGATGCCATTAACGAAATCGGTGAATCAATTAATATCGAACTAGCGCCTCAGGTCGTCTCTTTTGAAAACGAAACTGTCGAATTAACCGGTAATGTTCAACAACAGTTTGCACAATGGCGGGAGTTTCTTAATCGAATATATCAGCAAGAAACCACGCCAAATACGGCCCTTTAATTAACAATGGTACTTGAACAAAAAATCCTAGACGCTCAGGAAAGTCGGCGTAAACGAGTAACACTACTCGTTTGCAGTTTTTTGGCTATTTCTCTGCTGTGCGCTAGCGTTGTTTTTTATATTTCCTATCGGCCCATTTCTCCGCCAGTAGTTTCACCCGATATTCCCAGTAATGACCTAGCTGTTGTCCCAACTAACAATAATATTGAATCATCTCAATCGATACCGAATGAAGAGCTGCGTAGCAGCTATATCAGTAAATTAAATAATTACGAAAGTAATATAAAACCAGATCTTAATAAAACGGATTTAGCGAAATGGGAACCAGAGCGTGATGCCCAACTCGAAGCCACAGAAGATCAAGCACTATCTCAATTTAGTGCAGCTAACTATGCCGAAGCGCACAATGCCATTGAAACAGCAACTCAACTTGCTCAAGCACTGATTACTGATAGTCAATTGGCATTCTCACAAGCAATGACTGATGCTCAGCTTACCTACGGTAAAGATAATTACGACGAGGCTAAACTGCAGATTACTAAAGCTCAAATGTTCGACAACACCTCTGTCGAAGCAAGCACTCTTGCTGCTGAAATAGAGCGTCTACCCGAAATATTAGCGCTCACAGAACAAATAAATACGGCCAACATTGAAAACCAATTTGAAAAAGAGCTCAAGCTCATTAATGAAATGATGACGCTTGCCCCAGAGCGAACAGCCGTTGTCGAACGAAAACAAGAGCTCATCAATATCCTGGCACAACGAAACTTCCAGTCATATATCGCACAGTCATATCAGGCCATTAAACAAAGCGATGTAAGCAAAGCGAAACAAAAAATCAGTGCCGCCAAAAAAGTTTTTCCAAACCGACAAGAAATTCAAAGTGTAGAAACAGCAATACGCCAACTTGAAAAGAAACAACGCATTGCTAAGTACCAACAAGCCGCACAAACAGCTATGGCTACAGACAGATGGCAAGCAGCTAAACAGCAACTTGAGTTGCTATTAAAGGAACAAGCTGCAGACAAATCAGCTCAACAATCCTTGCTTACAGCCACACAAATTATTAATTTTAATAGCGAGTTTGACCATCACATTAATAATCCATACCGCTTATCAAACAAGTCACTCGCCTCTTCAGTTAAGTCCCAAATAGAAGAGGCCAATGCACTGGCCAACAACAGCCCATCACTGACTAATAAGGCAAATACATTAAGTCTACTTATTGAAAAAATGAACAAAACAATTCCAGTTCAAGTCATTTCCGACAATCAGACCCATATTCTGGTACGCGGGGTGGGTGTCGTTGGGCTTACACAATCGAAGACTATTCAATTATCCCCCGGTCGTTATCGTTTTGAGGGCAAACGAAAAGGTTATAAATCGAAGTTATTAGATGTACTCATATCCTATGACGACACCAGCTATCAAATAAATATTCTCTGTGATGAACCAATTTAACCAACAACTACAAGCAGCCAAACACAAACAACGCCTCTTCTATCTAGGTGTCTTTGTTACTTTTCTCATCAGTGCCTTCATCGTCATGAGCGTTATTCTCGCTTCACGAGGTACTCGTATCGAAATTAGCCCTGAAGATGCGGTGCCGATATCCACCGTGAAAGTACACCAAGGCATTGCCATTTTCATGGGTGAAACACTTTATTCAATCTCTCCAACCCCAGCTATATTTGTCTCTGCTGACGGGTTTAAACCTGTCACACAACAACTGAACAGCAAGGATTTCGGCAAAATACTGTCCGTCACATTACAACCGCTTCCTGCTCGACTAGAGCTAACCACGAATATTAGTGACGACAAAACAAGTTGGCACATTGATGGCGAAAAACTCGCTATTGCAGCAAGCTTTAACTATGAGCTAGATGCTGGTGACCATGAGATCACTGTTCTCCATCCTTATTATCAAACTACTAGCCTGCCTGTATCTTTATCACGTGGTGAGTTATTTAAAAATGAAATTGAACTCACTCCAGTCGATGGCAGTTTAACCATCAATACAGCTCCCAATACAGCCCATATTTTTATTAACGCTATTGATATGGGCACTTCGCCACAAACGCTTTCATTACAAGGTGGCTCACATGAGGTATCGGTTTCGCTCGATAATTATGAAACGATCAATGACACGATCGAGATCAGCCTCACAAAACCCGACACTAACCGAAATTACCGCCTAGAATTAAAAAAGGCGGCCGTCCAAGTATCACTGCAACCGAAAGGTGGCACACTCACGTTAGATGGTATTACAGCTAACAATACTGACAAACTAGCCGTAAAATCCAGCACTAAACACCAACTCACTTATGCTAAGCCCGGTTACTTCTCACAAAGTAAAACATTCAAGCTCGCTGCTGACGAGTCACTAAAACTCACTTTTAATTTAGAAAAAGAAATGGGTAAGGTTGATATTGAATCCTCACCAGCTGCTCAGGTAAAAATCGATGGTAAAAATGTAGGCACAACGCCACTACAACTATCACTGCAAGCCATTAATCACACCGTCACGCTAAGCAAACAAGGTTATCGCAGCGTATCAAAACACGTGACACCTAGTTCGAGCAGTAACAAAAAAATCTCTGTTTCGCTTATCCCCGAAAAACAAGCCCAACTACAAGAGTCACCTCAATACTACAAACATAAAGCCGGCGGGCGTTTAAAACTATATAAACCCAATGAGCAATTCACTATGGGGGCAAAGCGTAGCGAATTGGGACAAAGGGCCAACGAATTTATTAAGAAAGTTAAGCTCAACAAAGCCTTCTATGCCGGCATAAATGAAGTCACTTATGCCGAATATAAGCAGTTTGATCCAAGCAAACAAGGCGATGCAAAAAAACCTGTTACTTCCGTATCATGGATTGAAGCCGCTTTATTTTGTAACTGGCTCAGCCAACAAGAAGGTCTACCACCCGTTTATCAAATTACCAACAACCGGCTGCAACGTATAAATTCCAACTCCAACGGCTATCGTTTATTAACCGAAGGTGAATGGGAGTGGTTAGCTAGAAAATCAGGCAAAGCTCAACAAACTGTATTTGTATGGGGTAATGATCGAGTCATTCCCAAACAAGCCATTAACATTGCGGATGAATCAGCTAGAGGCAAGGTTAAAAATTTTGTTCCCAAATATACCGATGGTTACTCTCAAACAGCCCCGGTCGGAAGCTTTTCGCAAGAAAAGTCAGGGCTTTATGACCAAGGTGGCAATGTCAGTGAATGGACGCACGACAGTTATTCGATAGTGCCTCCCAAATCGGGTAAAGTGTTTCAAAACCCATTTGACCTATCAGTCAACAACTCACATGTTGTTAAAGGTGCAAATTGGCGTTCTGGCTCAATTACCGAACTCAGGCCCTCTTATCGTGAAGGCCTCACAGCAGGTAGAGATGATCTTGGTTTTAGAGTCAGTCGCTATGTCTACGGAGAAATCTAAATGAAATTATCTAACAGTCGCAAAAAAACAGTACTCATATCCCTGTTTATCGCCCTGCTCGTTTTAAGCTTTTCGCTCGTGCACACGGCTTATGCTGGCAAATCTAAATTAAGTCTTAATTCCCCCGCCTCCTTTCCTGTCGACATCTAGGGCTTACTGACATGATTAAAAGCTTCATCGCACTTATTGTTTCAATCATCGTAGTCCACATGTTCTACATCGGTTATGTTCGCCCAGAAGCTTATGCTCTTATTGAAATAGCGCAAGCAAGTGGCCTTTCATCCCCCCGTGATGTGGTTGTCATTTTAAAAGACTATGAACAAGAAATTTGTTTTATCTTGATGCTGTGGGGCTGCTTCTTAATTTCGGTTAATTATCGAGAAATATTAAAAACAAAATACTTATTTTCAGTCGATTTAATCGAAGAGCATCACAACAATAATCCAGATGCCGATCAAAACGGCCAAGAAACCGGCTTAGATGTACATGGCATTATCGACAAATTAGATCAGCAAATACCCAAAGATTGTTTATCATCGCCACTGGTACAAACCCTACGCTCATCTTTATGGCGATATGCAGCAACACAAAATGTACAAAACTTATCTGATGCAATCGACAGTAACCTTGATGCTTTGGCCGTTAGACAAGATTCAGAAAACACCATGATTCGTTATTTAATATGGGCTATCCCATCCATCGGGTTTATTGGCACCGTGCGAGGTATCGGCCAGGCTTTATCGCAAGCAGACCAAGCATTAGCCGGCAATATTTCGGGCATGACCAATAGCCTTGGTGTAGCATTCAACTCCACCCTTGTTGCCTTATTGATCAGTATCTTTCTCATGTTCCTTTTTCATCAATTACAGCGCCTGCAAGACAGTCAAATACTCGATACGCAGGCCTACTGTGAAAAATTTTTACTTAGCCGCATAAAATAAGTCAGTTACGTTGATCAAGCGAAAACAATCAGAAGGCTTTAACCTCGCTTTCCTCGACATCATGTCGTGTGGCTTGGGCGCCATTATTCTTGTTTTTATGCTAGTGAAATTTAATGTGGATGATGCGTCAGTCGAAGTCGGCAACCTTAAAAAAGATATACATAACTTAGAAGCTATCAAGCAAGATTCCCTGCAAACTCTTGAACAAATACAGCGTCAACTTGCAGAACAGTCTCGACTAAAATCAGCAACCGAAAATGATCTTCGCCAACAACAAGGCATCGCTGCCAAACAAAGCGCCGAAGCCCAACACGCAGCTCAACAAATTAAAAACCTAAAATCAGATATCAAAAATATCAAAGTACCGAAAAAAGAAGACCAAATAGAAATCAACCAGGTAAATGAACAAAATTATCTATTGGGCCTGAAAGTGGAAGGTGCCAAGATTGCCATTTTGGTCGATAGCAGTGCCTCAATGACACATGAAAAACTAATCGACATTATTAAAACAAAAACCGGCACGGCTCTAGAAAAACAACAAGCAGAAAAGTGGCGACGAACAAAAAGCATTGTTCAATGGCTGCTTGCCCGTGTGCCTGCAAATAGTGACGTGACTGTGGTGGCATTTAATGAACAAGCAACAACCTTAGGCAATCCTAACTGGGTGAAGGCAAGCACTGCTAGCTTCAGCGCTGTCATGGCCGATCTCGATACCTTAACACCAGAAGGTGCCACCAATCTGCAACATGGCTTACAAACCGTAAACAAACTCAAGCCCACAAACTTATACATCATCACCGATGGTTTACCGACAAAAGGCGAGTCGAACTACAAAAGCCTCAATCCTTTTTCTAGCTGTAGTTCATTGTCAGGCAACTCATCAACGATATCAGGTAAATGTCGAGTCAAACTCTTCCAACAAACCATCATCGAATCCTCACCGCATGGTGTTCAAGTTGATATTGTCCTATTGCCTATCGAAGGCGACCCTGAAGCGATTAATCAGTATTGGAATTGGGCAGCTGCAACTGGGGGCTTATTGATCAGCCCAGCAAGTAATTGGCCATGAAACTTCGTAAAAAAGAACTCGATATATTTAACCTGTCCTTCTTGGACATCATCTCCTGTGGTTTTGGTGCTGTAGTTATGTTGGTGCTCATTTCAAAAACAAATGATGACGTATCTATCAGTGGAAAAGGAGAAGTCGAACACTTATTAACAACGGTCATCTCGCTTGAAAATACGATTTCCGATATTCAGCAAACCATAGAACAACAATCGTCAGAAACCCAACAGCTATCCAATGAGCAACAACGGTTAAAAAACGCTGCACAGGCGCTCGCAAACAAAATTCAACAACAAAAAGAAAAGCAAACTTCACTAGCAGATGATATTGAAGGACTCTCATTAGTCCAATCAACATTAAAACAAGCCTCTATCTCCACACCAAAAACAAAGAACACTAAACGCGATGAAGAAGTAGGCGGTATCCCTGTAGACAGTGACTATGTTGTTTTTATTGTCGACACCTCGGGCAGCATGCAGCAAATCTGGAGCCGAGTTTCTACTGAGATCATCAATGTGTTAAATATTCATCCTGAAGTAAAAGGCTTTCAGATATTAAATGACATGGGCACATCTCTCATTTCTGGCTACGATGGCAAGTGGATCCCCGACACAGCAGGACGAAGAAAAAACGTCATTAATTTATTTAAATCGTGGGGAGAGTTTTCTAATAGTAGCCCTGTCGAAGGAATACAAACTGCACTACGAAAATATGCAAAAGCGAATATTTCAACATCTATATATGTATTCGGCGATGACTATAGCGGCTCATCTTATGACCCTGTTATAGATAGTCTCACCAAGCAGAATTTAATATCTACCACTGGTAATCAACTCGCCAAAATTCATGGTATTGGCTTCATCTCCCCCGGAACAACCAACCGGTTTGGCATCTTAATGCGTGAACTTACAAAGAGAAATGGTGGGACGTTTTTGGCACTGCCTCTTTAAATACAATAAATACTTTTTCGAAAAAGAAAGCGCCTGAGCTGCTGCCACTCGTCTTTCCACTGCTAAAAGTTAACCATTTATCAATCACTTTATTCCCTAATTCACTAGGATACTGCTTGTTATTGAATATATCGACAGGACAAAAACCACGCTTAGCTAGATGTTAAGGCTAATCATGGGTCTGCTTTTTCACTCCTAGTCTATTCCTGCCGAGATAGATGTAATAAATGAAACACTATAACTCCTTAGCAATTTTTTTATTAAAACCGAGAGGATTTCAGGGTGGGATTGAAACCCTAGCCTGATATTTAGATTCCTCAACAATTGTAATAGATGTAAGCATTCGCTTACTTATTCCCCCTTGTTTTTAAAGAAATTAATCAAGTTCACTTACTACGCCAACCGGTAATTTCTGTGCTAGACTCGCCTGCGAAATATATTAAATGGATAAACATCTGAACGCCGTTAAGCTTTCAGAGTTTTAATTAAGGAACAACATGAAAGCCCATCTTAGCCTGTTCAAAATAAGCGCCCTGACGTGTCTCAGTTTAATCACTCTCATTTTAACCATCGGTCAGGCCACTGCTGAAAATAGAAAATTTCATTTGTATCTAAAAAATGGTTTCAATCATGCGGTGACATTTAAGATCGAGATGGTCCACTGCTATCAAGGCACGGGGCGTTACGACCCTCGTAAGCTTACCCAAGGTCCGATAGCGGCAGGAGGCTACGTTAAGTTAGACATGGCCCGAGATCAGCACAAAGATTGTAACGGGAACCAAGGTGCATTTAATATTTCGACCACCGACCCTCGCTACAATGGGAGTAAACAGGGGTTTTCCTTTGATAATGCTGGGCACCTATCGATACGCCAGATACCAGATAGCTTTTCCGGTCATTTGAGCACGAAGAGCACTCAAAATGGAAGTTATACTTGGACAGCCTCAGTACAAATCCCGTCGATAACACCCGAGCACAACCGCTTAATTCGTATTCAAAATGTTACGAGTGGCGAATATTTAACTCAATCTTATAATGGCAATAATGATGATAGTCGAAATGTCACCGTATGGAGTTTGCCAGAAGTAACAAATAATGGCTTTCGTTGGGTCATGCAAAATGCTGGTGGCGGCTATTGGCATTTCATTAATTTAGCATCAGGACTAGCCCTAACATGGGATGGCAGTGGCCAAAATGTTTCGAACTGGGGAATAACGGATACAAACAATCCAAATCAATTATGGCGATTAGAGCATTATAACAATCGCTATATGATTATTAATAAAGCCACTGGTCAAGGCTTAAACCAAGTCTATGGCGGGGTCAATCCTGATAAAAAAAATGTCACTATTTGGCCAAAGCAAACGTTTAATGGCAATGGTTGGTCGTGGCTGCTTCAAGATGGAGGACAAGCAGATCTCGCTCAATTAACAATACAATCTGTTAAGGCGATCAAAACGTCTACAGGTCAAGATGTAGGAACAGAGATCCTCTTTGGCGCCATTGAAGCTGCCGCAACTGGTGGCTCAAGCACAGCATCAAAGGTGGGGCAAACAGCTGTAAAATTAACCACCAAACAAGTCATTAAACGCCAAGCCAAACAAGCGGTAAAAGAAGGTGCAAAATCGGCGTTAGACGCTAGTGCAAGAGAAGTCTCAGGAGTTAATGCTTATCAAGACGCTTATGACGATGAAGTAAATACACGTCAAGATGCATTAAAAGATCAAGTTCGTAATCAGAACAATGCCGCGGGAACTGCTGGTGGAATAGGTTTAGATGCTTTAAATGCCGTGAATGATTTTGGAGAGGCCACATCACTGCAAAACGCTTTTAATACCATTTATGGTGAGAGCCCCGATGACCTGAATATTAAGGTTAACAACGTTTCAATTTGGCCCAATGGCGGCCGAGATAGTCGCAAAATAACATCACAACAAACCCTCCCTGTGAATACCAAATACATCTTTGATAAGTCCAAGGGCTTGGCAATACAGTTGGTGGAATACGACTACGGCAGTGGGGATGATTCCTTAGGGTGGGTCGGTTTTACTCAACAAGAATTATCTCAACCTAAATGGTATGAAGAGGTTTTGGTTCGCAGTGATTCTGAGGGCAGCTTATATCAGTTGACGTTTACACTCGGCCCGGTAGGCATTGACGCGGCAGACATTCAAAGTATGTCACAAGTGAATTTATCTCTTGCCCCTACTGTAACCGCAACTTCGGCTCAGGCTCAGGCTCAGGCTCAGGCTCAGGCTCAGGCTCAGGCTCAACAATTAAAACTAGCACGTGAACAAGAAAGGTTAAGACTAGAGAGCGAACAAAAAGCGGCAGGTTTACTCCCTATATCCGCCACACTTCATACTTGGTCAGAAAGTCTTTCAGGAATACTCCCAACTAGTAGACTACCTTTAACTCCAGATGATCCCATCGTAAACTCTCAAGCTTTAGCTTGGACCCCTCCGATAGTGCTTCAAGTTGCTCTTGCTAATGGCCGAATGACCGGTCTTTATGAATATGTGGCTAAAAATCCGGGGAAAGCTATTTTTGATGATGTTACTGGCGACCCACATGACCTGATAAAAGTAGTGACCAATGCAGACCAGACGGCCGTTTGGTTAAGTGCGACGAGCAAAGGGACAGGTAAAGCGACACTTTCTGTATCGTTTGTCGATGCACCAGGTGTAACGGCTTCTTTGCCAGTTGAAGTTGTGACTGGTCACCCACCTCCGCTAAATCTAACTGGCAATTGGTCTAGTCAATATACCTGCCCGAATGGACAGGTGTTGCCATTGTATTTAAATGTGCTGCACCAAAGAAACGAGATTACAGCTCTTAGTGCAATTAATGACGGTTGTCTTAGCGACGGGGTGAAAGTCTGGTCAGGAACATTGGATAGCAACTACAAGGGAAATCTTACTTGCGGTGCGATATATGATGCAGGCTCTGGTAATTATGCGATCCAATATGTAGCCAGCACGATTGATGTCATTAACGAAAATGAGCTAGTTGCTTGCACCTTGCCGTTCAAAAGGATGAGACCTGACGATACAATGCAGACGGGGTTATATGTTCCCCCTACTCCTAAACCAGTACCTTCTAGCCCTAAACCTATTGCCTCCTTCGGTGCGGCTGTAGATGTCACTCAATTCTCATTATTGAACGACTCTAATTTCGCATGGGCTATCAGCTGGATTGATGGTCAAGGCACCATCAGTAACAGCGGAGCAACAGTTCAACCAGGTCAACCATGGGAGGTCAAAAATGGCGGCAAAACTTGGGAAAGTCATTGGTTTGCAATTAGCTATCAAGGTCAATTTCTATGTAGCATTTCTCTGAGGCAAGGGGCATCAGTTAGATACTCCGAACTTTCGGCTTGCCAACAATCCATTCCAGTAAGCACCGCACAGATACAGCAGGCTCCACCTGCTAAATCAGCTGCTCAGTTTTATAATGATTGGGTTAATGTAGTGAAATCTGAAATTTCATTACCAACAACGGTCGATGTTTTCGAGATCACTAAGGTCTATTCTGTTTGTTCTTCAGGCTGTGAGCAGGAATATCATGACGCTACACTTGCTTTAGAGTTAACAACGCCGAATCACTCACAACAACAGCTTCCAAATTCAGATGGGGTACAGGGAAAACTTGAAGAATTATTTCTTTCTGATTATTGCACCTCTGATGAACAAGAACTGGGCGGCACAATCAGCTTCCTAGTGACAGATCGCTATGGTGCGCGTTTAGCAACACCGGTTTTCACATCGACTGATTGCCCGTAAGTTAACTCTTTGGCCTTGCAGAGGTTACTTACATGGATACCCTAGCGAACCTTGTAAGTAACCTATGTCTCCAGCTTAAGTAAGCATTAAAGGATAATCATGGCATCAGCTTTTGCTCATTTAGTCATTCCTGCCGTGGCCTATGTGGCGCTGAAGAGTAATGTCATTAATTTTCGCTTATTCATACTGGCTGCGATTCTGTCAGTATTCCCTGACGTTGATGTGCTTGCGTTTAAATTTGGCATTGCCTACGAGTCTCAATGGGGACATCGAGGCTTTACCCACTCCTTGTTTTTTGCAGCAGTACTGGCACTTTGCTGTTCACTGTTTTGGCGAAAGCTTCACTCGCATCCAATCGCGGTCTTGGTTATTTGCTTTATTGCATGTGCATCACATGCCTTGTTAGATGGTATGACCAATGGAGGGCTTGGCGTCGCACTTTATTGGCCATTTGAACATGAACGTCACTTTCTATCCTTTAGACCAATCCAGGTATCCCCTATCGGATTAAAGGCATTTTTTACTGAGCGCGGTTTAAAGGTAATATCATCAGAATTACTTTGGGTATTCCTGCCTGGCTTGTTGCTAGCAATCGTTGGAATACTGATAAGACTCAAGCTTTCAAAAAAACTTAAACCATTAAAAACTCAGGATGAAGATGCAAAATAAAATAGAAATAAAATACTGTACTCAATGCAGATGGTTGATGCGATCTGCATGGATGGCACAAGAGTTACTTACAACTTTCGAACAGGAAATATCTGAGCTGTCTTTAAAACCAGCAACAGGAGGTCTTTTTGAAGTCATTGCCAATGGCAATGTGGTTTGGTCACGCAAAGATGTCGGTCGGTTTCCAGAAATAACCGAACTTAAACAAGTTGTCCGTGATGCCATCGCTCCAGAAAAGCATCTCGGTCATGCCGATAAGAAGCAAGACTAAGAAACTATGCTCTTTTTTGGTTTATCGTATCGCACAGCGGAATAACAGCAGCTTGATGTTTATTTAGCTGCTCATCCCGAGCATGATCCTAGTGGTTATCGTGGACTTATCTCATCGCACGACTAACGTTCAGTTAGGTAAAAAGCCGCTCTTCCCCCATGAGGGAAGAGCGATTCCCAAGCAGTTCAAGACCAGCATTAACACAACTAATTCAATAGCTTAACCAATTACTATTGACAGCATTAACGGACAGGCCCATTCTTAAATCATGTTGATTGAGCGCAGCCTTGATTAGTAGAAATAGGTTGGCTCTATTCTCGTACTAAATGGAGTTTGCTTATGAATGCTCTTGCTCACAAGTTTTTGAATTGGACTCAAGATATTGGCCTGCTGATCATCGCCATTGCCACTGTTATTGCAATGGGCATCGAAATTTCTGCTCTGGTGGTCAACCAAAATGTCAATTTAGGTGATTTACTGCTGTTATTCATTTATCTTGAAGTCCTTTCTATGGTGTCTATCTACCTGGACTCAGGCAAGCTGCCAGTGCGAATGCCTCTCTATATCGCCATCGTTGCCTTAGCACGCTATATGATTTTGGATATGAAAAATATGGATAGCTGGCGGATGCTGGCCGTTGCCGGTGCAGCGCTACTCATTGCAGCAACCATTATGCTGATTCGTTATGGCCATTTAAAATTCCCCTATCCTAAATCTGAAGACTAGGAGCTCAAACTAAGCTATGTATAAATATGTAGCGGTGTTCACCCTTAGCTTTTTCCTGTTTATCGTTTGGGTCAGCTTTATGGCCAACAGCGGTAACGATACCGCCTTATTTGCTATGGTCAGACAAATTCCTTATGGCGATAAAATTGGCCACTTTGCGGTGTTTGGCTTACTGACCTTAGCAGCCAATATTTCTCTCAAATTTAAATGTGTCTACTTGGGTCCTTTGCCTATTTATATCGGCAGTTTATTTGTCTGCTTTTTTGTCATTGTCGATGAATACGGTCAAAGCTTATATGCCATCCGTAACGTTGAGATGCTTGATTTAGTGGCCAGTGGCTGTGGCATTTTATTATTTAGCTTTATTGCTTCACGATTAGCCACCAAACTAGCAGACTAAGTCCAATGATTAATCATAGTGCTGGCTTGACGATTGAAGTTAGCAGTAATATCCGTCCATCCAACTCAACAGGTTAAACCTACAATGCAACTAATCAAGGTCATTGCTTTATGCTCATTGTTTATTTCACCGACAGTTATGGCTGAAGACTGTGTCATTTTGTTACATGGCATGGCGCGCAGTAATAGCTCGATGGCCGCCATGGCTGATGAGTTAACGGCGGCAGGTTATGCCACGGTGAATTATGATTACCCATCTACCGACTACCCTATCGAACAACTCGCCGAACAATCGATTAATAACGCCTTAGAACTATGTCCGAATCAGGCAAGGATTAATTTTGTTACTCATTCTTTAGGCGGCATTTTAGTTCGCCAATATTTAAGTCAGCACAATATTGAACGCTTAGGTCGAGTGGTGATGTTAGGCCCACCAAATCAAGGCAGTGAAGTGGTTGATGTGCTCCATGATGTTCCAGGCTATGACTTAATTAATGGCCCTGCTGGTCAGCAATTAGGTACTGATGCAATGAGTATCCCTAATCAACTGGGTCCAGCAAACTTTGAGCTCGGTATTATTGCTGGTTCTCGCAGCATTAACTTGATCCTATCCACCATGTTACCTGACACCGATGATGGCAAAGTCAGCGTAGAAAAAACCAAGTTAGCCGGGATGAAAGATCATCTTATTTTACCGGTCACTCACCCGTTTATGATGAAAAATAAAACCGTGATAGCTCAAGTGAAGCACTTCCTCAAACATGGTTACTTTAAAAAACAGGTAAGTTAGCCCCTTTAAAAATACAAACTGCCAGCCATAAAAAAGCCCCAAGCTCATAACTAAACTTGGGGCTTTTTTGTTTTAACCGTGCTATTTAGTGCACATCAATCATTTGCACTGTGCCATCAGGCAGTACTTCAGCCATTTGACCTGACGGTTCATCCATAAATTGAACTGCCACCAAAGTAACGACTGCTGTTGCAGCAATCACTAAGAAGAAAGTTTGTGCTGATACAAAAGACAAGACCGTTAAGAATGTCACCGCACCAACGTTACCGTAAGCGCCGGCCATGCCTGCAACTTGGCCAGTTAAGCGACGCTGTATTAATGGCACAACAGCAAACACCGCACCTTCACCCGCCTGTACAAAGAAAGAACAAAACATCGTTGCCATTACCGCAAAGACGATTGCCCATTCAGCAGTAATTAAACTCATCACGTAATAACCGACCGCTAAACCAGCAATACAGATTGATAAGGTTTTCTTCCGACCAAATTTATCACTAAACAAACCACCGATGGGCCGAGAAACCAAGTTCATAAATGCAAAACCAGACGCTAATAAACCCGCTTGTACCGCGGTGATATCAAAGGTATTGCTAAAGAATAAAGGCAGCATCGATACCACCGCTAATTCAGAACCAAATGTTGCTAAGTAGGCTAAGTTTAATACCGCCACTTGCTTGAACTTATAACGATGTAATTCAGGCACCGGTTTAACAAAGATCTCTTTGTTCACTTTGTAAATTTGTGACACTTGGAAGGCATACAAAGCCACTAACCCAACATAAATAGCGGTTGTTACCCCTTCCGACAACATGCTAACGCCTGATGGCGATAGTTTCCACGCCAATAATGCTAACGCCGCATACATCGGAATGTTCATTACTAAGTATAAGTAGAAATCACCTTTGCTGGTTACCTCCATGCCGCCTGATTTTTTAGGCTTGAAGTAAGTAGAACCTTTAGGCGTATCAGAAACACTATTGTAATAAATGAACGCGTAAACCAAGGCAATGACACCAGTTAAAGCAACGGCATATCTCCAACCATCTTCACCACCAAATAGTAACGCAATGGTAGGCAATGACATTGCAGCAGCAGCCGAACCAAAGTTACCCCAACCGCCGTAAATACCTTCAGCAACACCGACTTGTTTTGCTGGGTACCACTCAGAAATCATCCGGATACCGATGACGAAACCCGCACCGACAAAACCTAACATGAAACGTGCTGCAGCTAATTGCTCAAAGCTTTCTGCCATAGCAAAAAAGAAACAGATAAAGCTCGATATTCCAAGTAACAAGGAATACATGATCTTCGGACCATACTTATCAACCAACATGCCGACTACGATTCGAGCCGGGATAGTTAACGCCACGTTTAAAATAAGAATGGTTTTAATTTCGGCATCGGTCAGGCCTAAACTATCTTTGATCGAGATTAACAACGGCGCATGGTTAAACCAAACTAAAAAACTGATAAAAAAAGCCATCCAACTTAGGTGCAATATTCGAGTATTGCCACTAAAGGATAATAACTTTAGTTTTTGTGACGACATAATAAGGTTCTCTTCCTAGTGTTCCACCAATATCGGCTAACCACGCTATTGCTCATTTCATGCCAACAGTTAACACATTGAAATCACTTTACTTTTTATTGTTACCGTTTTATTACAAGCACCACGGTGAATGCACTCGGACAATAACCGCACTAATTGTGTGCATATTATTCAGCTCTATTTAGCAATAACACTTGCTGTATTATTTGCTCACTAAAAATGTATTTAAGGATAGTTAAAGATGGCGATCATTGAATTTTCAACGGCTGAAAAAGAGCTATTAACTCACAAGCTACAAGACTATTTTCAACAAGAGTTGTCACAACCACTAGAACAGTTTGATGCTGAATTTTTACTCGATTTTTTCAGTGAACAACTGGGAAGTTATTTTTACAATAAAGGCCTAAACGATGCACAGCAGGTGATTGACAGTAATTTAGATTCACTTAAAGACGCGATCTACGCCATTGAAAAACCCACTGAGTTTATAAAATAACTCTATAATAGCCGCCCCGATTGTAGCCAAAATAGTCAATATTGTGATTTAGCTCGCACATCCAGCACATTATCACTTTGACCATGCTCAACATCATCTACAATAACAACTTAATTAACAGGGAGTAGTTGACCGATCAACACCTTAAACTCTAGTGGTGCCGATGCCACACATCATTCAGACCTAGACCCAAATGAACCGGGGCTCAGTTCATATGCCCGGAAAATGGATCTAAACTATTGTATGTCGAATAGTCACGAAGATATTTCTGTTTTAAATGGCGATTACCCACCCACAACGATTCTTTAATCAATAAAGCTCAGCAAAGCTGCTAAGCTTTATCTACTATTAATCAGTCATGAATCAAATTTGTTGCCACGGCAATGCGGTTCCAAGCATTAATAGTCACTATCTGCATAATGCATTGCGCTAATTGATTTTCACCCAACACGGCCAACGCTTGCTCATAGGTAGCTTTCGACAAGCCATGTTCAGAAATGAGTGTTATTTCTTCTGTTAATGCCAATACAATTCTTTCCAAGTCACTAAACAACGGTGATTCCTGCCAAGCAGCCACAGCGTAGAGCCGCCTTTCTGTTTCACCTGCCGTTCTGGCATGTTCAGTATGCATTTGAATACAATAAGCACAGCCGTTTATCTGTGAAGCTCGAACCTTAATCAGGTTTTTCAAGTTCGAATCTAACTCCGTTGCCGATACATAATCTTCTAAGCCCAACATGGCTTGAAATGCATCCGCTTCTACCTCATGAATTTTTATTCTTGTTGCCATTGCCCTAGCCTTTTATTTAAATTTTAAAATAGTGGTTGCCACATCGTGTTGATTACTAAATTCAGATGTTCGAAATACTTCCTTGCCGTCTTTCAACAAAATTAATGTTGGAAAGTCTTTCACCTGATAACGAACAAACTCCTGATCGTGATTATCAATAACCAGTGGATATTGGATCTGGTATTTACCTTTATATTCAGCAAGCTCCTTATCCCCCGTCCACAATCGCGAGGTAATGCCTAACCAATTTAACTGTGGGTTCAGCTTATATAAGGTATTGGCTTGCTGCTGGCCGTTAATGCAGTTGTTAGCAATTGCTGGCCGTGATACTTCCAAATACCAATCACACCACGTTGCAGTAAAAAACAGTGCCGTTAATTGATCCGTCTTAGTCACTAACGACGGTTGCTCTATCAACGACTCGATTTCAACGGCTGGCAAAATAACACTGTTACTCGCCGACAGTAATTTAAGCGTTTTCTCTAATTTGTCAGACTCCTCATGGCCTTTAAAAACCACCCTGCCATCAGTATCGATCAAAAGATGATACGGCGTGCCCACCAGATCAAATGCTTGCGCCAACTTACCCGTAGCATCAATCACCACTGGCACCGTTAAACCAAACTCCTGTTGGGTGGCGTTAATCGCCTCAACACTATCATTCACATCAATATTGACCGAGATAATGTCAATCTCATCACCGTAATGTTCAAAGGTTTGCTGCAAATGAGGCATTTGCTCTCGACAAGGCTGACACCATGTAGCCCAAAACTTTAAATACACCGGCTTATCAGCCACCAGTTGATTTAACGTGGTTGATTCGCCATCTAAAGTCGTGATCGAGATATCAAATGCTTTATTGGTTTGTGCATGAACTAATGTGAAGGCACTAAGTCCCAATGTGATTGCAATCACCGCCAACAATTTTCTAAATATCATCAGTTTATTTCCCATTCCTAGTAGCTTGAATGGCGAATAATAGGCAGCGCGCTTCATTAAGTATTGTAAAATTACGACACCAAGCAAACTTATTTAACATTTATGGCTAACCACGAAGACAATCCATTAACTCATTTAGGGTTTCAGCGCTTTGCTCCCAGCAAGGGCTTAGCTGCCTATATTCAATGTTATTGGTTTATTCGATCCGAACAGCACACCATCAACAGCAGTGAATATCTGCATCCCGATGGAGGCATCAGCATTACCTTCAACTACGGTGACAAATTAAAATTTGATCATGGTTTAGATGTCGGTGACATCACTTTTGATGGTGCCAATACCACCACCCGTGCTTTGCATTTGAATGGTCATGTCGATACGGTTGGCATTCGCTTTCTACCCGCCGGTGCACGGGCATTTTTAACCATGCCACTGAATGAGTTTAAAGGTGAATTAGTATCCATCACCGATACACCATTAACCGGCTATGATGAGCTTTATCAAAATCTTGCTGATGAAAGTGCGAACACGACAAAAGTAGCCCTGATCGAAGCCTGGTTAAGCCAAGTCATTAACCCACAGCAAAATGAGTTACCACTCATTAATGCAGCGTTACAGATATTGGAGCAAAACCAAGGTGCCATTGGCATATCAACACTGGCCGCCAAACTAGCTGTTAACCAACGGCGGTTGGAGCGGTTATTTAATGACCAAGTGGGCCTTACCGCCAAAGAATATGCTCGCAATATTCGCATCAAACAGGCTCGATTTTATTTAAAGCAACATTCAAATATCTCACTCGCTGATGTGGCTTATAACTTAGGTTTTTTTGACCAAGCTCACTTTTCCAAGCAATTCAAATACGTCGTTGGCATCAGCCCCAAGGCCTATGCAACAAAAAGTAAAGCAGTCGCTAAAAGCTAAATTCACGCTAAAACAGCCAGCGTTATTGTTCGATGTAAACCACAGCCTAACAAGCTATAGCCCTAGTCAAATACGGTTGTTTATCAGCAATTTATAATATAGGCTGAGAGATACTCAAAAACATGGCATTCAACCGACTCACCGTGTGGCCATTGTTTCAAGGAATCACGTTATGAAATTGAATTTCTCCAATTTAAAAACAGTAAGCCAAGCCTCGCTTGGTAGTGTTGTTTTATTACTCATTCTAATCACCATTCTTGCAGTGTCATATTTGAAACTGCAAGACGTCAAGAGTGTAGCCAACCGCATATCAGACCTTCGAACTCCGACAGTGGACGCCAGTAGTGTGCTCAAAAACAACCTCAACACCGCCTTGGCTAACCTGCGTGGCTGGATGTTACTGAAAGATGATAAGTTCATCCTACAAAGAAAAAATTCATGGAAAAAGATACGTAATGCACAAGGACAGCTCAATCAATTATCCGAAAACTGGACTAACCCAGAAAATATTTCAAGACTAGCAGAAGTAAACCTATTACTTGATCAATTTGAGGCATCACAAGATAAAGTCGAACTGATTGCTTGGGATAAACAAAACCTGCCTGCTACCCATTTACTTTTTAGTGAAGCGGTTCCGCGTGCAGAGCTTGTTTTCCAGCAAATAACCAAGCTAATGGATGTCGAACAATATGTGCCGACCACACCCGAACGTAAAAAATTATTCACCGCCATGGCTAACTTTCGCGGTTCATTTGCCATCGGTCTGGCCCATATTAGGGCCTTTTTAATCTCTGCCGATCCTATTTTTTCAGAAAAATTCACTTCCAGCTGGCAAGCAAACACGGACTCATTTGAAGTGATCGAACAATACCAAGATCTTTTTGATGACAAACAAGCAAAGGACTTCGCAATATTAGTCAATGCCAGAGACAAGTTCTCGCCACTACCTAACGAAATATTCAAGCTGCGCAAGCAAGCCACCTGGAACCAAGCTAACTATGAGTTAAAAAATGTAGCTGCAAAACACGGCCAAAAACTCGTTACGCTGCTTGAAGCGATGACTCGCGACCAAAATTTCTTGTTAGCTCAGGATACGCACGAAAATGAAGCCAGCCTCAATGAATACCTGCAACTATTGATATGGCTTTCCTTGTTAGCCGTTGGCTCTAGTATTGCTGTTTTCTATTATATGAAGCGCAAAGTAAGTGACCCATTAAATGCCGCGATTAACGATGCAATTTTACTAGCTGAAAAAGTTGCGTCTGGCCAATATATTGCCGATGCCGATGCCGATGCCGATGCCGATGCCGATGCCGATGCCGATGCCGATGTTACCCGTGCTTCTAGTTATGAAACAAAACTGCTGCTCAATTCATTAGAAGGGATGGCGGTAGATGTAAAACGACAAGCACAAGAACTCATACAGGCTAAAGACAAAGCTGAGTTGTCAGTACTAGAGGCACAATTAGCACAAGCAGAACTATCAGCCCAAAAAGATGCCATGGATCAACATTCATTGGTATCTATCACCGATATCAAAGGCACGATCAGTTATGCCAATGATAAGTTCTGTGAAATCAGTGGTTAC
>MAAI01000031.1 GCA_002163115.1 Methylophaga sp. 41_12_T18 | reverse complement strand
CAGCCACCTGGGTACCGTAGCCTGCTTTAATGAGCCTCTTCTTGTCGGCACCGCGAACGACGACCTTACCGTGAAGCACCTCGATATTAGACAACTTGCCTTCATCAGCCACGGTTGCCCGGTATTCTGTCCCCCGAACGGCACTAATGGCTGAAGGTGTTTCTATTTCAAATCGGGAGCCAGGCCCCGATGCGGGTGTGACCCGGGTATCCATTCGACCTTTCAGCAGGTGTAATCTGGAATCAACCATTCCAGTTGTGCCGTGGGCACTGAGGTGATCAAAACGAATTAGACTGTCGCTATAGAGTGTAAGTACTGTGTTATCGGCAAAGCGGATGGCCAGTGTGGTATCTGCGCCGGAGCGAATGCGATCACCTAACTGGATCTGGCTACCCTCTTTAATCGGATGGACACTGTTATCAGCGGCCCGAAGGAGTTTCGCCTCGCCTCGTATTTCGGATATCTCAGCCGGTACCGGATTGCTGCGTATCCATTTTAACGGGACACGTAAACGTGTGCCCGGCTGCATCTGCCGCGGGTTTTCAATATTGTTGAGTTTCTGCAGCTGCTTAAAACGGGTAACACTGTCTAGGTGCTGCTCGCTCAGGTTCCAGAGGTTGTCGCCAGCGACAGTGGTATATACCCACTCTTGTGCCTGGGCTGACGGTGAAAAGATAGAGGTGGCAACAAAAATGGCTGAATATAAAGAGATGCAAAGAGCAAACCGGCTGACAGACATCTTGCTGAATTCCTTTTGTGACGGTTAGTCCTTGTTTTCGAAACCGACACAACAGCCTTAAGCCTTCAAAGCTTCTGTAGGGTTTGGTAAGTAACGCAGACCAACTTAATACAATGAATTATCAAAATCCTGTGAACCACAGTTAACAACACAATAAATTACAAAAGGTTAACTTCATTCAGGCTATCTATACTTTAGATCAGTTAGCCGGGATAGGGTAGCCTATTTAGATGGTATTTCCTTAAAGTGGTTATGAGCTTATTCCCGCCGACTTGAACCAACAGCTATCGATTAACTTGAGTCTGATTTTCTATATCCCCGCTTTTTTAAAACCCAATTGGGC
>MAAI01000059.1 GCA_002163115.1 Methylophaga sp. 41_12_T18 | reverse complement strand
TGATAGTTTAGGTATTCAAGAATTGAATCTCCTGACATGAAAGGTAAATTAAACCATTCTTTTTTTGGAGAATAGTGAAGAAGAGTTTTAGGAAGTTGATTATCATCAATTGGCTGAGTACCAACGATTAATATTAGGTTTTCACAAACGGGAAGTAGTTCTTTAAAAATGGATTCAAGTGGTTTGATGTCTTTTTGGTTATCACGCCAAACATGATCCAATCCATCAATTATTAAAATGAAAGGTTTTCCTTCATTTTTATAGTATTTAGCACATTCTTCTAATGTATTACTCAAATTTTCTGGTTCTTTTGAAGATAATTCAATGTCTTTATATTTACTCTCAATTTGAGAAAATAGTGATTCAGCAATAGTTCCAAAACTTAATCTATCTTGTGTTTTATCTTGCATTGACAAAAAATAGTGATGACGAATTACTGGAAAGCTATTTTCTTCTAATTCTTGATATAAGTAGCTTAAATAGGTACTTTTACCTTTTCCTGGTTCACCAGTAATTGAAATTACTCCACCTTCCGAAGTTGTAATCCTTTTGAAAATTGAATCATGAAACTCTTTATTTGGGAGACAATAATTATCAGGAATAAGAAAGGATTGAAGCATAGGTTTTGGTCTTTTTATAGAAAGTACTTCACGAATATGATGAAGATCTATCCATCCGTCTTCACTTGGATAGTCTCTAAACTTTGCCCATTCTCTGGCAATATCTTTTAATCTATATATTCCTTCATCATTTGAATGCTTTGATAACTCTTCTTTTACTTCATTTTGTAATGATTTATAACTTTTTTGACTGTCCTTCACTTGTAAGATTTCAAAAAAATTACGGGCTTCTTGTTCCGATCCCAACTGTTCATTTATTAATGCTTTTACATCTGAAGTAATAAGCTCATAATTAAATTTTTCTTTAATTAGACAGGCTTCAATTTCACGATCTGGAATTTTGTTTGTGAGAAGAATTATGTTTCCTTGTTCCTCTTCATCAACTAATTGAACTGCATCATAAATTTTCTTTAAAATAGATCTTGAACGAGCTGTTTTACCTGTGACTTTTAATAACCAAGTCCAAC
>MAAI01000001.1 GCA_002163115.1 Methylophaga sp. 41_12_T18 | reverse complement strand
ACGGGCATCGCTCGCGGGAAACCAATATGACCAGCATAAACAAAACCCTACTGATTCAAGCCAGTGCCCAGCAAGCTTGGGCGGTAATTGCTGATTTTGGCAATGTTTATAAATTTCATCCCAAGGTAAAACAATCGCCCTTGTTGGGTGATAAAAACACCGGGCTAGGAGCAATGCGTCGTTGTGATTTTTACGATGGCGGCAGCGTGGTCGAAACCATCACCGACTGGCAACCGGGTAAAAAAATGACGGTGGCATTAAGTGAAATGAATATGCCATTAAAATGGGCCAATGCCAGTTTAATTGTTAACGCCACGGGTGCGAATCAATGTGAAGTCACCATTAACATGGAATTCGCCGTAAAGATGGGGCCTCTGGGTTGGATCATGGCTCAGGTGATGATGAAACCCATGATGGCGGGCATGTTTAAGCAGGTGATTAAAGCACTGGAAACACACCTTCAAACTGGAAAAGAGATAGGCAAAAATGGCAAGCCAATGGCGGCCTGAGCTCAAGCCCCTGCCTGTTTAACCCAAACGCTGCGCCCAGTTGCCATTGTGTTGGCTGTCACAACGCTCTTCGCTATCAAAACTCACCTGCCCTTTAACATTGGGCAGTTTGATATTGTCTTTTAACAAAGCCCTATTAATTAAATCGCAGATGTAGGCATGTTTATGCTGCTCTTCTGCCAAGGTTTGGTTTTGATTGCTATCAAATATACAGATTACTTTTAACGAATTTGGAAAATCATCATAGTTAGCTATATGAGTAAGCCATTTGAACCCCACTATCTTTTCAAGAGCAATGTCACAAACCTTGGTGAGAGATTGCCTTAGGGCATTGTCGATTTTTTTGTGGGTCTTTTTCATTTTAGTGGTATCAGCTTTAGTTTTTATTTGAGTATTTATTTTGATTGTCAGGCGTCGATGCAGATTTGTATTTTAGCTGGTGAGCCGCCTTGCGTATTTTTGCAGCCTTTAATATTTCTTTTTGTTGCTGTCCGCTGGCGTCACGCCACTGCAGAATTTCATCCATACTGCGAAAGCAACCCATGCAAATATTATCATCATCTAGGCAGCAGTTTCTAACACAGGGCGAAGT
>MAAI01000035.1 GCA_002163115.1 Methylophaga sp. 41_12_T18 | reverse complement strand
GTTGATAACGGCCTCAAGCACAGAAATTGCACGACCGTCTCCATATCCGTTGCCGGTTTGGAACGGACACTGCTGAATGTATTCAGTGCCATAGATGGACAGTGCATAGCCAGTCGCCCAACCAACCTTACGCATCGGCTCTGGAACCTGAGATATGTCACCGGAGAACATGCGGACGAAGTCGGAAGACTCAGCCATACCGTCGGCGAAGCCAAGCTCGGAAAAAAAGTTTTTGCTGTGCGCTACATACTCAGGCTCTTTGATTGGAGTTGGGTTGACCGGGACATAATGACCGGTGAAGACTTGTCGCGGCGCGTGGTCAGCACCGTTTTCTGTCGCGTCAGGATCACAGTTGAGCGTGTCCATGAGGGAATAGTCTGCCAACTTCGCTAGATCGTCGAGCGTGGATATCGTCGAGGAGGTTTTCTGAGGCAGTCGGTTTGTCATCGTTGTTTCTACTATGGTTCGTAAAGATAAATTTTAATACTTTGTATCTAAGTGTCGATATCTGTACTTGTTATATAACGCCCACAATAATGGGCAAATATCAGTTGGTTAAAATAAGCGAAGCAGGAGCAAAACCAACTGTTATTTGTCCTGATTAATTTGCTTGTTAGGCATTGTTTTATTCATGCTGCCTCCTGCTTTCCTCTAGCGCCTTTATTCTACCCTGCAACTCGATTATCTGCGCTTTCTGCTCAGAGTTAGCACTCTCTAGAGATTCTATTAATGATTTATGTTGAGCAAGTAATTGTTCATACAATTTCTTTTGGCTATCAATTTCAACTAACTGCCTTGATATCAAATCTAACGTGTTTTGACTTTTAGAATCCTCGTTCTCAAGATTTTCCTTAATGTCCGACAACGAATTTACTATTTCTTTAGCGCTATTCTCTAGACTTTCCTGCTGGTATTCATTAAATTTATTGCCAGAAATAAAAGCGTAAGCGGTTAGTGACAAGCCAATTACAGTCAACGTGATGACGATCCCACTCAGCAATATGTTTTTTCTTGAGTGTTTATCAGTTAGATCACCCGATGCTTTGATCTCAGAAGCTACTCTGGTTTGTATTTTGTTGGCTTCAATCATAAATTCAGAAGCCTGGACAGAGGATTCAATAAGCTGATCCAGCCTATTTGACAGCTCTTTGAATGGTTGTAACCTGCGTTCTTCTTTATCCCGCTCTATTTTGGCGAAATCTATATTGAATGGCTCACGCTCTATTGGGCGTAATTCGGGCATGCTAATTGGTCTTATCGACTCCATCGCTTTGCTTAGAGAGTCGCCCATTGTAAGAGTGTTTTTTATGCTGTCAGTTAAATTAGTAGAAAAGCTGCCTATACCAGAAACTGACTTAAATATATCCTCCATTTGCTTCTTGTGTTTTTCTATTTCAAGAATAGAAAGCCTGTAAAGATAGGATATATTTGTCTCTTCTTCATTTCTGGGCTGCTCTATTTCGTTGTACTCTCCATAGTTAACAATTTCACCCTTCTCGTTTTTCTTTTTATTGAATTCTAGCTTCTTAAATAAATACTCATTGTTATCTATATAAATACCAGCAATTTTCTCAAGCTCGTCTTCCGTTAGTTTACTCACGTCTTCGTTCGTGAGAATAGGCTTGTCTGGTTCGTATTTTTCTTCTTTTAAACTGTCTTTCGGAAAGCATACATAAACACATAGATTTCGGATGAAGTCGGCAGGTATGCAATCTTCTAGTGAGCTATCTAGATTCTTGTGTAGTTCAGTTTGGCCTTTCACATTGATGCCGAAGACGCAAAGCTCTCCTATGCTAGTTTCAATACAAGCATATGCTTCTTGTTTGAGTAACTTTCCTATATCTAGTGCCATCTTCTCTATATATGCCTAACTAGGGTTTAGCGGACAGGTTGTCCGCTAATAGTTTATAGATTCTGAAAGGTAACATCGTTGTAAACGTCCTTATACCAATGTATTAGATAGAAACTGGAGTATAGTCAGTATTTATCCAAGGTGTCCACTTTGCGTTTTTTATTATCCATTACTCAAATGTCCGCTAAATAACGGCAACAACTAAAAGTGCCATTAATCGCTTTATTACCAACGGTTTACAGGGATTGGAAAACATTTTGTTAGATGACATTTTCTGGAGAAAACCGTAACTATCTTGGTTTAAAGCTAAGCTTTAGCCTTTATTTTTTAGCTGCTCGCAATGCTGCACTGTATGCCTTGTTTGCCCAGAGGTTCATAAGCTCTAAATCTTCTAGTGTTTCTTCTGGTGCTTGAAAATAGGACAGCTTCATTTCTTTGCCTTTTTTATTATAGGAAAAGGCGGATAAGCCCAGATCGATAAAGTCATTTTTGCTGTCTTTGTCGGCTTTTAAATATAAGGTTTGGTCGGCTATTAAGCCAAACATGAGACCATCTAGAAAGATCCCGTGGCCACCAAACATGCGTTTTGAATAGACTGGGCCTATCGATTGGCTTATTTCAACTATGTAATCTACGAATTGAGTCGCTTCCACAGTAGCTCCAAATGAGTAAATAAATAATAATATTCAATTAATTACTGCCTAAATACTATTTTTCTGCAACAATTAACGATGTATAGGGTCAAAGCAATGGCGAGTTAAGACAAGAACTGCCTTTTTTAAAAACGTAATATTGATTATGAAATAACCTATCAATAACGACACTATTAAAAGGACGTACATTATGTTGATTTTAACTAGACGCATCGGGGAAGCTATTATTATTGGTGACAATGTAGAGGTAACTATTCTAGATATTCGTGGCCATCAAGTCCGACTTGGCATCGACGCACCTAAAGATATCGCTGTGCATCGTGAAGAAATTTATAACCGTATTCAAGCTGAAAAAGAAGCGGATAACGTAACAAATACAGATGATAAAAACAGCTGAAATGCTTGAGCGATTGCAGTAAACAATTAATTTTCAATTCGCTAGTATTACTAGCAGGCCTAATATTCGGTTTAAGTATCACTAACCGTTGCTAGCGCCCTACGGAATACAGTTTCAAATAATAAGCTACGGTTCTTCATTTCACTGTCGAGAAGTTATTGGTCGCTTACCAGCAGCTGTGGTTATTTACAGCTAAACCACACTGCAAAGTACGTTGTTTTATCTATTGTTGTTAATTAATTCTTAAATATCATGCCGATATCGATTGCATAGATATTAGCTGTTCACCGAGTTATTCCACCAACATAACTGCCATATTCTGCATTTTCAGCCCTTTTGTTCCCTTTCTTTTGTTATATTCAAATTAACCTACTTTATTAACAATGACGTTCATCATGTTAGTAGCCTAACAAGACCTTTTTAATCAACTTTAGCGGCATTGTTTACCAAAAGGTAGTAAGCACTAATTTTATTTAAATATCAAAAAGTTACCTTTAAATAACTCTCCTTTACAAAGGTAGTCTAGTTTATATATCATTAAGATAATATTAATCAAAGAGTTTGCTAAATCTTTGTAACTTCTAGGAGATTACAAATGACGCTTTCTTTAAAACAAAAAATCACTTTCGCTGCTGTTCTGCTCTGTGCGGTACCTCTCATTATCTCGGCAGTGCTGACCAACTCCATCGCCAGCAACAATGCTACCCTCGCATTACAGCAAGCATCTCAGCAACGGCTAATCTCATTAAGAGATGTCAAAAAACAGCAGATCGAAGATTACTTTTCGACTATTAATAATCAATTATTAAACCTGTCCAACTCCGCCTTTACCTCAACTGCCGTCAGCGAGTTTAGCCAAGCGGTTAAATCCTATGCTTACGAATCAAGTCAACTTGATAAAAGCACGGTTACTAAGCAAGTTAAGCACTATTATGACAATGATTTTTCTAATCGTTATCAGCAAAAAAATGGCGATAATATTCAGCTAGATTCAAGCACCTTATTACGTCAGCTTGATAGTGATGCCTTAGCATTACAAAATACTTTTATCGCTCAAAATCCGGCAGCCCTCGGTGAAAAAGATGCACTTATCAGTGCCAATGATGGCTCTCAATATAGTTATTACCATGCTAAGTATCATCCCTATTTACGAGACTTCCTAAACCGATTTGGCTTTTATGACATTTTTTTAGTCGATGCTGATAGCGGAATGATCGTTTACTCCGTCTATAAAGAGCTAGATTATGCAACGTCTCTTATCGATGGCCCTTATGCCAATAGCGGTATTGGTCAGGCATTCAAAGCCGCTAATGAAGCGACCAACAATTCGTATTCTTATATTGCTGACTTTGCAGCATATACGCCATCCTATGAAGATGCTGCTAGTTTTATTGCCGCGCCAATTTTTGAACAAGGGGTTAAAAAAGGGGTTTTGATTTTTCAGATGCCTGTCGATCGTATCAATCAAATAATGACTTTTGATGGCAATTGGACCCAGGCAGGGTTGGGAGAATCAGGCGAAACCTATTTGGTTGGTCCCGATATGACATCACGCAGTGAAAGTCGCTTTCTAGTGGAAGATAAACCGGCTTACTTAGAGGCATTAAGACAAAATAAAGATCTTAACCCCAACCTAATTGCTTTGATTGATAAAAAAGATACTGCATTAGGCCTGCAACCAGTAGAAACGTTGGGTAGCAGAGCAGCAATATCAGGTAAAAGTGGCTTTAATATTTTTCCTGATTATCGTGGCGTCAATGTTTTATCAGCATACACTCCGCTATCTATTCCCGGCTTAGACTGGGCTTTGTTGGCTGAAATTGATGAAGCTGAAGCCTTTCTGCCAGCCAATGAACTTTCAACAACGCTTTGGCTGTCAGGCATCGTTATCTTTGTGGTCGTGGTGTTGTTGGCTGTCATTGCTGCAATCAAATTTTCTACTTTATTAGCGACCCCTATTTTAGATATTTCTCATTTCATCACCAAAGTGGCATCAACACTCGATTTAACCAGCCGCTTAGAGATGAAGCGGACAGATGAAATCCGTGATGCCGCTGACTCTCTTAATAATTTATTACACACTTTTCAACAAAGCTTGATCGAAGTCACCGATGCCAGTAATCAAATTGCTGCAGCCTCAGAACAAACCTCAGTCATTACCGCCTCAACTAGCGAAGCAATTGAAGTGCAAAAAAATGAAACTATCCAAGTATCTAGCGCGATGACAGAAATGGTGGCCACGGTAAATAATGTCGCGATGAGTACAACCCAAACAGCGCAATACTCAGAAGAGGCCAATACTCATGTCCGTGAAGGTGCAGAGCTAATGAAGACAACCATCTCTGTTATTCATCACTTAGCAACAACAATTGCAGATACCAACGAGTCTACCTCTCAGTTAGAGCAGCGCAGTGTTGATATATCTAGTGTGTTAAGCGTAATAAGTAGTATTGCTGAGCAAACTAATCTACTGGCTCTTAATGCAGCGATTGAAGCGGCTCGTGCCGGTGAACATGGTCGGGGCTTTGCAGTGGTCGCTGATGAAGTAAGAACTTTGGCCAGTCGAACTCAGGAGTCTACTGGTGAAATATCAAAAATGATCGAGTTATTACAACAAGGTTCAAAAGATGCTGTGAAATCGATGCTATCTAGCCAAGATCAGGTAAATAATGCAGTTCAACAAACCGATGCAACCGGCGAACAACTGACTCTTATTTCTAATTTAATTCAGCAGATCAGCGATATGAGCAATCAAATTGCCACTGCATCTGAGCAGCAAGGTGCTGTTTCGGAAGAAATAAACCGTAATATAATTAAGATTAATGATATGACAGATCAAACAGCTGAAGGAGCACATCAAACATCGATCGCCAGTGGCGAATTAGCACGGCTAGCGGCAGAATTAAATACCTTGGTGCAACGCTTTAATGTCTAAATATAAAGCTCACCATTGTTAAACTGCTTCGACAAAGTGACCATATAAATGTCGTTATCAACCAAGGGCTGAAGCGGTTTAGTTCTCGAAAACGTCGGCCACTTCTGTCCTTGGTGTCATTCGATAGCTTTTTATTTTGGGACTATTTAGGAGCCAAGCCCATATCATCAAGCCTGAATAGGATTTCGGCCTTTTGTTCTCTGGCAACATCTTGCCAATGTTTATTTTCTTGTGCTCCGATAATGGCATAAATAGAATTCAAGCCTGTTCTAGGCACTGTTTGTTTTAACTTCTTATAAAGCTTAAACGGATCAGCTGACATAAACTTATCCACAGAGTGAATACCTACTTTGGCAAGGATCTGTTCACTTTTGTCACCAAAGCCTTTTAAATCTTTTAGTCGCATTTTAAACTTCGCTGTTGGATTGTTCTTGGCGCTAAACCCATCTCATCTAAATGAAATATAATGTTCATCCTTTGTTCTTTTATTACTTGGTGCCAATACTTATTTTCTTGAGCAGCAATAATGCTATACATAAAATTCAAATTTGTTCCGGGCACAGTTTCTTTAAGCTGTTTATATAAATCAAAGGCATCGGCGGACATGAATTCATCAACAGTGTGAATACCCACTCTCGATAAACGCTGTCGGTTTATATTACTTAATCCTTTTAAGTCTTTTATTTTCATATCATTCACCAGCTGATGCATAGGCTGCAAAAACTTGTTCGCCGGTCATGTTGTTGGTGTTATTAGCAAAGTCGTAATAAGTCGGTTTTTCATCAATAAAAATTTGATGATCCATTTCAAAGCTGCTGTCATCATCAAACAGTCCTGCTGGCATGATGTGTGTTTGACAGTCGATAAAGCGATAAAACAAATGTGTGCCACACACGTTACAAAAGCCCCGTTCAGCCCAGTCTGAAGATTTAAATATTGAGATTGACTGTGCACCAGTAAATTTCACATCCGTGCCACAATCGACACCGACAAATGGCCCACCAGTCCAGTTGCGGCACATTGAGCAATGACACACGCCAATGTTGGCGTTTTGCTGTTGAACAGATACATGTACATTGCCACATAGGCAACTTCCCTTGGCATTAATCACTGCTGACATTGTTAACTCCTTTTTATGAATTACCCAGCCATTATCACAGTCACTACTGACAACATTGTGTCAGTAGTGACATTTTTGTAGCTGAATATAATCACTAAGCGATACATGTTCGGGGACGCTTACAACGTCAGTTGCAACCGTAATATCTTCTATACGATCGACTCTGAAGTTTCGATACGCCAGTCGTAAAAAACACCAAGCTCCCAGCGTCCACACCCCGCCCCAATAAAACATGCCTAGAGGTAGTATGTTTCGTTCTGAGCGTTGGTCATCTAATGATAAATAGTTCAGTTGTAACTGGGTTTTATCTTTAATTGCACCATGTACGGTGTCCCAGTTTTTACGAAGTCTTTCGTCATAAAAGTTATAAGGTGCAAGCGCGACTGACTCATTCGTCTTTTTCAATTCATGATCAGATGGTATTGATGCTTCGATCTTTGATAATAAGGAATGAGCGGCTTGGCTGAGGTTTTCACCTGTTCTGGTGGTGACTAAATTCACACCTAAAACTAAGGCTTCTAGCTCTAATGAGGTGAGCTGTAATGGTGGTAGTTCAAAGCCTTCGGTTAATTTATAACCGACTCCCGGTTCACCATAAACAGGGATGCCTGATACCGACAGATCATCAATGTAACGATAGATTGTTCGCTCGGACAGCATCATCTTGTCAGCTAACTGCTTGGCTGTAACAGGTTGATGAGCACGTAATAAATTAGTTAGCTGAAATAGGCGATCTGATTTACTCATAACGCTTAGTCAGCTTGTTTCTTTTTAGTCACCATAAAAATGATGATAGCTAAAAGACTAATTCCTAATAATGAAGAATATATCACCAGCAGATCGATTCTGATATTGCACTCACCACTACACAACACTCGGAATTTCATTAAGTGTTCATAAACCGTATACACACCCCACAAGATCGCTGGCAGTAAAATTAGATTTCGAGGCCTTTTAAAATAAAGCACTAGAAAAAAGGCGGTAGGCACTAAGGCAACAATCGGCACCATAATCAATACGGTCCCCATTATTGTGATGACGGGTAAGAACAATTCGATCACAGCCATATGACTCTCCGTTTTTATTAAAAAAGGTACATCACGATAAAACTAAGCTGCCAGCCTGATATCAATCAAACTGACACCTTGATAACATCAGCTTAGGGCTTAAAATAGCCCATAAAGTTCAATTCTTCTACGGCTTCCATTAGAGGTACAAATCGCTCATCACCGCTTTGAAATGCCTGCGCCACGATCTCCATACTTTCCAGTGTTTGCCATTTTGCTAGGTCTACAAACGTTCTACTGTCTCCAATGGGCGATAAGGTTTCAAGACCGAGGAAACCACTAAAACCTTTTAATACTTGGCCAAGGTCTGCTCTTATTTTGGGCAGTTGGCATATAAACTCTTCTTTAACGGTATAAACGGCAACATCTATTACATAGTCTGGCTTGTTCATCATGTTTCCTCTTTTGTGGATAAGTAACAAGAGGAACCATCATAAGAGGCATTACTGACAACATACTGTCAGTGTCGAACAGTTAAAACTGAAAACCATGTGATCCTGCTACCGCACCAACAACAGCGATCACACTTAGGCTAAGTAAGATTTTATGCATACGATGTAGAATTTTAAAAGCACGTTCACTGTTTTTAGTGGCTAAGTTATGAAAATAACGATGTAGTACTAAAGGCTCTAAAACAAACAAAACTAAGGTAAATATTGTCCAAACTAGGGTCATAAGATGCATCCACCAATATTCTGGCTGTTGATAGCGATGCCAAATATCCATGAATTCAACCATATAAAACCCAGCTAGGCCGGTGATCACGGTGACGATACGAGCTTGAAATGCAAACCGACCTTCGAGTTGTTCGAATAAGTTTAAGCGTTGCTCTTTATCAGCTAATTTTATTAATGCCGGAATCAATACTAGGGTGACAAAGGCGACGCCACCAATCCATAACACCACCCCTAGAACATGTAATGCCCTCGCTAAAACAAATAACTCGAACTCGTCCATTTGTGTGCACTCTTTAGTTAAGCTTATGTTCCATAGGGACAATGACGACAACCGTTGCCACAGCACGATCCACGTTTAAGGTGATGCCACTTACTAAATACCATAAAGCCGTCTTCCATGGTGTAATCAATGCCATCAATTAACTCGTTGTTATTGTTATATTGACTGGCTATCTCAACCATTTTGGCACAGCCCTGCTCTTTAAGCGTGAGATCAATACGTTCTGCAATCGCCTTGGCTAAACAAGCAGGACATCGACAGGCCTGAGAAAACTCGGCCGGCATAATATAAGGAAAACTATCACACCAACACGCCTGCTTGGCCTCATTGGGACCACAGGTGAACTCTTGCTTACATTGTGAACATTGTTGTGCCACGGATTTTAGCCTTGCTGCTGACTTAAATGCCAGTTATCAATAATGGCTTTGATTTGATCGAGACCATCGGTTAACGCTGCTGGGCCAGGTTGTAGAATGTTGGGAGATTTTATCTCATGCAGTTGATTGTTTTTAACTGCTGTTATTTGCTGCCAACCGTCACGTTCACGCATGTGATCAGGATTAAACTTCTTGCCACACCAAGAAGCAATAATAATATCAGGGTTGCGTTTAACAACTTCACTTTGATCTTCGATAATGCGGTATTTTGCTAAACTTTGCGTCGAACATTCAGGAAAACACTCTTCACCACCGGCAACTTCGATTAATTCTGATACCCATTGTATGCCGGTAATGAGTGGATCATTCCACTCTTCGAAATAAACTTTCGGTTTACTATCTCTGCTGGCAACAATCTGTTTGATATCGGCAATTTTCTGCTCGATGCCTTCAAGCCACTGTTGTGCTTGTTGCTGGCAACCGACCATCGCTCCTAAAGTTAAAACCATGCTGAAAATCTGTTTAATCGAACGTTGATTAAAGATGTGCACCGGAATACCTTGGCGAATTAAGTCAGCAGCGATATCTGCCTGTAGATCTGAAAACCCTAACACCAAATCAGGCTTTAACTCTAAGATCTTATCGATCTTGGCTGAGGTAAATGCAGATACTCTTGGTTTTTCTTTACGTGCTTGTGGTGGTCGAACAGTAAAGCCCGAGATACCAACGATCCGATCTTGTTCTCCAAGCAAATATAATAGCTCGGTAGTTTCTTCAGTCATGCATATAATGCGTTGTGGATAATAATCACTCATACACTGTTACTCTTAAACAAATAAACCAGCGGTGTAGCCTGAAGACCACGCCCACTGAAAATTAAAACCACCTAAGTGACCACTTACATCTAATATTTCACCAGTAAAATAAAGACCTTGTTGTTTCGTAGCTTCCATTGTTTTTGAACTAACCTCATCGGTATTGATGCCACCTAACGTCACTTCGGCAGTGCGGTAGCCTTCTGTTGCCGATGGTTTTAAAGTCCAATTATTCAATGTATTGCCAATCGACATTAACTGTTTATCACTAAACTCGGCCAATGGTTTATCTGCTTGCTCAGGCCAAAATAGGCTTTGTAATTCAGCCACCAAGCCTTTGGCTAACTTCTTGGTTAACACGGTTCTTAATAAACTCTTGGCTTCTTTATGTTTCGCTTGCAGCAACCAATCTGCCATTGTTAAGCCAGGCAATAAGTCGATACTAATTTCATCGCCGGGATACCAATAGTTTGAGATCTGCAAAATAACCGGCCCACTTAAACCGCGATGGGTAAACAGGATGTTTTCAGTGAAAGACTGGTTATTACACGTCACTTCCACTTCTAAAGCTAAACCAGACAATCGTTCACAACGCGCCTTAAACGCATCACTAAACATAAACGGCACCAGGCCTGCACGTCGCTGTGTGACGTTTAAACCAAATTGTTGTGCTATGTCATAACCGACACCGCTACCACCTAATGACGGAATCGACAGCGCACCTGTTGCTATCACTAAAGACTGGCACTGTAGTTTCTGCGATTGCTGATCATGTTTAATGTTGAGTAGGTAACGACTGCGTTTATCATCGTGTTGATGTTTTTCAGAATGACCTTTTAACTCAATCGCTTCGACAGACTCTAATTCACTATGGGTTTTTATCTCGACACCCGCTAAGTCACACTCACTTAATAACATCGCCAAAATTTCTTTGGCTGATTTAGTGCAGAACAACTGACTATGTTTACGTTCTTCATAGTCAATACCGTAGCGCTCCACCATTGCAATGAAATCCCATTGGGTATATCTATTTAATGCAGATTTACAAAAGTGAGGGTTGGCTGAAATAAAGTTTGATGCTTCAACAAAGTGATTGGTGAAATTACACTTGCCACCACCGGACATTAAAATCTTCTTGCCGATCTTATTTGCCCGTTCTAAGACTAATACTCGCCGACCTTGCTGAGCTGCTGTAAACGCACACATTAAACCTGAAGCACCAGCTCCAAGGACAATGACATCATAAGTGGTTGGGGAAGATTGCAAGGCTGTGTATCCTAGAAACAAACGATGATCGTAAACAGGTCAGCTGCACATTACTAGTCCAGATACATTGAATTAAGGTGTTTATGCCCTTATCTTTATAGCTAACACCCTTTTTGAGAGTTTTCATGGCTGACCAACCAACACCACCCGCGTTTAATAAAACCAGTATTGCCGTTATCTGGATAGTGCTATTGGGCTTAACCACGCTGATTTTTAATCATGTCTTGAAAGATATAAATAACCCGAATCAGCAACTATCCATTACTACTAATGAGTTTGGTGAGCAGCAAATCATCTTAGAGCGAAATCGTTATGGTCATTATTTAGCCACTGGCCAAATCAATGATCAATCCGTCGAGTTTTTATTAGATACCGGTGCCACTTTAGTCGCTGTTCCAGAGCATATTGCCAACCGACTTAACCTAAAAAAAGGTCGCACCTATAAATCACAAACAGCTAATGGTTTAAGTACCTCTTATGCCACCACTATCGATAAACTCACTCTCGGTGGCATTGTGATGACCAATGTCCCTGCTAGCATTAGCAGCGGAATGGATTTTGATGAAATATTGCTCGGCATGTCGTTCTTAAAACATTTAGAACTCAGCCAGCAAGGTAAACAGTTAACGATTCGTGTTCCCGAACAAACCTATTAAATATTAACGACTACTTCGCCAGAATTAGAATCATAAGTAATCGTCATACTAGTATCTTGTTGATAAGTATAAGTGCAACCATAATTACTGTTATACAACGCCTGATACTCTGAATCGGTACCGCCATCTACCGTAGGTGCCCCCGACTCTAACACTGCATTCCAGACATCAACACAATCAGCAGTACTGTCCAACTTCAAACTCACACCACGCGTATCAGCTGGCCAGCCATTCGTATTTACTGATAATGATTGACCAGTAACTGAATCGGCACTAGCAATAAAATTTAAGGTTGCACCTGGGCTACCCGCGGTTATCCATTTTAAATGCACCACATTAACACCCGTTTTCAATGAAGCTGCTGTCGCTCTCACTACCGCTTTATTTGCATCTGTGGATAAGTTAGCAAACTTAGGTAATGCCGTTGCCGCCAATACACCAAGAATTACAATCACCATGATCAACTCTATTAATGTAAATCCTTGTTCACTCTTCATTTTAACTCCATTTATCAAAACACTAAATGGGCTTAAAATAAAAACATTTTGGCTAAAGTGATATTGATTTAAATAATTTATTTACGTAATTTAATTGATGACTTTAATCCATATTAAATTCTGTAATCGTTCCAGCCGCTATTGAGCCAATTTGTGTTGAGTAATAAACAAAAAATGGCGTCTTACTATAATTGAGTGATTTTCCATTTTGATAATAATAAATACACATTCTTTCATATCCAAAAGTAGACCAACTTTCAGCAGTATCCCTAAGATTATTCGAAGAGGCAGTTATCGAAGGTGGTGATTGCAAAACGTTGTTCCACAAGTTGATACAGCCTGTAGTACTGTTCGGTTGAGCTTTAGGCCAACCTACTGTTCCCATTGCTAATACACTGCTTTCTAATGTCACTGTGTCAACTTGACCACTGGTTTGCCACAACAAACGCGCGGAGTTCACAGCTGTTTTATAAGAAGCCATAAAGGCTTTGGCTGAAACTTTTTCTGCATCACCTTTTAAATTTGCAAACTTAGGCAAGGCAACCGCCGATAGAAGTCCTAAAATTACTATCACCATCACCAGCTCTATTAAAGTAAATCCTTTTACATTTCTCACTACAGTTCTACCAAATTTAATTTAGATATTATTCATAACCTAGTTATATTTAAGATTTATGATACGAAACTACACGCTCCACTTCATTTTTAGAGCCTAAAATCACTGGAACACGTTGATGTACGCCGGTAGGTTGTACTTCCATGATTCGTTGATGACCTGTTGAGCTTAAGCCGCCTGCTTGTTCAACAATAAAGCTCATCGGGTTGGCTTCATACATCAAACGGAGTTTACCGCCTTGTTTGGCAATCTTGCTATCTATCGGATACATAAAGATGCCACCACGAGTCAGAATGCGATACACCTCTGCCACCATCGATGCATTCCAACGCATATTAAAGTCTTTATCTCGACTGCCTTCTACACCTTGCACACACTCTTCGATATAACGCTGTACCGGCTGTTCCCAGAAGCGTTGGTTCGACATATTAATAGCAAACTCTGCCGTGTCTTCAGGAATAGTCATTTTAGGATGGGTAAGAATAAACTCACCGACATCACGATCTAAGGTAAAACCGTTAACTCCATTACCCGTCGTTAAGATCAACATCGTCGTAGGGCCATAAACACAAAAACCAGCACAGACTTGCTCTGTGCCCTTTTGCATAAAATCTTCCACAGTAGGGTTATCCACACCTTCAGGGCAACGCAAAATAGAAAAGATCGTACCGACCGAAATATTGACATCGATATTGGATGAACCATCTAAGGGATCAAAGGTAATCAGGTATTTTCCTTTTGGATATTGCTCAGGAATTTGAATCACTTCTTCAATTTCTTCAGAAGCCATCGCAGCCAAATGTCCCGTCCAGTTCAAGTGTTCAACCATCACATCATTGGTAATGATATCGAGCTTCTTCTGTACTTCGCCTTGCACATTCTCAGACTCAGCCGCTCCACCAAGGCCAATAATGCCACTACGATTTACTAAATGAGCAATCTTCTTACACGAGCTGACAATATCACTCATCAAACCGGTTAAAGAACCTGTTGAATTAGGATGAGCACGCTGCTCTTCAACAATAAACTGAATGATTGATGTACCGATTTCTGACATGATTGGACGTCCTTTATTACCATAAGTGTTTAAGGACAAATTAAACCATTTATATGTGGCTTAGCAAGCTCCCATCGGCTTAATTAAAAGTCATTCCAACGAACCTTGGAGCCGGTTAAAACTTTACTTTTGATCCCAGCCGATAACTTCATCATTATCTAAAGTAATACGTAGCCCGTACCTATTACCACCTTGATGGTTGTATTTCCAAACTTCCTTCTTCTTTGTTTTGAGAATTTTTTATCAACATCATGAGGATTCCCTAATGAATCAATTAACTGCTCAGCAGTTTGCCCTTGCCAAAAAGAGCTTTCCATAATGGATTGAACTAACGATTCGTCGTCATATTTTCTTTCTTCTTTTGTTTCTGTTCCTTTTGATAGCAAATGATGGAAACAATTAATAAAGTCGTTATCACTAGAATAGTGATCCAACCTACTGTCTCAACAAGCTGCATAATTCCATAAATAGGAAGCCCTATTATTATGAGCAAGCCAATAGCTCGAGACTCTGCTAACGCGACGAGTGTCTGAGCGAAGCGAGTTTTCGTCGTGTCCAAACTGATTGAGAAGCACAGGGTACCCGTAGGGTAAGCATCAGGCTGCCCTTTTGTTTGGTTCTGTTTATTTTGGGCAAACAAAATAAATGAACGCCTGCGGCAGCAAAGATATGACGGTCATAAAAAAGCCACCTCAGTTTCCCTAGGTGGCTTTTTATATTATTAAGTTTTAATTAAAACTTAAATCTTAACTAAAATCTCACCCATCCCGATACCGCCTAAATCACCGGCATAACGTTGTACGCGTGAGAATGTTTCTATTTCAGCAAACTTACTGTCTAACTTTTTAAATGACGCTAACATCAACGGTAAAAACGCTAAAGTATGTGAGCCACAGTCGTTAAAGTTAGCTGAGATGCCATTGGCTGGTGCTTGTTGTAATAACAAGGTACCACGCTTCATTGCATAACCTAGGTGAGCTCCCACTTGGCCTAATACGGCAATCGTGCCTGATACCATGCGAGTACCGCAGTAATCACCGGCATTGCCTTCAATTAAAATCATGCCACGACGCATGTGATCACCCGTTCTATCACCACTGTTACCAGCAATAATGACTGTGCCGCCGGTCATGCCATTTTTATAACCTGGGCGAGCACCACCAACAAAGTCACCGGTATTGCCGTTAACTTTGATTTGGCCGCCTTTCATTTCACATGCTGTGTAAACATCGGTATTACCAGCAACTGTTATCTCGCCTGCTTCTAGGAATTGACCAACATAAGCACCCGCATCACCGTTTACCGTGATCTTGCCTGAAGCCATGCTGTGGCCGATAAAATCGAGTTTATTAGTGCTGTTATTGATATTGATATCAGTGACATCGTCACCAGTAATATCAAATAAGCTATCTACACGTGCAGTGCTATTACCCATTACCAATTCGATAGCAGCGATATCAGCTACTGATTTATCAGCTAATGCAGTGGGTGTTAATGCTGAACAGTCCACACGTTGTGCAGGCGCTTGTTTTAAAGTGAATGTTAATGCACTCATGCCATAATCTCCTGCAGATGGAAGTGGAATGGACCAAGCTTACCGCCGTAGTTACCGGCACTGATTCGACGAATACCATTTTCAGCACCTAAGTCACATACCGCTTGGATACCGACTTTCATCGCCTTATCAATATCTTCTTTAGTTAAACCATCAATTACGATTTCCATCACTGATTCAACTTCAGGTGATAACTCACTGTTAGTTTGGCCTTTCAATGTTGGGCAAAACGCATCATTGGTTGAGGCATTCAATGCTTTAAATTTAGAGCCTACTTTTGAACCACTTCGTACTACACCACCCGGGAACGGCATGATAACGTTAGGGATTTTTTTCATTTCTTCAATGGCGGCTTCACAGGCCGCTAATGCTTGGGCTTGTGATTCAGCTAATACTAAGAAGTTACCACCACCAACAGAGTTCTGAACACCGGTTTTTTCTTGTGTTAAGAATTCCCCATCCATTACTGGAACACGCCAGTAACGTTTACCATCAATCATTTTTGAGATTTGGAAACCATCACCAAAATAACGTAGGTTTTGACCTAAAGGTATTTCTTTTTCATCACTATCTAAGCCTGAGAATAAAGCAGATGTTGGTGATGTTAATACACATTGACCGGCACGTGTTTCAACTTGTTTAGCTAAACCTTTACCCCCCATTGCAAAGATTAAGACTGATACACCGGGACGACCATCAGGGGTTTCAGTTTCATCTAATTCACGTTCGATACCTGCTTCACAACCACAGGCAATAACTGAGGTAGCAAAACCGGTAAATGCTTGAGCAGAAATCATCGCCCATTTAGCATTTAATGCGGTAATAATTAATCGTGTGCCTTTCATTGGAAACGCTTCAGCGAAGGTTTCATCAATGGTTACGCCGTTGATAATCATACTTTGCCTCCTTTATGCAACGGCTGTACGGTAAGACTACCGCGACCATCATCAACAATTTCATCATCACTCATTTTGAAGTTACCCATTTTTTGTGTGTGGTAACGATCAAAGTATTTCTTCAGTTCTACTTCTACGCTGCTGTCATATTCAGGTTTAACAACATGGGTTGTACCCCAAGTGACGTTAATCAAATCGCCATCTTTAACGACCATCGTGCCATCTTTAAACACGTAGTCTGGTTTGCTAAACATTTTCTCGCGATCTGGGTTATCGGTATAAACCGTAATATCAGCAGCACCGCCGACACCAAGGTGACCACGATCAGCTAGACCGACTAATTTAGCCGCACCGGCACGGGTCATAATCGCGATATCGTATAAAGTATATTCACGATCTAATGTCGCCAAATGGCTCGCTTTCTGAGCTTCTGGGTGCAAGGTTGATAAGGTATCGTTACGGAAGCTCTTATCCATCAATAATTTAATTAAATGTGGATAACTTGTAAATGGTGCACCGTTTGGATGATCTGTTGTTAAGAATATACGCCAAGGATCATCAACCATTAAGAATGTTTCTAGACCAATCATCCACTGCAATGCGTTTACGTAGCTTTGATCTTTATATTTAAATGGCACCACACCACAACCCGCATCACACTCGATATCCATACATACATATTTGTTTGGATGAGCATGTGGGCTACCAGCGAATTGACGCATGGTATCGCCTGATGCGGTCACTGTTTGACCAAATAAGATTTGGCCAACATCAACAGTGATGTTTTTATTACGGTTAATTGATTCTGCAATCTCAGCCGCACCAGAAGAGAACTTAAAGTCACCTTCGGTACCGTAACTGTGGAATTGAATATGGGTCATATGCATAGGCAGACCTTCAATTCCTTCCATCGTATCAAGTGTTGTACCTAAGTTACCCGGTACACCCAAGTTACAACCGTGAACATGTAAAGGATGAGGTACACCCAACTCTTTCACAGCACGTGCTAATCGCATCAATATTTCGCGTGGGCTTACGTTGTAATATTTGTTTTTCTCATCTAAATCTAATTTACGTTGATTAAATTTAAACGCGTTAATACCACCAGGGTTAACCACTTTAATACCAATGGCTTGGGTATGATTAATGATCCAAGCAACATAGTTATTGATTGCTTCTTGGTCATTATTGGCAGCCATCATCCGTAATAGGTAGTCATCACTACCTAACATCGCATAACCACCTTTATCGATAATCGGTGTATCACCCATTTCCATATGAGCTTGGCGAGCATTGATTGGTAAAATAGCTGGCTCGAAACCAGCTGTGTAACCCATCTCAGCATAGCGATAACCAGCCGTTAATGTGCTTGGTGCAGCATGACCACAACCACTACGCATCAACTCTGTTCTCGCTACGACATCTGCTGCATGATCTTCTGGCAACATGGTACGAGCAATATTGATTTTACCGCCACCGATATGAGTATGCATATCAATCGCACCGGCCATGACTACCTTGCCACGTAAATCAACTTCATCATTGATTTTGCCATCTACTGGTGCATCTACAATACGTCCATCACGAACATAGATATCGTGGATTTCACCATCAATACCATGAGCTGGATCGTAAATTCTTCCGCCTGTTAATTTAGTTATCATTTTTTATCTCCGTGGCAGCGATTAGTTAGGCATGGCTAGTTCAATGGCAGAAAGCACATCAAACGTACTTGGTAAACCACTATCACGTAATTTTCTTAAAGGAACCGCAACTGAACTATCACCACGGAATGTACGACCAGCATGATCAATACCTGGTACACCCACCGGTATAAATACTTCAGGTTCTTGGTTAAATGTCATACCAGAACGGCCAATGACAACAGTTGGTGTTGTTGATTCAGGTGGTGTTCGGCTTACGTTAAAACTGGAAACCCAAACGAGTACATCAACTTCACCGTTGGCTAACATTTTTTTACTGTCAGATAAGTATGGGTCGTAATCAGGGAAGCCGCGATTAAAGCTAGTTCGCATTGGGAATCCTGACTGCCAAGATGAGACGTTGTAAACCGATGTACTGCCGTCTTTACCACCTAACGGTAAGCCATTAGAGCGAGTTTCAGCATTCAATTCTTTAATCATTTCACACAGCACTTGAATACTGGTTTCAGCATGATCAAATGTCATACTGCCAGATGCCCAAGTTATTACTGAGTATGCCGCTTGTTTTAATTGTTCCGCTAATTTAGCAAGATCAGCTACCGCTATACCGCCAACTTGTTCAGCTTGGATTTGTTTGCCATTCACCAAGGCACGTAATACTGAAACCACTTCAGGTAAATCAGCATCATCACAGGTCAGTACTTGGGCTTTTTTTCCTGCTGGTGAGGTCGAAGCATCGCCTGAGGGTGCTTTACCTAAGTAAACCACTTGTCGAGAGGCAATATCCTGATCGAACATGCTTTCTTTATTCCACACCATCCGTTCGAAGAAACGTGGGTAATCAACTTCGATATCACTGCCAACAACCACGAGTAAATCAACGCGGTTACGTACTTCGGTCAAGGTAGTGACCATCCAACCGGTATCTTGTAAGACTAGAATATTTCGGAAGGCAGAGTCGGAATCCATACTATCAACCGTAGCCCGAGATTTATCTGCTAATGCCATTGCTGCGCGAAGACCATTAACATCGGTAGCTAAACCACCAATAACTGGCTGTTTACTTTGAGTTAATAACTCTGCTGCATGATTAACAGCTTGCTCTAATGAAACTTGCTCGCCATTAATACGTGGTTGCAAATCGGTAATCGGTGTTTCAAAGCCTTTTTTAGTAACAGCATCACCATTTTCTTCTACAGTGACCGTATTACCTTCTACTTTAATCGTCAGATCATCAGAAGCAATCCCACAAAAGGGGCTAGCTATTTCGTGCCATATTTTAGCTTCGCTACTTTCCGTCATAGTCGGTGTCCTTAATTATATTTTTAATATTTTTTTAATGACTTTGAAATATGCCATTACCACCGGGTAGCCACGGAAGGTATATTTATAAAAACATCTTATAAATCAGTAACTTTACAGGCTGAGTTCCGGAATAGAGTTTTTGCTTTATTTTTTTAATTATTCTATTGTTTGAGCATACTCTAATATCAACTTTCTAACCATGCTTAGCACGCATTAACAATGAGTCAATATCATTTTGGCGTAACTGTTTTTGAATAGAATCTGCTTTATCTCGACCGCTGACTGGCCCTACTTGAACTCGATGCCAAGTATCTTTGTTATCAATCGTGACTGTCTGTACTTTTGATTCAATGCCTAAAAAAGCTAACCGAGCTCGAAAACCATCTGCATCGGTTACTTTTTTAAACGAACCGACTTGAATTAAATAACTGACCTTATCAACCGCTTTTTTATTGTTCGTTACTTTAGGTTGTGGCTGTGGTGGTGAAGTAACAATTGTCTTTTTATTGTTCTTGCCTTCATTAACCACCACTTCCATTTCAGGTAATAAGGTATAAAAATCAAATGTTGGTTCAATGGCTTTTGATTTTTTATCTTGTTTTTTTGCTACTGTCGATTTATTACCCTGTTCAGCAGGCACATTATCTTTTAGATGCAATAAAAACATAACAAAAATCCCAACCATGAAGCTGAGTAACATCGGCCCCCAAGGTAAGGATTTTTTAGGCGGTGTATGACGTGAGTTGCGTTTTTCTGCCACGAAATTCCCCTTTGTTACATTGATTCAGGTGTCGAAACACCTAATATAGCCAAACCATTAGCAATGACTTGTCGCACTGCAACAATCAACGATAACCGTGCTTGGCTAAGATCCTGCTCATCAATAATAAAGTGATGGGCATTGTAATATGTATGGAAATCACGAGCTAAATCAGTCAAGTAATGCGCCAAAATATGCGGTGTATGATTTAAGGCTGCTGATTCTACTATTTCAGGATAACGGGCTAACATTGTTAACACTGCTTGCTCATGCTCTTCCGTCAATTTCGTTAGGTTTTGCAGGCCTTGCTGCTCATCCCAAGCTAAACCTCGTTCGGCTAACTGTCTGAATACACTGCAAACACGTGCATATGCGTATTGAACATAATAAACAGGGTTATCATTGCTTTGCGATTTAGCTAACTCAAGATCAAAGTCCATATGTTGATCAGCGCCACGCATTACATAGAAAAAACGGGCGGCATCTTTACCGACTTCATCACGTAATTGTCTTAACGTTACAAATTGACCACTACGTGTCGACATCGCAACTTTCTCTTTACCTCGATATAGCACGGCAAATTGAACTAACAAGACTTTTAAGCGGTTTTCATCTTGCTTCATCGCAGTTAATGATGCTTTTACCCGAGGGATGTAACCATGATGATCTGAACCCCAGATATCAATCACTTCATCAAAACCACGTTGTAGCTTATTTAAGTGATATGCAATATCAGAGGCAAAATAGGTTGTTTGGCCGTTGTCACGTACCACGACTCGATCTTTTTCATCACCATAGTCTGTTGACTTAAACCACCAAGCACCGTCTTTTTCATAAAGAACGTTTTCAGATTTTAAGTGTTCAATCGCTTTTTCTACAGCACCAGATTCAACCAAAGAACGTTCCGAAAACCATTCATCGTAATCACTACCAAAGTCAGCAAGATCGTCACGAATATCAGTTAAAATTGAATTTAACCCTGAATCAAACAGTTGCCGATAATTAGCGTCACCTAATAAGCTTTTTGCCTTATTAATTAAACCATCAATATGCAGTTCTTTATCACCACCTTGTGGCTCGTCAGCAGCGATACCTTCAAATACTTGCATTGCAGAATGAAGAAATTTATCGCCATGTTCAGTGCGTAAAGAATCAGCTATATCTAAGACGTAATCGCCTTTGTAACCATTACTCGGGAACGTTAAGTTTTCACCACAAGCATCTAAGTATCGTAACCAGACACTGGTAGCAAGAATATCCATCTGGCGACCCGCATCATTAACATAATATTCACGATGCACTTTAAAACCAGTAGCTGTTAATAAACTACTTACTACTGAACCATACGCAGCGCCACGGCCATGGCCTACGTGCAATGGCCCGGTAGGATTAGCAGATACGAACTCAACTTGCACTGATTTACCAGCACCCACTTGGCTTAAACCAAATTCAGCTTTTTTAGCTAATACATCTTTAACAACTTGGATGCTTGAATCGGTAGATAAAGTGAAATTAATAAAGCCAGGGCCAGCGATCGTGACATCAGTTATAAAATCCGTTTCAGGTAAGTTATCAACGATGGTTGATGCTATTTGGCGAGGATTCATCTTGGCAGATTTAGCTAACATCATGGCTATATTGCAGGCAAAATCTCCATGCGCTTTATCTTTTGTGCGCTCAATTTGAATTTCAGGTAAATCAATTTCAGGCAAAATCTGCTGACTGATTGCTGCCTTTAATGATAATTCAATACTATTTTTAAGCTGGTCTTTCAAGATGATAAAGCCTTAGACAAAATTTATCGTGGCATTTTAACCGATCCATTCAACTGATCACATCATTTCATTTCATTATAGTAAATCAATGGGATCAATATCGATTGACCACCTTACTTTTCTAGCTAATTTCAAGGCTGAGATAGCCGTTATATGTTGATCTAATAACTGGTGTAATGCTCGTCTATTTTGTGTAGTAAATAATAATTGAGCTCGATAACGACCGGCTTTTCTTTCCATAATGGCAGGTACTGGTCCCATGATAATCACGTCTTGCTGTGCTGTTTGATTACATAACATTAATACATCTGTTAAGAATTGCATTGCTAAGGATTGGTCTCTTTCTTCAGCTCTGATGATGCATAAAGCTCCAGCTGGTGGCATAGCCATCTCAACCCGCTGTTCTAATAACTCATCAGCAGTGAATTGATAACCTTGTTTAATAATACTCTGCCAAAAGTCATGTCTTGGTTGTTCGGTTTGGATTAAAACTTCACCTGATTTCTTACCTCGTCCTGCTCGTCCTGTTACTTGGGTGATTAATTGAGCTAAGGATTCCGTAGCTCGGTAATCGGCACTATAAAGCCCTTGATCTGCATCTAAAACCCCTACTAGGGTCACATCATGAAAGTCATGTCCTTTGGCTAACATTTGAGTGCCTACTAAGATTTTAGCGCCACCTTGTTTAATTTCAGCCACCATATCAGCAAAAGCATTAACACGTTGAGTGGTATCTCGATCTATTCGTAAAACAGGTGTTTGAGGAAATATTTTTTGTAATGTGAGCTCTACTTTCTCTGTACCAGCACCGTAATTTTTTAATTCTTTTGCCTGACATTGAGGACAATCTTTAGGCAGGCGTTGAATTAAGCCGCAATGATGACAAAACAAAATATTTCGATGTTGGTGTACGACCATTCTGGCATCACAACTTTGACAGGTTGCTTGCCAATTACAGTCATGACACATCAATACTGGAGCAAAACCTCTGCGATTGATAAATAGTAAGACTTGATTGTCATTTTCAATATGTTGCCGAATGGCATTGATTAGCTTGTGGCTGATTCCATTTTGAGTATTGCCATCACTGCAATCAATTACGTTTACTTTAGGTAATTTAGCTCCTCCAGCTCGTTGTGTTAACGATAAACGTTGGTATTTTTGTTGATTAACATGGTGAAGGGTTTCTAGTGAAGGTGTAGCACTGCCTAAGACAATGGGAATATCTAGTTTCTGAGCTCGGATTAGGGCTACATTTCTAGCATGATAACGTAAGCCATCTTGTTGTTTATATGAAGCATCATGTTCTTCATCGAGGATAATTAATCCAGCTGACGTTAACGGTGTAAAGATAGCTGATCGGGTACCAATAATGATATCTGCCAAGCTATTTTTAGCAAGTAACCAAGCTTGTTTTCGATTGGTAGCTGAGATGGATGAATTTAATACAACAATTTTTGCTGTTAATTGTTGTTTAAAGCGTTGAACAAATTGTGGTGTTAAGCCAATCTCAGGAATTAAGATTAAAACTTGTTTTTTTTCTGCCAACATTTTTTCACAAAGTTGAATATAAACTTCTGTTTTACCACTCCCAGTAATACCTTGTAGCAAGTAAGGTGAAAATTGTTCTCTTTTTTTCCAGACGGTATCTACTGCAATTTTTTGTTCTGTATTTAGCAGGCAACCTATTGTTAATTCTGTTGTTATTAATGTTTGTTTCGGTTGGCTAAATTGTGAGACCAGTAATTTTTTTTCTAAGCTTTGTAAAGATGACTTACATTCTCCAACAAGATCTTTTAAGTCACGTTGACTTAGTCCTTCTGGTGACCGGGTTAATTCTTCTAGTAGAAGTTGTTGTTTTTTACCTAATGATTCTGTTGTGTTTGTCTTTTCTTTTTTCCAAAAAATTTCATTTATTAAATCTGTCGACTCACCTAAGCGTAATTTTTTAGGTAATGCGGTTTGAAAGCAATCACCTATGGGGTGGTGATAATAGTAGCTAACCCAAGTAATTAAATTAAATAGCTCCGAATCTAAGAGTGGATAGTTATCTATTCGTTCCAGAATAGGTTTTAGTTTTGTTGTATCAAAGTCGCTGGTCGTTGATGCCTGCAGAACTATACCGATAACTTCTCGAGATCCAAAAGAAACTTTTACTCTAAGTCCTGAAGTCCAAGGATATTCAGATTCTGTAGCTAGATAATTAAAACTTTGTCTTAGCGGACAAGGTATAGCGATATGAAGAATGCAATTCATTAAACAAATATATATAAATAGAAAGAATTAGTTATGTTAGTGTTTATTGCCTGTGGATAGGTGGATTATTCATTATTTCCATTGTATTTCATAGTGTTAATGTAGGTAGTGCCTGTGGGTAACTATATTAATGCGCTAACGATCTCTTGTGCATAACTATACGACTTATCCACAGGAAAAGTTATCCACAGTTTATGATCAGTTTTATCAATATGGTTATACCGTAGTTATTCAATTAATAGATCAAAGACTTAGCGTTACTTTATATTTTTAGAGATAGCTATTTTTAATGATCTTTCTATCACTTTTAATACGTAAAGTTATGCACAATTATTTTTTTTGAGTACCTGCCTTTTTTGAACTAAATGCTATGCTATGCGCATATTTTTTTGAGTTTAGATAATGAAGTTAGCAATTATTGTAGCGATGGATGAGCAAGGGTTAATTGGCCGAGATAATGATTTGCCGTGGAAATTATCAGCTGATTTAAAATATTTTCGTAGTATTACTATGGGGAAACCATTAGTAATGGGACGGAATACTCATGAATCAATCGGCAGACCATTACCGGGTAGGAAGAACATTATCTTAACTTCGGATCTGAATTATCAAGCTGAAGGTTGCACTGTTGTGCATTCATTAGATGAAGCTATAGATGAGTGTGATGATGTGGAGGAAGTCATGGTGATGGGCGGAGCGTCATTATATAAACAGTTGTTAGATATAGTAGATAGGCTGTATCTAACACATGTTCATGCTTCATTAGCTGGGGATACATGGTTTCCAGAGTGGGATAAAAATCATTGGCAAGAAATAAGCCGTGAAGACTTCCCTGCCAATGATAAAAATCAATATCCTTATAGTTTCGCAGTGTACGAACGTATTTGAAGCTTAGGTTTTAGAGGAGAGTAATCCTAAGGCTGATTGGGTATGTTTAGCAGCTTCATGACCGAGGTCGGTTAAATAGCCACCATCAGCTTGGCTAACAAGGCCTTTATCAAATAAACGTTGAGTAGCTGCAATTAAGCCTTCACGTGCGTCGTGATGCACTTTGATGCCTTCTTGAGTGGTTTCAAGGTTATAACGTAGTAACACTTCAATCTCATCTATCAGTTCTTGTTTAATAGTCATCGATTTTCCTCAAATGTTAATTTCTAGATCATCATACACATATTAATGGGCTGAATAGCCAACGATTGTTTATTTAAACTCTTGCTGGTCTCTGGTATTGTGCCGTTTTATTTTAATAGTCGTTAACCTTATGTCATTCTCAATTGAGAAAATAAAACCTGCCTTATTTGTATTGCATACCAATAAAATATTTGAATTAACGGTTATTGCCATTATAGTTTTTTCGGCCTTAATTACTGGGGCTAAAACCTATGATATAGGTTCAACCATGGCTAATATTGTCATGTGGTTAGATATGTTTATCACCATTTTTTTCTTATTTGAAGTGATGATCAGGCTTATTGCAGAACCTAAAACCTTTGATTTTTTTAAGAAGGGTTGGAATGTCTTTGATTTTTTAATTGTTACCATCAGTTTGATTCCTATGGATGGCAATGAAACAGTCTTATTAGCTCGTTTATTACGTATATTTAGAGTATTACGCTTAATTTCGATCATTCCGGAGTTACGTATCTTAATCAGTGCTTTAATAAAGGCCTTGCCTAGGATGGGCTATATAGTATTATTGATGTTCATTATTTTTTATATATACGCTGCGATTGGCAGCTTTATGTTTGAACATATCAATAGTCAACTATGGGGAAATATATCAATTTCTATGCTGACCCTATTTAGGATCGCAACCTTTGAAGATTGGACCGATGTGATGTACGAAACGATGATGGAATTTCCCTTGAGTTGGATATTCTATTTGAGCTTTATCTTCCTTACTGCTTTTGTATTTTTAAATATGATGATTGGCGTTATTTTAGATGTTATGCAGCAAGAACATGAGGAGTATTATCGGGAAACAGGCCAAGGTGAAGCCGGTGAAGTTCACTGGATGAAAGAAAAGATGATTGCGATGGATGCTAAATTTGATCGTATCGAGGTTTTGTTAACAAAAAATGTGAACAAGCGCACAAAATAGCTTGACGGGTTAAGTAATAATTTACTTAGTTTATAACTAGTTGTAAGCTAAGTACTCTAAACTCTAATTTGAGGGAATATGTTATGGAAATTCCAGGTATCGCACCCTTTAGTGGGCAACCAACATTAACAAACCCTTTATCACAGAATGAGCTATTAACTGGCCGAGAATCAGCAGCCTTGCAAGGCAGTGAAACTCAGAATACAGTAACGGTTAGTGAACAAGATGAAACAACAGTGAATAGCACAGAAGTTGTTACTCAAGCAAATGAAACCGATGGGGCCATTTTTAATCCTGACAATCCAGGTGGAACCATCGATTTAACAGCATAAGGAAATAAATGCATGGCGGCTCCTATAATTTCTGACGATCCAATTTATCGGTTACTAAGAGAAGGGAAAATAGATGAGTTTAATCAACGAATCTTAGCGGGTGAAAAAGTGGATCTTACCGGTTGTGACTTTCGCCATTTAAATTTGCAAGGAATCATGACTAAAGGATTAGACTTTTCTGATAGTTATTTTCGCCAAGCAGATCTTCGCGGTGTTGATTTTTCTGATTGTGACAGCTTAGAAGGTGCCAGTATTCATGCTGCAAAAATATCAGGCGCTTATTTTCCAAAAGAAATTCGTGCCGAAGAATTAGTTCTTTCTCTAGAGCATGGCGTGAGATTACGCTACCACGCTTAAGGTTAGCTCTCAGTCCTCAGTGACTGTCTTTTTGGGTAACCAGCGTGAACAGACTAGGCCTAATTCAAATAGCAGCCATACAGGTAAAGCTAGTAAGGTTTGTGAAATAATATCCGGCGGTGTGAGTAACATGCCAACAACAAAGGCACCGACAATAATATAAGGCCGTTTTTCAGCAAGACTTTCTTTCGTTGATACTCCGGTCCATATTAAGAGTAAGGTAGCAATGGGCACTTCAAATGCCACTCCAAATGCAAAAAACAGCTTTAAAACAAAGTCTAAATAACTACTGATATCAGTCATCACTGCAACCCCTTCAGGAGCTGCTTGGGTTAGAAAAGCAAAGATGAGTGGAAAGACGATATAGTAAGCGAAAATGACACCTAAAAAGAATAAGGTGGTGCTGGCAAATAACAGTGGCATTACCAATTTACGTTCATTGTCGTATAAGCCGGGAGCTACAAATGCCCATAATTGATATAACAATACCGGTATTGCCAGCATAATAGCTGCGCTTAATGTGAGCTTAAATGGAGTTAGAAACGGTGATGCGACTTCCGTTGCAATCATGGTGCTAGATTCAGGCAAATGGCGAAGAAGAGGCTCTGCAAGAAAGTGATAAAGGTCGTTAGAAAAAGGTAACAACATGGCTGCTATCACTAATATAGCGAGTACACCTCGTAATAAGCGGTCACGTAACTCGATTAAATGTGATATCAACGAGTGCTGATTATCCGTTTCCATCTTTTTCCTTATTATCTTTCGTTTCTTTTACTGAAATATTTTCGTTGAGATCAGGTAGCTCTACCGATTTTTTCAATGCTTGCTGTAATTCTTCAGCACGCAATTCTCGTGATATTTCACTACGAATAGATTGAATAGATGCATTCGCACGACCCAGCCATAAGCCAGTCACGCGAATTAGTTTCGGGAGCCGCTCAGGTCCAACCACAACCAAAGCCACAATGATGATGAGGGATAGTTCCCAAAAACCAATATCAAACATTGCGATTAACTCGTGTGCTTATCTTTTTCAGTGTCAGCGTGTTTCGAACTATCATTATCGTCGTGAACGATAGTATTTTCTTGGTCTGAGTTGGCTGTTTGCTCACCTTCTTGCATAGACTGTTTGAAGTTTTTTATGGCACTACCTAAGTCGCCACCAAGTGAACGTAGTTTTTTTGTACCAAATAATAAAATGATAATTACTAAAACGATAAGTAATTGCCAGATACTAATTCCACCAAAGCCCATAACTCTCTCCTATTTAAAGCCTGGGAGGTCTTCGCCTCCTAAAATGTGCATATGTAAATGACCAACTTCTTGGCCACCACCGGGTCCTGTATTTATTATTGTTCTAAACCCATCACTTAAACCTTGTAAACGAGCAAGTTCTGGTAGTTTTAACATCATAGTAGCAACTAAGTCTTGATGCTCCGTTGTGACATCATCAAGACTAGCAATATGAATTTTTGGAATAACCAAAATGTGCACCTGTGCTTTAGGATCGATATCCTTAAAGACATAGAGTTGTTCATCTTCATAAACATTATTTGATGGGATATCCCCAGCAATAATTTTACAAAATAAACAATCAGTCATTATTTACTCCTACTCGCTTTTTCTTCAATACCTGATAAACCAAAGCGACGCTCCAGTTCAGTTAATATTTCTTGCGGTGAAATGTCATTATGTGACAATAAAACGAGGCTATGAAACCAAAGATCAGCCGTTTCATAAATGATTTCTTCACGAACGCCACCTTTGCCGGCAATCACTGTTTCGATTGCTTCTTCACCTAGTTTTTTTAAAATTTTATCGGTGCCAGCATGATATAAACTTGCTACATAAGAACTATCTGGATCTGCGTTTTTACGTGTTTCCAAGACTTCAGCTAATTTAATTAATGTGTCACTCATTTATACATCTCTTTCGGATCTTTTAATACAGATTCAGTCGTTGTCCATTGACCGTCTTGTAATTGCTGATAGAAGCAATGATGACGACCGGTATGGCAGGCTATACCACCTTTCTGTTCAACTTCAATTAAGATGGCATCATTATCACAATCTAAGCGAATAGATTTTATAACTTGTTGATTGCCGGACTGCTCACCCTTGTGCCAAAGCTTTTTTCGTGATCGAGACCAATATACAGCATGGCCCGTTTCGACAGTGAGTGCTAATGACTCTTTATTCATCCACGCAAGAGTAAGTACTTGTTTGCTGGTGAATTCTTGAGTAATGACAGGAGCTAAGCCATCATTATTCCATTTAACTTGCTCTAACCAAGCTGACATTACAATCTTACCTCGATGCCTTGGCTGGCCATTTGTTGCTTAGCTTCTTGTACCGTATGTTCACCAAAGTGAAAGATACTAGCTGCTAATACAGCATCAGCTTTACCTAATTTGATACCATCAGTGAGATCTTGTAATTTACCAACACCACCGGACGCAATAACAGGCACTGCAACGGCTTCACTAATTGCTCGTGTAAGGTCTAAGTCGAACCCTGACTTAGTGCCATCTCGATCCATACTAGTAAGTAATATTTCACCAGCGCCATAGGTAACCATTTTTTTCGCCCATTCAACCGCATCTAAACCCGTAGATGTTCGGCCGCCATGAGTGAATATTTCCCATTTATTAGCTTCACCTTCAACTGAAACACGTTTTGCATCAATGGCAACAACAATACATTGAGAACCAAATTTTTCAGCAGCTTCACGTACAAAATCAGGATTTTTTACTGCTGCTGAATTAATGCCAACTTTATCGGCACCGGCATTTAACATACGGCGAATATCATCAGTAGTACGAATACCACCACCAACAGTAAGTGGGATAAATACTTGGCTAGCGACTGCTTCAACGACATGAATCATCGTGTCACGATCATGATGAGTAGCTGTGATATCTAAGAAAGTGATTTCATCAGCACCTTGTTGATCGTAACGCTTGGCAACCTCAATGGGATCGCCAGCATCACGAATATCAACAAACTGGACACCTTTTACAACGCGCCCATCATCTACATCAAGACAAGGAATAATGCGTTTAGCTAGAGACATGAATAACCTTAGATTTCATAGCTTACAGGAGGGTTAAGTCGATCAGCTAATGCTTGGCCTTCAGCCAAATCAATAGTGCCTTCATAAATGGCTCGACCAACAATAGCTCCCGTTACACCTTCACTTTCGTAGTGGCACAAGGCTTTAACATCATCATAGTTAGTGACACCACCAGAGGCGATCACTGGGATATTAATAGCGCGTGCTAGATCACGTGTAGATTCCAAGTTGACACCTTGCATCATACCGTCACGACTAATATCGGTGTAAATAATGGCTTCAACACCATCATTTTCAAATTGCTTAGCAATATCAGTGACATCATGATGAGATAGCTTTGACCAACCATCGATAGCCACTTTGCCATCTTTAGCGTCTAAGCCAACAATAATATGGCCAGGGAACTCGGCACATACATCACCAACAAAGTGAGGTGCATTGATTGCTTTAGTACCAATAATGACATATCGAACACCCGCTTCAAGGTAGGTTTGAATCGTCTCTTCATCACGAATACCACCACCAATTTGCACATCAAGATCAGGGAATTCTTGGCAAATTTGATGAATGATTTCAGCATTGACGGGTTTACCGGCAAAAGCACCATCTAGGTCAACCATATGTAAACGTTTGGCGCCTGCTTCTACCCACTTTGTTGCAATGGCTAAGGGATCTTCGGAAAAGACAGTGTTATCTTCCATGCGTCCCTGACGCAAACGAACACAGTGACCGTCTTTTAGATCAATGGCAGGGATTAACAACATAAAGATTTCTCCATTTCGTTAGTAATTTAGGACTGGCCGTCCCAAGTTAAAAAGTTTTTAAGTAATTGTAGGCCGACGTGCTGGCTTTTTTCTGGATGAAACTGCACTGCAAAAAGATTATCTTTATAAATTGCAGAGGTAAAATCATTTGGGTAGTCAGTGGTAGCTGCTGTTACTTTTTCGTCGCTAGGGCTAACAAAATAGCTGTGGACAAAGTAAAAGCGACTGTCTTGTTCAATATCTTTCCACAAAGGGTGGCTAATAGTTTGGTTAACTTTATTCCAACCCATATGTGGCACTTTTAATCGTTCTGTATCAGCACTATGTTCAATATCAAAGTGGCGTACATCGCCAGGAATAATATCTAAACTATCAACACCGCTATTCTCTTCGCTATGTGATAACAAAGCTTGCATACCAAGACACACACCTAATAAAGGTTTGGTCTGGGCTACTTCACGGATGACATTATCTAGCTGTAGTCGTTGTAATTCGCCAATACAGTCACGAATTGCACCTACACCTGGAAAAACAACATGACTTGCCGCTAAAATTTTAGCAGGATCGGCAGTGACCTCAATAGACGTATTATTTCCAGCAACACTTTCAAGTGCTTTGGAAACTGAGCGTAAATTGCCCATGCCATAATCAATTACTGCTACGCGTTGCATAAATAACCTGTGTGTACGAATAAAGGGTTCATTTTACGTAAAGATACGTGAATAAGATACGGACTATAACGCACCTTTAGTAGATGGTAGCTGTTCTAAGGCGCGTTGATCTAAGGCAACAGCCATACGGAGCGCTCGACCAAAGGCTTTAAATATTGTTTCAGCAATGTGGTGGGCATTACGACCTTTGATTGAATCAATATGCAAAGTAATGCCGGCGTGATTTATTAAACCCTGGAAAAACTCATAGAATAAATCAACATCAAATTCACCGATTTTGTCACGGGTAAAGGTCACATCAAACTCAATACCTGGTCGGCCTGATAAATCTAACACGACACGTGATAAAGCTTCATCTAAAGGAACATAGGCATGACCATATCGAATAATGCCTTTTTTATCGCCAAGCGCTTGCTTTAAAGCTTGGCCGATAGTAATACCAATATCTTCAACAGTATGGTGATCGTCAATGTGTAAGTCGCCATTCGCGACGACAGTGAGATCAAATAAACCATGGCGAGCAATTTGTTCCATCATGTGATCAAGGAAGTGTACGCCTGTTTGCGAGCTAAATTTACCTGTGCCATCAAGGTTTAAGCTGACCTTAATCTGAGTTTCAAGTGTATCGCGGGCTACCGTAGCAGTACGAGCCGTCATGGTCTGTCCTGAATTTTTAAATAAAACAGCATAATAACTGTTTAAGAGTCGTGTTTGAAGGGGTATTATATTCTAGGTATCTTATATAGGAGAACGAATGGCTTCCTCGAATAATGTAACGCCGTTATTTAATGATCTAGCAAAGCTTGAAAATGATCACCGAGTTGTCTGCCAAGATTGTTCTTTATATCGACTGTGCCTTCCACTTGGTTTACATAGTAATGACCTAGAGCAGCTTGATAAAATTATTAAGCGTAGTCAGAATTTTAAACGCGGCCATTCTTTATTTGCTGCTGAAACAGAGTTTAAATCTCTATTTGTAGTGCGATCAGGCACGTTTAAAACTACGGTGGCCGCCAGTAATGGTCGAGAACAAGTTACCGGCTTTTATTTTCCAGGAGAGTTCATTGGTTTAGATGCGATACATGAATCGTTATACCAATCGAATGCTAGAGCCTTAGAAACAAGTTCAGTCTGTGAGTTGCCCTACGAAACGTTGCAAGAATTAGGTCAACAAATGCCACAACTGCAACTACAATTGCTGACCCGCCTGAGTAAAGAATTATCAGGTGATAAAGGCTTAATGTTGTTGTTGGGTAAAAAATCTGCGGAAGAAAAATTAGCCACTTTCTTGCTTTCTTTATCCAAACGATTCCAAGAACGCGGCTTTTCAGCGGCAGATTTTCAGTTGAGTATGTCACGAGGTGATATTGCCAATCATCTTGGTTTGGCGGTTGAAACGATTAGTCGGCTATTTTCTCGTTTTCAAGAAGAAAGTTTGATTGTAATTAATGGCAAATCTATTTCATTAATTGATATGGATGAATTGAAAAAAATATGTGGTTAAAGTAAAACTTGAATCTGTTGTGTTTTTTTTGTAAAAGATGGATGGAAGTAGTCTCTAAAGAATAGTTTCTTGATCTGGATCATAGGCTATAAAGGTAGAGGACTCGTATGATCTCTTACCATTAAATATTAAGTTAAGAAATCAAATAAAAGTAATTCCTAGGAGGAACATCAATGAAAGCAACAAAACTTGCAATTGCACTGTTAGCAGCAACAGGCATTTCAGCGGTAGCAACACCGGTAATGGCATATGAAGCAGGCGACTGGTTAGTTCGAGGGCGTATAGCTCATATCTCACCTCAAGACAGCAGTGGTGATTTATTCGTTAATGGCGCAAATGCTGGTGAGGGTGTAAAGGTTGACTCTGATACCATTCCAGAGCTTGATATTACCTACATGATTACTCCTAACTGGGGTGTGGAACTTATCTTAGGTTACTCTGAGCACACTATTACTGGTGAAAAATCAGCTACACCAGCAAGCTTAGGTGATGTTGTTGATACTAAGGTATTACCACCAACTTTGTTGCTGCAATACCATTTCCGCCCTAATGAAAAAATTCGTCCATATGTTGGTGCGGGTATTAACTACACTTACTTCTTTGATGAACAAACAACAGGTGTTATTGAAACATCAGGTGATAACATCAATTTAGATAGTTCTTGGGGTTTTGCTGCACAAGCAGGTGTTGATGTTGAGATCAATGATGACTGGTTTGTGAACTTAGATGTTAAGTACATTGATATTGATACAGAAGCGCACTTCTCAAATATTTTAGGTGGCACTGTTGATGCTAAAATTAAAGCGGATATCGACCCAATTGTTTGGGGTATTGGTATCGGTCGTCGATTCTAAAAACGTTTTATACGTTATAAAAAAGCCCTCTTAATGAGGGCTTTTTTTGTTTATAGCTTTTTCTTTATGATTTATTTAATTTAAATAAACTTTTCACGTTGATGCCAACCATCATTAGGCTTGCAAAATAGACCACGATAGCTGCAGCAATGAGGATGAATAACTGACTGAATCGTTGCCATACATCCCAATCGATCCAAGCATTACTCTCTGGTGTTAACCATAATAAGGCGATTAATAAGCTAGCGTTGACGAGTAATAGTTTTATTAAAAACAAAGGCCAACCTGAACCAGGTTGATAGACAGCAAGTTTACGTAAGCCTACAAATAATAATGCGGCATTTAAACCGGCTGATAAAGCGGTGGCTAAGGCTAAGCCTACATGAGCGAATTGCAACATAAGGATCACGTTTAGAACCATATTGGTTACCATCGCGATAATGCCTATCTTAACTGGGGTTTTAATATCTTGGCGTGCAAAATACCCCGGCGCTAAGACTTTAATAAAGATAAAGGGTAATAAACCTAAGCCGTAGGCCATTAAACTTAGCGATGCTTGATGAGCATCCTCAGCCTTAAACTCGCCATACTGGAACAAGGTTAGTAATAAAGGTTCAGCAAGTACAATAAGGCCAATTGCTGCAGGTGTGCCAATGATAAATACCCAGCGTAGTGCCCAGTCGATAGTATGTGAAAATTCAGCCTTTGAAGCTGCTGCATGTTTTTTAGATAGGCTTGGCAGAATAACTGTCGCTAAGGCAATACCTACTATTCCTAAAGGAAACTCGACTAGCCGATCAGAGTAATACAGCCAAGAAATACTACCGGTTACAAGGAATGAGGCTAATAAGGTATCGAGCAATAAGTTGATTTGAGAAACGGAAACCCCAAACATGGCAGGTATCATCAACTTAAGAATTTTTTGTACACCGCTGTTTTTCCAGCCCCATTTCGGCTTAGGCAATTGTTTTATGCTAATTAGAAATGGTATCTGAAATGCGAGTTGTACTACCCCGCCGATAAATACTCCCCAAGCTAGCGCCATAACCGGTTGCTCTAACTGTGGCGATAACCATAAGGCCGAAGATATTAATGATAGGTTTAAAAATACGGGGGTAAATGCTGGAGCGGCAAACTTACCAAAGCTATTTAATATTGATCCGGCTAGTGCTGTTAGCGAAATAAAAAATAGATAAGGAAAAGTGATCATTAATAAATCACCAGCAAGATCTAGTTTGGGTTTGTTTTCTATAAAGCCGGGGGCAAAAATCACCACTAAGACTGGAGCGAGAACAACACCAATGATGGTAATTACAAACAACAGTAATGCTAGGGTACCGCTGGTATTGGCAATCAACTCTTTAAGATCTTTATCGCCCCGCTCGCGATATTCAGCTAATACTGGGATGAAGGCTTGTGAAAAAGCACCTTCAGCGAATAAGCGTCTTAAAAAATTAGGGATCTTAAAGGCTACAAAAAAGACATCAGCCCCGACACCGGCACCAAATATCCTTGCGATTACAATATCTCTTACAAATCCCAAGATACGGGATAAAAAAGTCATCATGCTAACTATGGCAGTCGACTTAAATAGTTTTTCACTCATTCGAGTTCTCATGATTAATGGTAGGATTTAACTTCAACTTTTATCCTTGTGGAAGCAGTAAGATGGTCGATATCTCCAAAAACCTCAATTCTAAGCGTTTTTTATTTACATATCTTGTAATTATTGGCTTTTTATTAGTGTTATTGATGAATCGTTTACCGTTAGTGCATGAAGACTTGCGAGATATTCCTAGTGATATGTTGTCGTATTTAGAGTCTCCGCCGCGACCATTACCGTCTTTTGCCCTTTTAAGTAAAGATCAGCAAGTGCTTACTCAAGATTGGTTTATTGATAAATGGAGTTTTGTATATTTCACCCACGGTAATTGTCATTCAAGTTGCAAGCCGGCTTTGACGGCAATGAATACTTTGCAAGCTGCGTTTGCCAACAAAGATTTTCAGTTTTTGATGATAGGTTTAGATGGTGAAAATGAAACTGCAGAAAGTTTGGCAACGATACTTAATTCACAGCAACTTAATTTTAATGTGGCAGTGACGGATTCACCAGACCAGCTGGATGACATTGCGCGTAGTTTTATTGCCCTCTTTCTGAAAACTAAGTTTTCGAATGGCCAGTATATGATTGAACAAGAACATCATATATTTGTTGTCGATCCTAAGGGTCGAGTTTATGCCACGTTCAAAAGGTTAAGTAACGTGGAAGAGTTAAAAGAAAAATTCTTAAAAATGCGTTACTTTTATGCTCGCTCAGAAAATTAATCGTTTATTTAAGACAATCATGAAATATTGTATTCAGTCTTTCTAGCGTCTCATGTCGACGATAACTACTACGCCAGATCAATGCTAATTCACGCATCGGTTTGTCCGTTGAATTTGTTAATGGCTTTAAGCTGATCTCACTATGACTGACGATCTCGGACTTTAACGCTATTTCTGGGACTAATGTTATTCCTGAGCCTCCAGCGACCATTTCAATTAAGGTATAGAGGCTGGTTCCTTGCACACTGGTTCTGCGGCTATTCGCAGGTAAATTACATGCTGCGAGAGCATGCTCTCGTAAACAATGACCTTCCTTTAATAACATCAGCTCATCAAGAGGCAATTGTTCTGCATCAATGGTTGTTTTGTTATTTAATGGATGTTGTTTAGGTAAGGCAACATAGAACTGTTCTTGCAGAAATATTTTATGCTTAAAGCCTCTCAGATTAAACGGTAAAGCTAACACTGCTATATCAATGGTGCCAGCTTCCAGTTGGTCTAATAATCGTTCTGACTGATCTTCTACCAATACTAACTCGAGCAAGGGTAATTGCTTCCGAACTTCAGGTAAGACTTGCGGCAATAAAAAGGGACTAATAGTAGGAATAAGGCCAATGCGAATTCGACCAGACAAAGGGTTTTTTTCAGATTGTGCGAGATCAACTAAATCTGCAGTTAACGATAATATGGCCTGGGCTTTCTCAGCTATTTCTATACCTATATCAGTGGGTAATACTTTTCTATTCGTTCGCTCTAGTAAGGTAATACCAAGTAGGCTTTCTAGATCTTGAATGCCGGCACTCAGGGTTGATTGAGTGACAAAACAACGTTCAGCGGCATGGCCAAAATGTTTTAATTCAATGACGGCGATTAAATACTGTAATTGTCTGAGTGTGGGTAGATTCATAATCGTAATTTCCACTTATATTTGGATTAATGACAATATATATCAAAAATAGGCTTTGCGGCTAAATAGTTGAAATGTTTATAGTTAAGTTAAGTAGCGACATATATAAAGATATGTTCGATAATAGCCTATAGACAGTTATTACCCTTATAAAAAAGTAATTATTTGAGGGAGGATATGGCGATGAAAAAATGGCAATGTATTATCTGCGGCTTTGTTTATGATGAAGCTCTTGGCCACCCGGAAAGTGGTATCACTCCAGGTACTCGCTGGGCAGATGTTCCTGCTAGTTGGGAATGTCCTGATTGTGGTGCTGTAAAAGAAGATTTTGAAATGGTGGAAGTTTAAGTTTATGCACTTACCTTCTTATATTAAAGGTCTGTTAATTTAGAAAAATTCAGCTGGCCTGTTTGTGGTAAGTTGGTATTGATTCAGCTTGCTTTGCTGTCGTTGCAAATTATATTCAGGAAATTTATTCAAAAGTGCTTAGCCAACTGTCCATCTCATCATTAAGAAATATTTCAGCGATAAATATTCAACCAAGCAAAGAGGTCAATTTTTTACTTGGTGATAATGGCTCAGGAAAAACAAGCATCATTGAAGCGATCCATTTACTGGCATTGGGACGTTCATTTCGAACTCGGACTCTGAAAAATGTAATTCAATTTGGCCAGCAACAATTTCAAGTGATTGCTAAAATAAATTCGGACACTCCAGTGGGGCTTCAGTACTCGCTCACTTCTGGTATCCAGATTAGACTTAACAGTGCGCCATTAAAAAAACTGTCTGATCTTGCATCTCAACTCCCCTTGCAATATATCTCTGCCAACTGTCACCAGTTCTTTGAATTGGGGCCTCGCTTCAGGCGACAACTTGTCGACTGGGGAGTGTTTCACGTGGAACATAGATTTAATTATCACTGGCAATCCTACAAAAAAGTATTACAACAGCGTAACTCAGCACTTAAAAAACGTAAGCCAACAGCTGAAATAACTTTATGGAATACACACCTCAGTGAACATGGTGAACAGATTAATAGCTATCGTTTAAGTTACTTGAGTAACTTACTTACCGAGTTTGTACCGATATTCACCCGACTGTGTACCGACTTTAAGTTGGCTGAGGTTAGTTTGAAGTATCAAAGCGGTTGGCTGAAGGAGCAAAGTTTATCGGCAAGTCTAGACAGTAGTTTTGAGCGAGATAGAAAACTAGGTTACACCCGATCAGGTGCTCATGCGGCAGATTGGTCTTTCAAACTCAATGATGCCGATCCTGCTGAAATGTTATCACGAGGCCAGCAAAAATTATTTTATCTGGCATTAAGTATGGCGCAAGGAAAGTTAGCGATAAAAGATGGCAATGAAAGAAGTATTCTACTTATTGATGATTTAAGTTCCGAGCTAGATATTGCTCATCAACAGAACGTATTAATAGAGTTAAAAAAACTGCCAGTGCAGTCCTTTATTAGTAGTACAGATCTTAGTCTTGGTGAGCTAGTTAAAGATGAAAAAGATAAAGTGTTTCACGTGGAACAGGGTGAGATTAAGCTAGCTAACGCTTAGCTATCAACTAAGTCATATAAATAGTAGAATAGAGGATTGCTCAAATCCGACACAGTGGATAATGGATACATTATGACAACCGAAGAAAATAACAGTTACGATTCGTCGAGTATTAAAGTTCTGAAAGGTCTTGATGCAGTAAGAAAGCGTCCAGGGATGTATATCGGTGATACCGATGATGGCACCGGCTTGCATCATATGGTGTTTGAGGTTTTAGATAACTCTATTGATGAGGCGTTAGCGGGTCATTGTAGTGAGATTAATGTTCGCATCCATCCTGATGATTCGGTATCTGTGTCTGATAATGGTCGTGGAATCCCGGTTGATGTACATGAAGAAGAAGGTATATCAGCTGCAGAAGTGATCATGACGGTATTACATGCCGGTGGTAAGTTTGATGATAATTCCTATAAGGTTTCTGGTGGTCTTCATGGCGTAGGTGTTTCAGTTGTAAACGCGTTGTCTAAAAAATTAACCATGGAAATACGCCGTACTGGCAAAGTTCACAATCAGAGTTATACCCATGGTGTTCCCGATGCCCCTATTAAAGCTGGTGAAGATAGTGATTACACCGGAACTAAGATTCAATTTTGGCCAAGTGAACTAACCTTTACTGATATAACGTTTGATTACAAAATTTTGGCAAAACGGATTCGTGAATTAGCCTTTTTAAATTCTGGTGTAAGAATTGTATTAACGGATGAGCGTGATGAGCGAACAGAGACGTTTCATTATGATGGTGGTATCACCGCTTTTGTTGAGCATTTGAACAAGAATAAAACGCCGATTAATGACAATGTCATTACTATTTCTGGCAGCAAAGATGATGTGGTTGTTGATTTGTCGATGCAGTGGAATGATTCTTATCAAGAGAATATTTATTGTTTTACCAATAATATTCCACAGCGTGATGGCGGTACTCATCTAGCAGGATTTCGTGCTGCATTAACACGTACATTGAATCAATATATTGAAGCTGAAGGTTTAGCTAAAAAATCAAAAGTGACTACCAGTGGTGATGATGCTCGAGAAGGTCTGACAGCGGTATTATCGATAAAAGTACCTGACCCAAAATTTTCATCACAAACTAAAGATAAGTTGGTTTCATCAGAAGTCCGGACCATTGTTGAGTCTTTAGTGAATGAGCACTTTAATAATTTCTTAGCTGAAAATCCAGCTGAATCAAAACTCATTGCAAGTAAGATGGTTGATGCGGCCCGTGCTCGTGATGCAGCTCGTAGAGCCCGTGAACTAACGCGTCGTAAAGGTGCGTTAGATATTGCAGGCCTGCCAGGTAAGCTAGCCGATTGTCAGGAACGTGACCCTGCCCTATCAGAATTATTCCTAGTAGAGGGTGACTCGGCGGGTGGTTCAGCCAAGCAAGGTCGAGATCGTCGTACCCAAGCTATCTTGCCATTGAAAGGGAAAATCCTTAACGTTGAGCGTGCTCGTTTTGACAAGATGATCAGCTCGGCAGAAGTCGGTACTTTAATTACTGCCCTGGGTTGTGGTATTGGTCGAGAAGAATACGATCCGAGTAAACTTCGTTATCATCATATTATTATCATGACCGATGCGGATGTGGATGGTTCTCATATTCGAACATTGCTATTAACCTTCTTCTATCGTCAAATGCCTGAGCTAGTTGAACGTGGCCATATCTATATTGCCCAGCCACCGTTATACAAAATTAAAAAAGGTAAGCAAGAACGTTACGTTAAAGATGATGCTGAAATGGAGCGTTATTTAACTGAAGTAGCGTTGAATAATGCGGTGTTGCATCCAAGTGAATCAGCAGCACCGATTGACGGTAATGCCTTGGCGCAATTGGTTGAAGAGTATCAAACGGTATCAGCGATCATTACTAGACTGTCTAGTCACTACTACCCTGCTTTCTTAGGACAGTTGATTTATCAAGCTGCCATTCCAGACTTAACTGATACAGCAACAGCAATGGCATGGTTGAAGCAAATAGAAGATCGCCTTAATAGTACCTTGCCAACAGGAACAAGTTATCAGTTATCTGTTAAACCTCATGACGCTGATCCAACACCGCTTATTAATATTAGCTTTTCTCGTCATGGCATTAGTACTGATTATCATATTCCAGGTGAATTTTTTGCCAGTACTGAATACCAACGCATTTTAACTTTTGCAGATAAAATTAATGGTTTATTTGCAGAAGATGCCTATGTGCAACGTGGTGATCGAAAAGAATCGATAGAAAACTTTTCGCAAGCTGTGACATGGTTGTTAGCAGAAGCACGTCGCGGTCAACATGTGCAGCGTTATAAAGGGCTGGGTGAAATGAATCCAGACCAGTTGTGGGAAACGACTATGGATAAAAGTAAGCGTCGTTTGTTACAAGTTAAAATTGAAGATGCCATCGCCGCTGACGAAACATTTAATACTCTAATGGGTGACAATGTTGAGCCACGACGTGAGTTTATTGAAACGCACGCATTGCAAGCGTCTAACCTAGATATTTAACAAGGAATTTTTATCTAGTCATGAGGTCATAATAGCCAGTCTATTATGGCCTTTTTTTATACAACAATATTGATGGAGAAAAGAATGATGGTTGAGGCACGTTACGACCGAGTGCAAGTGATCCTACATTGGCTAATCGCAGTAATGATTTTGGCAATGATTGGTCTAGGCTTGTTTATGGTTGAGCTACCCAAAAAGCATGAGTTACCACCTGGTGAAGAAAGTGTTAGGGCATTTTATTTTTTATTGCATAAATCTTTGGGCATTACCGCGGCCATATTGATTGCAGTGCGTTTAGGCTGGCGTTTAATGCATAAAGCGCCACCATTGCCAGCAAGCATAAGTAAATGGCAACAGCGAGCAGCTGGAGCGGTACATGGTCTGTTGTATACCTTTATGATTGCGATGCCTGTTTCTGGTTATATGCAATCGATATACAGCAAATATGATACAAAATTTTGGGGATTAGTCATGCCACGAATTGCTGATGCTGACAAAGTGATGCGTGACAATATGTCAGACATTCATGAGTGGCTGTCTGTTATATTTATGGTGTTGATTGTGGTTCATGTGGCTGCACTGATAAAACACAAGCTAGCTGGCGTAAGATTAATGGACAGAATGAGCTTAAAATAAAAGTCATTGTCAGAAAAATGTTAAATAAAAAAGGCCCTAATAGGGCCTTTTTTATTTGCATAACAGTTGTGAACTTAGCTACAAATTTAGTGAAGCTTGATATTTGGATGCACACTACGACGGAAGATATGTGACAAGGTCAACATGGCAACACGGAACGGGCCAAATAAAGCGACTTGGTGCATTTTGTATAACGACAAATACATCAATCTCGCCAAAGAGCCTTCGATCATTAAACTGCCCTTGCTTAAGTTGCCCATCATATTACCAACAGTACTGTACTTACCAAGAGAAACCAGTGAACCATAATCATGATAGTGATAATCAGGTATTTCTTTGTCAGTCATGCGGTTTTTAATGGATTTAAAGACCAATGATGCCATCTGGTGAGCAGCTTGAGCACGCGGTGGTACGTTTTCATCGTGACCCTGCCATTTACAAGCACAGCAATCACCGATCGCATAGATATCATCATCTAAGGTTGTTTGCAGAGTTTGCTTAACAACCAGCTGATTCATCCAATTGGTTTCAAGGCCGGCGATGTCTTTCAAAAATTCAGGTGCCTTAATGCCGGCAGCCCAGACTTTAATCGCTGCTGGAATAACCTTACCACTTTCAGTTTTTATTTCAGTCTCGGTGACTTCCACTACCCGCTCGTCAGTGAGCAAGTTAACACCGAGTTTTTCTAATTCTTTTTCAGTTGATTCTGATAAGTTTTCAGGTAAACCAGGTAAGACACGTTTGGCCGCTTCAATAATACTGATATTAACATCGGCTGGTGCCACTTCATCTAAGCCATAAGCATTCAACAGGTGAGATACTTCATGTAATTGAGCGCTCAACTCAATACCGGTAGCGCCGGCACCCACAATGGCAATATCAAGTTGACCTTGATCTAAAGGCTTACCTTGCGTGTGTGCTCTTACATAAGATTGTAGTAATTTTCTTTGGAAGGCTTCAGCTTGTTTGGTGGTATCTAAGAACAAGCAGTGCTCTTTCACACCTTTAATATTGAAGTCGTGACTGATACTACCCACTGAGATAATTAAGTAGTCATAGTCAAATGTTCGCTGGGGAATAATTTCTACGCCTTCTTGATCTTTTGTTGGCGCAACGGTGATTTGTTTATTAACACGATCAAGTGATTCCATCCGACCCAGACGAAAGCGAAAGCCACTGCATTTTGCTTGGCTTAAGTATTCAATCTCATCTTCATGTGAATCTAAAGTTCCCGCAGCAACTTCATGAAGCAAAGGTTTCCAGATATGGGTATGAGTGCTATCAACTAGGGTAACCTCGGCTTTACCTTTACGACCTAACTTCCTACCTAATTTGGTGACAAGCTCAAGGCCACCTGCACCTCCACCGACGACGACAATTTTAGGGGGGGTAGTTGATGCTGTTGCCATGTTCTCTCTCCATACTTAATTCTTATAGTTGATGTTAATTCTAACGTAAAAAACAAGGCTAATCCTATCTAATTTTTACTAACCGCGCTGAGTCTGTCAAAATTTCAACTATATAACATTTTTGAGGTTTTTTTCATGCAAGCTCGTCCCGAAAAACCACGTATCGCGTGGGCGGTAACAGGTTCAGGTCATTACTTAGAAGAGTGCTTAGATATCATCCGTGATTTTGATGATATTGACCTGTTTTATAGTCAGGCTGGAGAAGAAGTTGTCCGGATGTACGGTCATGATCCTAAGGCAATTAATGATGGTCGTGTCTACCGAGATCGTGCCGCTAGTTCACCACCAGTAGGTTTGTTCTATCGAGGTGATTACCATACTTTGATAGTGGCACCTGCAACATCGAATACTGTCGCAAAAATGGTCTTAGGTTTATCAGATACCTTAGTCACCAATATTTATGCACAGGCAGGAAAGTGCCGCATTCCAAGTATTGTATTAGCCTGTGATACGGAACCAGAAATGGATACCCCAGCCCCAGATCGTATGGTTCGACTTTGGCCGCGTACTGTTGATCTTGAACATACCCACAAACTGAGGTCTTTCGAAGCAACAACAGTCGTTGAAAACCCTGAAAAATTATTAACTGCCTTGCAAATTAGACTGGATGAATTAAAGAACTGATGGCAAAAAAGCTATTATTTTTAACCGGTAAACTCGCTGAGCCTAGCCTTCGCAATGTACTTAAGTCGATGGGTGAGATTGATTTTGACTATCAGATCCATCAGCTAGGTGTATCTGTTGCCGCCTTAATGACTGACAAGATGATTGCTCGACGATTAAAGCCTGAGCATATTGGTGACTGCACAGAGATCATGGTGCCGGGTCGTTGTCGAGGTGACTTAGAAGCATTAAGTCAGCAATTAGGCCTGCCAGTCTCACGCGGCCCAGAAGAAGTGAAAGATCTACCTTTATACTTCGGCCATGCCCGTAAAGAACCTGACTTGAGCCGTTATGATGTCAATATCTTTGCTGAAATCGTCGATGCTCCCGAGCGAGATGTTGAAGGCATATTAGAGCGTGCTCGCTATTATCGAGACAATGGCGCAGACGTTATTGATATCGGTTGTTTGCCACAAGAACAGTTTCCTCACTTAGAAGATGCCATTGTGGCACTACATGACGAAGGTTTTAAGGTCAGTGTTGATTCTTTAGAGTTAGCAGATTTAAAACGTGCCGGTAATGCGGGTGCAGACTTCTTATTGAGCTTAACTGAGGAAACCTATCACCTAGCAGAAGAAGTCGATTCGATACCTATTTTAGTGCCAGCAGAATCAGGTTCACTCGCTTCTTTAGAGCGAGTGATGGAGTTGATGGATAAAATCAACCGACCGTGGATTGCTGATCCGATATTAGATCCTATTCATTTTGGATTAACCAACTCCATTGTTCGTTATCACGAGTTACGTCGAAAATATCCTGATGCACCGATGATGATGGGTGTGGGTAACTTAACTGAATTAACAGATGCTGATACCAGTGGTATTAATGCGATGTTATTTGGAATAATTTCTGAATTAGGTGTAACTAACGTACTTGCAACCGAAGTGAGTCCTCACGCACGCCGAGCAATAAAAGAAGCTGATATTGCCCGTAGAATGATGTTTGCAGCTCGCGAAGACAGTAGTTTACCGCGCGACTTTACCAGTGATTTACTGGTCGCTCATGAGCGTCGCCCCTTCCCTGATAGCGCTGATGATATTGCCGAGTTAGCCAGTAACATCAAAGATCCTAACTATCGGATTAAGATTGCTGAGCAAGGTATCCACATGTTTAACCGCGATGGTTTAATGCTTGATACCGATCCGTTTGCATTTTATCCACAGCTACAACTTAAAGAAGGTGACACTGGACATGCCTTTTATTTAGGTGTTGAATTAGCTCGAGCCCAAGTCGCTTGGCAAATGGGTAAACGTTATAACCAAGATGAAGAATTAGAATGGGGCTGTGCGTTAACGCAAGTGGCTGAAGACTTAACCGAGCAAACGGCAGAAGGTACAACCATAACAACAGGAAGAAAGTGTGGCACAGCTGAATAGTAAAATTCATGAAGTCATCGTGACAACAATGGCTGATAATGGCGAAGCACACTCTGCTCCTATGGGAATAACTGAAGTGAATGGTCACTTCGTTATACAGCCATTTAAACCATCATCAACTTATGAGAATTTAAAGAATCATCGCCAATGTACGATTAACTTTACCGACGATGTACGGGTATTTGCCGGCTCTTTAACCGGTCATCGCGACTGGCCAACACTGCCTTGTGACAAGATAAAAGGTCGTTATTTAGAGCAAGCATTAACGCATATTGAATTAGAGATCATCGACTTTGTTGATGGCGATCCTCGCACCAAATTTACCGGCAAGATTGTTAATGACGTTACACACGCCCCTTTCCGAGGCTTTAACCGAGCACAAAGTGCAGTGATTGAGGCGGCAGTATTAACCAGTCGTTTATCAATGTTGCCAGTAGAAAAGGTTCAACAAGAGATCGGTTATTTAACGATTGCTATTGAAAAAACAGCTGGTGACCGAGAGTTAGAAGCATGGTCTTGGTTGATGGATAAAATCAAAGCAGCAGGAATCGAGTTATAAATGTCTAAGTGGTTAGCCAGCGTACAATCGCTACAAGAGGCACAAACTTTATTGCCCGTACTGCCAGATATTCTGGATATGAAAAACCCATCACAGGGTGCCTTAGGTGCACTGAGTGTTGCCACCGTGACTGATATTGTAAGACTCATTGACGGTCGTTGTTTAACTAGTGCTACGGTGGGTGACTTGCCAATGAGCAGCCAGCAATTAACGGTGGCGATAACAAACATGGCTGACTCAGGTGTTGATTACGTCAAAATCGGCATTTTTCCTGATGATGATTTAACTAACTGCCTGTCGGCACTGGCTGAAACAGTCAAAAACTTATCCACACCTGTAATTGCTGTGTTATTTGCAGATCATATGCCGAGCATCAATTGCATACCGATGTTAAAACAAGCTGGTTTTGCAGGAGTAATGGTTGATACAGCATTTAAAAATGGTCAACATTTAACCGATCATTGGCAGAATAGTGAACTAGTTGAATTCGTCAGCTCGGTAAAACAGCATGACCTGTTGTGTGGTTTGGCCGGTGCACTTCGTATAGAAGATATCGAACGACTCAAGCTGATCAATGCCGATTACTTAGGCTTTAGAAGTGCCTTATGTGTGCAACGCCAACGAACAGCATCGTTATCACTTGAACGAGTAAAGCTAGTGCAACAAGCAATAGTTGCCACTAGCTCTGCCAAAGTCGCTTAAGTTATTAACGATAGAGCTCGATTGTTTCCTCGGCGACAAAAATACCGTTATTAAAATGTAAAAAAGTGAGTGTGAGCTGATTATTGTTGATAGATAGCTCGACCGTTTTTTCTACTAAACGACTATATTGTTTTATGTTTGCATTGTCTGATCCAGAATCAAAGTTTTCAAGTGCTAGTTTCAGCCTTTCGATTTCCTGTTCAAGCCTATTAACTTCCAGCTCATTTTGAGTAATTCGTTGTTGTACCTTTTGATACTCTTCTGAGTCAGAGTCCAGTGTTACAAGTTCTTTTCTGAGCTCTTTAATTGCGTCTATAATCTGGTTAATCTGTTGTTTAATCCGGGCTATTTGTTGTTTTATCTTTTGGTATTCTTTATATGAATTTTTCAATCGAGTCGTTTTTTGTACCTGAATTGCTCGTCTCGCTTTGTGGGAGATAACAACGGGACGGTCATCTTCAAATTCAATTGTGTATAAGTCAGCCGCTATATAAAGCGGAAAGTGGTCGTGTTTGGTCACTTTTTGTTCAGCATCACGACGTTGAAGTTTAACGTTCAAGCCATGAGACGGTTGAGTGAACTCAGCCTTAACTTCGAATGATTTAACGACCTTACGTGGTTTGCTATCAGGGCCTCGGCAGTCTATTTGTGTCGACTTCCCCTGCCAGTCACCTTTTAAGTCATTAAAAAACCGATTCATTTGCTGTTGTTCACTGCGACTAGCTGCTGGCTGCTGTTCGATGTTGTAATAATCATCGCCCAGGCTTTCGAGGCCGGGTGATAACACATAACAATCTGTTGCCCACAGGTTGGTGCTGGTCAGCAATAATGCAAAGGTAGCGGCAATATACTTAACTGGTTTTAAGTTGATAGACATTAACTAACTCCATGTTGAATTGGTAAAAGTCTAACACTTAATCTAGTGAATTATTATTAACAATAGTTCGAACTAGTCTAGATAAAAAAGTAAGTTATGACAGTGCGTCAGTAATCGTCTGTGTGCCACTGAAAAGTTCATACACTTGTCTGTCGGTGGTTGAACTGGTCAAGCAGTGAACAATAGCTGCGGCCACATCATCACGGCTAATGATCTGTTCACTCGCCTCAGTGGGTCTGTTCGTTTGAACCAAAGCTGTGCCGGCATCATTTAACAGTCTTCCTGGTTGAAGAATGGTGTAATTAAGCTCGCTCTCCATCAACACAAAGTCGGCAGCATGCTTGGCTACTAGATAAGGTTTAATTCGTTCTGGGCCATTATCAGGGTTATCTGCACCACGAGCACTGACCATGATAAAGCGTTGCACGTTAGCTTCAGTAGCATAATTGATAGTTTTAATTGCCGCCCAGAGATCGATAAGTAATGTTTTATCTAACCCCGTACTCGCTCCAGAACCGGCTGTGAACACGACATTTTGACAGCCAATCAAGGCTGTGGAAAAGTCGCTTTCAAGATCGGCAATAACAACTTCAGCGCCCAACGATTCTAAAGATTCAGCCTGAGATTGATCTCGAATCATCGCGATAACAGCCATGCCTGTATCTGCTAATAACTTAACTGTTTTTTTACCAATTTGGCCGTTGGCACCAATGACTAATGTTTTAGTGTTTTTCATGAATGTGAATGCTTACTTATTATAATAATTATGTTATTTGGTTATTTATCTAGGGTTGAAACATGATTTTAATTTTTAAAAAGCTTCTATTGTTATGCTTTCAGTGGCAATTATTTGACCGAGTATATATTGTTCGACCTTATTTAATTCATAAAAATGTATCGATAAGGCCATGCCGTTGACGGTCATATGTTTAACCTGACAATGCAGCCGTAGCGTGTCATCTGCCTTACCATTTATAAAGTGCATAATTAACAAACCACTCTCGCCAACATTCACTTTCACCTTGCCTGTCGGCGCCGCTGCTAATTCAATAGTGACCCCTTCTAGACTCAGGTTTTTAGAATGGCCATAAAAAATATTACCTGATGGAAATTGCACAACACAAGCCATGTGGATATTTTTTTGAATAAATTTTCGATGCTCTACTTTCGGCATAACAAGCCTCATCAGTAAAGTGAAAATAATGTCTGACCACTGCGACCGCAGTTAAATTGAGTTTACGCCTAAATCAACATCACTGTTGAAATCGACAAGCGTCAGAGCCTAGTTCTGCAAGCGTGGTTCATTAGCAAATGACTCGGTCAGGTGCTGAATAACCAGCTTGATTCGTTCAACATTTCTTAAGTCTGGATGGCTGAGTAACCATAAGCCGCCCTCTTGACCAGCTGGAAATGGGAAAAGGTTTTTTAAACCGGAGCGAACTTGATCGCTAGGCAAAAAAGCCAAACCTTGGCCGGCCTTAGCAAACGACGACATCACCATCAACTCATCACAACGAGTATTAATTTGTTGGCCAAAGTGTTTTTCTAGCCAAATAAAGCCCGGCAAGTTTTGCATGGCACCGGCGCCACCGATCAAAACATGATCTTTTAAATCGTCGATAGTTTGTGGATAACCGTAGCGATCTTTATAGGCCTTACTGGCAAAAACACTCCAGTTCAGTGTGCACACATTACGACCAATTAAGTTATCAGGAGGGCTACGAGTAGCACGAACGGCAATATCAGCTTCACGGTTATTCATATTAAATGCTTGGTTGCTAGCAAGTAACTCAATATGAATGTCAGGATACGTTTTATTAAACTCGGCAATATAGCGAGGTAAAAAACGATAAGCGATATTATTAGGTGCAGTGATTTTAACCGTGCCCTTCGGTTGAAAGTCTTTGCCGACAATATGGCGATCAATATCATCAAATGAGTCTGCAATCGTTTGAGATTGAACTAATAGCTCTTCTCCCATTGCCGTCAATTCATAGCGATTATTAATCCGCTCAAATAAACGGCCACCCAACTCATCTTCAAAACTATTCAAGCGACGAAAGATCGTAGAGTGATTTACACCGAGTTCTTTGGCTGCACCAGATAGCGATCCTGAGTTCGTGATGGCGATAAATATCTTTAATGAATTCCAATCCATAGTAACCTTGCTTGCAATTATGCAATATTGATTTGCTGATATTGCCAATTTATTTCTATCTATGCAATACGCATACTGTAGCTACTTTCACAAAACAGAGACAGAATCATGACTTCATTATTAAAACCAGACGTTGCAGCACTCGTATTAAGATTGTCATTAGGTAGCGTATTGTTGGCACACAGCGTTTATTTAAAACTAATGGTATTTACTCTTGCCGGCACAGCAGGCTACTTTGAATCAATCGGCTTACCAGGTGGTTTGGCTTATTTTGTATTCTTAGCTGAAGCCATTGGCGGTATTGCGATTATTCTAGGTGTAAAAACACGCTTATTTGCAGCCTTAGTGATTCCAGTATTAATCGGTGCAACATGGGCACATTCGGCAAACGGTTGGGTATTTTCAAGTGCCGGCGGTGGCTGGGAGTTTCCTTTATTTCTAGTTGCTATCGCTGTTGTACAAGTCACTATTGGTAGCGGCAAGTTTGCCCTAGCAGCAGATGCACGCAGCTAAACGTTTTAACGACTAATAAATAGGCTGAGTTATCCACAGATGAAACAAGCATATAAATCATTGTTTATATCTCATGGTGGTGGGCCTTTACCTTTGCTGGGTGATCCGGCTCATCAACAGATGGTTGATACCTTAAAGGTGATCGCCAACAAGATAACAAAGCCGGATGCGATTGTGGTGGTGAGCGCCCATTGGGAAGAGTCCGTCGCCACGATTACAGCAGCAGCCAAACCAAGCTTAATTTACGACTACTTTGGTTTTCCAAAAGAGTCATACCAAATCCAGTACCCCAGTGATGGCGCACCTGAGCTTGCAAGCCAAGTGCACCAATTACTGGGTGTGAACGGGATAGCATCTAAACTCGATGAGGCAAGAGGTTTTGATCACGGTTTATTTGTTCCTTTGAAAATAATGTACCCCGACGCAGATATTCCATGTATTCAGCTATCACTCGTGAATAATATGGATGCTGATCTGCACATAGCCATCGGTAAGGCATTGCACACATTAAGTGAGCAAAATGTCTTAGTCATTGGTTCGGGGTTTTCATTTCATAATATGAATGCATTTTTTGCTGCCAATACGGCACAATCCACTCGATTAAACAGTCAGTTTGAAGCTTGGCTGCGTGATATATCTTGTAACCCTGACTACCAACATCAACAACGCACTGCATTACTTTCAGCATGGGATAAAGCAGAAGGCGCACGCTATTGTCACCCTAGAGAAGAGCATTTGTTGCCACTACATGTTTGTTATGGCGTGGCACAAACTGCCTGCACAGAACGTTTTGACATCACTATCTTGAATAAAAAAGTCAGCATGTATCTTTGGTAGTTGAGCTGACATGAGTTGTTGCTTGTTTGTTAGGTGAATTTTTCATTACCAAAGGCACCCATTTTCGCTAGTGAAAAAGTGATTTTGGTAACAAACAAAGTGATATATACGCTGGGAATGATGCCGACTAACCCATATCGTTCAGATATTAATGGGTGCAACAGCAGCGCTAAAACCCCAGTTATAAAAAGTATAATGCCTGCTTCAATTATATTGTCACCATTGACGGTAACAACTAACGCAGAAAAACAGTACACAGGTAATGTCCAAAATAGAATTTCTTCGGTTAAAAAGCCGTAAGTCGCCCAGCCAATAACGCCTGAAATTATTGAAATAGGTAATAACCATTTAATTTCATTTTTCATCTAGATCTCATACCACCTAAGGCCTCACGAAGAGGCAAATAATAGTGAACCAAAATAAGCGACGAAGGAGAAAAAGCCAACTGTTTTTTGTCCTGAATGAATGACTCGTTAAAAGGCGTCGCGCTACTTTAGCTATCTTGAGTATCAAGCTGGGTGCTAACTGAACCTGCTGCCTAACCATTAAATAGGAATAGGCATGAAAGTCATATTACTATGCATTTAAGGCCGTATTTTTACAAAGTACAATGAATGTAACTTTATGTGAGGAACAAAACATGACAACACAAATCACCAAAGCTTTCGGTGCTGATAGTTCAGACAAGCCCATGCATGCACTGGAAATTACTCGCAGAAGTTTACTGGCACACGATGTGGAAATGGACATCTTGTATTGCGGTATCTGTCACTCAGATTTGCATGCCGTTAAAAATGATTGGGGTAATACTGACTACCCTCTTGTTCCTGGTCATGAAATCATTGGCAAAATTACTTCGGTTGGCGAACATGTGACTAAGTTTAAAATCGGTGATATTGCAGCCATAGGTTGTATCGTTGATTCATGTAACAGCTGTGAATATTGTGAAGATGATTTAGAACAGTTTTGTGACGAAGGTGTCACCTACTCGTTTGGTTCCCCCGATAAAGTCTCAGGCGGCAATACCTTTGGTGGTTTTTCCGAAAGCTATGTATGCAATGAACAATACGTTTTAAAGATGCCAAGCTTTGACAACCTAGCGGCTGCGGCACCTTTATTATGTGCAGGCATTACCGTCTATTCGCCACTCAAACATTGGCAAGTATCAGGTAAGAAGATTGGTGTTTTAGGCATGGGTGGCCTAGGTCATGTCGCAATTAAAATCGCCAAAGCCATGGGTGCAGAAGTGGTGGTGTTTACAAGGTCTGAGTCAAAACTTGAAGATGCCAAACGCCTAGGTGCTGATGAAGTGGTGTTATCCACAGATCAAGCACAAATGGAAAGCTATGCTAGAAAACTACACTTTATATTAGATACCGTGTCAGCAAAACATGACATTAATGCTTACCTTAACTTACTCAAACACGATGGCAGTGTGGTGGTGGTTGGCTTGCCGCCCGAACCCATTGAAGTGAATGCCTTTAGCATTGTCAACGGCCGTCGTAGTGTGTCCGGCTCAAATATTGGCAGCATCGCCGAAACTCAAGAAATGTTGGAATTCTGTGCACAACACAATATTGCAGCCGAGGTTGAGCTAATCAATATCCACCAAGTGAATGAAGCGTTTGAACGACTAGAAGCAGGCGATGTACGTTATCGCTTTGTTGTGGATATGGCTTCTTTGAAGAGTTAGTCATATACGGCGTTGAGAATAAGGTTAAGTAACAACGTAACCTTATTCTTTTACCCTGAACACTTCAACGGTTTATTGGGGGAATAGCCTTTAAAATCAAGCTGGCTGTCCCTTGCTTCTCTTCCCATATTAAATCAGCTAATGAGCAAAAGAGAGGTACGGGACCGTTAACTACTTATTTTAAGAGTGGACTTAATTTCATCGGCCAAACTAATACCATCATGCTTCGCCATTAATTCGAGTAATTCCGCATCTATTTTCCCTTTCAATGGCCTGAACTGATCGTTAATACGGTGAGTATGGCCTTTCCATTCTTGGTGTGACTTCCCTTTAACCTTCATGTCATCAATAATTTTTCCGTGATATTCAATCTTTTGTTGTATGAGGTTCGAGGAGTGTACCAAGGCGCTTATTCGACCATTTTTTCTTATTTCATATTTCTGAAGGGTAAATGCTCTAGCTGCTACCAATAGGGCTATTGCCCCAACAATAATTTCTAAAAAGTCCATAATATTTCCTTATATTACAGTGGTTTGGGTGGAGAGGTTAAAGACCTTAGCTGTGTGGTGTGGTGACTTTTCATTGGTTGAATTCCTTTTCTTAATGATTAAGTGATCCAAGACTATAGGGTATTTTGACTTGGCTTGTCATCAATTAAGTAAGAATTTAGACATATTTTTTATGCAATTGTTTGATTTTATTAGTGATCGGGTAAGGTTTTACTTTGTTTTCGTTACTAAGTACAAGCTTAACGTTGATGATGGTATTTAATGAATTCAGACGGGGTTTGGTTAAAGCGTTTTTTGAATGCTGACATGAAGTTAGATGCGTGGCTGTAGCCTGCGATGTAGGCCGCTTCGCCAATCGATATTCCATCCACGGCGAGTGCTTTTTTGGCGATATCTAAGCGACGTTGGCGGCAATAGCTGTTTACGGTGATGCCAAATTCGGCTTTAAACTTTCTTTGTAGGGTGCTGATGCTTAAACCCAGAGATTGGGCTATTTGATCTAGGCTGGGGCTTGTCGGTAATAACTTGTCGATGCTTTGCTTGAGTTCGTTATCCCGTTTGGCGACCACGGTGGATGTTTGTGCTTGGCTTACCGGGCTATCTGCAAGGTCGGATTGAAAATCTGCAATGCACTGGTTTAGTAGTTTGATTGTTAAATATTCAGTTTCAAGTTTGTTTTCTAGTGTGGTTTTTTTACTTACGCTGGATAAATCGTGGGCGAGTTTGATGGTTTGCGGTGATGCTTTCCAGTGTCGAAGTGCTGCGTGATCTTGAAATAGTCGTTTTAGCTCTGCTCTACTTTCTGCTGAGTTTGATCTTGATTCTAACCAGTGGCGTTCTACAAAAATATTGACCTTGCAGACTTTCATGCCTTTTTTTAAAAAACGAGTGAAGGTATCTGGCCGATTTAGGCTGAAGGCGTAACATTCAGCATGATTCTCTAGGTGATGGCCTATTTGGTAGTGATTGCCGCCTAGGGTGAAGTCGATTTTTCCTTCAAAAATGATGTTAAAACTCAATGCCGCTGGTAGCTCGACCATATTGAACGAGTCTTGCATTTCTGTTGCTTCGCTGGCGTGGCTCGATAAACCTTCGGAATATTGGTTACGTTTGAACTTACCCTGAATAACGACATCATCGTCGACGTGGTTAGTTTTATTTTGTGAAACATGGGAGTAGTTATTCGACAGTCTTCTCATGTCTGCAAACTGTATTTGTTCTTCAGAAAGGTTCATTTTTTAGTTCAAAGTAGCAAAAGATGGTTTTGGATAAAGGTTTGACGATTTTGAATAGTAGTTTCTAAACATGCGTCTTTCGAATAACTTATCATGAATGAGAATTATTTTCATTAGCAATTGGCTTTGTGGAAATAGTAAACATTTATGCCTTGAATAGCTTATAGAAATGCAAATTGATGCAAGGCTTTCAGAAAAAAGTTTGATTTGGAGTCAAAATGAACAAACGATTACTTTCTTTGCTAGTGTCGATGAGCCTAGCAAATGTTGCCTTTGCGGCTGAACAAGATAACGCGACCGTAGTTTTAGGTGACCTTACCGTTAAGGGTGAAAAACTTGAGAAGTCTTTAAAAGATACTACGTCGGCCGTCACTGTTATTGGTGATGATGTATTGAGAACAACACGCAACCAAACAGTGAGAGAAGCGATTTCTGCTGTACCGAATGTTGTTACACCAACCGGTGTGGTACCCAATATTCGTGGTGTTTCCGGTAATGGTTCTGCTGGTGGTTTTAACTCGATCACTGGTGGTGCTAACCCTCGTGTTTCTGTGCTTATTGATGGTGTAGCGGAACCTTTTGTTGCTGACTTTACTGGCGACTCAGGCTTGTGGGATGTGGAGCAAATCGAGGTTTTCCGTGGCCCACAATCAACAACCAATGGTCGTAACAGTATCGGTGGTGCGATCTACATTAAAACAAAAGATCCGAGCTTTGATTGGGAAGGTGCAGTTAGATTAGGTTATCGCAACGAAGAAAACTACATTGATAAAGCGGTGATGTTATCTGGGCCGATTATTGAAGATAAGTTAGCATTTCGTATTTCTGGACAGATGGTAGATGCACAAACAACCACCAGTAATGATGAATACGCAGGTAACCCTGCTGGTTATGATCTCAATGAAATAGATACCGAAAAAGGTCGCATTAAGTTGTTATGGAAAGCGACTGATAATTTAGATGCGCTTCTTACCTATTCTAAAAATGAAGAACAAGGTGACACCGGTAGACGTTATTTCCGGGCTGATGATCCTAGCTCATATGAAAAGATTTACATTCGTAATATCGAGACTGACAGTGAGACAACAAGCTTGAAGTTGGATTACCAGTTAACTAATTCGATCTCGTTCGATATTTTGGTTTCTGATACAGGTTATGATTGGGGTTTTAATGCATATGCTTCAACTGCTGCTGGAGAGCAAGACTTAATCTTTGAAGAAGAGAATCAATATATTGATGCCAAAGTTAACTTTGGTGAAGATAATAAAACATTGAATGGTTTTGTCGGTTTGGCTTATTTTGAACGTGATCAAGACATAATCAGTACCGGTTCTCCTACCTATGGCGCTAAAGATGAAGCCGATACTAAATCTGTTTATGGTGAACTTAACTACGGTGTGACAGATCGTTTTACCATTACGGGTGGCTTACGCTATCAAGATGAAACTCAAGAGCGCCGCTTTGTATATCCAGCACCAGGTATTGATACGTCATTGGATGAAAGTAATACAGTTTTGTTACCAAAATTAGTGCTGCAGTATGATGTGACTGATGCAACTCGAGTCGCATTGAGTGCTAAAAAAGGCTATAACTCAGGTGGTGGTGCATTAGACTATGCGGCTGGAGAATACTACTACTACGATGAAGAAGAGGTCAATGCGTACGAGTTAAGTGTTCATAGTGACTTGTTCGATGGCAAGGTTAATGTTCGCGCTAACGTTTTCTACAATGAATACGATGGCTACCAAGGATCAAATTCTCGCCGCCGTATTGTTAATATTGAAGAAGCGGTGACTTATGGTGCTGAATTAGAAGTCAGTGCGTTAGTGACTGATGACTTAGAAGTTAACCTTGGTATTGGTTTGTTAAGCACAGAAATCAAAGACGGTGGCGATGACTATACCGGTATTAAAGGTAATGAGCTGAGCACTGCGCCGAAAGAGACCGTAACCATTGGCGGTACTTACTACGTGACTGATGAGTTTGATGTCGGTGCCAACCTGAACTATATCGGTGGTTCGTATGGTGATATCGAAAATACAGATGAGCGTGAAGTCGGTGGTTATACCGTTATCAACTTTAATGCGAATTACGAAGTCGAGAACTGGTTAGTGTCAGCTTATGTGAATAACGTAACGGATAAAGAAGCGGTGAGAGTTGAAGAACCAGCAAGTGGTCGATACCCTTTTGGTTATGCTGATTTGATTGAGCCTCGCCACTTTGGTGTTTCAGCTACATATTCATTTTAATTTCATAGTTTAAATTTGTAGGAAGTAGTCTCTATGTTTGTGTTCGGCGGCTTATTAATGGCCTTTGTTGCTTGTGTTTACATCTATTTGTCATCGCGACATCAGTTGTGGATAGCAAGGCAAGGGCCGCTTCCTGCGGCAAAATGGACGGGTGTGGGCTTGCTCACACTCAGTCTGGTAATGATGACGGTTGCTATGCAGGTTATAGCAGCCGTTTTTACGTTATTCATTTGGGTAATGATGTTATTTGTATTATTCCCTTACTTAGGCGTTTTATATTCCTCTAATAGAGGCGATAAATAATGACTAAGGCCATTCCCTTTCAAACTGATTGGCTAAGCAAGACCCTGGCAGGCCTACTGTTAGGTCTATTTCTTAGTCTTGCTTGCAGCGCTGTGTTTATGCAATTGCCACTGAATATCGCAATGAGCGTCAAAGTGCAGCTTGCGATGTGGTCTGTTGCACCGATCTGGCTGTTTGTTTTAAGCCTATGTTTTTTATTCCCTACAGGACAACGTGCATGGTTATGGCTAGGTTTGGCCAACCTGCTGGTTGTTGTCATTTATGGGCTATTGAGATTCTTCTAGCTACACGCCATGAAAATAAAATCAGAAATTATTCGTGTCTATAAGACACTTCATACCTGGACAGGTATTGTCTCCGCCTTAGCATTGTTTATTGCATTTTATGCTGGTGCGATTTCTATATTCAAAGAGCCACTCATGCATTGGGCTACTCCGCCTGTTGTAGAAGCGGCGACTGAAACATCGATTGATGACGCTGCAAAGTTGCTATCTCATATTATCAAGACGGATCAACATGCAGCAGACAGTGTGCGCCTTTATATTCACCCTGATGAACACTTTACTGAGCAAGTGACGTGGAAGGTTCGCGATGAACAGGGTGGTTCACACAATAAACACTATGCCATTAAAGCCGGCCTCGACGGTGAACCTGTTATCGAGCAACTCAAACCAAACCCACTCGCTCAGTTTATTGATGTATTGCACCGAGTACTCGGTTTGCCGGTCGATTCTGATGTGAATCGGTGGATCATGGGCGTGATCGTGGGTGTTTATTCACTGGCGTTGATGTCTGGTCTGATTATTCTTTTACCGATCTTAGTCAAAGAGCTATTCGCCTTTCGCATTGGCCGTAAGCCCAAACGTGTTTGGTTAGATGCACATAATGTGGTGGGTGTATTTAGCTTGCCACTGCATGTGGTGATGGCTCTGACGGCATTTGTCTTTGCATATCACGACACTATTTATGACGTGCAAGACAAAGTTGTTCACCAAGGTCAATTACGTCACGCTTTTATGGCGGATATGCCAAAACCGGCAGCAGATCAGCCAACTAACCCTGACTTAATGGTGTTACCGAGTGAGTTGCTTAAAACTGCTCAAGCGGTATCTCCAAGCTTTACGCCTTATCGTTTGGACTACTCCGATGTCACTACGCCACGAGCGACAGTCCGTATTTGGGGCCATGATGACAGTGCAATTGCACCACGTGCACCGGGTGGTTTTATACCGATGAACCCTTATACCGGTGAAGTGCAAAGCACATTGTATTTACCTGGCCATCAAGGCGCAGCATCAACCACATTAAGTAGTTTCTTTGCACTTCACTTTGCGACTTATGGTGGCAACCTTGTGCGTTGGGCTTACTTTATTTTAGGCCTGGCTGGTGCATGGTTATTTTTCACTGGCAACTTATTATGGGTTGAAAATCGTCGAAAAAGACAAAAAAGAGATGGAAAACAGCCAAAACAACGAAAAGATGTCAGAGTGCTAGCTACGTTAACGGTGGGTATCAGTTTAGGTTGTGTGGCGGGTATTTCATTAATGATTGCCTCAAGTAAGTTGTTGAGTTTGTACGTGAGTGAGTTATATAGCTGGCACCAGACAGTGTATTACACCGTGTTCTTCATGGCTCTTGCTTGGGCGTGGTTGCGAGGTCCTGCACGTGCCATGTTTGAGTTATTGTTTGTGGCAGCACTGTTTACCTTAGCCATTCCTTTGAGCTCGGTTGCTGGCTGGTTAATGCCGGCAACAGGCTTATGGTTTCATTTGCAACCCGCCCTGTTAGCTGTGGATATCACCGCTGTTGTTATGGCTTTTGCCTTTGCTTACATCGCATCGCAGGTCAGAAAGCGTGTGTATTATGGTGCCGAACGTGACAGTGTTTGGGCGTATAGCAAGCAACTACAAAGTGTAAAACTCGACGTAGCCACGGACGCAGTCGCTAGTTAGTTTTTGGCGGATTTAAGTACTTATTATCAGTATTTAGCACTAATTAGAGGTGATTACGCTTAAAACATAGTCAAAACAGGCTGAAAAACATACTATGTCACCATGAAAAGTCTGCTGACTTTGAGCATAAATCTAACCTTTAGGAATATAAAAGAAACATGAAACAAATTACCGTTGAAAGTAACCTAAGCGAAGAACGTCTAAAACAATTAGGTGTGGCTTACTGGCCGACCTGGCAAAAAGAAGTGTCTGTATTCCCTTGGGAATTCGTCACGACTGAAAATGCCTATATCTTAGAAGGCGAATGTGTGATGACACCAGAAGATGGTAGTCCAGCAGTTACATTCAAAGCCGGTGATTTAGTCGTGTTTCCAAATGGCTTTAAAGGTACGTGGGAAGTGAAAAAACCACTTAAAAAGCACTTTAAACACACCAGCGGTAACTTTGTTAAATGCTTCTTCTGTCAGTTGAAAATTGTCATTAGCCGCATCAAAGGTGTTAAGAAATAAAGTTCGCTGCCATTATCTCCACCAAAGCCGTTTCCGATAGCTTGGCAAGTTCGTATTCTGAAGATGAGTAAATATCACCTTCTTTATTACCCAAAGCAATGTCGACAAAATCAGGCTTATCATCGTGGAGTAGGATAACGATCTTCTTATCGAGAGCGATGCAATCAATAGTGATTGCATCCGCTTTCATCCCCTGCTTGCGTAAGGTCTTATCCATAATTCCCATCAATGTATCCACAGTAGCAAACTTGCTATAGAACACGTCGTTCGCCCTAGCGACCATCTCTGATAAATCTTGTAGTTTTTTACTCATGTTGAACTCTTAGTGATTCCACGATGGGATTAGCTGCTAATAGTAGCAGTGTTATGCACCGCAAGGTCTTAAGCTGAAGATGAATAGACCAAACCAGATATTTGAGAAAGCAATGAGCGCACCGATGGAATCTCTAGCAAACATTGGAATAGTGTTAAATTTAAATAGGTAGCTGATAACGACTAACTCAACCACTATCCAAGCTGCAGACGTATAGAGAAAGCCTTCATAGCATTGCATATTTTCAGTAGACCAGTAGAAATACCAAAAGCTACCAACGACACCAAGGCACATGAACGCGAGGAAAAATGTTGATACGACATTCCTCCACAGAGGGTAGTCAGTGTTTAAAGACTTTTCTTTAAATTCATTAAATTTTTGGTTCATATTGAAGACGTATTTACTTAAAGTTTATTAGCATTCGATCTGTATTGTTTAACTGACACCCAATGATTTTTTAATGCATCCCAAGTCATTCTGCCAAAAACCACACTTCCACATAAGTATATTAAGATGAACGTTAAAAAAAGGTCAGGACTATTTTGAAAAGTGAGGTGTGTTGATATACCTCTTGCTCCCCCAATAATCTCCCCTGTTATGGGGGCCATTGCAATTTGATACATGCAGAAAAAACAACCACATGAAATTAATATATCGCCTAGTATTTCTCCCGATTTTTTGACAAAGAAAGAGTTTACGGTAGTTTTTGAGAAGCTTAGAACATAGGCGACTAGCAATACAAAAAAGAAAATAAAAATGAAAAGTGCTTCACCAAAATTAGGTGCCATGAATAATAGCGAAATGGTAATTGCATTAATCATTAGTAATAAAACAGTGAAAATAAATCGTTTCATGGAGCAGCACCTGCCTCTAGAACATATTGATATTGAGTGATGTTGAAGCTGTCCCAACTGTAGATAAGTGACCAAGAGTTATTTGTGAGGAGATGACTTTTCATTGTTTGAATTCCTTTTCTTAATGATTTAGTTAGTTGTGGACTATAGGTGTTTTTAGAAGGATTGTCATTACCTCCTCTTGGGGCTGGACAGATTTAAATCATCGCTACTTTGAGTTGTTTGTTATGAGGTATCTCAGGTGTTCGATATTCGTTCCGCAGCAGCCACCTAATATTTTCATGCCGTAGTTGGCGTTGAGATTGAGCATTAACTCGCCCCACTCGGCAATATCGTCTGTATGTAACTCTCCAGCATTTTCAAGATCACAATGATCGAGGGATGAGGCGTTAGCTTGAAAGCCGATTAACCGTTTAAATACTTTAGTTGTTTGCGTATTTGGGCATAAGAATGATGGGTGAACACAGTTGACCATGTAGCCTAGCGGTGGGTGTTGAGTATTTTTATCGATGAATTGTATGGCGGCATCAAGTGTTGTGCCATCGAGAACTTTGCCATCACGGCTGATTACAAAACTAATGATGTAGGGAATGTTGGTTGCGGCCATGACTTTGGCGATGCCGAGCGCTTCATTAATATTCGGTAAGGTTTCGGCGATGAGGAAGTCTACGCCTGCTGTTGCTAGTTGTTCGATTTGCCAACGATGGAACAGTTCGGCTTGTTGAACAGATAAACCTTCATCGGGTTGGTAACAATCATTTTTACAACCAATCATGCCGCCGATCTTGATGTTGTCACTCAATCTAATATTTTGCATGAAAGCAACGGCATCGCTATTGATGGTGTTGCTGATGCCAGATTGTTCGACACGATCTTTGCCTGCTCGCCATGTCGGTGTGCATAGCAGCATTGGCAAGTCTGCTTGTTGTGCGAGTTCCATATGTTGTTGATAAATCGCTGTCATCGCTTTGCTGGCTATCGGGTCATAGATTAATGGTGCATTAGCCAATAAGGCATCTAACTGCACGTCTTTGCTTCGGCGAAGTTGTTCAACAACGGCGGCTTCCATTAGTACCAGTGGGTTGTTTTCTAGTAGTTTTTTCATGGTGTTTGTTTCTAAATAAAGCCTGCACCCAACATCCTGTCAGGTGCAAGCGAGTTGATTTAGGCTGCTTCGCGTTTAGAACGCAGTACTTCACTGGCGCTGACCATGGCAGCTAGAGCTGGTTTTACTTCTTGCCAGCGACGGGTTTTTAAACCGCAATCTGGATTTATCCACAGTCGTTCAGCAGGAATCCGTTGTGCTGCTTTGGTAATTAAGTCGACGATTTCATCCACCGATGGAATATTGGGGCTGTGGATATCATAGACACCTGGCCCTATTTCGTTGGGGTAGTTAAATTCGTTAAAGACATCGAGTAGTTCCATATCGGAACGTGAGGTTTCGATGGTGATTACGTCAGCATCCATATCGGCAATGGCTTGGATAATGTCATTAAACTCGGAATAACACATGTGGGTGTGGATTTGAGTTTGGTCTTTGACGCCATTGGCAGTGATCTTGAAGCTTTTTATTGCCCAGTCTAAATACTGTTGCCACTGTGATTGTCGTAATGGCAAACCTTCACGCAATGCCGCTTCATCAATTTGAATGATGTTGATGCCGGCTTGTTCGAGGTCTAATACTTCATCGCGTATCGCTAAGGCGAGTTGTAAGCAGGTTTCTGATCGCGGTTGATCATCACGAACAAACGACCAGTTTAAGATCGTCACTGGGCCGGTCAGCATGCCTTTAACGGGTTTATCACTTAATGATTGTGCATAAGTTGCCCACTCAACCGTCATGGCTTGTGGTCGTGAGATATCACCAAAGATGATCGGCGGTTTTACACAGCGTGAACCATAAGATTGTACCCAACCAAATTGGCTAAAGGCATAGCCATCGAGTTGTTCACCAAAGTATTCGACCATGTCGTTACGCTCTGCTTCGCCGTGTACTAATACATCTAGGCCAATAGATTCTTGTTGTTCGATGGCATGGCTGATTTCTTGTTTGATGAACTGTTGATATTGCCCTTCATCAAGTTTGCCCAGCCGATATTGTTTGCGTGCTTGTCTGATCTCGTCTGTTTGTGGGAACGAGCCAATGGTGGTGGTTGGGTATAACGGTAAGTTAAAGCGTTGTTGTTGAATGGCGGCACGTTGTGGATAACTACTATTGCGTAATGCAAAACTATCATTGATTCCGCCGACGCGTGTTTTAACCAAGGGGTTATGGACACGATTAGATTGCTGGCGAGATTTGATAGCAAACTCGTTAATGATCAGCTCTTCGGCAACGGCATCTTTGCCTTGGTTTAAGGCGGTGGCGAGAATGTTGAGTTCATCTAACTTTTGTACTGCAAAGGCGAGCCATGAACTGATGTCGTGATCGAGGTTTTGTTCGCTATCGAGATCAACCGGCACATGTAATAGTGAGCAAGAAGGTGCAAGCCACAGCCTATCTTGCAAGCGTTGTTGGATGGGCGTTAACCAGTCTAAGGTTTTATTGAGATCGTTGATCCAGATATTACGACCATTGATCACGCCTAGTGATAATACTTTGTGACTTGGTAACCAATCGATCACTCTGCTGATTTCTTCAAAGCCATTGATGGCATCGATATGTAGGCCAGCCACCGGTAACTCGCAAGCAAAGTGTAGGTTTTCTTTGAGTTCACCAAAATAGCTGGTCAGTAATAGCTTGATAGACGATTTGTTTAATGCCAAATACGCTTGTTTGAGTGCATGTTGCCATGATGCATCGAGTTCGGTGACTAAGATAGGCTCATCAATTTGCAGCCACTCTACCCCTGCTTGTTCTAGGCTGATCAGTAGTCGTTCATAAGTTGCGAGTAAGTTATCTAAGTGATCGAGTTTATTGCTGCTGTCTTTGCTTTTACCTAGCCATAAGTAAGTGACTGGACCTAGTAAAACCGGCTTGATGTTGTGACCGAGTGCTTTGGCCTCTTCAACTTGGGCAATGAGCTTGTCGGCATGCAGGCTGAAAGTGGTGTTGGCATCAAACTCAGGCACGATGTAGTGATAGTTGGTATCAAACCACTTGGTCATTTCACCGGCAGCCGTTTGCTGACAATGACTGTGTGTTTGGCCGCGAGCAACTTGGAAGTATTGCGTGAGCTCATCTTGGTCTTGGCTGACACGGTTTGGTAAGTTGCCAACAAGGGCACTGGTATCTAATACATGGTCATACAGTGAGAAGTCACCGACTGGCAGCCAATCAAGCTGTTGTTGCAGTTGCCAATGGGTTTTTCTCAATTGTTGAGCGGTGTTTTGTAGATCTTCGCTGGTGGTGTGTTGTCGCCAAAATGATTCTAGTGCAAATTTGAGTTCTCGGTTTTTCCCAATACGTGGAAACCCAAGGTTATGGGTAATCGCCATCGTCTTTCCTTCGTTATGTGTAAAAAATAGCTATTGTAGACAGGAACACTTATGAGGAATAATGATGGTTTTTAACTATTTCATGAGAAATATTCATAGATGATTGAGCGCTCTCATTTAAAGATCATTAAAGCCTTGGCGGATAACGGCACGTTAACTGCCGCTGCCAATGCCCTGTTTTTAACGCAATCAGCCTTGTCGCATCAAATACGGTACTTGGAGAAAAAGCTCGAGGTTAGCTTGTGGCAGAAGGATGGTCGCCAGATCCGCTTAACGCAGGCGGGTGAGTTGATATTGCAGGTGGCGAGACAAGTCTTGCCGGTGTTGGAGCAAACAGAGAAAACAGTTAAAGCCTATGGCGAAGGTCGGCAAGGGATCTTACGGGTCGGGGTGGAATGTCACCCTTGTTATCAATGGCTGAAAGGAATTTTGGCTGACTATTTAATCGCCATGCCAGAAATGGATGTCGATATCGTGTCGAAATTTCAGTTTTCAGGCTTGGAAGGCTTGTTAAATCATCATATTGATTTGCTGGTTACGCCTGATATGGTCAAAAAGAAAGGCGTGCATTATGAGCCGATGTTTGATTATGAATTGGTGTTATTAGTCGCGAACGTGAACCGATTAGCAGCGAAAACAAGTGTTACTCCGGAGATGTTGGCAGATGAAGTATTGTTCACCTTCCCTATTAGCCATGATCGTCTGGATGTGTTTACTCAGTTTTTATTGCCGGCATCAGTGACGCCGAAAACCAAGCCAATGGAATCTGTCGACTTGATGGTGCAGATGGTGAGTTTGAACCGTGGTGTGACGGTGTTGCCTAATTGGTTGGCGGAAGAGTTAAGTCAAAGCCTAGCGGTGTCGGTGGTGCGGTTGGGCAAGTCGGGTCTGCATAAAACCTTATCTGCTGCTGTGCGGACACAGGATTTAGATATTAATTATATGCAGACCTTTATCGACTTAGGTAAACAGCATGTGACGCCGACTTATGCGTGATCGTCGAGGATACGGAATAGGATTTCACGTACTGTTTGCGGCTCAAACGGTTTGTCACAAATAGCTGATACGCCGGCTTGTTGCACATTGCCTAGGCGGGTTTCATTTTCTTCGCTGGTCACCATTAAGATTGGTACAAAGGTATTACCCATCTCATTACGCACATATTCGATCAGTTGCTGACCATCCATTTCTGGCATGTTGAAGTCGGTGACAATTAAATCAAAGGTTTGTGCTTTGATTTCATCAATCGCTTCTAAGCCATTTATAGCGGTAGTGATTTTGGTGATGCCGATATTGGTTAAGACCCGCGATAGATGTTTTCTGGCCATATTGCTGTCATCAACAACTAAGACGTTTAAATCAGTAACATCATAGTTTTTAAGGGCGATCTCTTCTGGATCGATATATTCCAAGGTCGTATTGAGTGCAAGCGTTAAATCATCGTAACTAAACGGTTTTGGCAAGATGGCAATGACACCTGCCTGGCGAATCGGATCAAGCGCTGAGAACTTAGTTTCACTGGATACCAGCATAAAGTTAATGTCTCGCTCACTGTCATTTTTACGCAAGGTAATGAGCAGTTCAGTAGCAGACATATCAGGCAGGTACATGGCGCTGATAATCAAATCAGGTGGGTATTTATCGATAAAAGTAATCGCTTCTTCGCCATTGCTGGCGGTATCGATAGTTTCTATGCCTGCTTGTTTCAAATGAGACAGAATCACTTTTTGCTGCATAGAGGAAGGTTCGATCAGCAAAATTGAGATGTTAGATGGGTTCATATTGGCTTCCGCTGGTGATATTGAGGTTTAGCTAGGGCGAATAAGTCCAGCTTCAACAGTGCTGCGAGTCGCTGGATTAGTTAGATATTCAATGATGGCCAAAGCAAAGTCAATGGCTGTGCCGGGACCTTGCGATGTCAGGATATTGCCATCAATAACTACTGGCTGCTGGACTAGATTGATGGTTGGCCAGTCTTCGCTGGTGAGTACGCCGGGATAACAGGTAGCTGTTTTGCCAGCTAAAACACCTGCATGAGCGAGTACCATCGGTGCTGCACAGATAGCACCGATGGCTTTGTTGTTGGCAAGTTGTTGCTTGATTTTGGTATGGATACGACCATCATCATTTAGGTGCGATGAGCCGGGCATGCCTCCCGGTAACAGCAATAAATCAAACTCATCATTAAGTACTTCATCCAAGCTAGTATCTGCGACGAGTTGTACGCCGCGACTGGCTGTTATCTGCAACTGTGAAGTCAGACTGACTGTGATTACAGTAATGTCTGCTCGCCTTAATAAATCAATTAAGGTGACGGCTTCAAGCTCTTCACAGCCATTAGCGAGTGGAATCAGTACTCGTGGCATGGTCTTCACTCCTATTATTTAGGATTAAGTATGTTTATGCCTTTTAATAAGTTTAATGCTTGTGATAGCGGATAATCTCTAACCGCTAAAGGTGCTTCATTCTTTTCTTCTTCAACAGCCTTAGCACTTTCATCTTTAGCTTCAGTTTCAGCATTACCATTACCATTTTCTAAGTGGCCGGATAAATCTTGCTCACGTAATGGACTAAATTCATTATTTTCTAAAGCACTGATTTTAAAGTTTTCAATGACAATATCAGGCACGATCCCTTCAGCTTGAATAGAGCGGCCAGAAGGAGTGAAATAACGGGCTGTTGTCATTTTAACGGCTGTTTGATTGGTCAGAGGCATGACGGTTTGTACTGAGCCTTTACCAAATGTTTTGCTACCTAAAATGATGGCGCGTTGATGATCTTGTAAGGCACCGGCTACGATTTCAGAAGCGGATGCTGAACCACCATTCACTAATACCACCAGTGGCGCACCTTTTAAGATGTCGTTTGGTTTGGCATTAAACTCTTGGGCGGCATCCTTAATGCGACCTTCGGTATAGACGATTTTACCTTTAGTAATAAAGGCATCTGAAACATCAACCGCAGCATCTAACAAACCACCTGGATTGTTACGAAGATCAAGCACTAAACCATTTAGGCTGCCGTCATTTTCTTGTTTTAAAGCGCCGATAGCTTCTTTCAAACTGTCGCTAGTGCGAGATTGGAAAGTACTGATGCGAACATAGCCGTAACCAGGTTCTAACATTTTTTGTTTAACGCTCGTGACCTTAATAATGGCACGGGTTAATTCGATTTTCAGCGGTTTGTCTTCACCGTCTCTAATAATAGTTAGTAATAACTTACTATCAGGTTTTCCTCGCATGATATCTACAGCATCACCTAGCGACAGGCCTTTTACTGGTGTGTCATCAAGACGAATAATTAAGTCACCTGCTTGAATGCCGCCGCGTGCTGCTGGCGTGTCATCGATAGGTGATACTACTTTAACAAAGCCGTCTTCCATGGTGACTTCGATACCGAGTCCGCCAAACTCACCTGAGGTGCCTTCTCGTAGATCTTTAAAGTCATCAAGATCAAGATAGGTTGAGTGGGGATCAAGGCCTGACAACATGCCTTCAATGGCATTTTGCAGTAGTTGTTTGTCGTCGACTGGCTCGACATAACTATTTTTGATGCGGCCAAATACTTCAGAAAAAGTACGTAGCTCATCTAATGGTAGGTCTGGACGGGGTTCGCTCTTATCAGCAAATACCATTTGGCCGAATACTAAACTCGCTCCTAACACGACACCTGTAGAGATGAGGCTAAGATCACGTTTGAAAAAACTCATATGTTTTCCTTAAATAAAAACTCGCTAACTTTTTTTGCTCAACCATTTTAATGGATTGGTTGGGCTTCCTTTGTGTCGAATTTCAAAATATAAACCTGCTTGTTTGTGCATGCTTTGAACACCACTTTGAGCGATTAGTTCACCAGCATTGACTTGTTCGCCTGCTTGTTTCAATAGCGCTTCATTGTTGCCATATAAGGTCATGTATTTATCACCATGATCAATAATCATTAATAAACCAAAGCCTCTCATCCAGTCGGCAAACACGACTTTTCCGGGCGCAGTGGCAACAATCTCTTTACCGGTAGGTGCCGCTATCATAATCCCTTTCCAGGTGAGTTTACCAAGATTTCGAGAGCGACCATAGCGGGCGAGAAGTTTTCCTTTCACCGGCCAAGTGAGTGCCCCTTTTCGTTTGGCAAAAGCTTTACCGCTGATGATCGGTCGTGGTTGAGTGGTTTTAACGACGGGTGTGGTCAGTGATTTTAATAGCTTTTGTAATGACTGTTCTTCTTCATGCAATGACGCAAGTTGGGCATCTTGGCCGGAAATCTTTTGTTCTAGCAGTGCCAATGTTGTTTTTCGCTGTTTAGTTTGCTGCTGCAGGGCGAGTTGTTTCTGTTTTTGTTGTTGATGCAGATCTTGTAGTTCTTTTTGGGCTGCAAACAGTGTTTTTTGTTGTTTAGTTAGGTTTTGTAAGCTGTGTTCTAGTTCTGTGAGCTGCTGTTGGCGTGCTTGATGAAAATAGCGGTAGTAGCTGGTTGTTCTAGCTATGGTTGCTGGATCGCTTTGAGTTAACAACACTTGGAGGTAACTCGGTTGTGACTGCATATAAGCTGTGCGAATTTGATTAAATAGCGCATCAAGTTGCTGTTGTTGCGATTGTTGCTGTGTTGATTGCTGTTGTTCTAATTGCGTCAATTGTTTTGTTTTGTTGTTGAGAGACTTTTCGATTGAGGCTAGCGTGCGATGTAGCTTAGATACTGTCCGACTTTGTTGTTTGAGTTGACCGTACAGCTCTTTTTTAGAAGCGTTGTTTTTGTTGCGATCTTGGTTGAGTGCTTGAATCTCGATTTGTACGCTTTCAAGTCGTTGCTCAGAATCTGCTGCCCAAATTAATGGGCCGCAGCTTAACAATATTATGAATAAATAACAGCGCATAAACACGGGAGATTTATTTCAATTTAATTAATGAGTCTTGACCCATTTCTGCTGGAATGGGTAAGTTCATTAGCGACAGCATGGTGGGTGCAACATCAGATAAGGTACCTTTGTTCATATTGCTTACCTCACGGCCAGCATAGATTAACGGCACTAGGTTACTGGTATGTGCAGTGTGAGCTTGACCTGTTTGCTCATTTTTCATCAACTCAGCATTGCCGTGATCGGCAGTAACGATCATTTCTCCACCGTGTTTTTTTAAGGCTGACCAGACTCGACCTAGACATTCATCGAGTGCCTCTACTGCATTGACCGCTGCGTCGTAATTACCACTATGGCCGACCATGTCAGCATTGGCAAAGTTACAAATAATGACATCGTATTTATCGCTTTCAATGGCCTCTACGAACTTATCAGTCAGTGCAGCGGCATTCATTTCGGGCTGCAGATCATAGGTTTCTACTTTCGGCGACGGCACTAAGATCCTATCTTCACCGTCAAAAGGTTCATCGCGACCACCATTAAAGAAGAAGGTGACATGGGCATATTTTTCAGTTTCGGCAATGCGTAATTGACGTAAGCCTAATGATGAAAGGTGGGAGCCGAGTACATTGTTTAATTTTTCTGATGGGAATGCGATGGGCGCCTTAAAGTCTTTTTTGTATTCAGTTAGCGTCACAAACGACGATAATTCAATTTTTCGCGGTAATGAAAAACCATCAAATTCATCATCAATAAAGGAGTTGGTTAATTGTCGAGCGCGATCAGATCGAAAATTCATGAAAACGATGGCATCACCATCTTCTACTTTAATTGTCTGGTCACCAATACTGGTTGCTTTGACAAACTCATCGCTTTCATCACGCTGATAAGCCATATCGAGTGCGGTCGTGGCATCAATAGCTGAAAACTCAGCAGTACCTTCGGTAATTAACTGGTAGCCCTTTTCAACTCGCTCCCAACGTTGATCGCGATCGAGGGCGTAAAAACGACCAATGATAGAAGCTATTTTACCGCCGCCAACTTGGGCCATTTTTTCTTCTAGAGCTGCTAATGATGCATGGGCACTTTTAGGCGCGGTATCGCGGCCATCAAGGAAGGCATGCACGTAGACATTTTTAACACCACGTTTGACTGCTAGTTCAACCATGGCATGAATATGTTCTTCATGACTGTGTACACCGCCAGGAGACAGTAAACCCATAATATGGACGGCTTTGTCTTTTGCTAAGGCGCCGTCAACCGCATCTGTTAGGGTGCGGTTAGTGAAAAATGAACCGGTTTTTATTGCGCGACTAATTCGGGTGAGCTCTTGGTAAACCACCCGGCCAGCACCTAAATTAAGGTGGCCAACTTCAGAGTTACCCATTTGGTTGCCAGGCAGACCGACCCCTGCTCCGGAAGCGCTGATTAGAGTATGCGGGTAATTAAGCCATAACTTATCCCAAACAGGTGTATTGGCAGCAAGAATTGCATTGTATTTTGGATCTTCACTATAACCCCAGCCGTCTAATATGATTAGCGCTAGTGGTTGGTGAGGTTGGCTCATACAATCTTCCTTTTATTACTCAAAACAGGCTCTTTGATAGCAATGTAATATGCAAAACATGCACATCATTGAAAATGCCGTATATTATATGGCCTTTTGTGGCGAAAAACAGTCATTCAGAAAAATGCGAGGACGAGCATAGTTGATTTACGTTCTTGCTCTGGTTGAACAAAGTAGTGGTTTATAGTGCTGATTTGTTTCAATAGATGATAATTTTAGAATATATAGTTAAGGTTGAGTATGGAAAATTTAAGTGAATTTATTGTAAGTCACTGGATTTTGGTAACGTTATTTGTCGTGTTGTCTTGGGTGGTGCTTTCAGAGGCTCTCCATCAAAAAATAAGCGGTATTTCTCCAGTAAGTACAGCGCAAGCTATTCAGTTAGTGAACCAACAGAAAGGTATTTTTGTTGATATTCGTGAGGCTGAAGCGTTCGAGAAAGAGCATATTGCTGATTCATTGAATATTCCGTTAGCAAAGTTAGGCGAAGATAGTGGTTCGCTAAAAAATACCGCGCAACCGATAATTTTGATTTGTAGCAGTGGCCAACGTTCGCGTACAGCCGCTAAGCAATTAGGTAAATCTGGTTATACAGAAGTGTATGTATTAAAGGGTGGCTTAAATACATGGAAAGATGCCAAGCTACCGCTATTTAGTTAATTGGGATTAAATAACGTGGCTAAAATTGAAGTTTATTCATCTGCTCATTGCCCTTATTGTGTAATGGCCAAACAGTTATTAGATCGTAAAGGGGTCAAGTACACTGAGATTCGTGTCGATTTAGATCCTGCAAAACGTCAAGAAATGATGAAAAAAAGTCGGCAACGAACCGTACCACAGATATTTATAAATAATGAGGCCATAGGTGGTTATACCGACCTATTAGCTATAGAGAGATCGCAACGATTGGACGAGTTACTCGCTCAATCTTAAATTAATAAGTAAGGAAAAATAATGGCTGAAGAAAACGTAGCATCAACTGAAGAGAAACAAGCACCACGTTTTGTAATTCAAAAAATCTATACAAAAGATGTTTCATTCGAGAGTCCAAATTCTCCAGAAATCTTCCGTGAAGAGTGGAAACCAAAGCTAGATTTACAGCTTGGAAATGAATACAAGCGCATTGATGAAGAAAATCATGAAATCACTTTAACGGTGACAGTGACTGCAAAAGTTGAAGATAAAACAGCATTTTTAGTTGAAGTTAAACAAGCGGGTATTTTCTCTTTAACAGGTTACAGTGATGAAGAAATGGGCCCATTAGTAGGTAGTTACTGCCCTAATACATTGTTCCCATTTGTTCGTGAAGTGGTATCTGATGTTGTTACTAAAGGTGGTTTCCCACAATTAGTTCTTTCGCCTGTTAACTTTGATGCGATGTATATGCACCAAATGGAACAAGCGAAAGCACAAGCAGCTGCAGCAGCAGAACCAAAACACTAATTGTTAAGGTAACGACCTTGTCTTTATCATCAATGTCATTGTTCCCTACCACGGTAATTGGTGCGGGAGCCTGGGGAACCGCGCTAGCGATCGCCATTGCTAGAAACGGTAATGAAGTCATCCTGTGGGGGCGAGATGCACAACATCTTGCTGATATGCAGAAGACGCGGACTAATGAGCGTTACCTTCCGGGCTTAGAGTTGCCGGAAACATTGAGGATAGAGCCTGACTTTAATAAGGCTGTTAGCTCGGCCAAACACATCTTAGTGTCAGTGCCGAGCATTGCTTTTGCTGGAATGTTACAAAAAATCAAACCTCAACTGGTGGCTGGAACGCCTTTGAGTTGGGCTACGAAAGGATTGACTCCTGATACTGGCCGGTTCTTGTTCGATACGGCTACAGATATATTGGGTGAATATCACTCGTTGGCGGTGATTTCTGGTCCCTCCTTTGCTGCTGAAGTGGCAAAAGATTTACCTACAGCGGTGACTGTTGCATCGCAAGATGAAACTTTTGCCCAAGGTTTGGCGTCTGCTCTGCACAGCCCAACATTACGGGTTTATACAACTCATGATGTATTAGGTGTGCAGATTGGCGGTACGGTTAAGAATGTATTGGCCATTAGTGCCGGTATTTCAGATGGACTGGGCTATGGCGCTAATGCTCGTGCAGCGTTGATTACTCGCGGTATGGCTGAAATTTTACGTTTTTCTGCAAGCTTAGGCGCGCAGACAGAAACTATGTTTGGCTTGTCGGGTATAGGAGATCTGATTTTAACCTGTACTGATGATCAAAGCCGGAACCGTCGACTAGGCCTTGCAATTGGTCGAGGCTTGACCGTCGAACAAGCGGTGGCTGAAGTGGGCAAAACGGTTGAAGGCATGTACGCAGCAAAAGAAGTGTTACTGCGTGCTCAGCAGATCGATGTTGAAATGCCCATCGTTGAGCAAGTTTATAAAATATTGTTTGAAGGTAATGATCCAAGAGAGAGCGTTCAAACATTACTGTGCAGGGAACAAAAAGCTGAAAATGCTTATCCTGCACAACAAACAACAGCAGATTAATTAAAGAGGATACATTATGCGTCGCATAGTTAAATTTAGCAGCGTAGCGTTAGTTAGCTTGGTATTAGCCGGTGGCTTATCAGGTTGTGGCGGCGGAGGATTTCTTACACCAGATGCAGCTCCAACTGAAGAAGATATATTATTGGGCCAGGATGGTCGTACTTTGTGGGAGACGCGCTTACAGTACATAAAAATTGTTGATCGTGATAAGGGTGGAATAGCGAATGAGCACCCAGACTCAATTTCTAGTGAGCAGTTGCGTACAGTCTTGTCTTCCTTGTATGTCAGTGAAAAAAGTTTATTTGGGGAAACGCAAGCCCCGGTATTTTCTCCTACGGAACTTCAAGTGCTAAGTACTGCAATGCCAAATGGTTTATCTCAGGCGGGATCAGATGAAGATATTACTTTTGTTACGATTGGTACACATAAAGGTGCTATAGCAAAAGAACGTAAAACAACTACCGGTCGTGTGTTTATTAGTGGTGGTCGCTTAAATATTATCTTTGGTTTAGTTCATGAGACTTATCGTGAAAAAGATCCAATTACTAATCAGCCAATCGATCGACGGATAAATCCTTTATTACCTGGAACGCGTAAATTTGATTCGAAACCGAGTACACGTATTGCTTTAGATGAAGGTCAGTCACAATACCTTGATCCTGAAACTGGTAAAGAACGTACTGACTGGGTCGTAATTGATATCGCCACTGTATTAGCTGCTGCTAAGTCTCGAGCTAATGATAATGATGGTCGTGTGAGCCCTGAGCTATTAGAAGATGTTGCACGAAGCAAGCAAGACACTGGCAATTTGCGTGAAGATCTTGGCGGCATGAAAGAAATTTTGTTTGATATGAGCGCAGAAATTGACCGCTTAAAGAAAGAAATCGAAGACTTAAAAGCACAACCTGAATAAGGTTTTAAGTTTAAGAATTAAAGGGAGCTTCGGCTCCCTTTTTTGTGGCTACAGTTTGTGTCGTTGATCTCTTAACTGTGCTCGAACTAATAGCTGGTCCAACTGACGAGTTAAGGTTAATACTTTGAAGCTCTCGCCCATTTCAGTGGGTAAAGTGAGTCGTTTTACTTCAGCGGCTTGTTGCAACATCACTAGTTCATTTGTTTGATGGCTCATTAACTCGGTAATACCCCCTGCAATTAGGAAGTCTGCTTGAGTCTGGTATGCGGCGACATCAAGATCGTTATTAAAAGCACTGTGTGCTAATGCGCTGAAATCAACATGGGCAGTAATATCTTGTATGCCTGGAAGAATGAGCGGATTGTCATGACCCTGTTGCTGGAAATAGCACATTAAGCTGCCTTGACTGCGCTCTGGATGATAGTAACTATTAAAGTCATAACCATAATCAATGATGAAAATAGCGCCCTGTTGTAGCGAATTAGCTAGACTCTTTACCCATGCTTCGGCATGTAGGTTAACTTCAGTTAGGTAGCTTTGTTGACCGATCTGCTGTTGGATTTGTGCTGCTCGTTCGACTAAATCTAGCTGGCTTAAATCGCCTTCACACCATTGCAGATCATCGTTATCACTAAGTTCAATATATTGCTCTGAAACGCTGTTTTTAGAAAATGATAAGCGGTGAACAGGCATGGCATCACAGACTTCATTAGCCACAATAACACCAGAGAATTTCTCCGGTATTTGATCGAGCCAGATCACACGGTCCACTAAGTGAGGAATGGCTTGTTGTATGGTTTGTTGCTGTCTTTGCTGTAAGTCAGCACTGGCTTCACAAATAAAGTAATGTTGAGGCAGGCAGTGCAGAGTTTCTAACTCTTGTAATATATCCACAGCCATCTTGCCGGTGCCAGCGCCAAACTCTAATAGATCTGCTTGGGTTAGTTGGCGTAAAACATCGTGAATATGTTGCGCTAGGCTGCGTGAAAACAGTGGGGATATTTCAGGTGCGGTAGTAAAGTCACCGCCCTCGCCTATTTTATGACTGCCGGCACTGTAATAACCTAGACCTGGTTCGTACAAGCAAAGCTGCATATAATCAGCAAAGCTAATTTTTCCTCCAGCTTCTGCTATGCGTTGTTTGATTAATATTAATAATTCATCGCTATACTGTTGTGCTAGTTGGTCTGGCTTAGCCAGTTGATTTTGTGTCGTCATTGGGTAAAGGGTGTCATGTTAGAAAATGCAATTTTAGTGACGGGCTGTGGCCGCCGAATAGGTTTTCATATTGCTCAACGTTTGTTTGAAGATGGTTATACCGTTATTGCTCATTATCGAACTTATACCGATGATATCCGAATTTTAGCTGAAATGGGCATAACTACCCTGCAAGCAGATTTTGCAAATAGTGCCGCTATTTTAAATTTTGTAACTGAAATTCAAACCGTTTGTAAGTCGTTTCGAGCGTTAATTCACAATGCCTCATCATTTGAGGCCACATCCGATGATTTAGCGGCGGCGGCGGATCAATTTGATCAATTCTTCAATATTCATATGAAGGCACCCTACCTTATTAATCAAGGCTTACAGCCATTATTGATGGGGGAAAAAGATGATCCTGCCGACATTATTCACATTACCGATATTAATGTGGAAAACCCGACGCCACGCTTTGATATCTATGGCACTACGAAAGCTGGTTTACATAACCTGACGATGGCTTTGGCAAAGAAATTTGCGCCACAGATCAAAGTAAACTCAGTGGCTCCCGGCCCTGTTTTATTTACTGAGATGCATTCTGAGCAGGTGCGTCAACAGATGTTGGCTGAGACTTTGTTAGCAAAAGAAGGTGGCGCAGAGCCGGTTTATTTGGCGATTAAGGCCTTATTAACTAACCCGTTCATTACTGGTGCCAGCGTGCCGGTGGATGGTGGTCGCCGTTTGTCCAAACGTTAGCCCTTCAGTACTAAGGCTTACACCTGGTTGTTGGGCTGGCTGGTCAGAGCCGGTTAAGAAGGCAAACAACTCTTCAAGCAAAGGATAAATAAAGTATTCATCAGTGATATCGGCAGGCTCACGTTGCTTATCATCAGGAAAAGATATGTGAGTGAGAATATCTAAATCCGCTGGGCGATCTTTCATTTTCCTTGCTGGATCATTTCTGTCGCGACCGAGCTTAATTTCTATGGCGTTACAAATGGCTTTTAAATCTTGCTCAGATTGTGAAGTTTCAATAAATACCACCGTATTTAGAAAGTCACGATGACTATTCATGCCAATCGGCGGAATCCGCAATACTCTACTCAGGCTTAATGATGGAAAGCTGTTAAGCAGTAGTACGATGATTTGTTTGAAATTTTCATCAGGATTGATATTACTGCCAATGCCTAATAAAAAGCCAGATTGCTCTGTTTTCATTGCGGGCGACTGCGGACAATAACGATTCGAGCTGTATTTTGACCATGCAATGCGACAGGTTTACTTAAAGTAAGTTTGATGGTTGGGATAGGGAAATCTTTTAGCAATAATGCACACAGATCTTCAGCTAAGGTTTCAATGAGTTGGTAGCGACTGGCCTCAACAAAACTGACGATAGTTTGCGCGATAGCACCATAATCTAGCGTGTCATCAATATGGTCGCTGGCTGCTGCGGCACGAATATCCCAGTCCATCTCTAAATCAAAACTAAGTGTTTGTAAGGTTTCACGTTCCCAGTCATAAATGCCAATGATGGTATCGATTTGAAGATCGTTTAGAAAAATTTTATCCATGATTTATTGTGTCTGAAGGTGGAAATAACTGCTAACAGCCCTATAATGAGGCAAAAACAAACGAGGCAGCATAATATCATGCTTGAAACTTTTACTTTACCGTTGATTATTTTAATTGGCGCCTATTTAATCGGCTCTTTATCGAGTGCAATCGTATTATGTAAGTTAGCTGGCTTACCGGATCCGCGTTCACAAGGTTCAGGCAACCCTGGCGCGACCAATGTAATGCGCTTTGGTGGTAAGAAGCTTGCCGCAACCGTATTAATAATTGATGTATTAAAAGGTGTCCTGCCCGTTGTTGTGGCCTGCGCTCTAGGTATGGAGCAAGTCTGGTTGGCGGCGACTGCATTCTTCGCATTTTTAGGTCATCTCTACCCTGTCTTCTTTGGTTTTAAAGGTGGTAAAGGTGTGGCAACGGCATTAGGTGGCTTTTTAGCCTTATCGCCATTAATGGCTGGCGCTGCGTTATTAACCTGGTTAATCGTATTTGTAGTCAGTCGTATTTCATCTTTGTCAGCGATTAGCGCCGCAGCAATGACGCCGGTATTTAGTTTATGGCTGATCGAAGATCATAATGCCCGTTGGATAGTGCTAGTGATGGCTATTATGCTGTTGATACGCCACAAGGCTAATATTCATCGCTTATTGGCTGGTGAAGAAACTAAGTCCAAATAAAGTGGCTACAGTGTTAGCTGATGAGTTTTTTAATTAAACAAATTTTAGAGTAAGTACCATGGCCGGATCATTACAGGATCAACTACTTAATATTGGCGTGATTGATAAGAAAAAAGCCAAGAAGTCACAACATCAAAAGCGTAAAGATGGCAATAAAGTCAGGCAAGCAGCGAAGTCAGGTCAAAAAGTTGAATCGCAGAATCAGGCGAATCAACAAATAGCTCAAGCACAGCGAGATAAGCAGCAGCGTGATCGTGAATTAAATAAGCAACGTGATGCTGAGCAAGCTAAGAAAGCTTTGCTTGCCGAAGTAAAACAAATAGTTCAGCAACATGCCGTGACGATTCCGAAAGAAGCTGAGTTGGCTTATAACTTTACTCATGACAAAAAAGTGAAAAAAATCTATGTCACTAATGAGCTGCAAAGTCAGCTAGCACTTGGCCAATTAGCGCTGGTGATTACATCGGATGCAACAACACTAGTACCCAGTAAAGTGGCTGCAAAAATAGAAGCACGCTTGCCTGAAATGGTTGTTCGCAGCACTCAAGATGCCGAATCAGTTGAGAATGACCCTTATGCAGATTATCAAATCCCCGATGATTTAATGTGGTAATTAAATCGTTTAAGGTGGGCCAAGCTCATCTAATGGCCAGCGAGGTCTAGCCGAAAAGCTAGATTTTTGCTGTTGTAAATTAGCGCTACGCATAGCACCAGCAAACGCAATCATCGCGCCGTTATCACTACAAAACTCAGGCCGTGGATAATAAACATCGATTGTTGGCATTGCTGATAGGCGCTGACGTAAAGCTTTATTGGCGCTGACACCGCCGGCAACAACTAATGTTGATAACTGAGTTTCTTTTAAAGCGCGTTTACATTTGATCGCTAAGGTTTCAATGGCTGCAGTTTGAAATGCTAAGGCAATATTGGCTTTATCTTGTTCAGTTTGCGTACTGTCTCGCCAAGTATTCATGGCAAAGGTTTTTAAGCCGCTAAAACTAAAATCTAATCCTGGGCGATTAGTCATTGGTCTTGGGAATTTATAACTATCTGCGATGCCTTTTTCCGCAAGTGCTGCTAAAACAGGTCCACCTGGATAGTCTAAGCCAAGCATCTTAGCTGTTTTATCAAAAGCCTCGCCTACCGCATCATCAATTGACTCGCCTAATAACTGATATTGGCCAATTCCGCGCACTTCTACCAATAAAGTATGTCCACCAGACACCAGCAATGATACAAATGGAAAGTTAGGTGAGTTGTCTTCCAATAGCGGTGACAGTAAGTGGCCTTCCATATGATTAATGGCAATGGCGGGAATATTAAGGGCCCATGCGAGACTGCGACCAATGGCACAACCCACTAATAAAGCGCCTACTAAACCTGGGCCAGCGGTATAGGCAACAGCATCTATGTCATTGCGCTGTAATTGCGCATCTGCAAGTACTTGATCTATTAAGGGCAGCGTTTTGCGCACATGATCACGAGACGCTAATTCAGGTACAACGCCACCGTATTCAGCATGCATTGCAACTTGACTAAAAAGTGCATGAGCTAATAAACCTTTGTCTGTATCATAGAGTGCAATACCTGTTTCATCACAGGATGACTCAATTCCTAAAACCCGCATTTTGGTGTTTCCGACTCGCTGTAATTGGGAAAGTATTATGCCTTTTTCAAATAAATTTGAATCAACTATTTTCTTTCTTGTTGATATTTCGTACAATTACCTGCTTTTCCATAGAAAATAATTTAGGAATCAACAAATGCCAGCAGTACGCGTAAAAGAAAACGAACCATTTGATATTGCATTACGTCGTTTCAAACGTGCTTGTGAAAAAGCAGGAACAGTAGCTGAAGCTCGCGCTCGTGAAGCTTACGAAAAACCAACTACAGTACGTAAACGTGCAGCAGCAGCAGCTGTTAAACGTCACCAAAAGAAATTGTCGCGTGAAAACGCAAGTCGTATCCGTTTGTACTAAGTCGAGATACTACTATGCCTGCAGAAGCTAGTCCGTTAAAAGTAACTCTTCAAGAGAATGTTAAGAATGCGATGCGCGCAAAAGAAAAAGAGCGCTTAGCAACTTTACGACAAATTACTGCGGCAATTAAACAAATTGAAATAGATAAGCGTATCGACTTGGCTGATGATGACATCATCACCGTGCTTACCAAAATGTGTAAGCAACGTCGTGATTCGTTAAGTCAATTTCAAGATGCGGGTCGAGATGACTTGGCTGCCATTGAAATCGCAGAACTTGCCATTATTGGAGAGTTCATGCCAACTGCCTTATCAGATGAAGAAGTAGCTGCAGAAATTAAAGCTGCTATAGCGGAATCTGGTGCTAGCAGTGCACGTGATATGGGCGCAGTAATGAATGTATTGCGACCAAAAATTCAAGGGCGTGCAGATATGGGTGCAGTGAGTGGCCTAGTTAAGGCAGCACTCACCGCCTAAGTATAGTGAACCAAGTCTTATTACAGACAGGGTTTCATGCTATACAGATCAACGGCCATAGGCGTTAGTCTTGGCCGGTCAGATCCCTCCACAATTTATCGATGATCTGCTTACTAGAGTAGATATTGTCGATATTATCGACAGCCGAGTTCCGCTCAAAAAAGCCGGTAGAAATTTACAGGCTTGCTGTCCATTCCATAATGAAAAAACTCCGTCATTTACCGTAAGTCCTGAGAAGCAGTTTTATCACTGTTTCGGTTGTGGTGCACATGGTACTGCGATTGGTTTCTTGATGGAATATGACCAAATGAGCTTTCCTGAGTCTATTCAGGAACTAGCTGAGCAGGTCGGCATGACAGTGCCTGTTTCGCAGGCCGTATCAAATACTCCCGCTAAACAAAATTTGTATGATTTATTGGATAAAGTAAGCCAATACTATGTGCATCAACTGCAAACGCACCCACAACGACAGGTTTTTGTTGAATATTTAAAAGCTCGAGGCTTATCAGCTCAAACCATAGAGCAGTTTAATATTGGCATGGCGCCTGATGGTTGGGATAACGTATTAAGAACCTTTGGTGGTTCTCCGCAAGCACAAGCGCAGTTAAATGATGCCGGTTTATTAAGCAGCAATGATAAAGGGCGGACTTATGATCGCTTTCGAAATCGAATTATGTTTCCTATCCGTGATCGACGTGGTCGCGTGGTCGGCTTTGGCGGACGTGTTTTAGATGATAGTACACCGAAATATCTCAACTCCCCTGAAACAAGTATATTCCATAAGGGCAGTGAGCTTTATGGCCTTTATCAGGCTAGAAAAGCCAACCGACGATTAAGCCGGATATTAATTGTTGAAGGCTATATGGATGTAATAGCGTTAGCTGAGCAAGGCATACATAACGCTGTTGCGACATTAGGTACAGCAACAACCCCCGATCACTTACGACAATTACTTCGTAGCGCCCCCGAAATAGTGTTTTGTTTTGATGGTGATCGTGCTGGCCGCGAAGCTGCTTGGCGAGCAGCGGAGAATGCATTGCCAATGTTAGGGGGCAACCATGAACTGAAATTCATGTTTTTACCTGATGGCGAAGATCCAGACAGTTTAGTTAAACAAGAAGGTGCAGATAGTTTTAATAAACGAATTGATATTGCCCAGAGTTTTTCTGATTATTTCTTCTCTACATTAGAAAGTCGAGTTGATATCAGCTCGTTGGATGGCAGGGCGAGGCTGGTTGAAATCACAAAACCATTTTTACGACATGTACCGGCAAGTATGTATCGAGACATGTTGCAGCAACGCTTAGCGGAGTTAACTAAGACCAATACCTCGATGTTAAATCGCCATTTAGATAAACCTGCCGCCAAGCCAATAAAACGAGAGATAAAACCTGCTTCTGGTGTTATATCACCTGTGAGGATGGCGATAACCATTTTATTGCAGCATCCAAGTCTTCATCAATATGTTGACAGATATAGTGAAATTCAGACATTAGCATTGCCTGGCATAAAACTATTATTACAGCTACTTGAAACATTACATCAGTACCCCCATTTAAATACAGCAGCGTTAATAGAACGTTGGCGTGATGAGCCAAGTGGTGCTCATTTGCAACGTTTGGCTTTAGAGCCGATGAATTTATCTGTTGATGGCTTAAAGCATGAGTTAGCGGGAATAGTTCAGCAACTACAAAAGCAAGCGATACAAGAGCGGCAAAGTTATTTAACTAATAAGCCGTTTAGTCAGTTAACAGATGCTGAAAAAGAAGAAGTAAAATCATTTAAATAAATGGTTTAGTTGTGAATTTTTATACTAAAACAATAACATTTTGTTATAATGTTCGGTTCACGCCTACAGCATCATTGTAAAGAATTAGAGGGGTCTAATGAAAGATCAACAATCACGTATCAAAGCGCTTATCACTCTTGGTAAAGAGCGTGGTTACCTTACTTATGGTGAGATCAATGATCATCTTCCAGAAGATTTAGTGGATGCTGACCAGATAGAAGATATCGTAGGTATGTTTAGCGATCTCGGTATCATGGTCCATGAAGATGGCATGGATACCGATGAAATGGAGCGTTTAGCAGAAGCAGCTTCCTCCAACGATGACGTATCTGCTGACGAAGCCGCCGCCGTATTAGCAAGTTCTGACGGTGAGTTCGGCCGCACAACTGATCCAGTACGTATGTATATGCGTGAAATGGGTACAGTTGAACTGCTGACTCGTGAAGGTGAGATTGTTATTGCCAAGCGAATTGAAGCTGGCCTACGTGAAAGCTTATTGATGTTGTCATCATTTCCTTCATGTATTAATACCTTTCTCGCTCAATATGAAGTTGTTGAGGCAGGAGAAATGCGCCTTAATGATCTCATTAAAGGTTTTATTCTACCTGAACCTGAAGAGCCAGTAGCACCAGCACCTGCAGTTAGTACTGAAGGCAAGAGCGACGATGATGAAGAGGAAGAAGATAGCAATGCTATTGATCCTGAAGAAGCTCGCGAACGTTTCCAAGCACTAAAAGTTGCTTTTGATAAAACGATAGATTGCAGCGATGACGAGTTGAAAGAAACGCGTGCAGCTGCATCTAGTTTGTTTATGGAGTTTAAATTAACGCCTAAAGCACTCATTAACTTAAACAGCTTGATGTCTACTACGATTGCTGAAATTCGTAAGCAGGATCGCATTATTCTCAATATTGTTGTTGAACAAGCGCGTATGGAGCGACGTGATTTTATTGACTCATTCTCTGGTAATGAAGTAAATACATCGTGGGCAGATAAGCATATTCGTGCCAAAAAACATTATTCATCTACTATTAAAAAGCATTTAGATGAAATTGTTGGCGCACAAACAACATTGGGTGAAATATCTGAAGAACGCGGCATGACGATTCCTGAAATGAAGGAAATTAATCGTCAGATGTCTATTTCAGAAGCAAAAGCGCGTCGTGCGAAAAAAGAAATGGTTGAGGCGAATTTACGTCTTGTTATTTCGATCGCTAAAAAATATACTAACCGCGGTTTACAGTTCTTGGATCTTATTCAGGAAGGTAATATCGGTTTGATGAAAGCGGTTGATAAATTTGAATATCAACGTGGTTATAAGTTTTCAACCTATGCAACATGGTGGATACGTCAGGCAATTACACGTTCTATCGCTGATCAGGCAAGAACGATTCGTATTCCTGTGCATATGATTGAAACAATCAATAAACTGAACCGTATTGCGCGCCAGATGTTACAAGAAATGGGCCGCGAACCAACGCCAGAAGAATTATCTGAACGTGTAGAAATGCCTGAAGATAAAGTGCGTAAGGTATTGAAGATTTCGAAAGAACCAATCTCAATGGAAACTCCTATCGGCGATGATGAAGATTCTCACTTAGGTGATTTTGTTGAAGATGTAGACGTTATGTCACCACAAGATGCGGCAATGATTGAAGGCTTGCGAGAAGCAACGCAAGGTATTCTTGGTGGTTTAACAGAGCGTGAAGCAAAAGTATTGCGTATGCGTTTTGGTATTGATATGAATACTGACCATACTTTAGAAGAAGTTGGTAAGCAGTTTGATGTAACGCGTGAGCGTATTCGTCAAATTGAAGCGAAGGCGTTACGTAAATTACGTCATCCTACGCGATCTGATCAATTGAAGAGTTTCTTAGACTCTGGCAATTAACTAGTTTCGGGCCTATAGCTCAGTTGGTTAGAGCAGGGGACTCATAATCCCTTTGTCCAAGGTTCAAGTCCTTGTAGGCCCACCATATATATCAAAGCCTCTGCACTTATTCAGTGTGGGGGCTTTTTTTATGGATGGAAGTTAAGGCAATGGTATTTTAAGAGTGGATGTTATATCCTAAAATTTATTCAATAAAGATAAGTATCAGCACTTATGAAATTGTTGTCTCTTCATCGATTAGCGCTTGTCATCATCTTGTCTATAGGATTTTTTACTACTTTTTTTATTTACTCGTTTAGTACGAAGCTAACTGAAAGTGAAGCCAAAAATAACTTTAATGAAACAGCAAAAATTCGGGTGCTGTCAGTTAAAAAGCAACTCGTTTCTACCTTGGATACATTACTAGCAGTAAAGGCATTTTTCGATGCTTCAGATGATGTTACTGCAACAGATTTCAATGATTTTAGTAATATTTTAGTTAGAAATAATGCGGCAATAACGCATTTAGCATGGATAGAAAAAAACACAACATCAACAGAATCGATACCAAGCTACCGGCGTCGATACAGCTATGTTCATAACGATGAAGCTGGAGTTGAAGAGAATATTGATGTGGGGCTAGCAAGTTATTTTCAACGACAAAAGCAGATCGATAAGATGGTAGTGGCATTACCGTTAGTTGATTCGGTGCACAAAACCGTATTTTTCTTTTTACCAATATTTCCTAAACTAACTACTGAACTAAATGCTGAGGCGAAAGGCTTTGTATTGATGGCTGTAGATGTACCTGGCTTAATCAAGCAAGCGGTATCAAATCTACCTGCAGCAACAGTGGCAATCACTATCAGTGAAAATAGCCGATCTTTGGGTGGCTTTCCGCATGCTTTAATAGCTGAGACAAAGAAGTTTGATAAAAAAAGTTTATTTTATAATGAAGCTATTCTATTAGCTGAGCACACCTGGCAAGTGAGTGCTGAAGCAAAGAAATCGGTATTTTACATCGAGCATTGGCGAAACAGAGCGATAATATCATTAGGTATTATTTTGACGTTGTTGACTAGTTTCTGCGTACATATGATGCTGAAACGACATTCGATGGTGATTGATCTCGTAGCAAAAAGAACTAAGTCACTTAATGAGGCGAATTTAAAATTAGTAGATGAATCACAGTATTTAGAAGAAAAGGTGATAAAGCGGACAAAAGATTTAATGCTGGCAAAAGATCAGGCTGAAGCTGCAAATCATGCTAAATCTGTCTTTTTATCATCGATGAGTCACGAGCTACGGACTCCACTGAATGCAATTATAGGTTTTTCACAGCTACTACAATACGATCAAGATGCTCCGCTAAACAGTGATCAGCAGGAGAATATTGTTGAAATACTGCAAGCAGGTAACCACTTATTGGCGTTAATTAATGAGGTATTAGAGTTAGCTAAAATAGAAGCAGGCCAACAAGATTGTCATATTGAACATCTGAAATTAAAAAGTATTGTCGACGAATGTATTAACATGGTTCAAGCGCAAGCCGACAAGAAAAATATTAGCATTGAGCTGGGTCCAGGCTTTGATATCGTGCTGGTAACGGATGGCACCAAAATAAAACAGGTGTTATTAAATTTACTAACAAATGCGATTAAATATAATAAAATTGGAGGTTTAGTTTTTGTCGGCTGTGACTTACTAGCAGACTCTAAATCAAAATTGAGAGTAGCAGTTAGAGATACCGGACAAGGGATTCCACAAGATAAGCATCAGTTAATATTTAATGCGTTTTCACGACTCGGTATGGAGAACTCTGATATTGAAGGAACTGGAATTGGTTTAGTCGTTACTAAAGAGTTAGTCGAGTTGCTGGGCGGCGGTATAGGTTTTGATAGTGTTGAAGGTGAAGGCTCTACTTTCTGGTTTGATTTACCATTGCATTAACGAGGACAAAAATGGCTAATAACTCCTTAAGTTAAGCGTTACTAGCCATTTGTAGGTGACACATTTGTGTTGTTAAGATATTCCTTTGGAAGTAATCACGATCATTTTTTCAATTTGCATCTCTTCCATTGTATGTGGAATACCGCCAGTACCGAGTCCTGATTGCATGAGACCAGCAAAAGGCATCCAGTCGACACGAAAAGCGGTATGTTCATTAATCATTACCGCAGAAGCTGTTAAGCGGTCACTGACATACATAGCAGTATCAATATCTTGGCTATAAACCGATGCTTGGAAGGCCACGTCAAGTGAGTTTGCTTCAGAGATCGCCTGATCAAGATCACTAAAAGGGTAAATACAAACGACAGGGCCAAAGACCTCTGAGGTAGATACTTTGCTTTCTTTAGACGGGCTATATAACACGGTAGGAGCATAGCAATTATTCAATAGTGCTTGGCCACCACAGAGTAGTTCTGCACCCATATCAACAGCTTCTTGTACCCATGAGGTTACTCGGATGAGTTCGCCGTTACGAATCAGTGGACCGACTTCGGTATCACCTGACGTAGGATCGCCAACGGTTAACTTTTTAGCTGCGTCGGCTAATCGTTCTGCTAGCGTGCGGGCAATAGATTCGTGGACAAAAATGCGCTGTACAGAAACACAGACTTGGCCAGCATGATAAAAACCACCTTTGGCCAGTCCTGGAATTACAATATCAAGATCGGCATCTTTAGCTAGGATCACTGGAGCGACACCGCCATGCTCTAGAGCACAGCGAGTACCTGGAGCAAGTTTCGAGCGTAAGTACCAACCTACTTTACCGCTACCTATAAAGCTGAAAAAGGCAACACGATGATCGGTGACTAACTTTTCTGCCACATGGTGATTATCAGGTAAAACAGCTTGGCACCATTCAACAGGTAGGCCGGCACGATGAAATATTTCTACTAAACGGAAGCAAGATATGGGCGTATCTTCGGCTGGTTTAACTATGACTGGACAGCCAGTAGCAATGGCTGGACCGACTTGATGGGCAATTAAGTTCAATGGGTGATTAAAGGCACTGACGGCCACCACTACGCCAATAGGCTCTTTATTCATAATGGTAAATCGATGCTGTGAAGCAGCATTGATACCCATAGGAACAGGATGACATGTATTGTCTCGTAGGCCATCAACACAAGTACGAATGCTATCAATACAGCGAGCCATTTCAACGCGTGAATCGACGAGAGGTTTACCACCTTCTTGTGCAGAGGAAATGGCAAGGTCCTCAAACTGTGACTGCATTAATTCAATAGCACGTTCAAGTATGGCAATTCGTTGTGGTACTGATAGCCAGTTTTTTTTATCAGCAAATAAGCGATGAGCGGTGACTAGAGCTTGATTGATATCATCTGTATCTGAAGTATCGAAACAGGCTAATACTTGCTCGTCATAGGGAGACTTCACCTCCCGCTGGGCCCTAACTTTTTGTTGTAACTCGGCAATTAATGGGCTGAAGTGCTGAGGAAGAGACATAGGTGTATTCCTTACAATATACAGATTTTCGCTTTTAAACCTTCGTTTAAAATTGAATGATTAAGAGAGTAGTCGATAGCTAAATCGATGATATGAACGCCTTTTTCAGATAAGGTGAGTTCAAGAATTCGACTAAACTCTTCACAACTGGTTGGTCTATGGCCAGTAGCTCCGTAGCTTTCAGCATACTTCACAAAGTCTGGATTGTTGTAATCGAGGCCAAAATTATCAAAGCCCATGCCTTCTTGTTTCCATTTGATCATGCCGTAAGCATTATCATTAAGAATAATAACAACAAGGTCTAAATCAAGTCGAACAGCGGTTTCAAGCTCTTGTGAGTTCATCATAAATCCACCATCACCACAGACACTTATTACTTTTCGATCGGGATTAATTAACTTGGCTAGCATTGCTGAGGGTAAGCCAGCCCCCATTGTCGCTAAGGCATTGTCTAGCAATAAGGAGTTATTCTGATAACACAGATAGTTGCGAGCAAACCAAACTTTATACACGCCATTATCTAGAGTGAGAATGCCATCGTCATCAAGTTTCTCCCGAATAGTACTTACGGCACGCTGCGGTAATATAGGGAAGCGGTCATCATCAGCATATAACGATAAGCGCGAGTTCACCTCTTCTTTAACGCGATAAAAATATGAAAAATCCCAACTTGATTGAGGCGGTAATTGGGTTGATAACCGACTAACAGAGACTGCGATGTCTCCGACCACGTCTAACTGAGGGAAATAAACGGCATCAATTTGAGCTGGAGAAAAGTTGATGTGAATAACTTTCGGGCCACCTTCTTTCATGAAGAAAGGTGGTTTTTCAATGACATCATGGCCAACATTGATAACAAGATCGGCGCGATCAACAGCACAATGTAGGAAGTCATTATCTGATAAGGCGGCTGTGCCGATATAATTTTTATGGCGTTCATCAATCACGCCTTTACCCATTTGAGTATTAAAAAATGGGATGCCGGTTTTTTCTATAAATGTTTTTAATGCCCGGCTAGTACGTTTTCTATTTGCACCTGCACCGACGAGCAATAACGGCATTTTTGCTTTTTTAATCATATCGACAGCTGACTTGATAGCAGCGCTATCTGCATCAGGCCGGCGTGTGGTAGCTACGGTGTATAAGGCTTCGCTGGCTTCTTCAGCGGCAATATCTTCAGGTAATTCGATATGGACTGCACCAGGGCGCTCATCCATCGCCAGTCTAAATGCTTCGCGTACAGTTGAAGCAATAGTGTTGCCATGTACGACTTGTTTAGTGAACTTAGTGATTGGTCGCATCATATTGACGACATCAACAATTTGAAACTGCCCTTGTTTGCTGGCTTTGATTGGTTTCTGGCCGGTAATCATTAACATCGGCATGCCACCTAATTGGGCATAAGCAGCAGGAGTAACCAAATTAGTTGCACCAGGACCTAAGGTTGCTAAACAGACGCCGGGTTTGCCAGTAAGGCGACCATAGGTAGCAGCCATAAAACCGGCACCCTGTTCATGACGAGTTAAGATAAGTTTGATTGTTGAACCTTGGAGTGAGTCAAGAAAGTCTAGGTTTTCTTCGCCCGGTATACCAAAGATGTATTCGACACCTTCATTTTCGAGTGCCTTTACAAAGAGGTCAGATGTTTTCATGGTTACTACTTCCTTCTCATCAACTACGATTAGTTTTGTTATAGGTCTTACCTTATTTTTACCATACTTTTTATAGCCAAGTCACATTGTTATTTTTTAATTAATAGTTACAGCAGTAGAATTAGATTAGGAATTAGCTTGCTGCTGTTTATTTAGAGCTTGTTCGCCAGAAAAATTCACCTGTTTTTGGAGTTCATGGAGGTTGGCGAGCATTTTATTCTTTAAGGAGAGCAAGTCATTGGCTAATTTTTTTGCTTCTTCTGCCCGACCTGACTTTAATAATGTGACTACATCATGACCTAGCTGATGAATATCGATATGCATTTCTTCTAGAGATTTAAAGCTTTCAAGGTGACCATAATGTTGTTTGCCATGGCCGTAATACCAATTGCCAAGCCGACACTCATAGTGATTAATAACTTCATTATCAGAAATATTAACCATGCCAGTATCAAAACCATTTAGAATTTTTTGTATCCATCTCACATGATCATGTTGGGCAACGAGCAGAGGTAGATCGCTTAATTCCCATTCAGAACCAGACCAAATAGACCACGCTTCTTCAGGTTGGTAGCTTTCTGACCAAGCGATGATCTTTTCAGCGGGCATGGGCCGGGCAATGCCGTAACCTTGTGCATACTGGCAGCCTAAACGCATTAATAATACGCCGTGCTCAGCGGTTTCAACACCTTCAGCAATGACTTGTCGCTGAAAAACGTGCGATAAAGAAATAATACCTTCGACTAAAGCCATATCGCCTCGGTTATCGAGCATGTCGCGCACAAAAGATTGATCAATTTTTAACCAGTTAGCGGGCAGTTGTTTTAAATAGGATAGGGATGAGTAGCCGGTGCCAAAATCATCAAGCGAAAATTTCACCCCTAAAGCCTGACACTCGCAGATCAAGTCCGATACATAAGCAATGTCATCCAATGCGGTCGTTTCAAGAATTTCTAGCTCTAGATAATTACTGGGTATTTCAGGATGGCGTGCTAAGGCTTGTTTTAATTTTTCAGTGAAATCAGTTTGAGTAAAGTGATGACCGGCGATGTTAACGCTGATGGACCAGTTTTTACCTTGACCTCGCCATTGCTGAAGCTCGGTTAATGCGTGTTCAATGACCCAGTTTCCTAAGACAATTTCCACATCTGTTGATTCTATTTGTGGAAGAAAATCAATAGGATTGAGTAGGCCTTTTTCAGGGTGATGCCAACGAATGAGTGCTTCAGCGCCGATAATGATTCCGGTCCGCATATTTACTTTAGGTTGGTAGTAGAGCACCATTTCATTGTTAAAAATTGCTTGCCTAATACGGTTAATTTCTTGCAGGCGATGGTGTGACAGTTGCTCACTTACTTGATCAAAATAGCTAAACCGGTTCCTGCCTAAACGTTTTGCTTGATACATGGCCTGATCTGCATGACGTAACAAGGTATCGGGATCGACATTATCTGTAGGGTAGGCGGAAATACCAATGCTTTGTGATATTTTAAAAGTGTGGCCATCTAGTGTTATTGGTAACGATAAGGCTTTATAAATTCGTTGTACGGCATAATCTATTTCTTCCGATGAATTAAAGCCATTTAATAGCAAAACAAATTCATCACCACCGAGCCGGGCCGCAGTATCATCATCGCGAATAACAGCACTTAACCGCTCTGCAATTTCGACCAAAATTTGGTCGCCGGTACTATGACCAAATTGATCATTAATAGCTTTAAAATCATCTAAATCTAACAAGCAGATTGCCACCATGGTATCGGTACGATTAGCATTAGCAATGGCTATATTAAATCGGTCTTTAAGCAAAGTACGGTTAGGGAGACTGGTTAACGCATCATGCCATGCCTGCCATTCGACTTCTGTTTTTAAGCGGTTTTTATCGGTGGTATTTTGAAAAACAAAGATGCAGCCGACAAACTCTTCTTGTTCGAAAATCGGAGAAATAGAGCCTTCAATATGGTATTGATTATTTTGTCTTGATAGCAATAATGTACCGGGCTCAAGGACTCGATGTTGCTGCGTAACATGATCAGTCAGGTAATTTTCGGTATTATTAGATTCTGCAGATATGGTAGCAATGAAAATGTCTTTAATATGATTTTTATAGCCCTCCTCCATAGGCCAGCCAGTCATTTCTTCGGCAACTCTATTCATAAATTCAACCTGACCTACGCGATCTACTTTGATGATGCCATCAGCGATAGATGCCAGTGTTATTTCAGCACGCTCTTTTTCTAACTGAAGCTTCGTTTCAAGGTTTTTACGTTCAGTTATATCAAAGCGAATGGCTTTATAACTGATTGGTTTACCTGTTTCAGTGTCTAGAAATGGAATAATAGTGGTGCGAACCCAAAATAACCTGCCTGACTTTGATTTATTGCAAATATCGCCATGCCAGATATTGCCATTAGAAATGGTGTGCCAAAGATCGTGGAAAAAATCTCGAGAATGCATGCCTGAATGTAGAATACGATGATTTTTCCCGGCAAGTTCTTCTTTGCTATAACCTGAAATTTCACTGAATTTATCATTGGCGTAAGTAATACTACCTTCGGCATCAGTCTCAACTACGATTGCAGCTTCATCCATGGCTCTTCGCAGTTGATCGTGCAGGTGGTTTTCGTGTTGAAGGTGAGACAAATGTTGATTTTGTTGCTCAATGGCTTGGTTGTAGCCTGCTTGCAGGGTTTTGATTCGAGCCATGGCTCGGATTTTAGCTTGAATTATTTTGGGATGAATAGGCCGAGTTAAATAATCGTCTGCGCCGGCATCCAAGCCTTTAATAATATTTTGTGGCTGATCTAGTGCGCTTAAAAGAATAATCGGCAACCAATAATCCAGCTCTATTTTTCTAATTCTTGCGGTAGCACTTAAGCCATCTTCGATGGGCATTAGAATGTCCATAAGAACTAAGTCAGGCTGCTGATTTTCTACAGCAGTAACTGCTTCAGCACCATTGCTGACAACGATAATCTCGTGGCCTAGCTCTTTAACTATCATCGATAGCAAGGCTTGATCTGGTGGGGAGTCGTCGGCGATAAGTATTTTCATGAGCATAATCCTTGCTGTGAAATATCTATACTTGTCACTCGTTATAGCAATAAAACTTTTTAAATTCAATTATCTGTACTGTTAATTGTTATCTTGCACTATGTAAACCCTCAGGAATTAAGGCTAATTTTGATGGTATTCAAACAAAATAATTAACTGATTCTTATTGTGATCTAAGTCAAAAGCTATTGGGAAAGCTGAGTTAATTAGTTAACATGGTGCAGTGATGGGGAAGGTCTAGCCAAAGTTAGGTATAACAAGTTGAATACTTAATTATCACAACAGCTTTATAAATGGGATGTTATGTCGAGTTTTTTTTCTGGAATAAGTGTACTGACTGTAATACTTGTATTGGGTGCTTTATCTCCCAGTGCATCTGCATCTGAGATTATTGAGCTACAGTTAAGGTGGCACGCTCAGTTTCAATTTGCCGGTTATTACGCTGCACTTGAAAAAGGTTTTTATAAAGATGCGGGCTTAGATGTAATCATTACTGAAGGTCAGCCAGATAAAAAGCCTGTAGCACAAGTATTGGGTCGCGTTGCACACTATGGCGTAGGAAATAGTGAGGTCTTACTCACTCGCTTGCAAGGAGCACCTCTAGTTGCACTTGCAGCAGTATTGCAACATTCCCCCTCGGTATTGATTGCTAAAAAGTCATCGAAGATTGCAACACCACATGATCTGATAGGTAAAAAAGTGATGATTATGGGCGAACAGGTTGATGCTGATTTTGTGGCGATGTTTCACAATGAAAATATCGACTATACCCAGATCGACTTAACGCCGAGTAGTTATCAAATTCAAGACTTAGTTGACGACAAAGTTGATGTTTTTAATTCGTATTTATCTAATGAACCATTCTATTTGCATGAGCGTGGAATTGAACATACAGTTATAAACCCAAGCCTTTACAGTGTTGATTTCTATAGTGATATTTTGTTCACTACTGAACAAGAGTTAAAAGGTAATCCTGAACGTGTTAAAGCATTTCGTCAGGCGAGCATGAAAGGTTGGCGATATGCCTTGAAGCATCAAGATGAAATTATTGAGTTATTGATGTCTAAATATCATGTGGATAAAAGTCGTGCTCACCTGAAATATGAAGCAACGATACTGCAACAACTTATTCTTCCTAACGTAGTTGATCTTGGCCATATGAACCCATGGCGTTGGCAGCATATGGCTAATACCTTTATTGATGCTGGCATGGTGGATAATGCCAAAAAGCTAGCTGGCTTTGATTATCTAGCGTTACAACAAAATCATCAGGAAAAATGGACACAAGTAGGCAAGCTAACAGCACTGATTAGTGTGATCGCCGTAGTAATGTTGATTATCTTGTCCGGTGCTTACCAAAGAACAAAAAAAGAGATTCGCTTGCGGAAACGAGCAGAAGAAGAGTTAAAGCAGTTGGCCTATACTGATGCTTTAACTGGGCTAGCAAATAGACATCAGTTTTATACCTTAGCTTCGCAAGCTTTAAAGAATGCAGCTCGCAATAAAAGTCTGATTGCTTTTTGTTATATCGATGTGAATGACTTTAAAGTATTCAATGATAATTATGGTCATTATTTTGGTGATCAAGCATTGAAACTGCTAGCGAATACCCTTGTCGAACAAACAAGGAACTCCGATATCGTGGCAAGGTTAGGTGGCGATGAGTTTGTATTAATTCTTCAGGATATTAGCTCAAGGAATGAAGCGGAAGCATGGGTGGCTAAAATTAAACAGAAAATTGAGCAACCAGTAGCCGTTGAAGCTGAGATGATTCAGATCTCGGTGAGTATTGGTTTAGGACTTTACCCTGAAGATGGTCAGTCTATAGATAAGTTGTTACGGGTTTCAGATAATGAAATGTATGCTGAAAAGAAGAGATAACTAGAAAAAACACAATATCAACCAGCTGGTGTAGATTGCTGGTAGATACTGTATTCGGCTACGAGATCGTTAAAATTTGTATCGTTATTTAGTCGCTGCAGCGAGACAAATCTGACTAAACTCTTCGACATCTAATGAGGCGCCACCAATCAGGCCGCCATCAACATCCGGTTTAGCGAAAATGGCTTTTGCATTGTCAGGTTTAACACTGCCTCCATAAATAATGCGAATTGAGTCTGCCGTATCAACATCGTGCTCAGCAATACGTTTTCGCATAAAGGCATGAATATCTTGTGCCCACTCAGGAGTCGCTGATTTACCTGTACCAATTGCCCAAACAGGTTCATAGGCTAACACTGTTTTGGCTAGAGTCTTAACGCCTTTATGAGCAATAAGCACATCAAGTAAGCGAGCAATCACTTCTTCTGTTTTACCTGAAGCATAATCCTCAGCTGTTTCACCTATGCAAATAATTGGGATGAGATCATGTTCAATCGCCATCTCATATTTTTGAGCAACAATTTGATCTAAGACAAATTGATCTAGCTCTAACTTTTCATATAAACAGCGACGTTCAGAGTGACCAATTAATACATAGTCACAACCGAATCCCTTGATCATTGAGGCTGATATTTCACCTGTATATGGGCCTTCATCATAGGCTGATACATTTTGTGTGCCCCAATGAAGTTGGCTGCCTGTTAATATTTCTTGTGCATCTTTCAGATACACGGACGGTGGAAAAACAGCGATATCAATCGCAGATGAATTATCTTCCTGAAGCAACTGTGTTTCTAGTAGCTCGGCGTGCTCTAAAATATTCTCAAGCAGAACTTTAGAGCTCTCATCCGGATTGTTCATTTTCCAATTACCGGCAACGAGTGGCTTACGCATAAATTTTACCTTTTACTTAAATATAGCCTCGATAGAGATTGAGGCCATAATGTTTTAACGGTTTATTCCTGGTGATAAGAAACAACTCTGTTTACTTCGTTTTTTGATCCTAAGATAACGGGTACTCGTTGATGAATATCTGTTGGTTGAACTTCAAGCATGCGTTGGCGACCAGTTGTACATACGCCACCTGCTTGCTCAACGATAAAGGCCATAGGGTTTGCCTCGTACATTAAACGTAGCTTGCCTGGTTTACTTGGATCGCGGCTATCAAAGGGATACATAAATATTCCGCCACGCGTCAGAATGCGATAAACCTCTGCAACCATAGAGGCTACCCAACGCATATTAAAGTTTTCGCCGCGAGGACCCTCTTCACCTTGGATGCACTCTTCAACATACTGCTGGACTGCTGGCTCCCAAAAACGTTGGTTCGACATATTGATTGAAAACTCTCTTGAGTCTTCAGGAATGGTCATGTTCGGATGGGTTAATACAAATTCACCGACATCTTGATCTAAGGTAAAACCATTAACACCTTGGCCTGTTGTTAAAATCATCATCGTGGATGGGCCATATAAAACAAAGCCGGCACAGACTTGTTCGGTTCCTTGTTGCAGGAAATCACTTAATTTTGCATCAACACCTTCGGTGCTAGTCAAAATTGAGAAAATTGTGCCGACAGTAAGATTGACATCAATATTTGATGAACCATCTAAGGGATCAAATAAGGCCAAGTATTTACCCTTTGGGTATTCAGATGGGATGGCAATCGGATCATCAATTTCTTCCGATACCATGCCGGCTAAATGGCCGGTCCAATTAAGAGCATCAACCATGATATCGTTAGTCACAATATCGAGCTCTTTTTGAGTTTCACCTTGCACATTTTCAGATTCAGCACTGCCTAACATGCCAGTTATCGCACCTCTATTTACCGTGTGAGAGATGCGTTTACAGGCGGCAGCGATATCATTTAATAATAAGGTAAAGTCACCTGAAGCTTCGGCAGTATTACGTTGTTGCTCAATGATAAACTGGGTTAACGTTGTTTGTGTACTCATAGCTTTAGCTCTCCAATGCACTTATCGATAACAAAGTGCATGATTTTAATTTTATTGTTTTTTAACAGCTATTTAGCTTGTTACCGTGTTTAATTCACCGCTGGCATAGCGTTCAACCATTTGACCTAGTGGAATCGCTTTAATTTTACTGGCATGGCCAGCACTACCAAATGATTGATAGCGAGATTCACAAATAGCCTGCATCGCTGCGGTGGCTACTTTATAAAACTTACGAGGATCAAAGTCAGCTGCATTTTCTTCTTGAGCTAAATATTGACGAATTGAACCCGTGGAAGCCATACGTAAATCAGTATCTATATTGACTTTACGCACACCATATTTGATGCCATTAACTATTTCATCAACGGGTACGCCATAGGTTTGACCAAGATCACCCCCATAGCTATTAATCACTTTTAACCAATCTTGTGGCACTGAACTTGAACCGTGCATCACAAAGTGGGTATTCGGTAAACGTTGCTGTAACGTTTTTAAATGGCTAATGGCCAATACATCACCTGTTGGTGGTTTAGTGAACTTGTATGCACCATGGCTAGTGCCAATAGCCACTGCTAACGCATCAACCTGGGTTTGACGAACAAACTCTACCGCTTCATCAGGGTCGGTTAATAATTGGCTGTGATCAAGTTTTTCATCACTGCCATGACCGTCTTCTTCACCCATCATGCCGGTTTCTAATGAACCTAAACAGCCAAGCTCACCTTCTACAGAGACGCCACAAGCATGGGCAATATCAGCAACGGTACGAGTTACATTCACGTTATAACCGAAAGAAGAGGGTGTTTTCATATCAGCTAATAATGAGCCATCCATCATGACAGAGCTGAAGCCAGACTGAATTGATCGAGTACAGACCGCAGGTTCAGAGCCGTGATCCTGATGCATAACCACTGGGATATGAGGATATTCTTCTATAGCCGCTAAGATGAGGTGACGTAAGAAAGCTTCACCGGCATATTTTCGTGAGCCAGCTGAGCCTTGTAAAATAACCGGACTGTCGACCGCGTCGGCAGCTTGCATGATCGCTCGAACTTGCTCCATGTTGCTGACATTAAATGCCGGGATCGCAAAATCATGTTCAGCTGCATAGTCTAAAAGTTGTCGCATTGATACTAAAGCCATATTTCCACCTTAAATTAACTAGATTATGAGTGGCCAAATAGCTGTTGATGAGCGAAAAGTCATCGATAATAGATCAGCATTTGGCTAACAAGTTCTGTTATTAACTCGTTCATTTATGAACGGGCAAACTTACTGAGTGCGATCAGTTTAGATAAGTTCATTCATAAATGAAACTCACATATATTTATGAGTTGCATAAGTATATCTTATTTAAAGAGTGAGTAAGACAGGCTGGTTGTTAATGATTGGCTAGCAAGAACCCAAGCTTAACTTCTTTTAACCAGTTGAAAAAATAGTAAATATTGTGATTGGGTTGATACCTTATTTGTGAGGACTTTCATTCGTATTTATCTATACAAAATATGTGGTTTTTTTCCATCAACACAGCATTATTTCATAGTTAAATTTTCTTTCAGACACACAAGAGGAGCAGAATTAGGGGCAGGCAAGACAAGGATATGTGTTGTTATATCTATCATCGAAAGGTGAAATTGAACATTTAATGTATCCGTTAAAATGTAGCAGGCTCACGCTAGGCGTGTTTTTTGGTTAGTGGAATTGATTTCATTATCGTTAAAGCCTGTGGATAGTCAAAGCTCTTCATTTGTTTGCTTAAGGAGTCAATATTATCGCCAAAACACCGCTTTAGCATTTGTTCATTTTGTATGAACAGTATATTGGCGGAGGCATCATCTTCGGTTACTAAGCTCATTAACTGGCGTAAGATTTTATGAGCATGCTCGATATCCTGTTGGCTTGGTTGAATGGCTGTTGTTGCTGCCGTTAGTTTTTCTATATGTTGACGGAGTTGATGTGTTTGCTGATTACAGGTATTAATGAATATGTCACTATGCTGTTTATCTAAGCAAATTTCATCACTGGTTAAGCTTGCTTCATAAGCTATGGCTGTTTGCTGTAGGGTGTTGAAACTTAATGTCGAGGCCGTGCCTTTTAGAGTGTGGGCAAAACGTCGAATTGCTTCAATATTTTCAAGTTCAATTTCCTGTTTGAAGTTATTGATTCGATCGTCATAGGTATCAGTAAACTGTTGCAGTAAACGTAAGTAGCGATCTGCTTTACCATTTGTTCTTCTTACACCTTGTTCGGCTTCCAGACCTTCAATTGCTGCCAGCTTATTAAGTAAGTCCAAATCATCACTAACGACGGCTTCTGCAACACGTGCCGGTGCAGAATGAGTTAGGGGTCCAGCTGGTTTTTCCCGCCGAGGTAACCATTTTGCGAGCATATTAAATAGAATTTCTGGATCAACGGGTTTGGCAATAAAGTCATTCATGCCAGCTTCGATGCAGGCAAGTTTATCTTCTTGGAAAGCATTAGCGGTCATGGCTAAAATCGCTAGATCTTTTTTGTTGCTCATAGAACGAATAGTTTTGGTGGCTTGCATGCCATCCATTACTGGCATTTGAATATCCATCAGGATCAGGTCGTAATGGTTATTACATACTTTTTCGACCGCTATTTGGCCATTTTCAGCAGTGTCAGCATCTAAACCAACGGCGTGCAGTAATTCTAGGGCGACTTCACGATTAATTTCATTATCTTCAACCAGTAAAATCCGTGCATCGGTGCAGTGATTTCGTAGTAGCTGTTCTTGTTCTGTACTTTCTGTTGTTGACAGGGATTTGAGTGTACCTTTGCCTTTTTTCAGCCTGGCGGTAAACCAGAATTTACTGCCTTTTCCTAATTCACTTTCAACACCCACTTCACCGCCCATTAATTGCACTAGCCGCTTGGTAATGGTCAGACCTAAGCCGGTGCCGCCATATTTGCGGGTAGTAGATATATCTGCCTGCTCAAATGCGTTAAATAAGTGAGCCATATCTTGTTCTGTCATGCCTGGTCCGGTGTCTTCAACTTCAAATCGAACGAAAAGGTCGTCACCATGCTCTTCTAATTTTTTACTTCTAATGTAGATAGTGCCATTTTCAGTAAATTTAATGGCATTGCCGGCGTAGTTTAATAACGCTTGTCTAAGCCGTGTGTAATCACCTTTTAACCAATGTGGAACTGAATTTTGATCAGTAACTAACTCAATGCCTTTGCTCTTTGCTTGTTCGCTTAATACGGAATAAATGTAGTCAAAAATAACCGATAAATGAAAATCAGCATCTTCAAGCACTAGCTTGTCCGCTTCAATTTTTGATATATCAAGAATGTCATTGATTATTGCTAATAAGTGTTTGCCTGCTTGTTCTATCTTTTCTAGACGTAATAGTTGCTCAGCATTTAAATCGGTATTTCTGAGTAGGTGAGTAAGCCCGACGATGGCATTCATCGGGGTGCGAATTTCATGGCTCATATTGGCCAAAAAGCTAGATTTTGCTTGGTTAGCGGACTCTGCTTGTTGCTGAGAATCGGCTAAGGCCTGAGTTCGTTTCTCAACCAGCTCTTCTAAAAGATGGCGATAATCATCTAGCTCTTGAGCTAATTTTTTCTTTTCAGTGATATCTTCTTTAACGATTAAATAATGAGCTATGGAATCATCATCTTGACGTATAGGTGTGATCGCCACCAGCTCGGTATAGCTGTCACGATTCTTTTTTTGGCTAATGACTTCGCCTTTCCAGCCTCGGTTGTCTATGCCCAGTGTTTGCCAAACTTGCTCATAATTGGTATCAGAGGCGACTATTAAGCTAGATTGTAAGTCTAAAAAGTGTCTATGCATGACCTCTTGACGGCTATAGCCGGTAGTTTGTTCGTAGGCTTTGTTTACATATTCAATTTCGGAGTTGGCTGAGGTTATAACAATACTTTCCGGGCTTTGTTCGACGGCCATTGCTAGTTTATGGACATCTTCTTGAGCTTGTTTTTGCTCAGATATATCAGTAATGATGCCCTCGATACATAATGAACTATCTTGTTCATCGTTGACCATTCTGCCTTTGTCTAGCACCCAAATAGTATTGCCTGAAGCATGATGTAGCCGGTAAGTAACTTCAAATGCACTGACATCTCTAATGGCTAAATTGATCTGTTTAGCTACGAGTGGCCGATCGTCATCATGGATAAGAGCCGAGTAAGATTGAGTGGAATTTTTTTCTAAATCACTGGGTTTATAACCTGTTACTGGGGTGATGCCATCACTGACAAAAATCATCATTCTTTGTTGTGGATGGGATGTAGAGCGATAAACAACGCCGGGAATATTGGTGATGAGATTGGATGTGAACTGTTGATTATCATGTATTTCTTGTTCTAACTTTTCACGTTTTTTTAAGCTGAGTTGAATACGGTCACGCATTTTAGTAATGGCGTTAATAAGAGTACTTAGTTCATCGTTGCGGTTTTTTTTAGTTGGGTAATTAATGTTTAAGGTCTGATCTAGATCTTCTAGGCTTAAATGATCAGTAAAGTCTGCTAAGGCAATCAAATGTCGAGTTAAAATAAAGTGAATAAATAAAAAAAGTCCGATGGTGATGAGTGCGGTGATAATAATGCCGGAGATCACATATCGCTTTGCTATTTGTTTGAGTCGCTCATTAACCCCGACTAAACTGGCTATAACGGTTAACTTGCCATAGGTTTGGTAATCACCAGTAGGATTACGGTGCTGCAGGGGAAAAGTTTTGCTAATACTGTCGTGATGATCTTTGTTACCTGCGCTACTGATAAAGTGTTTATTGCCTCGTGTTTCTACCACTTCAACATAACTAATATCACCGGCATTTAAAATGCTTGCTAATTGAATTTCTAATAGTTGTTCATCGATAGAATAAACACTGGATGCGATACTGGGAGCATAGGTATTTTGGATCAGATCTAGGGTGCGATTGATTGTTTTTAATTCATTTTGATGGGAATAATAGAGTTGTACGCTGGTGAGCATAACGATGACAACCGTGCTGAGAGCCAGGGTGAAAAAGAAAACCCGGCGTGATAGATAGGAGTTTTTTATCACCTGGACTAAATTCAGCATCAACTCATCCCTCTATTTTCATTTAAAGAGTTTTTTGAATAATGGAAATATAAATATACTTTCAAGTTTCCTTATAATTTCCATTCTAACAGACTCATTTTAACTTGCTATTTATCAGCTAGCCCCTCTACTGTTCGAACTATATTGGCTACAAAAAGGGTGTTGTCAGTGAGTGCTTTACCTTGCGAGAGTTCGGTCATTATTTTTGCAGATAAGCGACCAATTTCAGGAAAGTTGATACTGACATAACCATGTAAAAGGTGTTGCTCTAAGAGCTCATCGTATTCTGGTTCAGTCTTACCGACACCGGCAACCAGAACGACCTCATGGCTACGAAATTTGTGTTGATAATCGGCGATGGTTTGTCGATAAGCTTGACTATCAACAATCGGCCACCAGCCTACGGCGATATAAATATCGGCCTCGTCTGCTTGTAGGGTTGCTTGTAGCTGGTTTAAAGCGCGAGGAATATTATCAGCAGTGTTTAATGGGCAACGGTCAGATTCAATCCAAGCCGTTTGACCTTGTAGACGACTGTCTACCGGCAGTTGACTATAACCACTTAGGGCTTGGCGCACTCCCCACACACGCTGCGCAATATTGGTATCGTGAAGGGTACTAAAAATACAGACCCGGCCGCCATTCGGTTTGAGTTTCTTTACTAACTCTCCTAACTGTCTTCCAAACTCAACATTATCAATGCCGACATATGCACGACTGAGCTTATTATCTTTCGCTGCAAAGGGTGAGTCGAAAGTGATAAGTGGAATGTTTATATTGGCCAAGCCTTGAGCAAGGTAATTCGAATTGGTGACCGAGAGTGCAAGAGCATCAAAGGATACTTTATCTAATGCTAAGTTGATGGCGGTGAGTTGTTGGCGTGCATTGGCAGCACCTTCGTTGCCAAGTAATACACATTCATTGTCTGATAATTGAGCATACTCCTGGCAGCCTTGCCAGCTATCAATGAAGTTGCCATCGGTGATGCTTTTGCCAATCATCCCCAAGCGAAGACCTTCTGCAGTTGTATTCGATGGTAAATAAAGCAGTAAGATGGTGCAGAGTAACAAGAGTGAGTTTGAAGTTTTTTTATTCATGATCTGAGCCACCATGTAATGCACTGTTAAGGTTCAACGGGTGTGGCAGAGCTTTGGTATTTAAGTGCAATTTTGACAAAGTCATCAAAGCAATCGATAAAGGCATCAACAAGATCTGGATCAAAGTGGTTGCCTTTACCTTCTAGAATGATGTCTTTCGCTTGCTCAAATGAAAATGCATCTTTGTAAACACGTTTTGAGATGAGTGCGTCAAAGACATCTGCAATAGCCATTAATCGAGCAGAAATGGGAATGTCATCGCCAGCCAGGTTATCGGGGTAGCCACTGCCATCCCAACGCTCGTGGTGCCAGTGAGCAATTTCTTTGGCGAGGGTGAGAAATTTAACATCAAGCTCGACATCGTCTTCTGCTCGTTCTATTGCGAGGGCACCAATAGCAGCATGTGTTTTCATAATGACCCACTCATCGGCATCTAACTTGCCGGGTTTGAGTAATACATTATCTGGAATACCTACTTTGCCAATGTCATGTAGTGGTGCTGATTTGGTAACAGAGTCAATATAATTGTCAGTGATAGTAGTACTGAAGCGAGGGTGATTTTTTAATTGCTTAGCTAGCCTGTTGACGTAGGATTGGGTTCTGAGAATATGAGCACCGGTTTCAGGATCACGTACTTCAGCGAGGTGGGCAAGAGCGCGAATGCTGATATCTTGAATAGTTTGGTTTTCTGCCATCCGTCGGCTAATTTCTTGCTCTAGATAGATGTTTTTATCTTGCAGAAAGGCATAAGCCTGTTGAAGAAGTATATGGGTCTTGGCGCGTGCCAATAATATAGCGGGTCTAATCGGTTTGGTAATATAGTCGACAGCGCCGAGTGCTAAGCCTTTCTCTTCATCAGCCATTGCTTCTTTGGAAGTGACAAAAATAACTGGAATACCGCTGGTTGCTTTGTCTTGTTGCAGCTTCGCTAATACGGTGTGACCACTAATACCTGCCATCATTACATCGAGTAGGATGAGATTGGGACGAGGATCTGATGTTGCTATTTCAATAGCCCGTTGGCCTGAGTTGGCAATGCGAACCTTATAAGTTGGGGATAAGATCTCACTGATCAATGACAACATGATGGGGTCATCGTCGACAATAAGTATTGTAAATTGACTCATCAGCCTTACCTTTTGTTGGGGGGCTAGTTCTATTATGAATTCACATTTTATCCTTGCATATGACTATATTACCTTATTGAGTAAAGATCAAAGTGTTAGCGAGTTATTTATAGTGGCTCATTTTCCTGCCAATTTAGGTCACAACAATAGACATAAACGGCGCCATTTACTTTGATAGCAATAGATACCGTAATGCATAAGCGTAAATCCGTTGCTGACAGGTAGGGCCGAGATACTTGTAGCTGTTCTGGCGAACGAATGGCTCGGTAGTGATAGTGTTTTTGACTCCATTTAGCATTATGACTATCTAATAGTGGCCCAAAGCGGTTATTGAGTCGTTGCTCATAGTTTGGCGAATGAATACTGGTACCAATTTGATAGCCTTCCTCATCCAATAAAAAGCAGCGTGCAGCACGCGGATCTTTAAAGATGGGTGTAGTACTTTTTTGTAGGTCTAGGTTGGCGATGAATAACTCAATGGCATGTAAGAAACGCTGACTTAATAGTTTGAAGCGCTGACTAGCAACGTTATGATCTTGATTTAGGTTTGTAGATTGTATTTGCAGTAGTTGAGATAAGGTTTGATCTAATGTTGGATCAAGTGAAATGTGTGCATCGGGTGTTGCAAAGTAAAACCCTTGCACCATATCGGCATTAACTTCAATGGCAAGCACTGCCTCGTCTTTAGTTTCGATACCTTCTAATACAACCAAGCACCCGGTGCTATGAATAAGCGAGATAATGCCTTTTAAGATCCGCTTTAGTTTAGGATCTTTAGCTGATCGCGTTACTAGGTTTCTATCTAATTTGACGATATCCGGTTCTAATTCCCAGATGCGTTCAAAGTTAGAGTGACCAGCACCAAAGTCATCAATCGCAATTAAACAACCCAGTGAACGAAAATGTTTAATCATTTCTTTCAAATAGCTGCGATCTAATATTTCATGCTCTAATATTTCAATGACAAGCTGGTCGGCATTAACCTGACTTTCTTTCAATACATTTGTCATACACTCAAATGTTGGCTTTTCATCGGTCAGGCTTTGCGAATCGATATTTAAAAACAACCATTTATTATTAATATCAAAGCGTGAAAAGTTCTCTATATGTAACGCTCTACAGCTACGATCAAGTGATAGCGATAGCTCGTTGTCTTTTGCTTGTTGAAACAAGGCTTCAGGAGAACACGACTTTCCTTGTTCATCTTTAGGCCTGATTAGCGCCTCATACCCCACCGCACGACGGTGGGGTATGCTGATGATCGGTTGAAATGCACTACTCAAAGTGAACATTCCAAATGTTGCTGTATTTGGTGGCGACACAACCGGTCTTCTTTCTTGTAATTGCTGACTTTCAATCATGACTTATTTGGCCGTCAACCACTCAATAGCTTTGGAACGGCTGAAAAAGACTTGAGAGTCGAACTCATCAGGCCGTGTTATTGCACTATCAACTTCTTCTCGCTCTGTTTGTTCGCAGCGAATCAGAAACGCAGTTTTTACATTTTCAAGTGCATGCTGTTCAGAAATATATTCTGCTAATTGTAGTTTTTCATCTTGAGTCATATGGATCTTTGCTGCTAGCAAATTGATGATGATTCGAGGGTAATCACGATCTTTAAGAATCTCTATGCCGAGTTTTATTGCCTGCATACGTTCAGTAAAAATAACGGTGCCGGTGTAGACACATTCAAGAAGATCATGATCAAGATCTAGTTTAAATTCATAACTCATTGTTAAACCTTTGGTAATTTTTGATTGTCATTAAGCGACTTTACGAGCGTGTCGCTCATGTAGAAAGTGGATAACTTCAGAGCGGAAATGATTGTATTGGGGATCATCAGCCAACTCTAAGCGCTGTCTCGGTCTTGCTAAATCGACATTAAGTACATCGCCAATGCTGGCGGCTGGGCCATTGGTCATCATGACGATTTTGTCTGATAGTAATACCGCTTCATCAACATCATGGGTGATCATAATGACGGTGTTATTAAGCTCGGTTTGAATTTCCATCAATGAATCTTGTAAGTGGGCACGTGTTAATGCATCCAAAGCACCAAACGGCTCATCCATCAGTAGTACTTTAGGTTCCATTGCTAAGGCGCGAGCAATGCCAATACGTTGTTTCATGCCCCCCGATATTTCTGCGGGCAGTTTGTGTTTGGCATGACTCATATGAACGAGGTCAATATTGTGTTCAATCCAGTCCTTCATTTCAGCCTTGCTTTTTTTGCCTTTGAATACAGACTTCACAGCAAGTTCTACATTTTCATAACAGCTTAACCAGGGGAATAAAGAGTGATTTTGAAAAACAATGGCACGATCTGGGCCTGGTTCATTCACTTCTCGACCTTCAAGGATCACTCCGCCTGTTGTCGCTTTATATAAGCCACCAACAATGTTCATAACGGTTGATTTACCACAACCAGAGTGACCGATGATGCTGACAAACTCTCCTTTATTAATTTTTAGATTTACATTGTCTAAGGCTTTGAATGGACCATTTGGAGTAGGAAATTCAATGCTGACATGATCGATGTTTAAGTAATTTTCCATGGGTATGTCCTAGCGAATAACTGCATTTTTGTCGTAAGAGAAAGCTTTTTGTATCGTCAACATGATGAGATCTAGCAAGAAGCCAATAATGCCGATGGTGACTACTGCCACCATAATTCGACTTAATGAAGATGAACTGCCATTTTGAAATTCATCCCAAACAAATTTTCCTAAGCCTGGGTTTTGCGCAAGCATTTCTGCGGCGATAAGCACCATCCAGCCTATGCCTAGTGAAATTCTTAAACCGGTAAAGATCATTGGAATCGAGGATGGAATAACAATCTTAAATACTGTCGTTGCATAATTTAAGCGTAATACTCGACCCACATTGATCAAGTCTCTATCTATAGATGACACGCCAACAGCGGTATTAATTAATGTTGGCCATAATGAACACAGGGTAACGGTGATCGCCGAGGTCACAAATGACTTGGAAAACATTGGATCTTGTGACACATATACTGCGCTAACCACCATGGTGACAATCGGTAGCCACGCTAGAGGTGAGATGGGTTTAAATATTTGTACTAGCGGATTGATCGCTGAATATAAGGTATTGCTTAAACCGCTGATAATGCCGATAGGAATGGCAATAATACTGGCGATAACAAAACCAACAAATACAGTCCATAAGCTGGTGAGTATTTGATCAAAAAATGTTGTTCTGCCGGTATAGGGGCGAACTTTGATTGTTGCCTCAGGGTTTTTTGCTAATTTCTCAGCATTTCTTATTTGCTGCCGCTGGTAAAACTTAACTTCTTTTTCTCGTTCGGCATAGTGCTCATCAACCAGTACTTGTGTCTGCTGCCATACTTGGCTTGGCCCAGGTAACTGCCCTAAGCTGGTGTCCACTTTTGCGGCACCAACATGCCATAAACCTATGAAAATGATAATGGCCAGCATTGGTATACCTACCATTTTGAATAATGTTTGAGCCTGTAATTGTGGATTGTCATTTGTGAGCAGTTTTACCAAGGGTATAAACCACGTTAAACCTGTCACTTCAAAAAAAGCGATTATTTTATCTTTCATGATAATTCTTTAGTTTGTTATCGATATGAAGTACTCCTTACCTAATTACTTAGGCAAGGAGTGTGTTGGATGTCAGGACATTATTTAATAACGTCATCACCTTTTAAGCCGATAGGAAATTGGTTTAGATAATCATTAGGTTTTGTTCCATCAAATGTAATGTTATCGATAAACTCTGTTTGAGCTGGCTTGAAGCCTGTTTCGGTCGCAAAGTCAGGGAAGTCTTTTGCATCTAATTTGCCTTCAGCAATTAACTCTTTTGCAGCAACGGCATAGATGTCTGGACGGTAGACTTGTTTCGCGATGTCCATGAACCATTCATCTGTTTTCGGCTCAGCAATTTGACCCCAGCGACGCATTTGACTGAGATACCAAACCGCATCACTGAAGTAAGGGTAGGTTGCGTTATGTCTAAAGAAGACGTTGAAATCAGGTACATCACGTTTATCGCCTTTTTCATATTCAAATGTACCGGTCATGCTGTTGGCGATAACGTCGTAATCGGCACCTACATAATTGCTTTGCGATAAGATTTTCACTGCTTCAGGACGGTTAGCATTACTGTTTGCATCAAGCCATGCTGCTGCACGGATCAAAGATTTCACCACAGCGATATGTGTGTTTGGATTTTTATCAGCCCATGTTTTGCTGACACCGAATACTTTTTCTGGGTTGTTTTTCCAGATTTCGTAATCAGTAATCACTGGTACACCAATGCCTTTGAATACGGCTTGTTGATTCCAAGGTTCACCTACGCAGTAACCGTAGATGGTGCCCGCTTCCATGGTTGATGGCATTTGTGGTGGCGGGGTAACAGATAATAATGCTTCAGCATCAATCATACCGCTGACATCCCCTTTATGAGGAGCATAATAGCCAGGGTGAATACCACCGGCGGCTAACCAATAACGTAACTCATAGTTATGGGTGGAGACGGGGAATACCATACCCATATTGAAAGGTTTACCTTCATCAAGGTATTTCTCAACCACCGGTTTTAATGCCGAAGCACTGATTGGGTGAACAGGTTTGCCGTTTTCCGTAGCAATATTGGGTTTCATTTGTTGCCAGATATCATTGGAAACGGTAATTGCATTGCCGTTTAAATCCATACTAAATGCCGTGATAATATCGGCTTTAGTACCGAAACCAATGGTTGCACCTAACGGTTGGCCCGCTAACATATGAGCGCCATCTAATTCGCCACCAATAACGCCATCTAAAAGTACTTTCCAGTTGGCTTGTGCCTCTAAGGTGACATAAAGCCCTTCATCTTCAAAAAAGCCTTTTTCATAGGCAACAGCCAACGGTGCCATATCAGTCAGTTTGATAAAGCCAAACTTGAGATCTTCTTTCTCCAGCTCACCTGGTGCTGCAATAGCAAAGTTTGCACCTAACAACCCTGTTGATAGTGCCAAGGTCGCTGCTGCTACGGTTTTAACAATTTTTCTACGTGAAAAAAGAGGTGTAGAACGCTTCATGCTTTTTCTCCAAAAAAGTAAATTTTTTCCAAAAAAAAAGGCGTCGTCCAAGGTATAAACCTCGGAAGACGCCTTTATCTCTATCCCATACAATTGGGTAATAAACTTACAATCCGCCATTGGATTGAAAATAACTATTCTCATTAAAGCATAAGGTATGCCATGTTTTCTTTTTTAATTTAACTTATTGATTGTTAGTGTTAAATTAGTGATTATTGCTTTGTATTTACGATTTAAACGGTTTGTTAGTTTTAATGAGTGCACTTATATAGTGCGATATATTTGGTGTTAACCCTTACTGTGCTGGATTAAGAAGCTGCGCTGCATTAATAATGTTTTGAGCAAGTTCTGCAATGCGTACATTTTGGCTCATTGCTGTCGAACGTAAGAGTGTATAAGCCTCTTCTTCGCTACATCGGCGTTGCTCCATTATTAAGCCTTTGGCTCGGTCGATCACTTTACGCTCAGATAACGTCGCTTTGAGATCAGTCAGTTCTTGTTGTACAGCGTGGTGATACTCAAATCGTGCAATGGCGGTGCGAAGTATTGGCATGATCCGGTTTTCACGGAGGCCATCAACAACATAGGCACTGACACCTGCCTTTATAGCGTTTTCAATAGTGTCATCGCGTTCATCTTGACTAAAAATAACAATAGGCAATGGGTATTGCTGGTTAATGACCTTTAATTGGTCGAGTAAACCTGGATAAGTAGTTGTCAGGCTAATGACGATAAGATCTGGTCGTTGTAGTTCACAGTTAATGAGCAGTTGATCTACGGATGTACTGTTGAACGCAATTTCAAAATCATTATGATTGAGTGCCTTAGTAATTATCGTGTTTGAAGCTTCTGAGTCACAGATGATAACGGTTTGGGTGACCATGTTTATTTTCTATCCTGAATAAATTCTTTTGAGCTATATAAAATGATTTGTTCAAAAAGCTGAGCTAACTCATCAATAGGCTTGGTTGCCATTCTGAAGAAGTTTTCAGCTTCAAGTTTTATTTGTTTGGTATTAAGAATGTTTTCCTCAATGCTTTTCGCTAGGGCTGTTACGTTATTATTGAGTGTTATTCCGTCTAGGTAGCCGTTTAGATCTGGGTTGTTAATGGAGTTGATCTCAGTGACTAAATGTTGGGTTTCTTTTTCAATATTTGTTTTTAAGAACTTTAGTTGAATAAAGTCACTACCAATGCATTGGCCAGCAGCACATAAACCAGAGCCAACCCCACGTGTTTGGGCTATTACTTCGGTGGTACGTAAAATATCGCTCAGTAGATCTGAGACACGAATTGAACCATCAATGATTAACAGATGTAATTCATATTTTTGTGCCATGTCATCAAGTAAAGATAATAAGCCATCAACCATTAATGCGTGTTGACGTAAAATTTTTGTCGAGTCCAAGCTGTTATCAGTTAAGTATTGCTTAAGTCTAGGCCAATGATCAGTAAAGGAGTGCCATTGCTCAAATTGACTAAAAACTTGTAGCTCTGCATCTTGTACCAGCATATTAATGTCACTTTGTACTGATAACTGTTGGCCTTTTAACTTTTGGTTACCTTGATACACGGCATTGCTTAGCCCCCGATGTTGTTGGATAAGCATAATCAGTTTTTGCAGGTTTTTAGCTAATAAAAAGCCATGTGTTACCTCTGAGCCCTGTTGAGCTCGCACAGCCTTAATTTTACTTATTGCATATACGATGATGACAAGTGTGGCTGTTACTAACAACGTTGTTGGGAGTAAAAATGAGTTCATTTTTGTTTACCAGTTATAGATGTATGCAGCTAAAAGTCCAGGAGGGGAAATGGCAACCACAAAACTAAGTTTTATGATTTCACGAATGAAGTAGAGTAAATCAATAATGACACCCATGTGATTCTCCTTTAAGTAAGTACAATATTAACCCTGCAAATTGTATGCCTACCTTTAACTTGTTGAATTTAGGTGTTTTACTGTTGTTTTTGCACCGATTTGAAACAGCTGGTTTTGTATGGATTCATCAATAGTGCAAATGAGATTAAGTTTAAATTTCGTGATCAAAAAAGCCAGGCAACTTGAAGTTGCCTGGCTTTTTTGATGAACAATGGTTGGTTAGAAGTTAACTTGACCCCAAACCCATAATTTCTCAGTATCCACTTTACCTAGTGAAGCATGACCCGCATCAAAGTCAGAGTATTTCAAACCCACTGTGTAGTGCTTAGCAAATTTCTTCGCTAATAAAATATCTAACTCATCACCCGCATCAACACTGTCTTCGTCAGTTTCAAAGTCATGGTAAGAAACGATTAATTTCGCACCTAATACTTTACCCACAACCGTTGCATAAATATCTTCTAAACCTGCCGCTGGTGTTGATAAGTATTGGTCAGCCCAACCTTGGTAGGCATGGTTAGTACCCAATGGTGTTTTAAAGCTGTATGTACCGTCACCTTCTTGAACTTCATAAGAAACTTTTGCTAACCAGCCTTTATATTTAAAACCTACCTCACCTAAGTAGTAACCTTGATCATCCATTTCACCGTCAGCATAATCATCTTGAGTTGCGTACTCAGCGGTGTAGATCACTTTCCAGTCATCATTTAAAGGTTGTGCACCAGTCAAACGAGCACCGTATGTAGCCGTTGAGTTAGCATTGTCGTCGGCAGCATCTTCATAATCTAATAAGTAGGCATAAGCTTCTAATTTACCCATTGATAAACCGCTGTACTTAACATTGAATAAGTGACTATCCATATCGATATCACCATCTTGGATTAGACCTGCGTTGCGATCATCACCAAAAATAGTATGAACTTCATCAATGTATGCGTAGCTTAAAGTTGTATCAGCAAATGATGTGTTCTGAATAGTAAGTGCATCAAAAGATTGGTGGTTTTGACGCCATAATACGTTACCAATAAAACGATGGAATGGTGCGCCACGGTAAGTTAGTTCTTGACGACCAAATTTAAACTCGGTGTCGAAACCGTTATATTGTAAATATGCTTGGTTAACTTCTGTACCTTCTGGATCAGCAATGACAGAGTAGGCGCCTTCACCATTAGTCGTACTGTTGTAATCATCGGAGCTTAGATCTGAAACATCTTCAAATTCACCAAAGGCACTAAAACCGTGGAATGAACCTGTTTTGTAGCCCAATGTTGTGCGAAGCGTAAATGCATCAGCATCTTTTAAGGCATTATCTTGATCAACAGCTTCATAGCGTGCACGAGCTGAAAAACTGACTTTACCGTCTGATAAAGCTTTGTAGAAAGAATCTTCAGCCTGTACAGCTGTTGTCATGCTGGTGACTCCTGCAGCTAGAAGTGCAAGAACAAGAGGTTTTCTATTAAATTTCATTATTTTTCCTTAAAAAAAAAGCCATACCCAATATAAAATTGAGTATGGCTTCATTACCATCAAAATGAGTCGAATTTGTAGTTAAAATTATTGCGTCGTTGCAATGATAAGTAATTTAATAACAAATATTGTGCCAACATTTTAAGTTATTGAAATTTAACAATTAGGTTTGATTTGTTTAAAGCATAATGCATATTGATGCACTGGAATGATCACTTTAAGTGGCTCAGTTGCACTGATATAGAGTTTAACGTTATTTAGTGAGTAGTGAACATTGATTTCATTTCATCAAAGAGCGTATTTAGCTCAGGTAGCTTTTGACGAGCGGTAGCCAGTTCACCCTCTAAATAGTGGTGTTGAATGGTATCGGCTAAGGAGTGATAGCTCTCATGAATTCTATAGAGCGTTTTACGCCATGTTGGTTCATAGTTTTTTTCTTGTTCTGCTCGGCTTAGCCAGTTAGCGCAATGGCAGTGGCTGTGATTCATTACCGGCCAATGTTGGATGTGATCTGGAGTGGCTTGAATATTCGCTATAAATTTATCGTTCCATTGCTCAGTAATCAGTGTGAACAAAGTCTGTTTACTTTCAGTTACTGACTGTGCGGTTTTAGCAAAATCTATCCATTGTTGGTTAGGGCTATAACGAGCAAGCCAAGTTGGAATGTCAATGGCGGGCATTGGTTTTGCTATGCCGTAACCTTGTGCTTGTTCACAGCCTAAAATAAGTAACATCAGGCCGTGCTGGGTTGTTTCCACACCTTCGGCAATGACATTACGGTGAAATGAATCAGCCAGTCCAATCACGCCATCGACAATGGCAAAATCACCGGGATCATCCAGTAAGTCGCGGATAAATGATTGATCAATCTTAATGGTATTAACCGGTAGGTTTCGCAAGTGAGTTAATGATGAATAACCGGTACCAAAGTCATCAAGTGCCATATTGACGCCAAGAGCCCCCTGACAAATTTTAATGATTCTACTGATGGTATTGAGATCGCCTAGGGCACTACTTTCTAGTATTTCTAGCTGTAAATCTTGGGAGTTAACCGATGGGTGCATGGCCAAGGCGTCATTAAGTTGAGCTAGGAACTGCTCAGACTGTAAATGGTACGAAGAGATATTAACACTCACTTCTAGCTTGATCCCTAGCTGCTGCCAACTGTCTAGTTGCTGAAGTGCTTGATGTATAACCCAGTCACCCACTTGGCATTCAAGTTCAGTGCCATCAATAAGCGGTAAGAAATCATTGGGCGGAATAAGCCCTTTTTCAGGATGAATCCACCGAATAAGCGCTTCAGCGCCAAAGATTTCGCCAGTACCCATATTCACTTTAGGCTGATAATAGAGCTGTAGATCATTATTGGTGAGTGCTTGTTCTATTTCCGATAAGCGGTGATTTTTTTGCACGATTTGTTGATCATATTGATGATCAAAAAGGTGATAACGATTTTTGCCTGCCAATTTTGCTTGGTACATTGCCTGATCAGCATGACGTAATAAAGTATCAATATCACCATGATCTGCTGGATAAAGAGAAACGCCGATGGAAGCGGAAATGTTGATTTGTTGTTGTTCAATCAAATAAGGTTTGGAAAGTGACTTTAGGATGCGCTCTAAGGTGAGTTCACACTGTTCATAAGACTCAATATCACTCAATAACAAGGCAAACTCATCACCGCCTTGGCGTGAGACGGTATCTTCTGCTCTAATTTGCGCTTTTGTTCGTTGCGCGACTTCAATTAGCACTTGGTCACCAATAGTATGGCCAAATTGATCATTGATAGTTTTAAAGTCATCTAAATCTAAGAAGCAAACTGCTAACTGTTGTTTAGTTCGCTGACTATGAGCAATCGCTTGGTTAAAGCGGTCGTTAAATAAAGCTCGGTTAGGCAGCTCGGTGAGCACATCATAATGTGCCATTAAGTTGAGCTTTTCTTGTTGTTGCTTGCTTTGCGTAATATCAGAAAAAATACCGACGTAGTTTTGAATTAAGCCTTGTTCATCAAGCAGGGTTGATATTGTTAATAACTCAGCGTAAATACTGCCATCTTTTTTCCGGTTCCAGAGCTCACCTTGCCAGTGATGCTGCTCATTAACAGAGTTCCAGATATTTTCATAAAACTGTGGACTTTGCTTGCCCGAGTTAAGGATATTAGGTGATTGACCAATAGCATCATCACGACTGAAACCCGTAATTTCAGAAAAGGCAGGGTTGGTATCAACAATGATTTGATCTGCATCAGTGATTATGATGCCATCATGAGTTTGTTTAAAGGCGCGAGATAACAGCTGGATTTGTTCATTAAATTGCGTACGCTCAATCACGATGGCTGCAAGTTTAGAGGCGGCTGATATTAACTCAAGGTCATCATCAGACGGCAGGCATGGCTTGGCATGATAGATAGCAAAGGTACCCAGGACTTTGTCATTGCTGCCTAAAATGGCATCTGACCAACAAGCACGTAAGTTGGCTTGTTCGGCTAATTGAGCAAAAGGGCGCCAATGGGGATCAGTTTGAATATCTTCTGCAATGCTTCTTGATTTATTATAGGCAGAGGAACCACAACTTCCAGCCTCAGGCCCTATAGCAAAGCCATTTACAGCATCGTTATAAAAGTCAGGCAGACTCGGCGCTGCACCGGTTAATAAATGTTTACCCTCTCGATCCATAAGTAAAATACTGCATAGCGAGAAAGGAGAAAGCTCTTCAATATGGGTGACGATAGTGGTTAAAATCGTCGTTAATTGTTTACCGGCAACTAGCTGTTCAAGTACTAGGGATCTTAATTTATCTCGACCTACCACTTGTTTTTTTCGCGTTATATTATTGTATACGCCGACTATTTTCTTTGGCTGTTGCTTCCTATCCCATTCGACTACTTCACCCACTGCATGCATCCAAACCCAGCTACCATTTGCTGTTTGGCGACGATATTCTATTTGGGTTGTTTCGCCCGTTTTTAGACATTGCTTATAGTTTTCGACAGTTTGTTTATAGTCGTCAGGGTGAATATGCTGTTGCCAGCTTTTGAGATCGACATAGGAGTCATTAGCAGCAAAGCCTAATGAGGCTCTTTCATTATCATCAATAATGATTTCACCATTATGTAGGTTAATCTCATACCAGCCTTGTTTAGCTGCTTTAAGTGCTAGATTGAGTCTTTTTTCATTAGTACGGAGGTAGGTGACAAGTATCAGCAATGAGCTAAATAAAACCAGAATGAGAATGCCAACAATCGCATTGAGCAAGATCGTTTGATAATTTATCCAGCCAGCTTGAGGGGAGGCTTTGAACTTCCACAGGCCATTGGGTAAATCAATAAAGAATACTTCGGAATCATCCGCTAATGCGCCTGCAGAACTAGCGAAAATATCGATAGCGCCATTATCAGGATTAATACGAGATAATTCATAGTCAATCCCTTGTTCTACGAGCGTATCTAGATCTGCAGTTTTGAGGAGTTGTGGTAGTCGAATTAATGCTATTGAGAATCCCCAAAAGGATTCAGTATTATTGTTGCTAATAAAAATGGGTAGACGAGCAGCAATGCCGACGCCCCCTTGAACTAAGTTAAAGGGGCCTGCGACAGCCAGAATGCCCGTGTCTCGAGCAATATGAGCCTCTTTGCGACGTGAGGGATCTGAAAATAAGTCATGACCGATAGCGCCGGTATTATTGGTCATGGGTTCAATATGTTGAAGAATGCCATTAGGCGCTAACTGCAGTGATGAAACACTGGGGTAATAAGGCAGCATTTCTCTAGCCAGATCTCTAAAGCCTGTCACCTGTCCCTGCTGTTTTCTGACCATCGCTGCAAGAGGATAAGTGGATGAAAGAGCTTGATGCAAGCTGTTGTTGATTAAGTTGACATGAGAGCTGGCAATATTTTGAACAGATAAGCGTTTTTGTCGCTCGTCAGATGCCGACATTTGAAAAATGGCTATTATGACAAGCATCACTGCTAACCCAATACTTAAGTAAGTTGTTGGGGTCTGTTTGAGTATCTTTTGCATCATTAACGTTATTTCTTGCTGTGGCTGTAGACTTTTGCTTGGACAATCAGCTAATGTACATGGCTATTACAGGCCAAGCAATACTAATCTAAAACGAAATTAGAGGTATTTAGATTTATTGATTGGCTAGACGTAAGTTCATCTGGTTTGATTTTATTTAAGTTTTCAACTTTGCTGTGTAAGCTAGCCCATTCACCGTAATCAAGCTGACAGAACAATGACGACCTCCCACCCACAAAGTTATCTTCAACTACTTCAACAACATACTGGTTTATTAGCGATCGGCTTTTTAGCGGTGTTTACAGGTAACTTAGGCCAGAGCTTTTTCATTGGCTTGTTTCAAGTCTCAATCAGTGACCAGCTTGGCTTAACCGCTGGCGAGTTCGGCAAGGTTTACGCTTTAATAACCATTGCTGGTGGCTTTTTAATCTTATATTTGGGCCCTAAAATTGATTGGGTGTCGCCTAAATGTTACGCATTGGCTGTGCTGA
>MAAI01000081.1 GCA_002163115.1 Methylophaga sp. 41_12_T18 | reverse complement strand
CAGGAGGATTAGTTGGAAAACTGGACGGATATGGTTCAACACCAAGTATCAAGATAGTTATGCAACAGGTGAGATAACTGGAGATAGTGATGTTGGTGGATTGGTTGGTTCTGCACATTCTGGCACTATAATAAACAGCCATTCAACAGGTGATGTAACGGGGAATTCCTATGTGGGAGGTTTGGCAGGGGATGGTAAAAGTATTACAAACAGTTACGCAACTGGTGATGTTTTTGGAACTGAAAGAGTTGGGGGATTAGCGGGGAGATTATATCTTTTTGGAACAATTTCAGATAGTTATTCAACTGGTAATGTAAAAGCAACTGGAACTGGTAGTGATGATTATATTGGAGGTTTAATTGGCTATGCATGGGGTGACATATCCAATAGTTACTCATCAGGAGATGTGCAAGGGGACAATGATATAGGTGGTTTAGTTGGTAGGATTCAAGGTGCAGGAGGTGCCCAACTTACCATTTCAAATAACAGTTATTCAACAGGGGAAGTCACTGGACTAGATAACGTAGGTGGATTAGTGGGTCAAATTTACTCTCACACTGATGGTTATGGCTCGGCAAGTATTACCAATAGTTATTCAAGTAGTAAAGTAAATGGAAACAACAACATTGGAGGATTGGTAGGTATAAATACAAGCAGTAGTATTAAGAACAGTTATACAACAGGAGATGTCACTGGACTTGGAAACAATCTAGCTGTTGGCGGATTTATTGGAAATAATAAAGGTGGAACGATACAAAGTTCCTACGCAAAAGGAAGTGTCACTGGGTACAAGCAAGTAGGTGGATTTGTGGGGAATAATGAGGCAGGAGACATTAAAAACTCATATGCTCTCGGAAATGTTAATGGAGATGATAGTATTGGTGGATTTGCAGGAAATAATGCTGATGTGGTTAAAAACGTCTATTCTACAGGTGTGATTACTGGGAATACAAATGTAGGCGGATTAACAGGAAAAGGAACTACCCAAGATAGCTACTATGATAAAACAAAGAATGTTGCAATGGCAGATGAAATAAATTACGGTAAAACCTCAGTTGAGC
>MAAI01000034.1:456-38199 GCA_002163115.1 Methylophaga sp. 41_12_T18 | reverse complement strand
ATGGTAGTGTGGGAGTTCCCATGTGAGAGTAGGTCACTGCCAGGCTTTTATACTAAATACCCGAACCTCAATGAGGTTCGGGTATTTTTTTGCCTGCGGTTTGGGAATTAAGCTGACTTATGGGGTGTGTTAGCGATATTTTAACTACTACTGCCGTTATTAAGCGCACGGTATTAAGTATGGTTAGACAAAAAGCACCTTAAAAAGCAGTTGAAATGATCGTAAGCTACGACCAACTCAAACACGCAACAAAAAAATACCCAGCACTGGATAGTAACTGGGTATTTGAAGCTGTTAGTGTTAGATAACAGAGTAACTAGTAAGTAACAGTGCTTAACTAAGCATCATCTATTTTCATTTGTTATGCAGATAGATAATAAATATTATGCCTAGATGGCGACTTCTTGTTGTAATCGTTGAGTATAAGCTTCAATATCCCGTAAAACCTGTTGTTGTGAGTCATCTAGCGCTTCGGTTTGAAGCTGCTTGATGGTTTCAAAAAATTTATTAAAAGATAGAATTTTATCGTTATCATCGTCGCTTAGCCGTTGCTGACGATATTGCAGCCATTGCTGTTGTTCTTCATCCGATAAGCTTTCTGGCCAGTTACGAGCTCGATAACGAAATAACATTTCAGGTAAGCGAGCATCATCAAACGGAATTGATAATGTTTTTAAATGTTCTGGTTCAGCGCTGCGAATTAAATCCATTTTTCGTTTATCACCAGTGCTGAAAAACCCACCGCCATATAGACTAGCATCAGGATCATCTAACGTTTCATAATCAGGTTTGGTGAAGATATCATTGATCTTCTGTGTTAAATCGCCAGCTGCATTAAGCATTTCTAAATGTTGATAATGTTGTTGGCGGTCTATCTGTAAGCGTTCTGCCGCAGCATCATTTAAGGTGTTTTCAGGTACTACGACCGGACATTTATTGATATGCAAAGTTTTTAAAGCCGGTCTGGTTACACCTTCCGGCAGTTCAGCTCTAGGGGTATATAACCATTTACGTAATGTATCGGCATCTTCATTTATTAATGCTTGTGGATTATGACGTAAGTCATAAACAATAATGCCATTGCTATTAGTAGGATCTTTTGCAATTGGTACCACTAACGCTGTGCCACAGTATTCACTTGGATACATTCGTGACACATGGATAACTGGTGTGCGTTCACGAAGGTTTAGCAATGGCGAGATGGCATTTTTCTGCCGATGAGAAAATACAAAGTCGTACAATTTTGGTTGGACAGTTTTGATTAATTTAGCAAATGCAATCGTAGCATAGACATCAACTAAAGCATCGTGAGCACCTTGATGCTCGATATTATTGGCAGCGGTTAATTGTTCTAGTCTAAAGCTGGGTTTACCATTTTCATGATCGGGCCAATTAATGCCTTCAGGGCGTAATGCGCGTGTTAATCGTGCCATATCAATGATATCCCAACGTGAATTACCATTTTGCCATTCACGAGCATAAGCATCGTAGAAGTTACGATACAGGGTGAAACGAGTGAATTCATCATCAAATCGCAAGCTGTTATAACCGACACCACACGTACCGGGCTCAGCAAACTGTTCATGGATTAGTTTGATGAACTCGGCTTCATTAACGCCTTCTTTTTCAGCTTCTTGTGGGGTGATTCCTGTGACTAAACAAGCTTGAGGATGAGGTAAACTATCGCCTGCTGGTTTACAGTAAACCATCAATGCTTCACCGATGATATTCAGATCTTCATCGGTACGAATACCAGCAAATTGGGCAGGCCGATCATAGCGAGGATCAATACCAAAGGTCTCATAGTCGTGCCAATATAAAGTGCTCATTGTCATCCTTTTGTTTTAGTTAGCTTGTCTAATAACGTTGAAAAAACACGCTCAGCGGCATCTAAAGTGTCATTTATTTCTTGCGGACCGTGGGCTGCTGAAACAAAACCAGCTTCGAAAGCGGATGGGGCTAGATAAACCCCTTTATCTAACATTCCATGGAAGAATCGTTTAAATTTTTCTTGATCACTAGCTGCAACTTGCTCGTAGAAATTGACCTGTTTCTCATCACTAAAGAAGAAGCCAAACATACCGCCTACTTGATTGGTTGTTAGTGCAACACCTGCAGCATCAGCACGTTGTTGCAATCCTGTAACTAAAGTTGCAGCTGTGTTGGATAGCTTGCTATGAAACTCAGGTGTTTGAATTAATTTTAACGTCGCCAAACCTGCAGCCATAGCAACGGGGTTACCAGATAAGGTACCTGCTTGATAAACAGGACCTAATGGCGCGATGTATTCCATAATTTCACGTTTACCACCAAAAGCTCCTACCGGCAGACCACCACCAACGATTTTACCTAAGGTAGTAAGATCGGGAGTGACCTTATAATGTTGTTGCGCACCACCGAGTGATACTCTAAATCCTGTCATTACTTCATCAAAAATTAAAACAATTCCGTATTGATCACAGACATCACGTAAGCCTTGTAAGAAACCATCAACAGGTGGAATACAGTTCATATTACCGGCAACAGGTTCGACGATAATGCAAGCAATGTCATCAGCTAAGTCTGTCATGCAGTCGCGAACTGAATCGAGATCGTTATAGCGTAAGGTTAAGGTATGTTCTGCTAACGAAGCTGGCACACCACCAGATGAAGGTACACCTAATGTTAAGGCACCTGAACCTGCTTTAACTAATAAAGAGTCAGCATGACCGTGGTAGCAGCCTTCAAATTTGACGATTTTATCTCGACCTGTAAAGCCGCGAGCTAAACGAATGGCGCTCATAGTCGCTTCTGTACCTGAGCTGACCATACGAACTAAATCCATCGATGGTACTAACTCACATACTAAGTCTGCCATTTCAATTTCGATTTCAGTAGGAGCGCCAAAGCCTAAGCCATTAGCGGCAGCTGCTTGCACTGCACTAATAACCTCTGGATGGGCGTGACCTAGAATCATTGGTCCCCACGATCCCACATAATCTATATATTGTTTACCTTCTGCATCAGTTAGCTTGGCACCTTTTCCTGCACGGAAAAAAATAGGATCGCCGCCAACACCATTAAAGGCCCGTACCGGTGAATTTACACCGCCAGGAATATGTCGTTTGGCTTGCTGAAAAAGGTCATAATTGGTTTGCATTGTGGATTCCTAAAGGTCTATATCTAAACATGTGCGATAATTCTAGCCCATATCAACCAAATTACCGATGATTATGAGCTTAAAATTTCGTTTATTAGTGATTGTATCAATCATTCTATTAATTAACTTTGTCGCTGCGGGCTATTTTATGGTCCACAATGCGCGACAAGCACTGGTCTCTGAAATGGCTTCCAGCACCCAGCTAGCCAAAGGTCTATTAATTAATGCTTTGCCGACATTACGGTTCTCTAATGATCTAAGTGAACGTTTAACCTTAATCGTCGACAGTGTTCGCGATACTCGGCATATCAGAGCATGGTTTGAAGACATGCATGGCCAACCCTTGATAGGTCATGAAGATTACGACGGTTTTATCAATAAGCCCGATGCACCGAATTGGTTTATTAAGATGATGGAACCTGAAGCGGTGGCATTTCGACGGCTGATTACTAAGGGCAGTAAGTCTTACGGTTATTTGGTAGTGGAAGCCGACCCTAGTGACGAGGTGACCGAGGTATGGCGTGATGTACAAGTATTATTTTGGCTTGCTAGTTTCTTTTTAACGTTGATTTTAGTACTGATTTATTTAGCGTTGCGGCAAGGTTTAAGGCCGTTACAGCAGTTAGCTGAAGCTTTAGATAAACTTGAAAAAAGTGACTTTTCTGCACGAGTTGATACCTCGGCTGTAAAAGAGCTACACCCGATTCAACTTCGTTTTAATCATGTCGCCAGTGTGTTAGAAAATACCATGGCAGAAAATCATGCTTTGGCCGGTAATATGTTAATGGTGCAAGAGAGTGAACGCCGAGATTTATCTCGGGAATTACATGATGAATTAGCACCGTGTTTATTTGGCATACGTGTTGATTTGGCTGATATCAAGCGTATTGCTGATGAGCATCAATTGACTGAAATTAGCCAAAAAGTAAGTTCGGTCAAAACCATTACTGCGCATATTCAAACGCTGGTACGCAAGATGTTAAGTCGTTTGCGACCGATGACTTTAGATGATCTTGGTTTAGCTGATGCGCTGCGCGATATGTTGCTAAATTGGCGTGATCGGCAACCTGAAATTGATTGGGAATGGAATTTCTCTGGTGATTTAGTTGCTCTCCCTGATACGCTGCAGGTAACTATTTATCGTTTAGTACAAGAATGTACAACCAACTGTGTACGCCATGCTGAAGCAAGTCACGTCAAAGTAGAGGTGAAGTTAGATGATGAAACAGCAAAAGTAACGGTAACTGATAACGGTAAAGGTTTAGATGCTAACCTAATAAGAGGTTTTGGCTTAATTGGTATGCGTGAGCGAGTATCGGCTTTAGGTGGCCGCATTGCTTTTGATACCGAAGAAGGGCGAGGCTTACAAGTTCGAATATTAATACCTTTAAAGAGTGACGACACATAATGGCTCAAACAACCACAATCTTAGTTGTAGATGATCATCCGATAGTCAGAGCGGGTGTTAGGCAATTAATTAAACAAATTCCATCGACGACAGTAGAAGAGGCTGAAACCGGTGAGGAAGGCTATCGCTTATTCCAAGAGTTGTATCCAGACATGGTGTTGTTGGATATTACTTTACCGGGGATTGGTGGTTTAGAAGTTTTACGACGAATACGTGCTAATCGTGAAGATGCCAAGGTATTAATGTTTAGCATGCATGAAGATCCGGTTTTTGCTTCGCGGGCGATGCAGGCTGGAGCAAAAGGTTACATTACTAAAAATAATGCGGCGGATCATTTGGTTGAAGCGATTCAGAAAGTATTAGAAGGCAAAATTTATTTAAGTGCTGATACTGCCCAGCAGTTAGCAATGTTAAATATTGGTGTTGGCACCAGTGCCTTAAGCGATTTATCGCGGCGTGAATTGGAGATTCTTCGGTTATTAGGTGAGGGAAAAAGCATGACTGATATTTCAGAAGTACTGGGTATCAGTTATAAAACAGTCGCAAATAACTTGACCCAAATAAAAAATAAGCTCGATATCAGTAAAACGGCCGAGTTAATGCGTTTTGCAATTAGTCATGGCATATCGTCGTAAGCCTTCGCCAGTAAAAGGATGAGAGCAAAGAGGAATAAATTCCTGATTTATCAGGAGAAGTCGCTCATTACGAAAGCAATTGAACTCGGTATTCTATGTAACAAGTTTTAAGAATTCAGCTTCTGACAGACTTAAATTTCTCTCTCCTTCTTTGAAGGTTTAACCAGACATTTTATGTCTGGTTTTTTTTTGCCTGAAGAAAAAAGCCTTGAGAAGGCTTTTTCTAATTGATTTTAGCTAACGAGTTAATGATAATTGTTCGTATTAACTACTTTTGTCATCATTGTTTAACCTGGATCAGTGAATGCGTTACTGTTAGCAATTTATTCTTGCTAGAATGCCCATTCGGTTTTGAAAGCGCTATCTCGCAGCGATATACAAAGTAGCCAAATCAAATGGAAAACGTACTTTATGCAAAATAACAGCAAGATCAAGCAATATTGGCTAGCAGGGCTAATCTTTAGCATGTTGCCATCAGTCAATGTCAGTGCCGGTAATTTAGAGCACGCGATAGCCACACAAGTTAAAACAGATATCGCAGCGCAGCAATCACAGCAGCAGGTTGATGGCTTATCAGAAGAAACAACTCTGATGTTAGCTGAATATCGTGATGTGTTAGCCCAAACCGAAAGTTTGCAAGCCTACAACGATCAATTAGATTCACTAGTGGCATCGCAACAAGCAGAATTAGATTCTATTGCTCAGCAACTGAATAATATTGAAACGACACAACGCGACATTGTGCCGCTGATGGTTAAGATGATTGAGGTGATGACCCAGTTTGTTGCCTTGGATATTCCTTTTCTGCCTGAAGAACGTCAAGCACGAGTTATTGAATTAGAAACCTTAATGAGTCGTGCTGATGTGACCTTAGCAGAAAAATACCGTCGTATTTTGGAAGCCTATCAAGTTGAAACTGAATATGGCCGCACTATTGAAGCCTACCAAGATGAACTGTTGCTAAACGACAGCACTCGTACCGTCGATTTCTTACGTATTGGTCGGCTTAGCTTGTATTATCTGACCTTGGATGGTTTAGAAGCTGGTATGTGGGATGCCGCTTCCCAGCAATGGCAGGTATTATCGGCTGATTATTTGCAACCTATCGGCCAAGGCTTGAAAGTAGCATTAAAACAATTACCGCCTGATCTACTGGTGTTACCTGTCCACACAGTGGGAGGTGCACAATGAAAACTTTCATTATTTCACTATGTTTGTTCTTATCACTGTCAGTGCAGGCAGCAGAAAAGCCAGCCAATCTTGATGAGTTGCTAAAGCAAGTTAAGCGCGAACGCATTTTAGAGCAACAGCAAAATAAAATACGTGAAGCTGCATTTGTAACTGAGCGTGATGATCAAGCACGATTATTAGCGGAAGCTAAAGCGCAACTTGCTCATGAAGAGCAACGCACGCAACTGTTAAACAATACCTTCCAAGCTTATGAAAAGTCGTTGGCGGAGCAAGCTGACTTATTACAGCAAAAGTCAGGCACTTTAGGTGAACTGTTTGGCACGGTCCGTCAAATGGCTAACGATAGCCGTAGCGTATTAGAAAGCTCGATGACCTCGATTCAATTACCAAACCGAGGTGATTTTTTAACTGCATTGGCAGAACGTAAGCAGCAACCGACCATTGATGAATTACGTCAGTTTTGGTTATTGTTACAAGAGGAGATGACCGAGTCAGGCAAAGTGGTTAAGCTCAATATACCGATTATTGCTGCCAGTGGTGAAGTAGAACAGCGTGATGTGACTCGAGTGGGGGTATTTTCAGCCTTCAGTGATGGCAAGTTCTTACGATTTATACCTGAAACAGGCAATTTAGTTGAGTTAAGTCGACAACCTGTTGAACGTTTACAACAGTTGGCCGCTGATTTTTCCTCAGCTGATGAGGTGACATTACAGCCGACCGTGATCGACCCTACTCGTGGTGCCATCATGGCATTATTGGTGCAAGCTCCCGACTTAAAAGAACGCATTCAGCAAGGTGGCTGGATCGGCTTTATTATTCTTGGTTTGGGGGCAATAGGATTATTGATTGCTCTGATTCGCTTTGTAATCTTAGCCATTGTTGGTCAAGGGGTTAACAAGCAACTGAAAGGTGGCAAGCCTAGTTTGACAAACCCATTAGGTCGAATTTTATCAGTTTATAGTGATGATCTGGCCCAGGATGTTGAAACCTTGGCGTTGAAACTCGATGAAGCGATTTTGCGAGAAATCCCTAAAATCGAACGGGGTTTAGTCACCTTAGCAATCTTAGCGGCCATTGCACCGATGTTAGGTTTATTAGGTACTGTGTCAGGCATGATTGAAACCTTCCAATCAATTACCTTGTTTGGTACTGGTGATCCGAAATTAATGTCAGGAGGTATTTCACAAGCTTTGGTTACCACCGAGTTAGGTTTGGCGGTCGCGATACCTATTTTGCTGATACACAGTGCTTTATCGAGTAAGAGTAATCGCTTAGTGCAAATTTTAGATGAAGAAAGTGCCGCTATCGTAGCGCGTAATGCGGAAAAGCAAAGTGGACTTATTAAGTAATAATCTATTTCAAATACAACTGCTATTAGAAAGTGGCGGTACGGTATTGTGGGTGATCTTGCTGGTTTCATTATTGATGTGGACTTTGATCATTGAGCGGTATGTTTTTATTTTTTTCGTGCATCCACGTGAAATTAAAACGGTGATCGCTAAGTGGCAGCAACGAGATGACCGACGCAGTTGGTATGCCCACCAGATCCGACATGGTCTGATTGCTGAAAACGCAGGAAAGTTACGCCGTTATTTGATGTCGATCCGTACCTTAACGGTGGCATTACCGATGTTGGGTTTATTGGGTACAGTTGATGGCATGATTCAAACCTTTGACGTTATCACCGTCTTTGGTATGGGTAACGCACGTGGTACCGCGGGCGGTATTTCCATTGCTTTGATTACCACGATGGGTGGCTTGTTAACAGCCTTGTCAGGGCTTTATTTTAGTACTCAACTGGAACAAACAGTGAGTAGAAAAGTGGATAATGTTGCCGATGCGTTACGAAGAGATTAGAGGGTGCAAAGACTAAGATGAGAAATCGACATTCACGTCGCCAAAGTGGCGCAGTTGCAGAGATAAATATGACACCGTTGATTGATATGGTGTTTATTTTATTGATCTTTTTTATTGTGACCACCTCGTTTGTCAAAGAAACCGGTGTTGATGTCAGTCGACCTTCTGCTAAAACAGCCATAAAGAAAGAATTGGCTAATATTATGATTTCAATTACCCCGAATGGCGAAGTATGGATGGATAAGCGCCAGGTTGATCGCCGTGCTGTGCGTGCCAATGTTGAACGTATGCATGCTGAAAATCCGGAAGGTTCTGTCATTATTCTGGCAGATAAAGATGCCAAAACAGGTTTATTAATTGAAGTGATGGATCAAGCACGTCTTGCTGGCGTGGCTAATGTATCAATTGCGGCACAACGAGATTAAGGCTCACTATTGATGCGATTAACGATAGGCTTGTTATTAGCTGTTTTAGTGAACTTAGGGCTGTTCACTCTAATGCAGAAGATGACATCGGCTACAAGCATAGAGCGACATGCAATTGAAGATATACAGTTGTTAGATTTTGTACGGCTGAAGCGTGAGACGACAACGGAAACCAAAAAACGGGAAATGCCTAAGAAACCACCTCCGCCTAAAAAACCACCACCACCGCCCAAAGCGCCAGCTCAACCAACGACCAAACCAAAAGCGCCGACACCTAAGTTAGATATTCCTCGCATCGATGTGCCATTAAATATTGCGGGTGGACCGTATTTAGGTGATTTTTCTTCAGCACCAACAGCGGCACCTACTGCGCCAGTAGCTCCGGTAACTGGACTGATGCTTGACGATGAAGTTATACCTTTAGTGAGAATACCGCCACGTTATCCGCGAGCAGCATCTCGCCGCGGTACTGAAGGCGTGGTTACAGTGAGCTTTATTATTACCAAAGATGGTCGAGTGCGTGATCCGGTTGTGGTTAAGGCCATCCCTGAAAATGTCTTTGATAAGGCTGCCCTAAAAGCAATTTTGAAGTGGAAATTTAAACCTAAAATGGTTGCCGGTGAACCGGTTGAAAGACAGGCAACACAAGAAATTGAGTTCAAGCTGACTAAATAATGATGATAAAACTCATAAAATTACTGTTGTTATTGAGCATGATGAATAGCGCTGCTGTGTTGGCAAAAGAAGCCAGCCAGTTTTTATTAACTGAAAAAACATATAAAGTACTAGAAGCGGCACAAACATTAATAGCTGAAGATAAGTATGTGGCAGCAGGCAAGCAGCTAAAGTCATTGTTGACTAAGGTAAAAGACAAACCTTACGAGCAGGCTGTCGTGCAGCAGACTTTAGGTTATTTATATTCGAACCAAGAAAATTATAAGCAGGCGGCGATTTATTTTCAGTCAGCACTGTCTTCAAATGCTTTGCCTGATAAAGTCGGTCACAACCTACGTTATAACTTAGCCCAACTGCTGATCGCCGATGAGCAGTATAAAAAGGGTATAGCGATGTTGGAATTATGGTTAACAGCAGAAGCCAAACCAGCGAATAGTGCTTATGTATTGCTAGCCAGTGCTAATTATCGAATTAAAAAATATAAATCGGTAGTCAAACATATTTCAACAGCAATCAGTAATGACTCGTCAGCCAAAGAAGCATGGTTTCAATTACTTTTATCTGCACATTTAGAATTAAAGCAATACAAATCGGCGATCAAAGTATTAGAGCGGTTACTGACGTCTTATCCTTATAAGAAAAGCTATTGGCAGCAATTAACAGCACTTTATTTACAGCAAAATAAAGAATTTACTGCTTTAGCTGTTCGCATGCTTTCCCAACGCTTAGAGTTAGGTGATGGTAAAACATTAGTGCGTTTGGCTGATATGTACCGTTATTTACATATCCCTTATAAGTCGGCACGGTTGCTTAATGATGCAATGGATAAAGGTGTGATTGAGGCTGATTTTGATAACTTAATTCGTCTGGCTGATAGTTGGTTGGCCGCCAAAGAAACCGAACAAGCAGTTGCCGTGTTGCAACAAGCTGGATTATTAGATAACAGTGGCGAGTCAGACTTTAAACAAGGCCAAGTTTTAATCGGATTAGAACATTGGCAGCAAGCAACTGCAGCATTGACCGTTAGCTTAGAAAAGCTTTCGGGTAAACGTGTTGGCACTGCAAATTTATTATTAGGTATGGCTTATTATTACCTTGATGATTTTGCAGCAGCAAAAGCCAGCTTTAATAAAGCGGTTAAATATGAAAATGAACGTAATCAGGCTGCACAGTGGTTACGACACCTTAATAAACAGCCTGGAACTGCCAATGCCAATGAAGCATAGCTTAGAGCAAATGAAGCAACAGTTAGTCGAGCACTATCGATGGTTACGTCAGTATGGTTGTAATGATTCACATAGTGGTAATGCCTCGTTTCGTTGGCATGATGAAGTATGGGTTACACCGACAGGCTGTTGTGCTGATACCTTACAAACTAAAGATTTAGTGCGTTGTCATATCGATGGTTCGATGGAAAGTGGTGGTTCATTAGATGCACCACTACATATCGAAGTCTATCGACAAAATTCGCAAGCAAAAGCGGTATTTCACAGTCATGGCCCTCATGTGGTAGCTATGACATTAAATGGCGATGACTTTATTCCGGTTGATTTTGAAGGACAGTATTATTTTCCTTTCGTACCGGTAGTGACTATTGCCTATGACCAATATGTGGAGTTGTCGCCGACAGCGGTGGCTGAGCAATTAGCAGAGCATAAAGTGACGGTAGTGCGAGGTCATGGTGTCTATGCTTGTGCTGAAACAATTAATTTGGCTTATAAATGGAGCTGCTCAGTAGAGCTGTCAGCTAAAACTGCCTGGATTGCCAAGCAAATTTGATTGTTTTGCCAAAAAATTGCAACAATTGAGCCGTTAAGTCGTCTACGTTTATTATTCTACAGGGATTGAGCCATGACTCTTCAGAGCCAATTACGAACACCTATACTTATCGGTAGTGATATTGATGATAAGCGTCGTGAGATAGCCAGTTATTTTAATCAAACATTTGACCTCTATGAGTCGCTTTTTGAAACGCTAGTTAATGAGCAAGCCTTTTATCAGCAGTCGATCCCGTTACGTCATCCACTTATATTTTATTACGGTCATACCGCCACATTTTTTATCAATAAACTGCTATTAGCGGGACTGGTTAAGCAGCGAGTTAATCCAAAGTTTGAATCAATGTTTGCGATTGGCGTTGATGAAATGAGCTGGGATGATTTAAATGAGGCTCATTATGACTGGCCGCCAGTAGCTGAAGTTAGGGCTTATCGTCAGCAGATTAAAGCGGTTATAAATGATGTGATTATGACCGCGCCATTGAATTTGCCGATAGATTGGCAAAATCCATGGTGGACCATTTTAATGGGTATTGAGCATGAGCACATTCATATTGAAACCTCATCAGTACTTATTCGGCAGCAACAATTGGACTTGGTTAAAAACCATGAGGCATGGCGTCCTTGGCAAGCTAAAACCTTAGCACCAGAAAACAAAATGGTTGCTATCGGTTCAGGCCATGTCAGTCTAGGAAAAAGTTATGATGATGACACTTATGGTTGGGATAATGAATATGGCAGCCGTGAAGTCGATGTTGCAGAGTTTCAAGCCAGTAAGTTTTTAGTCAGTAACCAAGAGTTTTTATCATTTGTTGAAGCTGAGGGCTACACTACCAATGATTATTGGTCGGCAGAAGGTTTACAGTGGCGTAATTTTACTCAAGCTGACTATCCTAGCTTTTGGTTGAAATCTGCAGATGGCTGGCAATTACGGTTAATGACCGAAATAATTGCCATGCCTTGGTCATGGCCGGTAGAAGTTAATTACCACGAAGCTAAAGCCTTTTGTAATTGGAAAGCGGAGCAGACAGGCTTAACCATTAGATTACCAAGTGAAGATGAGTGGTACCGAATCTATGATTTTGCAGAGGTTGAAGAATTAAATGGTGAGCAAGCCAACGCTAACCTTCATTTAGATCATGCTGCTTCGCCATGCCCAGTTAATCAGTTTGCTCATGGTGAACTTTTTGATGTGATTGGCAATGTTTGGCAGTGGACTGAAACTGCTATTTATCCGTTTGATGGTTTTAAAGTTCACCCGTTTTATGATGATTTCACCATGCCTACCTACGATGGCCAGCATAATCTGTTCAAAGGCGGCTCATGGATCTCATGTGGTAATGAAAGTAGAAGAGCATCACGTTACGCCTTCAGGCGTCATTTTTTCCAGCATGCAGGCTTTCGTTATGTGATTGCCGATACCGAGGTAGAAACAGTGTCATCCAATTATGAAAATGACAAAATGTTGTCTGAATACGCCGAGTTTCATTATGGCGATCGTTATTTTGATGTAGCTAACTTTCCTCAAGCACTGGCCCAGTTAGCGGTAGAAGCTATGGGCGATAAACCGATGGGCAAGGCTTTAGATTTAGGTTGTGCAGTAGGACGAGCTAGTTTTGAATTAGCAAAATCTTTTGATGCAGTGACTGCAATCGACTTTTCTGCACGGCTGATTAATGTCGGTGTGCAATTACAGCAGCAAGGCGTTATTCGTTATAGCATCGCCGATGAAGGCGATTTAGTGCTGTATAAGGAGCAACAGCTGGCACAAATGGGCTTTGCTGATGTTGCTGATAAAGTGGAGTTTCTGCAAGGTGATGCCTGCAATTTAAAGCCATTATTTACGGGCTATGATTTGGTAGTCGCTGCTAACTTGATTGACCGATTATATAAACCGACCTTGTTTTTAAAGACAGTGCATGAGCGTATCAATGCTGGAGGCATGCTGTTAATCGCTTCGCCATATACCTGGTTAGAAGAGCACACCGATAAAGGTGATTGGTTGGGCGGCCTCAAAAAAGATGGAGAAAACTTCACTACCTTAGATGGTTTAAAGGCGGTGTTAGGAGACCATTTTGAATTGAAAAAAGGGCCGTTATCGGTACCGTTTGTGATTCGTGAAACCAGTCGGAAATTTCAGCACACCTTATCGGAAGTCACTATTTGGGAACGAAAAGTGTGACCATTAATTTTGATCAACTTATCCAACGAGAACAAACATCCAGCCTGAAACATGATGGCCGGAAAGGCTATTTTGGTAAAGAGGATGTCATTCCTCTATGGGTAGCTGATATGGACTTTGCTGCCCCTGAAAAAGTGACACAAGCATTAGTTGAACGGGCCCAGCATCCAATTTATGGATATACACTGTATCCAGATAGTTTATTTGCAGCGATGCAATATTGGTTCAAACAGAGACATGATTGGCAGATAGAGCGTAAATCAATTGTGATGTGCCCAGGAGTAGTGCCATCACTGTATGCCGTGATTAAAGCGCTGACCGAGCCTGGCGATAAAGTGGTTATCCAACCACCGGTCTATCATCCATTTTTTTCGACGGTGGCTAAAAGTGACCGGGAGTTACTATTAAATCCATTGCAGTTGATAGATGGTAAATATCAAATGGACTTGGCCCACTTTGAACAATGTGCGGCCAGTGGCGCAAAGTTACTTTTATTATGTTCACCGCATAATCCGGTGGGACGAGTTTGGAGCAGAAAAGAGCTAACCGCTTTATTAGCGATTGCTGCAAAATATAATGTCACGATTGTATCTGATGAAATTCATGCTGATCTAATTTTCCCTAATCAGCAACATACACCGCTAGATTCTATCGCTAGTGATGTTGCGATCGTGACCACTATTTCTGCTAGTAAGAGTTTCAATATACCCGGCATGGGCTTATCGGCGATGGTAGTTAGTGATGCTAAGCAACGAAAAGCGATTAAGAACGTATTTGAAAATTGGCATATCCATGCTGCCAATCCATTCAGTATTACCGCTTTTGAAGCTGCTTACAGTCACGGTGAAAATTGGCTAGAGCAATTAATGCCGTACCTTGAGCAAACATACCAACAAGTAGTTGCGTTGTTTGAGCAGCAATTGCCAGAGATTACAGTGCTACCTTGTCAAGGTACCTATTTATTGTGGTTAGACTGTCAGGCGATGAAGATGTCAGATGAGAAGCTACGCCATTTTTTCATCAATGATGCCAAAGTGGGCATGAATCAAGGCGTGAGCTTTGGTGAGGTAGGCAGCGGCTACATGCGGATGAATATTGCTGCACCGCGACAAGTGATTGTCGAAGCTTGCCAACGCATCATTGCGGCCTATCAGCAGCTGTAGTGATGACAGAACAGCAGCAATCAACAGTATTGTTAAAACCTATTGCTCTGCGAGTTATATTGTTCATCGCTCTGATGTGGCTAGTTAAAGCAGTAGAGTTGTTTTCAGCCGTCGATGTCAGTAGTTTAGGAGTCTATCCGCGTGGCCTTACCGGTTTATTGGGTATTATTTTTGCACCACTGATCCACAGTGGTTTTGAGCATCTATTTTCTAATACCTTAGCGATATTCATCTTACTAACCGCCTTGTTCTATCAATACCCTCGATCAGCTAAATATGTATTCGCCATTATCTACATTGGTTCAGGAGCTGGGGTGTGGTTGTTTGCACGTGAATCTTTTCATATTGGCGCTAGCGGTTTAACTCATGGTCTGATGTTTTTCTTATTCTTAATCGGTGTATTACGCCGTGATAAGCCGGCGATGGCACTAGCGATGATGGTGTTTTTTCTTTATGGCAGCATGGTATGGAGCATCTTGCCAACAGAAGAAAGAATCTCGTTTGAATCTCATCTATTTGGTGCGGTAACAGGTATTATTTCTGCCATATTATTCAGGAATTATGATCCTAAGCCGATAGAGAAAAAGTACAGTTGGGAACAAGAAGACTTTGACGAGCAAGATTACTTGCAGAGTAATGACGAGTTGGATGAAAAATAACTAAGTTATTGAAAGCTTGAATTTTATAGTGATTAACGTTTACTATTGGTTGCCACTTTACATTTGTTAATAATTGTTTTTAATAAAAATTAAATAGCTGTTTTACACAATAATTAAGTAGTCGGAGAGTATATGGATATTACCGAGCAACATAGTTTTGCGATAAACCTAATGCAAAATATGGCTACCGCAACATTTGTACTTGATGCTAACGGCAAAGTACTTATTTGGAATCATGCTTGTGAGCGTTTAACTGGAATAATGGCTGATGAGGTCATGGGGACCAATGAGTATTGGAAAGCCCTTTATTCTGAAAAACGCATTTGCTTAGCTGATTTATTGGTACGCGGTTATCTGGATAATATCGAGAAGTGGTATGACTTTTTTGATATCGATTCCGATGATAATAATAGTTACAGCGCGGGTAATTGGTGTGATATGCCTCGCTTAGGTACAGATTTATATCTAAGGTTTGAAGTGGGCCCAATCTATGGTGCTGATGGTGAGTTGGTAGCCGTAGTGGAAACGCTACAGGATATGACCGAGCATAAGAATACTAAGACTGCACTCGAAAAGCTCATTTTAGTAGATGAAATGACCAAGCTTTCAAATCGCCGTTATTTTGATGAACGTCTAAATATCGAGTGGAATCGAGCCAAACAGCATCACCTGCCTATTTCATTAATTATGATTGATGTTGATTTCCTAAGTCAATTCAATGATAGCTATGGCTCTAAACGCGGCGATGAGTGTCTAAAAGCCATTGCTAAAACCTTACGGCAAAGTGTTTTTAGAGGCAGTGAGGTCGTTGCGCGTTACGGCGGCGAGGAGTTTTGTGTTTTATTACCAGGTATTGAAGCTGACGGAGCTTATAGTGTCGCAGAACGGATTAGGGAAAATATTAGTGATATGCAAATGGAACATGAAAGTAGCCATATATCGGATTGGGTCACCGTCAGTAATGGTATGAGCACGATCCGACCGACCTTCGATGACCAGACCTCACAATTAATTTCACTTGCTGACGCCGCTCTTGAAAAAGCGAAAGTTCAAGGCCGTAATCAAAGTGTAAAAGCAGTTGCGTAAAATATCCACTTAAAAAGAAGGGTATTTGTTCGCTATAATATATTTAGATTGATAACAAAGTATTTGATAGCCCATTTAAATAATTTTTACTGATAATGGAGTATGGAAATATGTCTGATCAAGTAGGCAAGGCGGCAGGGATTTTATGGGAACATCTTAATGTGGAAGGTGAAACCAGTGTTAGCAAATTAATTAAAGCGACAGGCTTAGATAGTAAAACTGCACAACGTGCGATTGGTTGGTTAGCCAAAGAAGATAAGTTGATGGTGATAGTTAAAGGTCGAACGGAGCTAGTAGCCCTAAAATAGAATTTAATAGCCCCTGCTAGTAGTCACTAGCAGGGGCTATTTTTTAAATGAACTGGCTGCTGTTGGCAATGTAAATGATGCCAGCAGTTAAAATGGGCCAAGCAATAACAGGGCTAAGCAGGTAATAAATCACTTTGTTTTCTGGTTTGAAACCTACGCCATGAATAAAGCCAATCATTGCTCCCAGCATGAACAGGCTTAATAAACCATGTTCAACATGATTTTGGTCATTAGTTAGACTTTGTGGGAACAACAAAACCAAGGTTGAAACAACGATGGCTAACAGTAACGAGATATAGCGGCTATAAGCATTATTCATAATGTTAATTATCAATTTTATCCATATCTTCTTCGAGCTCTAGCCACATTACATTAATAATACCAAACGAAACAGCCAGTAATACCCCTAACATCCAAGCAAAATACCACATCACAATCCCCTAATAAGTTGTATGTTCATTGTTACGAATAAATTGAATATCCAATCGCTGCCACATCTTCCGGTAGGTCCAAAAGCTGTAACAAAGGATGATCGGTACAAATATCACTGCCACCCAGAACATGACTTTTAAGGTGAGCATACTCGAGGTTGCATCCCATACCGTCAAACTACTATTGATTGCAGTACTCGATGGCATGATGAACGGAAATAAAGAAACCCCGGCGGTTAAAATTATGCCCGTGAGTGAAATACTACTGGCGATAAAAGCTAATATAGGCATGCTGTTGCTGCTGAATAAATAAACCAGTAAGGCCCCGACTAGACCGGAGATCGGTGCACTCATCAGCCATGGCCATGCTTGATAGTTGTTTAACCAAGCCCCGGTTTGAATAGCGACCTGTTTTACATCTGGGCTAAAGCTACTATTTGCATCTGGCATGGCCGTGATGATATAGCCATCTATATATAAATAAAGGCTGATACCAGCAACTGCAAATAAGGTAAATAAGGCTAATGCCGAGTATCTAGCCGCATTACGAGCACGAAACTCTAAGCCATCGACAGTACGAAGTTGCAACCAGGCTGCACCATGCATGGTAAACATAGTGACACTTATGATGCCGGCGAGTAATGAAAATGGGTTTAATAATGCAATAAAACCACCAGTGTAATAAGGCCGCATAAAGTCATCAAAATGAAAAGGTACACCTAAGAACAAGTTACCAAAAGCGATCCCGAAAATAAGTGGTGGTACCGAACTGCCCACAAATAATCCCCAATCCCAACTGTTTCTCCATCTAGGAGACTCAAGTTTGCTCCGATAATCAAAACCTACTGGTCGCAAAAACAAAGCAAATAAGGTAATCATCATTGCCAAATAGAAACCAGAAAAAGCCATCGCATAGACCAGTGGCCAAGCTGCAAATAAAGCGGCGGCGGCGGAGACTAGCCAAGTTTGGTTGCCTTCCCAGTGAGGGCCAACAGAGTTCAGCATGATGCGGCGCTCTTCGTCGGTATGACCTATTAATGGCAGTAATATACCGACACCCATATCAAAACCATCTGTTAAGGCAAAACAGATCAGTAATATGCCAATGAGTGCCCACCAAATTAATTTAAGAGTTTCGTAATCTAAAATCATAGCGAGACCTATTAATGGTTATTTTCAAAATGATATCGACCGGTATGTAAGCTACTTGGGCCAAGGCGAACGAAACGTATCATTAGGTACATCTCTAAAATGAACAGCAAAGTATAGAACACAACAAAGGCTATTAAGCTGTTAAATACCGTGTCTACCGATACGCTGGAGGTGGAGAGGTGAGTGGGTAAAATACCACTTATCGTCCAGGGTTGGCGGCCAAATTCAGCTACAAACCAGCCCAGTTCTGCTGCAATCCAAGGTAGCGGTAACGCAAACAGGCAGATCCATAACAGCCAACGTTTTTTATACTCTTGGCGCTTGGCACAGTGGTAGAAAGACAAGGTGAAAATAACCAGCATGGCAAACCCGCATGCAACCATGATTCGGAAGCTCCAGAATAAAGGAGCAACGGCAGGAACCGTATCGCGAGCTGCTGATTTAACATCTGCATCACTGGCATTCACTACATTGTCAGTATATTTCTTTAGCAACAGTCCGTAACCGAGATCTTCTTTGACAGCGTCAAACTGTTGTTTTGTCTGTTCATCAGTTTGGCCACTTCTTAGTTGTTGTAATAAACCGTAGGCCACCATGCCGTTACGTATTTTTAGTTCATTTTCGGCAATGATATCGGTAATGCCCATAACCTCAGTATCAAATGAACGGGTGGCAATAATGCCCATCAGGTAAGGGATTTTGATCGCATAATCGGTTTCCATTGTTTCATCATTGGGCAGGCCAAATAAGGTGAAAGCAGCGGGAGCTTCTTCGGTATGCCATTCGGCCTCAATAGCTGCCAGTTTGGTTTTTTGCACATCACCTACTTCATAGCCACTTTCATCACCTAATAGAATTACCGAGCAAATTGAAGCAAAGCCGAAGCCTGCTGCGATGGCAAAAGAACGGCGTGCAAAACCAACATCGCGATTGTTAAGGAGGAAATATGCACTGATACTTAATACAAACATGGCACCGGTGACATAGCCGGCTGCCACAGTGTGAATAAACTTAACTTGTGCGACCGGGTTCAAAATGATCTCAGTGAAACTAGTCATTTCCATGCGCATCGTTTCATAGTTAAACTCTGCGCCAACTGGATTTTGCATCCAGGCATTGGCAATTAAGATCCACAATGCCGACATATTGGAGCCTATGGCAACTAAGAAGGTGGCTAATAAATGTTGTTGTTTGGATAGCCGATCCCAACCTAAGAAGAACATGCCGACAAAGGTGGATTCGAGCATAAAGGCCATCAAACCTTCAATGGCCAATGGTGCGCCAAATACATCACCAACATAGTGAGAGTAATAAGCCCAGTTGGTACCAAACTGGAATTCCATCGTCAGACCGGTGGTGACACCAAGCGCAAAGTTAATGCCGAATAACTTACCCCAAAAGCGAGTCATATCTTTATAAACTTGTTTGCCGGTCATCACATAAACCGACTCCATAATCACCAATACCCAAGCTAAGCCTAAGGTGAGCGGTACAAATAAAAAGTGGTATAAGGCGGTAATGGCAAATTGCAGGCGCGATATATCGACCAGCTCTTCAGTAATCATGGGGAGTCTCCTTGCTCAATCTCACCAAGCAGGGCTTCGGCAACATTGTCGGTAGTAGGCGGGGCAGTATCATTATCAAAAAAAGCGGACCAGATGAAATATAGCAGCACGAGCTTGACCAGCAAAATAAGAATAATTTCGCGTAGTAATAATTTGTCTGTGCTTGAAGTCACTGTGAAACCAACGTCCTGTAAAAATAACTTGCAGTCATTCTGCCACTAATTTTGAGTTAAGCGTGAATTTATATGAAATATTTGTCGTTTATATTGAATATTTAATTTAGTTGGTTATTGAAGTCAGTGCTTTTATACTGCTACTCTTCGGGCACACATAATTAAGAACTGATTATAATGACAAATACATACGACGCCTCTGCGATAGAGGTTTTAACAGGACTAGAACCGGTACAAAAACGTCCGGGTATGTATACCGAAACTTCGCGACCGAATCATTTGGCGCAAGAAGTCATTGATAATAGTGTTGATGAAGCCGTTGCCGGTCACGCAACTCAAATTCAGGTGACGTTGCATGCCGATAATTCGATAGAAGTGGTCGATAATGGCCGTGGTATGCCAGTGGACATGCATCCGGAAGAAGGTGTGCCGGGCGTTGAAGTGATACTAACTCGTTTACATGCTGGTGGTAAGTTTTCAAATAAAAATTATCAATTCTCTGGTGGCTTACATGGCGTGGGTGTTTCAGTGGTCAATGCCTTGTCGACACGTGTCGATGTCAGGATCCGTCGCGATGCGAAAGAATATTTAATTGCCTTTGAACATGGCCTATTGGTTGAAGAATTAAAAGAAGTCGGTACGGTGGGTAAACGTAATACCGGTACCAGCTTACGATTCTGGCCCGATACAAAATATTTTGATGCGCCTAAGTTCTTAGTTTCTCGTCTACGTCATGTGTTGCGTGCTAAAGCGGTACTTTGCCCTGGTTTAGTCGTTATCTTTACTGATCGCAGTGGCGCCGACAAAGTTGAAGACAAATGGTGTTATGACGATGGTCTACAGTCTTACTTAGCATCATCAATGACCGACCAACCTTGTGTACCGGCAACGCCTTTTGTGGGGCATATTGAAGGTGAAAACGAGCAAGTCGATTGGGCTTTAATGTGGCAACTTGAAAGTGGTGACGAAGTTACCGAAAGTTATGTCAATCTGATCCCAACCGCTCAGGGTGGTACTCATGTTAATGGTTTACGTTCAGGCTTATTAGAAGCCTTGCGTGAGTTTTGTGAGTTTCGAAGCTTGTTACCTCGCGGTGTCAAACTATCTCCAGAAGATATTTGGGAGCGGTGTAACTATGTCTTATCGGTGAAACTAGAAGACCCACAATTTTCAGGTCAAACCAAAGAACGCTTATCTTCGCGTCAATGTGCGCCGTTTGTTTCCAGTTCAGTTAAAGATGCGTTTAGCCTGTGGTTAAACCATCATGTTGAAGATGGTGAAAAGATTGCCGAGCTAGCAATCAGTAATGCTCAGTCGCGATTGAAACAAGCTAAAAAGGTAATACGCAAACGAGTGCAATCAGGGCCAGCTTTGCCGGGTAAATTATCTGATTGTTCATCACAAGACGTGACTCGCACCGAAGTATTCTTAGTAGAAGGAGACTCTGCTGGTGGTAGTGCCAAGCAAGGTCGTGAACGTGAATTCCAAGCGATCATGCCATTGCGAGGTAAAATCTTAAATACCTGGGAAGTAGAATCAACCCAAGTATTAGCATCACAAGAAGTACATGATATTGCCGTTGCTATCGGTGTCGATCCCGGCTCCGATGATTTATCAGGTTTACGTTATGGCAAGATCTGTATCCTAGCGGATGCCGATTCGGATGGTGCGCATATTGCGACCTTACTCTGTGCTTTATTTGTTCGCCATTTTAGACCTTTAGTGGAAGCGGGCCATATCTGTGTGGCGATGCCTCCGCTTTATCGTATCGATGTCGGTAAACAAGTGTTTTATGCTTTGGATGATGAAGAGCGGCAGATGTACTTGGACAAGATTACAAAAGAAAAAATTAAAGGTAAAGTCAGCACGCAGCGCTTTAAAGGCCTGGGTGAAATGAACCCAATGCAGTTGCGTGAAACCAGTATGGCACCCGATACACGCAGGTTGATACGCCTTACTATTTCGGCTGAAGATGACACCATGCAGATGATGGATATGTTATTGGCTAAAAAACGCTCAGCAGATCGCAAAGCGTGGTTAGAAAAACAAGGCGATTTAGCAATCGTATGACATTAATAAAGAGACGGTTCGTATGAGCACTTTAGTGGATGATTTAGAGCAGCTTCCGGTCAGAGATTTTACTGAAAAAGCGTATTTGGATTATTCCATGTACGTTATTTTGGATCGTGCTTTGCCGCATATTGGCGATGGTCTTAAACCAGTACAACGTCGTATTGTTTATGCCATGTCTGAGTTGGGCTTAAGTGCTTTATCTAAACATAAAAAATCGGCACGTACTGTCGGTGACGTATTAGGTAAATACCATCCTCATGGTGACTCAGCCTGTTATGAAGCCATGGTATTAATGGCGCAACCATTTTCATATCGTTACCCATTAATTGATGGTCAGGGTAACTGGGGCTCGATGGATGACCCTAAGTCGTTTGCTGCGATGCGTTATACCGAATCACGACTTGCTCCCTATGCGCAGAGTTTATTAGCTGAATTAGGCCAAGGCACGGTTGAGTGGACGCCTAACTTTGATGGCACGATGAAAGAGCCATCATTATTGCCGGCACGCTTACCCAATATATTGCTTAATGGTGGTACCGGCATTGCGGTCGGTATGGCAACCGATATTCCGCCACATAACCTGCGTGAAGTAGTCACCGCTTGCCTGCGACTATTGAAAAAACCATCAACAACACTAAATGAATTATTAGAAGACATTCAAGGCCCAGATTTTCCGACCGGCGGTGAAATCGTCTCTTCGAAAGAAGATCTATTAAAGATCTATACCACCGGTCATGGTAGTGTTCGTCAACGCGGTTGTTATGCTGTTGAAGACGGTGAGTTGATTATCAATCAATTGCCTTACCAAGTCTCCGGTGCCAAAGTGATTGAGCAAATAGCCAATCAGATGAGCAATAAAAAATTGCCGATGGTGGCTGATCTACGTGATGAATCGGATCATGAACATCCGGTTAGATTGGTGGTTATTCCACGTTCTAACCGTATTGATTTAGATGCATTGATGCTGCATTTATTTGCCACCACAGATTTAGAACGTAGCTATCGCGTCAATATGAACATGATCGGTTTAGATGGCCGGCCACAAGTTAAAAACTTACGTGACATGTTATTGGAATGGCTGGTTTATCGAACAGAAACTGTCCGTCGTCGTCTGCAATATCGCTTAGATAAAATCATTGATCGGATGCATGTATTGGAAGGCTTGTTAATCGCCTATCTCAATATCGATGAAGTGATCGCAATCATCCGCACCGAAGATGAACCTAAACCAGTATTGATGGAACGTTTTGGGGTCAGTGAGCGCCAAGCAGAATCAATTTTAGAATTAAAATTACGCCACTTAGCTAAATTAGAAGAAATGAAGATCCAAGGCGAATTGGATACTTTAGCGAAAGAACGTAAATCACTCGAACTAGTGCTTAGCTCAGAAACACGTTTAAAAACCTTAATTCGCAAAGAATTAACTGCTGATGCTGAAAAGTTTGGCGATGACCGCCGTTCAGTGATCGTACAACGTGATTTGGCTAAAGCATTAGATGAGTCTGAACTATTACCTACTGAACCGCTAACGATTGTCTTGTCAGAAAGTGGTTGGGTACGGGCAGCAAAAGGTCATGATGTTGAACCGGAATCATTAAATTTCCGTACCGGCGATCGTTATGCCACTTCGGTTAAAGCACGTAGTAATCAGCAGATTGTCTTTTTAGATACTACCGGACGAAGTTATTCCTTAGCTGCTCATACCTTGCCATCTGCTCGCGGCCAAGGTGAACCGTTAAGTGGTCGCTTGCAAACACCTGCAGATGCTCGTTTTGTAGCTGTGTTAGCTGGTGATTTGAATGAGCCGTTATTACTGTCTAATACTGCTGGTTATGGTTTTATTACTTGCTTGGCGAATTTATTGGCTAAAAACAAAGCCGGTAAAGCCGTCTTTAATCTACCAGCCGGTGCAGAAATCCTGCCGCCTATTTGGATTAATGATTTAGAAACAGAACAACTCGCCGTTGCAGCAGGTGATGGTCGCTTATTGGTATTTGCAGTGAATGAAGTGCCTAACTTGAATAAAGGTAAGGGCGTTCGCTTGATTAACATTCCACAAGCTCGTTTTGCAGCTGAGCAAGAGTGGTTACATTCGGTGACGTTAATTCCAAAAGTCAGCAGTGTGACTTTGCATGCAGGTAAACGTCATTTAACGTTGAAGCCGGCTGATTTGGCTCATTATCAAGGTAAGCGTGGTAAGCGGGGGCATAAGTTGCCACGTGGATTGCAGAAGGTGAGTAAGGTAGAAGTGGCGGAGTAGGTGTTAATCGATCAGATTTCATACAAGGAAAGTCATGAAAAAGTTGTTGTTTGTTATTTTACTTGTTTTATCAGCTTGTGTTGAACAGCCTGTTAAAAATGATCCTACCGTTCACAAAACTCAATTAGAGTTGATTCCGCTTACAGTTGGTAATACATGGACCTATGTGGACAAATCAACAGGAAAACAGGTCAAGTCTTTAGTTGAAAAGTCACAAATTATAGATGGAGTTGAGTGGTTTAAGTATAACGAAGTAGGCGATTCCTTTTGGGTTAGAAATAGAGGACTAGAGCAGTTTGAAGCCATTGATTTTTTTAATGAAGACAAAATTCAATCGAGCATTGAAAATGAAGCTTTAGTGTTGACGACGTTGACGACTGAATATATGACTCCAGGAGTAATAAAAGCGACATCAAAACCATGCTCAATACCATTGAAAGTACCTGCGGGAGAATTTAATTGTCATATAATTCAGTTTGAGTTTGGTAATAATCAATTTTCAAAAAACTATTATGCTAAAGGTGTTGGCTTAATAAAAAATGAGTTCAAAGCAGATAATAAATATACGGAAATAGAATTGATTAACTATCAATTGAAATAAAAAATTTTTATTTCAATTAGAGTGTAGTTTAGCTTTCTACGAGTCAGGGTATTGCGTGGCCAATACCCTAACAACCCAAGGCCACCCCTTGTACTGGCCTGCGGCTTCACTGCGTTGCTCACTTTCATAGAGAGCCTGCGCAACTCGCTACGCTCAAACAGTGCTCGGCTTTAATCTCTATGAAACCTCCGCTACTCGTCAGAACAAAAGGGGAAAGGGACTGCCTCAAGGTTTTGCAGAGACTCATTTGCCCTTAATGCGAAGCCGCGCATCGCAAAGCAGTTTGGATCAAACTCGACGAGTGTCTGAGCGTAGCGAGTTTTCTCGTTGAGTTTGATCCAAACTGATTGAGAAGCACAGGGAACCCGCAGGGCAAGCATGGGCTGCCCTTTTGTTTGGTTCGTTTATTTTGGGCAAACAAAATAAATGAACGCCTGCGGCAGCAAATAACCCTGACTCACTATTCAGACGAAAAGTGAGTTAACAAACGTCTATTAATCAAAAAACGAAAATCGTAATTTGTTATCCTATACCCGTAACACACCTTAGAAGATAACCATGCAGGATTTAGCCAACGACCGAATCACTGTTTCAATCGTCATGTTGAAGCAGGCCAGCACTCATCCTTGGGGAAGTGCCGTCTGGTCATTTTTGGGCTTGCTGCCGGGGCTGTCTGAGGCCGAGTTATCGCTCGCGCAAGATAAAGGTGATATTCACTATTTCCCTGACTTTTCTGTGCAGTTACATCCCTTACACAGTGATAGTTATTACCATAACTTGATGTCGGGTAAACCTAAGATATATGTGGTTTCACCTCAGGAAGAGGAAATTCCTAAGCCATTGCTGATAACAGTGGATTATGATGAGGCGGCTTCTTATATGGAGACCGGTGAACAAGTGTTTAATGCGCCTCTACCTAGTGCTTTATGTGATTGGGTTGAACAGTTTGTATTGACGCATTACCAGCCTGAGAAACCGAAAAAACGGCGTCGTAAAAAATGGCATGATCAGGCTGAAAAACGATGACGATTAAAGACGATAAAGAACAAGGCTTTTTGTCGCGATGGTCACGGCGAAAACTGCAGCCAGAATCAGCAGAGCAGCTTGAGCCTGAAAGTGAAGCTGCTGCAGAAGTTGTCAGTGCTGAGCAAGTAGAGCCTGATGATGAGGTTGAACAAAAAGATTTACCTATCTGGCAGCAGAAAGATGCTGATCCGGACCTAAAAAAACAAGCGTTAAAATCCTTATTTAAACAGGCTGAGTTTAACGAGTTGGATTATTTAAACGAATATGATGAAGACTACACCACGTTTCCAAAACTGGGTGGTGTGGTAACGCAGGAAATGAAGCGCATGCTTAAATTGGCTGAGGAAAAAACAAGGCCGGAAAGTAATGACGTAGAAGACAATAAATTGCTTGCTGAAGAAGACGGAATTTCACAGCAGCTAGACAGTGATGAGGACGATAAGCTTGCATAACGCGGTACAACAAGCAGGTGCGGTTGAAGTATTACCAGTAGATCTAGTCGAGTTTAACTCGAAGGGGCGACTGTTGATTATTGCTACAGCAGAACAAATTAATTCAATGTTGCCTAAATTAATTGGGCTGACGATGCATTGTATTTGTACTGATGACGGTGAGCTGATTGAGCCTAGTCTGAAATTGACTGATGAGTTAGTGAATATCACCGGTTGGTTGGGTGAGTTTTCGGTTGAGTTATCGACATTAGAATTGGTGGTTGATTTGGTGCTGGATTTGTCAGCAACGTCAGTGGTGCAATCAAAAGTATTACCGCTAGGCTACTTTGCTCCTGGCGATGATGAGCAAGCTTTAGTTGAAGCATTAGAGCAATTGCCAGACTTGATCGGTACCTTTGATAAACCTCGCTACTTTGATTACAAGTCATCCATTTGTGCTCATTCCAGTCGTGGTGTTAAGGGCTGTCAACAATGTTTAGATGCGTGTCCTGCCGACGCGATTAGTAGCAACAATGAATTTGTCTTAGTTAACCCTTCTTTGTGCCAAGGCTGTGGTAGTTGTGTCACGGTATGTCCATCGGGTGCGATGAGTTATGCCTTGCCGACATTAGATGTCAGCATTAACCGACTGCGAGTGATGATGCAGACCTATTTAGGTTTAGCATCTACGGCACCGCATATTTTGATTCACGATTTGGAAAAAGGTCAGTTATTGCTTGATGCAATGCCTGAAGCTTTGGCTGCTGATGTTATTTTGTTTTCAATTGAAGAGATCGGTGCCTTAGGTATGCCATTTTGGTTGAATGCTTTGGCATATGGTGCGGCTGGTGTGACGGTTTGGGATGCTGGCAGTCATAGCGACCATGATTGGCTTGAGCTGCAACAAGAAATTACTAAAACGAATCAGATGTTAGCCGGCTTGGAATATCCTGCACAGCTAGTGAATTGGTTTGCAGGCAGTGATATTAATCAGTTAGCACAGTCTATTTCTGTAACAAATTCGGCACCTAAACTTGAACCTGCTAGTTATGCGGGGCTTGATGATAAGCGTCGCATGATCAAATTGGCGATGACGCATCTACATCAACAAACCAAATCAGCAGTGGCGGTATTAGATTTAGAAAGTAATGCCGCGTTTGGTGAGATTCAGATTGATACTTCAGCGTGTACTTTGTGCATGTCCTGTGTCTCAGTCTGTCCAGCAGGGGCTGTGTTAGATGGCGTTGATAAACCGCAACTTAACTTTATTGAAGATCTGTGTGTGCAATGCGGCCTATGTGAACAAGCCTGCCCAGAAAATGCAATTGAGCTGAATGCCCGTTTTCTATTTGATAGTGAGGCAGTGCGTAAGCCGAGACGTTTACATGAAGAAGCTATTTTTCATTGCATTGGTTGTGACAAAGGCTTCGCGACTCAAAAAATGATCGATACCATGATGGATAAGCTGAAAGGCCACGCCATGTTTCAAGGTGATGCTTTGCAACGGTTGAAAATGTGTGAAGACTGTCGAGTAAAAGCAATGTTTAAAGATTCACAGGGTCCGATGTAATGACTGATGAAAATATCTTATGGCGGGCACAAACCTATGCTCTATTAGCTAGCTTATTGGTTCAGCCGCCGAGCAAAGAGTTGTTAGCAAATTTAGCAGCAATTGATGTGACCGAGCCGGAGAGTCCTATGGGCAAGCACTGGTCATTATTAGTAGCTGCAGCAGCTCAGGCCGATGTTGATGTGATAGATGATGAGTTTCAACGCTTATTTGTTGGTGTAACTCACGGCGAGTTAATGCCTTATGGTTCGTATTATCAAACCGGATTTTTAATGGAAGAGCCGTTGGCAGTACTAAGAACAGACTTAGCTCGTTTAGGTTTGGAACGACATGAAGAGAAAAAAGAGCCCGAAGATCATGCGGCGGCTGAGTGTGATGTAATGCGGTTGATCTTGATGGCTGAAGGTACACCAGTAGTGACTGCTGAAGACTTTTTTCAGCAGCATGTTCAACCTTGGATGGAACAGTTTTTTGCTGATCTAGCCAAAGCAAAGCAGGCAGAGTTTTATCGGGTGATTGGCTCTTTTGCGCAGAGTTTTATTTCACTGGAGACTAAGTTATTAAGCTGAATAGTTTGAGGGGCAAATAGACCAACGAAATGAGCAAAATTATCTAATAATTCAAGCTGCTTTATATGTGAATGATTCTCATTAACCGCCCTAGCTAGAATAGCGTGATATAAAGTCTTTATACTGATCTATATATGATAAAATTCGCCTAAATTTTTACCACCTCGCTGACAATAAAGAGCCTCATTATTATGACAGCCAAATCACAATTAATTAATCGTCGCAATTTTCTTAATAAATTCACCTCTGTAGTCGGTGGCAGTGCTGTAATTGCTGTCGCACCTTTTGTTCAGGCTGCACCTATTGTCGTGCCTGAAAAGCAACAGACTGTGGAACTGAAAGAAAAGAAAGGTTATCAACGCACCCAACATGTTGATACTTACTATCAACTTGCTGACTTTTAAACATAAGAATTACGATTTATGAAATTAACAAAACGAGAGTCTTCGTCACAAGGCAATCAGCAACTAGGTATTAACCGCCGTAGCTTTTTAAGAGGTTCCGGTATCGCTGTCAGTGGTGCTGCGTTTATGAGCTTATTGCCGTCAGCAATGATTCAAAAAGCTAATGCCTCTGAGTCGGCACCACGTCAGACCTATGATGATGGCGAAATTAAGCAAGTTCGCAGTGTATGTAGCCATTGTAGTGTCGGTTGTGGCGTTGTTGCCGAAGTACAAAATGGAGTGTGGACAGGCCAAGAGCCTAGCTTTGAACATCCATTTAACTTGGGTTCTCATTGTGCTAAAGGTGCATCATTACGTGAGCATGGCCATGGTGAGAAACGCTTAAAATACCCAATGAAAAAAGTAGCCGGTAAATGGCAACGTGTTTCATGGGAACAAGCAATTGACGAAATTGGCGACCAAATGCTGTCAATTCGTGAACAATCAGGCCCAGATTCGGTTTATTGGTTAGGCTCTGCTAAGCACAGTAACGAACAAGCATATTTATTCCGTAAATTTGCAGCGTTGTGGGGATCAAATAATGTTGATCACCAAGCACGTATTTGTCATTCAACGACGGTAGCCGGGGTTGCTAATACCTGGGGTTATGGTGCGATGACTAATTCGTATAACGATATTCATAACTCAAAAGCCGTTTTCATTATTGGTGCTAACCCTGCTGAAGCGCATCCGGTTTCTTTACAACATATTTTCCGTGCTAAAGAAAAAGGCGCACCGATTATTGTTGTTGATCCACGTTTTACCCGTACCGCAGCTCATGCCGATCAGCATATTAGTATCCGACCGGGTACTGACGTGCCGTTTGTTTGGGGCATGTTGTGGCATATATTCAAAAATGGCTGGGAAGATAAAGAGTTCATCCATCAACGCGTTTATGGCATGGATGAGATTCGTGAAGAAGTGGCTAAATGGACACCAGAAGAAGTTGAACGTGTCTCAGGTGCCAAAGAAGCTGATGTATTAAAAGCGGCAAAAACAATGGCTGATCACCGTCCGGGTACTTTTATCTGGTGCATGGGTGGTACTCAACATACGATTGGTAATAACAATACTCGTGCTTACTGTATTTTCCAGCTAGCGCTAGGAAATATGGGTGTTTCCGGTGGCGGAACAAATATATTCCGTGGCCATGACAATGTACAAGGTGCGACTGATTTAGGTGTGTTATCACATACTTTACCTGGATATTACGGCCTATCAGAAGGTGCTTGGAAACACTGGGCTAAAGTATGGGACTTGGATCTAGAGTGGATTAAAAATCGCTTTGATCAAACTGCCTATGAAGAAGCGGGTGGTAAACCTGTAAGCCCAATGTATACCAAAGGTATTCCTGTATCGCGTTGGATTGATGGCGTTTTAGAAAATAAAGACGATATTGATCAAAATGACAATATCAAGGCGATGGTGTTGTGGGGACATGCACCTAATAGTCAAACGCGTGGCCCTGAAATGAAAACGGCGATGGAAAAGTTAGATCTACTGGTTGTCGTTGATCCTTATCCATCAGCTTCTGCTGTTATGAATGATCGTCAAGATGGTATTTATCTATTACCAGCATGTACCCAGTTTGAGACTTATGGTTCTTTAAGTTCTTCAAATCGTTCTATGCAATGGCGTCATAAGGTCATTGAGCCATTGTTCGAATCTTTACCTGATCATGTGATCATGTATAAATTTGCCAAGAAATTTAGTTACGAAGATAAACTGTGCAAACACATTCAGGTCAATGGTGAAGAGCCGTTAATTGAAGATATTACTCGTGAGTTTAATCGAGGCATGTGGACTATCGGTTATACCGGCCAAACGCCGGAACGGATGAAGTTACAGTCTGAGAATTTACACACCTTTAATAAAACTACCTTGAAAGCTGAAGGTGGCCCCTGTGATGGTGAATATTATGGTCTGCCTTGGCCATGTTGGGGCACGCCAGAAATGAAGCATCCTGGCACACCATTATTGTATGACACCAGCAAATCAGTCGCTGAAGGTGGTTTACCATTCCGTGCTCGTTTTGGTGTGGAACATGAAGGTGAAAACTTATTGGCTGAAGGATCATTCACTGAGGGATCAGAGATTGAAGATGGTTACCCTGAATTTACCGGTGAAATGCTTAAGCAATTAGGCTGGTGGAATGATCTTACTGCTGCAGAAAAACAGGCGGCTGAAGGTAAAAACTGGAAAACAGACTTATCCGGCGGCATCCAACGTGTAGCTATTAAGCATGGTTGTGCACCGTTTGGTAATGCTAAAGCGCGTGCGATAGTTTGGCAGTTTCCTGACCCGGTGCCTATTCATCGTGAAGCTTTATATACCAACCGTCGTGACTTGGTTGAAAAATATCCAACCTATGAAGATCGGAAGAGTTTTTATCGTCTACCTACTCGTTATGGTTCGATTCAAAAACAAGACTTTAGCCAAGAATTTCCATTGATTATGACCAGTGGTCGTTTGGTGGAGTATGAAGGTGGTGGTGAAGAAACCCGATCCAATCCATGGTTGGCTGAATTGCAGCAAGATATGTTTATTGAAATTAATCCGGCAGATGCAAATGATGTTGGCGTTAAACATGGTGAGCAAATTTGGGTGGATGGCCCAGAAGGTGGTTCCATCAAAGTAATGGCCTTTGTCACTCCTAGAGTGGAACGTGGAGTGGTGTTTATGCCATTCCATTTTGGTGGCCATTATCAAGGTAAAGATCTACTGGATAAATATCCAGAAGGTACAGCACCTTACGTTCGAGGGGAGTCGTGTAATACCGTCTTTACCTATGGTTATGATTCTGTGACTGCGATGCAAGAGACCAAAGTGTCCTTGTGCCGTGTTCGTGCCGTATAAGGGGTTTTTTTAAATGGCTCGTATGAAATTTTTGTGTGATGCAGAGCGCTGCATTGAATGTAATGCATGTGTTACTGCGTGTAAAAATGAACATGAGGTACCTTGGGGTATCAATCGCCGCCGCGTGGTCACTTTAGATGATGGCCTGCCAGGCGAGAAATCTATTTCCGTTGCGTGTATGCATTGTAGTGATGCGCCATGTCAGGCGGTATGTCCGGTAGATTGCTTCTACACTACCGATGATGGTGTGGTTTTGCATGATAAAGATATCTGCATTGGCTGTGGCTATTGCTTTTATGCCTGCCCATTTGGTGCGCCGCAATATGCACAAGATGGTGCTTTTGGCGCACGTGGCAAAATGGATAAATGTACATTTTGTGCTGGTGGACCAGAAGAAGATCATTCGCATGAAGAGTTAGATAAATATGGTCGTAACCGTCTAGCCGAAGGTAAATTACCTTTATGTGCTGAGATGTGTTCTACCAAGTCATTGCTTGCTGGTGATGGTGATGTGGTTGCTGATTTATTCCGTAACCGTGTTGTACGCCGTGAAGGTCGACCAGAAGTTTGGGGCTGGAACACAGCTTATAAAGATTAATGATGAAATTATTAACTATTCTCGTGACGTTACTGTCACTGACTGCTTGTTATGAAAGTGCTGAGGTGACCTTACATGAGCCAGGTGTTTATAAAGGTAAAACCGATAAACATGCTTTAGCAGCTGAAGAACGTGAACAAATATTAAAAAAACGTTTCTTACATGTGCAAACGGATCGATAGAATAAAATGGCCAATTCATTAAATAAACGCAAAAAAATGATGGCGTGGACAGGATTGTTCATGTTGTTGGCGATCGTATTACTGCCAATGACCGGTTATATTTCGACTGGCTTTGCGACGGCTGAAGAACAGCAACAACAGGTTCAACAAACCAATCCACGTGCAGATTATTGGCGTATGGTTCGTGACAATACCAATGGTTATTCAGCGGTGAAAGGCCGTGAGACTAATGAACTGATTCAAGGCTCGGGTCAGAATTGGCGTCAACTCAGAAATGGACCATTAGCTATTTTTGGCAGTGTAATCATCGGTTTTACCTTGGCGGTATTAGCGCTGTTTTATATGTGGCGCGGCCGTGTTGAGTTAACGCATGAACGTACTGGTAAAACAGTGCAGCGTTGGACTTTAAACGAGCGTCGGATGCATTGGATCACGGCTAGTTTATTTGTCATATTGGCTATTACTGGCCTGAGCTTATTATATGGTCGCGCAGTGTTAATTCCGGTGTTTGGTCATGAAGGATTTTCTACTTATGCTGCGTTATCCAAATGGACTCATAACATTTTAGGTCCGGTATTTATGGTCGGCTTGTTCAGCATGATCATCAAATGGTTTGGTAATAACTATTTAAACAAAGTTGATTGGGAATGGTTTAAAGCTTACGGCGGAATGATTGGCGATAATCACCCTTCTGCAGAAAAGCTTAATGGTGGTGAGAAGTTATGGTTCTGGACTTTAGCGACTGCCGGTGTAGCTTTATGTATCTCTGGTCTAGTGTTAGATTTCCCTAACTTTGATCAAGAGCGTGAGTTAATTCAGCTGTCTCATTTAATTCATTTATTGACGGCTATTGTTTTGATAAGCTTTGCATTTGGTCATATTTATATCGGTACAGCCGGAACGGAAGGCGCTTTAGAAGGTATGGTTACCGGTCAAGTTGATACCGCCTGGGCAGAACAACACCATGACTTATGGTTTAAAGAGCTAGAAAAAAAGGGTGAAGTGAACGATCCTGAAAAATAATGTTTAACCAAGCTCGATTAAAATAATTCGACTTCGGATTGTTCTGTCGAGCTTGTTTCAAATTTCTCTTTTTCATGTGCCATCTGATCGACTAATTGAACTAACTCCAGACTGGCTGTTTCAGCCTTATTAAAGTACTCAATGATTTTTTTGTGGCTGGTAGTTGAGGTTAGCCAGTCTTTGTTTTTGATTTCGTCCGTTAAAATATGCACATTTTCATGTAGCTGTTGGTGAGGAAAGGCGATGGCGTTATAGATGGGTAGGTGGCTATACGATTCACGACCTTCACCGCTAAAGTACCATAAGCCAAACCGACACTCTTGATCGTTCTGAGCTATATTTTGGCCTTCTTCACTATTTAGATCGTTGACCTCGACCGCATGATACGTGTTCTGCATATAGACAACATGATCGACCTTGATTAATGCTGCATCACAGGTCACTTTGACTGAAGCAACTTGTTCATTGGTTGATTGAGCTAGGCGTGCAAATTCACCAAAACTTTGCTCAAAATCAGTAATAATGGCTTGTGATTCCATTGCTGAGCTAGTCATTGTTTTTGTGCTTGCTGACATATTGCTACTGGCAGATGAAAAACGTTTAATGATCTCGGCAATATTATTGGCTGCTTCTTTGGTGCTTTCAGCAAGACTTTTTACTTCATCAGCTACGACCGCAAATCCTCGCCCATGCTCACCTGCTCTAGCAGCTTCTATTGCTGCATTTAAAGCCAACATATTAGTTTGTTCTGCAACACCAGTAATGATTTGAACCATATTAGATATTTCATTACTACTGGTAGCAAGATCGTCAGCATCTTGGCTTAAAATGGTGGAGCGTTCAGAGACATAAGTGAGCTTATTAGCAACACTTTCTACTAATGGCTGGTTACTCATCGCCTTATCGACAGCTTGTTTAGATAACTCTTGAACATCGTCCATTTCATTTCTGATATGGGCAAGATCACGTTGATTATCGATTAGGTTTTTGAGTAGGTTAGTTGTTTTTAATTGACCCAACTCAGCAAACATTGAGTCGACTTGTCTTTGTTTATAAGCTTGTTCCATATCGGCTAATGATTTATCAATGCGTTGTAAACCGTACATAAATCGGCCACCAAGGCCTACAGGAAAAGTACGACGATAATATTTACCTTTACGCGCTAGAGCTAAAACAGCATCAACTTCTCTGATATAGGTTTCTACTTGATCAATTGCAGCATTGAGTTGGTGGACTAATGGGTTTAATGGATGCTCCCATGCAACGGTGGTTATTCTATTTTCAAGATTACCTTTACTAATTTGACGTGCTAATAACTGCAGTTTTTTGATGACAGGATCAGAGTTTAGTTCGGATTTATTTTGACTCGCGACGAGGACTGCGGTGGTTATCGCTATTGAACTTAATGTTAAAACTGGTGATGGGTAAAAATAACTAACTATTAATACTGAGAGTAATAATAAGCTATTTATCCACAGTGCTTTTCTAACGGTAAAAGGAACAAATAAATTCATTGTATCCTCCTTTATCTTGAACATCATCGTTCAAAATCTGCAGGGCAGTTTCAACACCTAATTGATCTGTATTGCTACTTTCTTCATCGACCATACGTTGATATAGCGCTTCGAAATAACTTACTCCAGAGCTAGCTGGACAACGCGAAGCTGAGAAATAGCCAATAACCTGACTGTCAATATCGAAGCTGGGAGTGATAGTGGCAAAACTCCAGAAATAGTTACCATTTTTTGTTAAGTGTTTTATAAACCCCAAAAACTCATCGCCTTGTTTTAAGCGGCGTTGCATTAATAGGTAAAAACTTTGTGGCATGTCCGGGTGTCGAATGATGTGGTGAGACTGGCCTAATAACTCTTCTTCATAGTAGCCAGTGACTTCCATAAAGGTGTCATTACAGTAGGTGATGACACCTTTGGTATTCGTTTTGGAAACGAGGAGAGAGTTTTCCGGTAACTTTAGTTCTTTCGAGTTGGGCGTCACCATACAATTTACCTCGCGGTACATTGGTTTTTTTTGGATAGAAATTAACGGCTTAGATTGTATCTTAGCGTTGTATAGCTTAACTATACTCCTTTTTGGCTTATTTTTTATCCCCGCTGGTGCAATTGGATATAGACCAAGGTTAAGCTTTGTGTGATTAAATTTATGCCTATTTAAGTTAATAAGCATAAATTTAATGCAGTAAAAAACATGGAAATGAGCAAAATATTTGCGCAAACCAGTCTTTTAACTCGATATGGATCGGAAAAGAAAAACTTGCAACCAGCTGAATTTCGCAAATTAAGTACTGTGATAGCTATTTCACAAAAAGGATAACTTTAAGTGATACATGCCATAATATTTGCTTATCCTGCACTAATTTAGTGTTTGAGTGATGATTTACGCATTTATTTGGTGCGGATGTTTTGCTTTGACTCCGTTTGCATAAGCTCAGGTATTTGAACAAAAAAAGTTCTATAAACGATGTTTTTAGTGGACGCCGTTATTTACTTCACAAGTTATTAAACACGTGTTAATTTTTATGAAATTTTAACTAAGTGTAATGCTGACAATGGCATTGATATTGAGAGAGGCAGTTTCATGAGTGAGCAGCAAATTAGTGCTCGAAAACAAGGTAATAAATTAAAGTTACCTAGGGCTGTTGGAAAAGGTCGACAAGTTGATCCTAAAGCGTTAGCTGAAGTTCAAGCCCTGTTGGGCGATGAATCTCGTCAAAAAGATTTATTAATTGAGCATCTACATAAGATTCAAGATGCATATCAACATATTTCTGCACCTCACTTAGTAGCATTAGCTCGTGAGATGAAATTGTCTAAAGCAGAAGTATATGAAGTAGCAACTTTCTACCATCACTTTGATATTATTAAAGAAAATGAAACGCCGCCCCCAGCTTTAACGGTGCGAGTTTGTGAATCTCTGACCTGTGACATGATGGGCGCACAAGGTTTAATTGATTCATTAGAAGACGGTATGGGCGATGATGTCCGTGTGCAACGTGTGCCTTGTATTGGTCGTTGTGACAAAGCGCCTGTTGCTGTGGTTGGTATGAATCCAATTGAACATGCTGATGTTGCTAAGGTAGAACAAGCAGTAGCAGCCAAAGCAATCGAACCTGAACAAATTACTCCAATTGAATTCGACGCCTATGTTGAGAACGGTGGTTACGAAACTTACCGTGCTTGTATGAATGGTACTTATAGCATCGATAAAGTATTAGATTCGATGGATGATTCTGGTTTGCGTGGTTTGGGTGGCGCGGGTTTCCCTGCCGGTCGAAAATGGCGAATTGTTCGAGACCAACCTGATCCTAAATTAATGGCCATTAATATTGATGAAGGTGAACCCGGAACCTTTAAAGATAAATATTACCTTGATCGTGATCCACACTGTTTCCTAGAAGGTGCTTTGATTGCAGCTTGGGCTGTTGGCATTAATGAAATCTACATTTACTTACGTGATGAATATGCAGCTATCCGAGAGTCATTGACCGTTGAAATTGCAAAATTAAAAGCCAATTCTCCCGTTGAAAATTTACCGACCATCCATTTACGTCGTGGCGCAGGTGCTTATATCTGTGGTGAAGAATCAGCCATGATTGAGTCAATTGAAGGTAAGCGTGGCATGCCTCGATTGCGGCCACCGTTTGTGGCTCAAGTTGGTTTGTTTGGTCGTCCGACTTTAGAGCACAATATGGAATCAGTTTATTGGGTTCGCGATATTTTAGAAAAAGGACCGCAATGTTTAACTGATCATGGTCGAAATGGTCGTGTTGGTTTACGTTCATTTTCGGTCAGTGGCCGGGTGAATAAGCCAGGTGTGCATTTAGCTCCTGCAGGGATCACCATGCAAGAATTGATCGATGAATATTGTGGCGGCATGACGGAAGGCCATACCTTTTATGGTTACTTCCCTGGCGGTGCTTCAGGCGGTATTTTGCCTGCTTCGATGGGCAATATCCCACTCGATTTTGATACTTTAAATGAATATTCAAATTTAATCACAACTGCACTAAAAGAACAATCTGTTCATTTGATTATTACTGGTGATGAAAACATAATATTTGAAGGTAACAAAGAAAATTTTATACAAGTAATGATAAATACCATTAATAATGCAAAAGAAGCAGTATGCAAAAAAAGTGATATTGAAAAAATAATTTTGATTGATGTAAAACAAAATGAACACCATGTTATTGAGATTAATTTAACAGATAGTGGAGGAGGGGTATCAGAAGAAATTACGCAAAAAATATTTGAGCCTTATTTTTCA
>MAAI01000034.1:0-383 GCA_002163115.1 Methylophaga sp. 41_12_T18 | reverse complement strand
GTAGCATAGGAACAAGTAATGTTCATTTTGAATATGAAGGTGAAAAATACTTTGGAGCCAATTTTAAAATTAGTCTTCCATTCTCTGAATAGTTTATTTATAATTCAATGCTGATTTGTAAATCTTCCTTATATATGGCATCCTCTTCTTGTTTATATACAATTGTTTCTTGGCTCGCATAATCACTGGCATGATAAGATTTTAATATAAGTCCAAGTGACTCCACATTGTTTGGTTCGGTACTGTTTTTTTCTTGATTAAAAACTTCTAGAAATTCAAAGTTAACGCTGTCATTGTTATGGCTTAGCACATCAAATAATTCCACACTAATAAAAGTTTCTTTGCTTGGCTCTAGATGGGTTTGTAAGTTAGATGGGAATGTA
>MAAI01000040.1 GCA_002163115.1 Methylophaga sp. 41_12_T18 | reverse complement strand
TGGCAATGCAACGCATACCCGATGATGCTAACGCTATGAGCTTCATGATGACGCAAGACAAACTGATTCCTTTTTATTGGGGACGTTTGGCCTTTGGTGTGTTGTTTAGTGTGGGTTTGATTGCCTATTTAGCCAGCTTCTTTGTAGGATCAAAAGAAGCCATAGCGACACAAAACAATGGCTCAGCACTAGAGCAAGACGAAGTAGCAGCCGAAGTTTGTTGCGGCTCTTGTGGCAGCGATAGCGCTAAAGCCAGCTAGTTTTTTAAATGACTCAGATTAGAATTTTCTAGCCTGAGTCATTAGCATCCAATGTTAATTACCTATAGATATTTTTCCTGCAACGGATCCAGTGTTTATAGGTAATTATTTTAAACTGCTGCGCCGTGTTCATTAGGTGCAATACAGCGGAGATGTAAATGGAAGAGTTTATTGGTGAGGTTTGGCACAAATATATCTCTGCTAAAGTAGCCACTGGTTTTCCTGAGGCCGCGCTAGAGCTCACTCATTATCAATCTCAGTTATCGACTTATTTTCATTGCTTAGGGGGGGATCCTGGAAAGGTAGTGGAAGCGGCTGAAGCTAGGGTTTTACATAATCATCGTCCTTTATTACAGCGTATAGCTGGTAGTCACCGTCGCGCCACTCTTTGCTGGCAAGATCAGCGCAGTTTGCGTTTGCCGCCAGTGATAGATTACCTGCCTGAAAAAACATTAAACGAAACCTTGTATTTTTGGCTGGCGGCACTGGCGGCTAAGTTACCAAAGATGTCACACTGGTTTCAAGATAATCAACTGGCCACCCTGGCTATTTTGAAAAATTATCCGGGTTTAAAATCGGGTTATGAAAAACTGGCCAAAGCCGTAGTGGCGCAACGTCCATTAATTGAGCACTTGCCGCAAAAATTACAAAGTCGCGAACTTGCTATTCAGCAGGCCATATTAAATCCAGGCTCGGTTAAGAGTTTGCCCCTGGCCTCAGGCGAACCCTTATTTGTGCCTTTATGGTTGTATCCGGCTCCACTGTTTGATGTGACAAATAGTCAAGCCCAGG
>MAAI01000039.1 GCA_002163115.1 Methylophaga sp. 41_12_T18 | reverse complement strand
GCTCATCATCCTGGGCTTGACTATTTGTCACATCAAACAGTGGAGCCGGATACAACCATAAAGGCACAAATAAGGGTTCGCCTGAGGCCAGGGGCAAACTCTTAACCGAGCCAGGATTTAAGATGGCCTGCTGAATAGCAAGTTCGCGACTTTGTAATTTTTGCGGCAGGTGCTCAATTAATGGACGTTGCGCCACTACGGCTTTGGCCAGTTTTTCATAACCCGATTTTAAACCCGGATGAGTTCTCAAAATGGCCAGGGTGGCCAGTTGATTATCTTGAAACCAGTGCGACAACTTTGGTAACTTAGCCGCCAGTGTCGCCAGCCAAAAATACAAGGTTTCGTTTAATGTTTTTTCAGGCAGGTAATCTATCACTGGCGGCAAACGCAAACTGCGCTGATCTTGCCAGCAAAGAGTTGCGCGGCGGTGACTACCAGCTATACGCTGTAATAAAGGACGATGATTATGTAAAACCCTGGCTTCAGCCGCTTCCACTACCTTGCCTGGATCCCCCCCTAAGCAATGAAAATAAGTTGATAACTGAGATTGATAATGAGTGAGCTCTAGCGCGGCCTCGGGAAAACCAGTGGCTACTTTAGCAGAGATATATTTGTGCCAAACCTCACCAATAAACTCTTCCATACACCTCTCCGGTTTAACCTAAAATACAGAGCACGATTACAGTACTTCAAAGGATTACCTATAAACACTGGGCCCGTTGCAGGGAAAATATCTATAGGTAATTAACATTGAATGCTAATGACTCAGGCTAGAAAAGGTCTAACCTGAGTCA
>MAAI01000048.1 GCA_002163115.1 Methylophaga sp. 41_12_T18 | reverse complement strand
ACTGGGCTGGTGTGCCGTCATAAACACCCTTTTCTTAATTTTTTGGTTTTTAATGATCATGAACCGAGAGTCTGGCGTGATTGCTTTGCACCAACGTTTTTTTAATCTAAGCAGCAGCGAAATAATTAAGAGCCATTATTTGTTAATGGGGTTTTACAAACTCATGAACGCCATGTTTTTTATAGTGCCTTGGGTCGTATTAAAAGCCGTTGGTTAATCCAACGCAGCCAGCTTAGATGAAACAGCTAAAAGCTTATTATGCATTCATCTAAGCGATGCACCAAAACCCCCTTCAAACGCCCTCAAGCCACTAAACTTAAATTAGCCATTGCCATCTAAAACAAAATAACCAAAGCATTTTGTGCTTTCTTTAAATCCTCATTCTATTGTTAAAAGGAAGAGTGATTACCATGACACATTTTCTACGGAGCATTAAACCTGCGCTCACCCAAAATAAAATTAATATACGTTTATGGCTGCTTTTCATTCTGCCTTTATTGCCACCAATAACTCAGGCAGCAGACTTCACCACCAACTTTGAGAGCACCAACTTCAATAGCGTTCAAGATTTCACCGTTACCAACAATGGATTATCCGCTACCTTCAGTGGCGGCACCTCGTTCACCATAGGCAACGGCGCTCTTTATCACTCTGGCACCAAGTCATGGATGTTAGACCCAGCTGGCACCACCAGCCGCGGCACCAGCACAGGCGTGGGCACCATTACTTTTTCAAGTGAGGCCACTTCATTAGATTTTTTTATCCGCACCAGTAACTCCAATAGCACAGGCCAAGTACAAATAGTGGACAGTACCGGCGCCATCATAGAAGACATTACCAGTGCCATCGTTAATGGCAGCTGGCTGCACATAGAGAAAACATTAAATGAAGGTGATGCGCTAATAACCTCAATTACCGTGAGAGCCTTTGGCAATAACATGCTGGCCATTGATGATTTAAGTTTTTCTAC
>MAAI01000080.1 GCA_002163115.1 Methylophaga sp. 41_12_T18 | reverse complement strand
CAGTGCCTACATCTGAGCTATTCCACACAAACTCATCTTCACCCGCACCCCCAGTAAGTACATCATTACCCGCACCACCGAAGATAATGTCATCACCACTACCACCAAGCAGACTATTGGCTAAAGCATCACCTTCGATAAGTAAGTCTGCAGTTTCTGCTGAAGCGTCGCTTCCGGCAAACTCTACCTTTGTAGTGCTCACTGTCGTAGCTGTTTTTGGAGTTGCATCTACACTCGCTTCCGTCGATGTCACTGAACCTGTGATTTGATTAAGCTGCTCAGCTGTCAGCGGTGTATCTGATGTTAATGTCGTACCCGTTAAGCTCACACCATTAGGTAATGAAGAGATAGTGACGTCGCTTGATGTTTCACTACCATCAACATCTGTTAATGAAGTTACAACATTAAGTTCATATGAATATGAGGTCACTTTATCAAAGGTGATTAGGTTAACAAGGTAATCATCCGTGTAATTTAATGGTGCAGTGAAATCAATACGGTCAAACTCGACCCCAGGACTTAATACAAAGATGCCATCCACCGTATCAGACTGATAGCTGACGGTGTCAGTAGAGCCTACTTGAATGCCGTCCAGATAAAACGTATAAGCAGCCGTTTCAATGCTACTTAACCAAGCAAAATTAACTCCCACAGAACTTACTGTATTATCAAACTCTACTTTCAGTCTTTCTGAACTGTTATTGTTAGAGCCTATCTCAGAACTAGCGCCCGATGACCAGCCATCCACGCCAAAACCATCGTGATTCGTACCCGATGTAGTGCTAACACTTGTCTCATTACCAAAGATGTCATAAGCAGTGACTTCAAAACCATTATCGGTCGTTGATACATTAGAAATATCAATAGTTTGAGGCGCGCTATGAACCACTGCCTCACCTACACTAATAATCAAGTTCGGTGCATCAGCTACCGCCGTCACATTTACAGTGGCTGTCGCGGTGGCACTGTCGCCATCGCCATCTGTCACTGTATAAGTAAAGGAGTCTTCGCCAGAAAAGTTAGCCGCAGGGGTATAACTAAAACTGCCATCAGCATTAAGAATGACTGTACCATTTGATGGTTCAGTATAAGCAGTAACACTTCCACCATTTGCGCCTAACTCATCGTTATCTAA
>MAAI01000012.1:801-1179 GCA_002163115.1 Methylophaga sp. 41_12_T18 | reverse complement strand
TCAAGAAAGTAATTGATAGTGTATTGGCAAGTCCAAGGAGCATAAAAAGAATAATAACAGCGTCTGTAGATTTTATAGCGGTTGTGTTTGCATTGTGGCTAGCGTTTGCGCTACGTTTCAGTGAGATTTATATTCCGCCCCAATCACAATGGTGGATCTTTTTAATCGGGCCAGTGATAGCTATTCCAGTCTTCATGAAATTTGGGTTGTACCGAGCGATCATTCGTTATCTGGGTATGCGAGCAATTTGGACGGTTGTTCAAGCTACCTTGCTATATACGATATTGTTTGCTGTTGTAGTATTGATATCCAATATCGAAGGCGTTCCCCGAACGGTCTATGGTATTCAATTTTTGCTATTGTTGATGCTTGCAGGTG
>MAAI01000012.1:0-318 GCA_002163115.1 Methylophaga sp. 41_12_T18 | reverse complement strand
TAACTAATAAGGCAGTGATGGTAACAGGTGCTGGCGGATCGATAGGCAGTGAGTTATGCCGGCAAATTATGAAACTAAAGCCTGCCACCCTAGTGCTTTATGATCTTAATGAGTTCGGTTTGTATGCTATCGAGAGGGAATTACAGTCATTCGATATTGATGTGCCCATTTTTGCGATACTGGGTAATGTTCAAGACCAAAAGCGAATTGAGTCAGCATGCTCGCGATATGCTATCAATACTATTTATCATGCTGCTGCCTATAAACATGTGCCTATGGTTGAAAGGAATACGACTGAAGGAGTACGCAATAATGTGT
>MAAI01000044.1 GCA_002163115.1 Methylophaga sp. 41_12_T18 | reverse complement strand
TGGGCTATATCCGCGGCTACAATAACGCGGAAGACTTCAGAAAAATTGGTACCCGCACCTGGGATGCTAATGCCAATGACAATGAAGCCTGGCTAGCCAATCCGTACCGCAAAGGCGACGACGATTGTGGCTTTATCTACGGCAAGGTTGGCAGAAACTTTCCCAAGCCGGATGGTGGCAGCATCGATCTGTTGCGCAAAATTGTCGACGACCTGAGTAACGGCATCGATGATCGTGGGGAGATCTACACTTTTTATCATCCGGGGGCATTTCATATGGGCTGCCTACGTCCCTGCATGTACAGCCACCACTTTTCTCTGCTCGGTGACACCCTTTATCTGAATAGCACGCAGCGCAGCTGTGATGTCCCACTGGGTCTCACCTTTAATATGGTTCAGGTCTATTTCCTGTTAGCGATCATCGCCCAGATCACCGGCAAGAAGCCTGGCAAGGCATACCATAAGATCGTCAATGCACACATCTATGAGGATCAGGTTGAGTTGATGCGTGACGTTCAGCTTAAACGTGAACCGTTAGGGCTACCCACCTTAAAGATCAATCCGGATATTAAGACACTGGAAGATCTGGAAACCTGGGTTAGCACTGATGACTTTGAAGTAGAAGGTTATCAATACCACGACCCAATTCAGTACCCTTTCTCGGTATAGCTTAGCGCCCAGCGTCCGAACGGGCCTTTCAATTGGCCCGATTCCTTCTCTTAGATGAAACAGAAGCCATAATGTCGAAAATTAAAATTGGTGGATGGCAACAAAAAAGTCAGGACATCGTCTACGAAAACCCCTGGATACAGGTTCAACATGAAGAGGTAATCCGCCCCAACGGCACCGAAGGGATTTATGGCGTGGTTCACTTTAAGTCACACGCTATCGGCATAATTGCGATCGACGATGATGATAATACATGGTTAGTCCAACAGAGCCGTTACCCCAACAATGAAACTACTATAGAAATACCAGAGGGAGGCGGCCCATTAGATGAACCGCCACTTGAAGCTGCCAAACGGGAACTATTGGAAGAAACCGGCTTAACAGCATCGCATTGGCAACCCTTTATGGAGTTAAGAACCTCCAACTCTGTCACCGATGAGATCGCCTTTATTTTTCTGGCAACCGGCCTCAGCCAGGGCAAACAGCAGCTGGAAGACACCGAAGATATCGAACTGATAAAAGTA
>MAAI01000041.1 GCA_002163115.1 Methylophaga sp. 41_12_T18 | reverse complement strand
TGGTTTTCCAATGGTTGAAAGCACTAGGCGGTGTTGATGCTATTGAAAAAATAAATAAAACAAAAGCAGCACTATTGTATAAAGCGATTGATGACAATCCTTTTTATTATAATAACGTTGCACTAGAAAACCGTAGTTCAATGAATGTACCATTTTGGTTGACCAATGAAGCATTGAATAGCGAATTTTTATCTGCTGCACAAGACCAAGGTTTAATGGCATTGAAAGGTCATCGAATTGTTGGTGGTATGCGGGCAAGTATTTATAATGCGATGCCGCTTGAAGGTGTAGAAGCTTTGGTGCGTTTTATGAATGAATTTGCGCAGCAACATGCTTAATATATATAAATTTTTTATAAATTTTATCTTTTTTAGTTTTTAGTTATCAATTGGGAAAAATATGTCACAAGTTAGCAATCCTTTACGTTTTATTACTGCTCCAGCTGATGTTGTTGCTGGCGATATCATAGTACCAGGCGATAAGTCGGTTTCTCATCGCTCGATTATGTTTGGTTCACTTGCTGAAGGGACCACACATATTACAGGTTTTTTACCTGGCCAAGATTGTTTAGCAACGATGAACACATTTAAGGCTATGGGTATCGAAATTGAAGGCCCTGATGCGGAACAAAATGTTACCGTACACGGTAAAGGCTTACATGGTTTATCCGCCCCAGAAGCATTGCTTGATATTGGTAATTCTGGTACCTCAATTCGTTTATTATCTGGTATTTTAGCCGGACAAACTTTTGCCTCAAGTATGGCTGGTGATAGTTCATTAAATAAACGCCCTATGCGCCGTGTTATTGATCCATTAAAATTAATGGGTGCTGATATAGAGGCAAGTGATGATGGTACGCCACCCGTTGTTTGTCAGGGGCGCAGTGCCGATACCTTTTTAACGGCAATTGATTATGATTTACCTATGGCCAGTGCTCAAGTGAAATCATGCATTTTACTTGCTGGAATGTACGCAAAAGGAACAACAACAGTAACAGAGCCCGGTATTACACGTGATCATACCGAACGCATGCTTACGGCATTTGGTTATCCGGTGACTGTTGAAGGTAATAAAATCGCTATTGAAGGCGGACATTCATTAACCGCTTGTGATATTCAAGTACCTGGTGATATATCTTCTGCAACTTTTTTTATGGTTGCTGGTCTTATTGCTAAGTCAGGTCAATTAACGATACGTAATGTTGGGATGAATCCAACTCGC